>JAFTGB010000071.1 GCA_017458125.1 Prevotella sp.
GGGCTAATTAATTCCTCCCCTTGGAAAGGGGAGGTTAGGAGGGGTTGATTTCATCGACGAATATGTTATATTTACCTGCGAATTATCAACCACCCCCCGCCCCTCCTTTCCAAGGAGGGGAGTTAGCTACATTTTGACACACCCTCATTTTTTTATGCTATGCCATGCGGCGGAGCAGTTCTATGAGTACGTGCCAGATGTCTTCGATGGTTCGCAATTCTACGCGTTCGCTGGTGGAGTGCGGTTCCAGTATGCGCGGACCGATGCAGGCTATTTCTATGCCCGGAAACTTCTGGACGAAGTAGCCGGCCTCCAGAACGAAGTGCATAGCTACCAGTCGGGGACGCCATCCCAGTATGTCGTTGAACACGTCGGAGGTCAGCCGTAAGAAGTCGGATTGCTGGTTCTCCTGCCATGCCGGCGACGACATGACCGTCTCCGATGTGGCTCCGTGGGCAGCGAATGTGGCAGCAATGTCGTTAGCCAGTGCAGTCATGTCGGCGTCGATGAAGCTGCGTGTGTGGGTCGAAATGAGGATGTGGTCCTCTGCTGTGCTGATGCGTCCCACATTGTTCGAGGTCTCCACGGTGCCCTTCATCGCCTTGCTCATCTTGACAACGCCCTGCGGTATCTGTTCGAGACAGGACAGCAAGGCTTCAAACGCCTTGCGGTCGATGATGGTCTCCTGGCGTTCCGTCTTGGTGATGGAGCAGCGAATGTGAGGGTCGCCCTTGCCGTACTCGTCGCGTAGCCATTCGTTCATCGAAGCCTCCTGCGACTTGACGAACTCAGCAGCCTCACCAGAGGGTACGCAGACGATGATGTCGGCCTTGGAGGCTATGGAGGCGTTGGCCTCGCCGATGTTGATGCTGGCCAGGTCGAAGTCATACTCGTTGTAGACCGCTGCCAGGATGGCCCATGCCGGGATGACGGCGCTGGCCCGTCCCTTGTTGATGTCTACGCCCGAGTGCCCGCCCAGACCGCCTTCGATGGTGATGCGATACCAGCGGTGCTTGCCTCCTGGTGCCGGTTGGCGGTTGACGGGTATGCGGTGCAGTTGCAGGGTGGCTCCTGCCGCTCCTGTGGTGATGGTGTCGTAGTCCTCGGAGTCAAGGTTGATGACCTTGCGGCCTTTCAGGAAGTCTGGCGACAGGTTGGCTGCTCCGGTCATGCCGTCTTCCTCGTTGGTGGTGGTAATGACCTCTAACGGACCGTGAATGATGCTGTCGTCAGCCAACACGGCCAGTGCCATAGACAACCCGATGCCGTTGTCAGCGCCTAACGATGTGCCGCGAGCCTTCATCCATCCGTCCTCGATATAGGCGTCGATAGGGGTGGTGAGCGGGTTCTCCATGCCGACGCACACCATGTCCATGTGGTTGAGCAGCACAACGGGTGTGGCCTGTTCGTGACCTGGTGTGGCAGCCTTGCGTATGACGACACAGTTGTGTTCGTCTCGTTCGTAATCCAGTCCCAGCTGCTGTACGTAGTCACACAGGAAGTCGGCCACGCCCTCCTCATGGTGAGAGGGTCGTGGGATGGCGTTCAGTTTTTTGAAGAGGCTCATCACGGCCTCTGTTGTTTGTTGTATTGGCATTTGAGTTGAGTGTTTAGAGTTGGAGTATGTTTTCCTTGTTTCTTTCTATGGGGACGCGGCGGTCGCCGACGATGAGCCAGCCCTGTCCTGCGGTGGTGCTTACACTTACCTTATCGCGGTCCATGCGGACATGTATTACCCCGTGAGGCGTGGGCACGTCGCCCTCCATCCATTCAAGGTCGCCCAGTACGGGGCGCACCTCGAACTCCTCGTAACCCGGCTTGGTGGGTTGCACGCCTAAGTAGTAGCGGCCTAACAGGTAGATGGGTGACGCTCCCCATGCATGGCACAGCGACTTGCCGTAGGGACGGCCGTACATGGCCAGATGCTGCGTGCCAGACTCCGTGGGGACATATTTTTCCCAGAACGATGTGGCACCCTCGCGGAGCATGCCTCCCCAGTAGTCGCGCATCTCGTGCAGCACCTGTGTGTGATAGCCCATCATGCAGAGCGTCTCCAGTTCGTAGAAGCGCATGTATGGCGTGGTGATGGGGTCGATGGCGGGGTTGAGCATGACGCTCTGCATAATCTCCTTGCGCTCCTCTTCGTAGGCCATGCCGTAGAGGATGGCAAACATGTTGGGGAACTTCGTAATCTGGGCGTTCATCTTTCCTTCCTCGATGGCGTGGAGGTAGGCACGCTTCTCGTAACTCCAGAACGTCTGCTTGATTTTGTTGCGGAGCGTTTCTGCTTTCACGCGGTAGTCGTTCTTCACTCCGAGCAGTTTGGCACAGACGGCCATGGTCTCCAGGGCTTTGCAGAAGAGTATCTGCTCGAAGCACAGTGTACCGCGCTTGTGCATGGGGAAGTCCACCCAGTCGACGAATATCCAGTCGTCAGGTTTTCCTTCTGCCATGCCGTCGGCGTTGGTACGGCTGAGCACGTAGTCCATGAGTGTCACCATGCGTGGCCACATTTCGCCGACAAAAGCTTTGTCGCCCGTATAGCGGTAGTAGTCCAAGATAGCGTTGAACCAGTAGAAAGTGTAGTCCATGATGGTGTTGATGTGTGCCGTCACGGGGTCCTTTCCCCTCAGTTGTCGGATGGTGCGCTTGACGCACTCCGTGTCAAAGCGCAGGTAGTAGTTCATCAGGTAACTCTGTATGGCATCGCCCGACCATGTCCAGCGGTCGCGCTTGATGCCGTCCATGAAGAACTCGCGCGTCGTCAGGTCTAAGGTGTAGGCAGCCACCTGCCAGATGTGGTTCAGCTCGTCGTCAGAGCAGCGGAAGGAACCAGAGTGCGAGAGGTTGTGTGGGGAATATTCGTAGTCCATCAGCACGTCGGTATAGGTGGAGCCTGCCTCCTTTTCTATATAGACATAGCGGAAGGCCTTGCTTGTTGCGATACAGTCGCAGCAAGCAGGACAGGAGAGGACATCGAGGGTCTCGCAGTGCTCGCGGTCTAAAGCCTCCTCACGGCTCTCGCCATAATAGACGCGGAGGGTTCCTTTGAGGTCCTTGACTTTCAGATAGCCAAAGGTCTCGCGCCCGAAGTCGTAGAGCGTGCCGTCTAAAAGTGAAGAGTGAAGAGTGAAGAGTGAAGAATTTGCTACCGCCGTACTCTCGCAATGCAACGCCACACTCTGACCAACGGTCAGAGAATGCAACGCCACACTCTGACCAACGGTCAGAGAACTTACGGGACGCTGCTCTCTGCGCTCCAGATGGTATGAGGAGGGCGGGGTGTCGGCGCTGTCGAAGTTCCATGAGGCTGCGGGCACGTAGATGCCCGAACCGTGAGCCACGCCGTTCTCGTCGATCCACAACTTGTCCTCGTAGGTGACCATCCAGCTGCTGTCCGTCACGATGGTCTCGCCGTCGATGAAGAGGGCAGGCGGTGTGGCTTGGTTCCATACTTTCAGGTTCAGCTTATGTTTGCCGGCGGGGATGGTGTAGTGGCTGTCAGGAAACTGCAGTTTGCCGTCAATGGCACAGTTAAACGCTCCCTCGGCGAACACCCGTATGCTTTCTTCTTTCTCTAAGTTGAAAGCCTTCGAGAATTCCACCGTCACGTAGTGCGAGTCCTGCTTCCAGAACGGTGGGAACATCGCTCCGCGTTCGGTGCGACGGTTGTTGAAGATGTTGCCTAACCACACCTCAAAGTCGCCGGTATACCATATCCAAGTAGCCTTTTTAATTGAAGAGTGAAGAGTGAAGAGTGAAGAATTTGCTTCCGCCACACTCTTAAGTGAAGAGTGAAGAGTGAAGAGTTGAGAATTTGCTTCCGCCATAGTGTTGTTATTTGGTGATTCCTGCTCGTTTCTTGATGTCGTCGCTCACTTGCGGTCCGTTGTTCTCCCACGTGTTGCCCGGTCCGTTGGCGTTTTTCAGGAACTTCTCTTCTGGCGTCCAGTTGTCGCGCAGGGTGATGTTGCTGCTTCCTTCGTCAGTATAGAGGTAGAACCAGTGGTTGGGGTCGTGGACGTAGGAAGGCTTGGCGATGTCGCGCACTACATTCTCCGAGATGACGGTTCCAGGCTGGTTGCCTAAGGTGTAGATGCCGGCACAGTCGTACATGTGCCGGGCGTAGTCGTAGATGAGGTTGGCGTGCACGCGGTTGTCTTTCATGCACACCAGGTCGCGGTTCCAGCCCCAGCCTAACGAGATGCCTGTGTAGCTGACGTCGTGGATGGTGTTGTGCTCAATGTTGATACCGCTGACGTAGCCTGCCGCGATGGCCACGCAGCCCCAGTCTTCGTTGGTGACATTGTAGAACTCGCAGTTTTTCACTTCCTGACGGGTGCAGACCTCACGGAAGTCGGTGGGCTGGTAGGGCAGGTGGGTCTCCAGTCCCTCGGGCGAGAACGAGCCACAGACGTAGCCGTTCATGGCAATATCGGTGAAGGTGCAGCGCGTGGTGCTTCCTGCGCGACAGCCCACGACATAGTCGAGTCCGGAACCTCCCAAGTGCTCAAAGCGGCACTGCTCGAAGCTGCAGTTCTCTGTCCAGCGCAGTTCCACAGCCGCATCGGCGCGTCCCAGCCACCCTTGGTTGTCCAGTTTGTGGTTGTTGGGGCGGTCTGTCTGCGGGCGCAGCTTATAAGCCTCGGTGAGATACATGCCAGCCTGCAGGGGGACGTGGCCCTGCTCCGACGGGCGCATCCAGGTGGTGTGATGAAAGGCAACGTCCTTGATGGTGATGTTGCGGACGGGGTGCTCTGGGGTTCCTATCAATTCCATCAGGGTGGTCAGCACGGGTACGATAGCCTCGCGGATGGTCTCGCCTTTGCGCGGCATGTAGTAGACCTTATGCTCGCGGATGTCGTGATACCACTCGCCGGGCTCGTCCAATAGCTCAAGGGCATTGGTCAGGTAGAAGGGCGAGGGGTGCTTGGTATCGGGCGTCATAGGCGAGGGCCACGGGTGCTCGAACTGCAACTTGTCCTCAGGGGCGTGGAAGCGCACGGCAACGGAGTCGCCCTGCACCGTCATGCTCTTGATGCGCAGGTTGCTGGTGCACCACATCTCGTGCAACACCAGCTCCAGATATTTACTATTTACGGATTTACTATTTTCGGATTTACTATTTACGGATTTACTATTTACTATTTTCTCCACCGCCTTCTTGGGTACCCAGAGCACATGGTTCCGTTTGTCGTAGGTGCGGATGCGGTGCATCTGCTCGAAGTCGCTGACATCGCGGGCCCTTGTGGCTTTCTTTCCGTTGATGTAGAGCTGTCGGAAGTCAACGGGTCGGCCGTTGAAGTCGGGCACACTGGCAACCAGAAATTTGCCCTGCCGCTTCCAATCCGTGACGGGCATGCCACCAGTGATGACGGCTCCGTTGCCCTCTATGCGGAGTCCGCTGTCCTCAGGGCGCAACCGCAAAGGCTCGTACAGATAATAGGTGCCAGCGCTCAGATGCAATGTCACTTCGTTGACTTTGCCTAATCGCCGCATCTCGCGTGCTTTGCGCACGGCATCCTGTAATGATGAATCTGGGGTGATGCTTATATCGGCAGCCATCGCTTGCAGGCTGCTCATGAGGGTAAATATCAATAGCATATTTTTCATATACCTTAAAGACGATTAGCACAGGGAAATGTCATCGAAGTCTTTTGACGTGTTAACAACTAAAGAAACTAATTAAAATACGTTAAGAACTAAAGGTGTTAGTTGTTAGTAACGAAAACTTTTAGTTACTTTGCATTCAGATATTGATAACAACGCATTTTGAACGCACAAACTTAAAGCAAACAACGACAATGAAAAAGCTGACGAATAAAGAAAAAGAGATTATGGAGCTGTATTGGCAGCACGGTCCGATGTTCGTTCGCGAACTGCAAGAGCACTATGCCGAACCCCGCCCGCACTTCAACACCCTCTCGACGATGGTACGCATCCTGGAGCGGAACGGCTTCTTGGGGCACCGGCAGTTTGGCAACAGCTTCCAATACTATCCGTTGGTGACGGAGAAAGAGTACGGACGCTCATCGATAGCCGGAGTCATCAAGAACTATTTTAATGACTCCTATCTCTCGGCCGTCTCCTCGTTTGTCAAGGAGGAGAAAATCAGTATCGAGGAACTCCGTGAACTGATAGCCCAAATAGAGCAATCGGACCATGAATAGTAAATCGAAAATCGCTAAATCGTAAATCGAAAATGATGACAGACTTTCTGACTTACGATGCCAAAGTGGCTGTGCTGATACTGGCGTTTTATATCTGTTACCGCCTGCTGCTCGCCAAGGAGACGTTCCACCGCGTGAACCGCCTGGTGCTATTGGGCACTGCTGTGCTCTCGTTCCTGTTGCCGCTGTGTGTCATCACAATGCACGAGACGGTGGTGGCTCCTCGTCCGGAGATTGCCATCGGCGAGGTGGGCATGGCCGTTGTCGATGAAGTGCAGGAGCCTTGGTGGCACTATGCCCTGCCCACCTTATTTATAATAGGTGTGGTCACCACACTCGGCCATACCATCGTATCGCTGGTCAGAGTCATTCGTCTGATTCGAAAGAGTGAGCAGCATCCTTTGGACGACGGCACCGTCGTCTGCGTGACAGACCGGCCGGTGTCGCCCTTCAGTTGGATGCACTATATCATGATGGACCGCGAGGATTATGAGGCTCACGATGCCGCCATCCTTGCCCACGAACGGGGACACATCAGGCTCCATCATTCCTGGGACCTGCTCCTCGTTGATACCCTCACCGCCCTCCAATGGTTTAACCCCGCCATGTGGATGCTGCATCAGGACTTGCGCGCCATCCACGAATACGAGGCCGACGGTGCAGTACTCTCTCAGGGGTTCAATGCGCGTCAATATCAATACCTGTTAATCACGAAAGCCGCGAGCATTGGCGGGTACTCCATTGCGAACGGTATCTCCCACAGTACCCTCAAAAACCGTATTCGTATGATGATACATAAAGAAACCAAGCGCAGCCATCTTGTGAAGCTGCTGGCCCTGCTGCCCATCGTCGGCACCGCCCTTGCCCTGAATGCCGAGACCGTCACTGACTATCAGTATGATACGCCCCAAAAGAAACAAATCATCAAGAAGGGCAAACAGAATGCCAAGATCAGTGCCAACGGCGCGAATGAGATTGTAGTGATAGAGCAGGAAGTTCCTGCACAGCAACAGCAAATCAATCCAGTAGAAATGCCTAACGGCATGAAAGTGGGCAAAACTGTTAAGCCCTTCGATGTGGTGGAGCAGATGCCCCAGTTTCCAGGCGGGCCTGCAGCAATGATGCAGTTCCTCGCCCAGAACATCCGTTATCCTGAGACCGCTCATAAGGCTGGCATACAGGGACGTGTGATTGCCAACTTCGTCGTGGAGAAGGATGGCAGCATCACAGAGGCAAAGATCGTCAAGTCTGTATCGCCAGAGCTGGATGCCGAGGCCCTGCGTGTAGTCAGCGTCATGCCCCAGTGGATTCCCGGCAGGCAGAACGGTGAGGCCGTCCGTGTGAAGTACACTATACCTGTTACCTTCCAACTGCAAGGCAGCGAAAAGCCTGCCGTATCGCATGTAATGATTGGCCCGGAGCATAGGGGCAAGTCCAAACCTGTTGAGGTGGTGATTGACGGCCAGGTGGTGGATGCCATTGCGATGAGCAGCCTCAATCCTTCCGACATCGAGAGTATAGATGTCGAGAAGGCCAAGGACGGCCAGCCTAAGGACCGCATCATCATCAAGATGAAGCAGAAGAAAGAATAAACACACTCTCTCGTTTTAATATGAACAGATTATCACTCATGTTCATCCTCGCCCTCTTAGCGGTTTCCGCCGCAAGGGGCGAGGCTCTTGACTCGCTGGCCCTGCTTGTGCAGCGGGGTGACAGCCTGATGCAGCAGTACAATACCTTCGAGGCGTTGAAATACTATCAGCAGGCATATAATCAGGCACAGGCTCAAGGTATCACCCGTTTCTCGATGGATGCGGATTTCAGCATGTCGAAGCCTTACGTGCCAGAGGATTGCGTTCCCCGTCAGATCCGGCTGAAGTTGGCAGATTGTCAGTATAAGCGTGCTAATTATCGGGAGACCACGGAACTGCTGAAGAACATGTCCGAGGACAGTCTGACGCACGATGCCTTCCGACAGTTGGCCAACAGCTACAGACAGCAGGGCGACATGGACTCTTACATGTACTGGGCCGCCCGGCTTTTGGAGCGCTACCCGAAGGACGGCGAGGTGGTGGCTGGTCTCACGCTGGCCTATGCCAGGAGTAATCAGCCGCAGAAAGGCATTGTCTGTGCAATGATATACACATTGAAGGACTCAACCAACATCCTCGTCAATCGTGCTGCAGCCGAAGCCTGGCTGCTGAACGGCGACTATACGGCGGCAGCCAAAATGTATGGTCGTTTGCTGCAGCAGGGAGACTCCGCTTTCAGCACCCTCTATTCCGCCGGTATGTGCTATAGCAGGATAGACTCGCTGGAACAGGCCTACCAGTGCTTGAAGACAGCCTTCTTCGCCAGCGGCATGCAACATGCCAATTGTGCCTGGCGTCTGGGCGTGGTCAGTATTGATACTAAGCGCTTCGCCGAAGGACTGGAGTATCTCAACGTGGCTTTGGAACTGATGAAGCCCGACACCACAGCCATGCGAGCCATCACGCTGTCGCAAGGCGAGGGATACTACCTGACCGAACACTACGCAGAGGCCGTAGCCTCATGGAAAGAGCATTTGGCATATAACCCTTCCTCTATTGCTACCTATTATAATATAGCCAGTGCCTACTATTACTTCTTTCCAGACGGTCAGGAGGCCAAGAAGTACTATGAGCAGTTCCTCGCCCTGGCCCGCAAGGAAGAAAAACCTACGCCACAATTGACGGAGATGATAGAAAAGGCCGAAACGCTACTGCGTACCACCCACTTCGGGCAACATAAAAGCAAACGGCATTAAACCTTTGTTAGTGATGTTCGTCTAATGATGAACATCACTAACCTTTTTAATGCATTAAAGAACCAATGAGAGATTTTAATTATTTCGCGCCGACACAGGTGGTGTTCGGACGTGAGAGTGAGGAGCAGGTGGCTGCTCTGGTGAAGCAGTATGGTGGCACAAAGGTGCTGGTGCACTATGGTGGCAAGAGTGCAGTGAAATCGGGACTGCTTGACAAGATTTGCGGTCTGCTGCGTGAGGGCGGCATCGGCTTTGTGACCTTGGGCGGCGTGGTGCCCAATCCGCGCCTGTCGCTGGTGCACGAAGGCATCAAGCTCTGCCGTCAGGAAGGTGTCGACTTCCTCCTTGCCGTTGGCGGCGGCAGTGTCATCGACTCGTGCAAGGCCATCGCCATGGGTGTGGCCAATCCTGACGAAGAGGTGTGGAACTACTACACGGGCAAGGCCCGGCTGACGCGCGCACTGCCCTTGGCCAGCGTGCTTACCATTCCCGCAGCAGGCAGCGAGATGAGTCCCGCCACGGTCATTACCAACGAGGATGGTGACATGAAGATAGGCTACGGCAACGACCTGCTGCGTCCCAAGTTTGCCATCATGAACCCCGAGCGCACCTTTACGCTGCCCCCTTACCAGACGGCAGCCGGCGTGACGGACATGATGCTGCACATCTTCGAGCGCTATTTTACTGTGGACGACGACATGGACCTGACCACGGCCTTGGCAGAGGCTACCCTGCGCACCATCAAGAATGCCGTCTTCGCCGTGCTGAAGCATCCTGAGGACTATCGCCAGCGTGCCCAGATCATGTGGGGTGGCAGCGTGGCCCATTGGGGACTCTTAGGCATGGGCGTGCAGGAAGACTGGGCTACCCACCAGCTGGAGCACGAGCTCAGTGCCATGTTCGACGTCACCCACGGTGCCGGACTGGCTGCCGTCTGGCCGTCGTGGGCGCGCTACACCATGCACCGGAACCTGCGCCGTTTCGTGCGTTTTGCCGTCAACGTGATGGATGTCCCCAACGACTACACCGACCCCGAGGGCACCGCACTCAGGGGTATTGAGGCCGTCGAGCGCTTCTATCGTGCCATTGGCATGCCCACCAACATCAAGGAACTCATAGGTCGCGACATCACCGACGACGAAATCAAGGAGATGGTGCGCAAGTGCAGCCGCGACGACACCCGTCATCCCGGCGGTCTGATGGTGCTCTATCCCAAGGACATGGAGGCAATCTATAATCTGGCACGCGGATGAAGACAAGCCCGGCTTAAAACGCCAATAACCAATGAAAAAGTCATTATCGACCATTGCGCTGGCCTGCGTTGCCCTGAGCATGCAGGCCGGCAGCGGGGTGCAGATACGTCGCAACCAAGTCGGCATGTACCCCCAGCAGGAGAAAGTAGTAGTTATAGAAGGCACCAACCCCAAGGGTAAGCTGCGCGTCACCACGCCCGACGGTCGCGTCTTGAAGCCCCGACAGGTGCGCAAGGCCGTTTCGCCCCTGTCGGGCAAGACACGCTATGTCGTGGACTTAGGCGACCTGACGCTGACGGGCACTTACCGGCTCACCGTGGGCGGCCAGCAGTGCCGGCTGACGGTGGCCGACCGTCCCTACGGCGACATCGCCACCAGTGCCCTGCGCCTGTTCTACCTCATCCGTTCGGGTGTGCCCATTGACATGGGCGGTGCCTACAACCGTCCGGCAGGCCATCCTGACACCAGCGTGCTGGTGCACCCGTCAGCCGCCTCGCTGCTTCGTCCTGCAGGCACCGTCGTCAGTTCGCCATTGGGCTGGTACGATGCGGGAGACTATAATAAATATGTGGTCAACTCAGCCTTCAGCATCGGACTGATGTTCGCCGCCTACGACCAGCTTCCCGTCTACTTTGCCAAACTCAACACCAATATTCCGGAAAGCAGCAACCAGACCCCTGACCTGTTGGACGAGATGATGTTCAACCTGCGCTGGCTGCAGACGATGCAAGACCCGTACGACGGCGGTGTCTACCACAAACTGACCACACCCAACTTCGAGGGCTTCATCATGCCGCAGGACTGCCGCCAGCCGCGCTACGTCGTGGCCAAGAGCACGGCGGCCACACTCGACTTCGCTGCCGTCATGGCCGATGCGGCCCGGCTCTTCGAGCCGTTCCAGCACGACTATCCCGGCTTTGCGGCCCAAGCCGCCGCACAGGCCGAACGTGCCTACCAGTGGGCCAAGGAGCACCCCGCCGTCTACTACCATCAGTCCGACCTGAAGGACCCTGCCGTCACCACGGGCGCCTACGATGACGAGCACACCGGCGACGAGTTCTTCTGGGCTGCCTCCGCGCTCTATCGGCTGACGGGTCGCCAGTGCTACATGGACGATGCCCGTCAGCACGCGCCCACGCTGTTCACCACGCCGTCGTGGGGTGGGGTGGCTTCGCTGGGAGCCTTCGAGTGGCTGGCTGACAGCAAGTCAGCCCTGTACGATGCGATGAAGACTCAGCTGCTGGCCTGCTGCGATGCCGCCGTCAAAGGCGTGGGCACCTCGTCGTTCCAGTCGCCCTTCGGCAACCGCGCCTCCGACTTCGGCTGGGGCTGTCTCAGTGAAAAACTGTGCTGTCAGGCTATGCTCATGCTCTATGCCGACCGGTTGACGGGTACACAGCAGTACCGCCGCTATGCGCTGCAGAACGCCGACTACCTGCTGGGCCGCAACGCCACGGGCTATTGTTACGTGACGGGTTTCGGCGACAAGAGTCCCATGCACCCCCATCACCGCATCTCCGAGGCTGACGGCGTTGTCGCACCTTTCCCCGGCATGCTGGTGGGCGGTCCTAACCCGGGACAACAGGACAAGGCCACCATCAACCAGCCTTATCCCTCCGACTGTCCCGACGAGTCGTATCTGGACGACATGTCATCGTATGCCTCCAACGAGATAGCCATCAACTGGAATGCCTCGCTCGTGGCCTATCTCTGCTGGCTCGACGCCCTTGCTGCGGCACAGTAAATCAACAACTAATATAAGACACAAGACTATGACACATGACAGCTTGATGCGCGTCGGCATCGTCGGCGCGGGATGGATAGCCGAGAAGGCCGCCATCACACTCAACGGCATGGCCGACTGCGAGGCCTATGCCGTAGGCTCGCGCAGTATGGAGAAGGCCGAAGGCTTCGCCCGCAAGTGGGGCATAGCCCGGGCTTACGGCTCCTACACCGAAGTTATCAACGACCCGCAGGTCGACCTCATCTATGTGGCTACGCCGCACTCCCACCACTACGACGTGACGCGCGAGGCCATCATGGCCGGCAAGGCGTGCCTGGTGGAGAAGGCTTTCATGGCTAACAGCCGCCAGACCAAGGACATTCTCGACCTGGCTCACGAGCGCAAGGTCTTTATTGCTGAAGCCATCTGGACACGCTACCAGCCCGTCGTCGGCATCGTTCGTGGCCTGATAGCCGACGGGCGTATAGGCCAGCCTGCTCTCATCACGGCCACCCTGGCCTACAACATGATGCACAAGGAGCGCATTCACCGCCCGGAGCTCTGCGGCGGAGCACTGCTCGACGTGGGAGTCTATGCGCTCAACTTTGTCCGCATGTTCACCGACGCTCCCATCCGGACCATCGACGGCCACTGCGTGCAGAACGACCAGGGCATGGACCTTACGAATGCCGTCACCATGGTGCTGGAGAACGGTGTGGTAGCCAACGTGCAGTCGGCAGCCACCTGTGTGGGCGACAACATCGGCGTCATAGCCGGTCCGAAGGGTAACCTGATTATCGACAACATCAACAATCCGCAGACCGTCACCGTCAACGGCCCCAACCGCACCTACGTGGAGACCATCCGTGTGCCCCGGCAGATTACGGGTTACGAATATCAGTTCTCGGCCTGCAGGCAGGCCCTTATTGACGGGCTGCTGGAACCGCGCGAGATGCCCCATGAGGAGACGCTCTACATCATGCAACTCATGGACCAGCTGCGCCGGAAATGGGGCGTTCGCTACCCCATGGACTGAGCGTCAGAGGGGGCTTTTTACCACCGTCGCTGATGTTTTTTACCACCGTCGCTGATAAAATTAGATCGCGTCGCTGATGTTTTCTGGTCAGCGCGCCAAAGGAAGCCAGAGCGACATGTCCTGAATGCCGCGGTTGTCCCAGGCGTAATAGGGTATGAGGCGTATGTGAGCGGTCTGCTGTCTGACGGGGCGCAGCTCGCGGTAGAGGTCGTCCTTACCCCAGAAGTCGCGGTTGACCACGGGCACATCGGCCTCTAAAGCCACCATCTGGTGGCCGGCAATGGTCACCGTTGTCTCCGTGAACTTGACGTCGGCGGGAATGGCAATGTCGTTGATGCGCGGCTTGTCGGTGGCAGAGGCGCCGGTGGCACTGATGTCCTCGCCCTCCAAACAGTAGACGATGGGGCCACGCATGACGGCCACTTGGTTCTTGGCCTCCTCGACCAGCGGGTTGGCCTCGATGAGCCGCGGCTTCATGGGCAGGATGAGTTCCACCTGGTCACCCTTCTTCCACTTGCGCGGTTGGCGCAGGTCTTCGGCCAGGATGTCCTTGCCGTTCAGCCGTAGCGTCATGCCGTCGGACCATCCGGGAATGTGCATGCGGATGCTGGCGAGCCGCTTGGCGCGCTTGACGGTCAGCGTGATGTGGCCGTCCCACGGGTAGCCGGTCTGCTGCTCTATCTCCACGTCCTTGGTCTTCAGCGTGTTCTGTCCGTACAGGTTGACCCACAGCGTGTCGCCCTTGACGGAGTAGGCGTACTCCTGTGCCTGGCAGAGCGTGCGCAGCGTGTTGGGCGGGCAGCAGAAACAGGTGATGTAACGCTGGCGGTGCTTGGGCCAGCGCATGGTGTAGGGGAACTCGTTGGTGCGGCGCAGGGCCTCGGTGTAGAAAAAGTCGCGGCCGTCGAGCGAGATGCCTGAGAGGATGCCGTTATAGAGTTCGTTCTCGATGATGTCCACGTACTTGGGGTGCATGTCGGTCTGGTACATGCGCCACGAGAAGAGCAGCATGCCTATCTGGGCGCAAATCTCGTTGTGGGCGGCCTCTTGCGGCAGTTGGAACTGGCGGCCGTAGGCCTGGTGTATCTGCTGAATGTAGGGCTGGTTGTAGGTGGTGCCGTCCGGCGACACGCCGTCGTAGAGTGCTCCGCAGCCGCCCATGATGTAGATTTTGTGGTTGACGATGTCGTCCCAGATGGCTTCGAGGTTTCGCTTCAGCTGTTCCTCGCCGGTCTCGGCATAAAGGTCGGCGACGCCGGCGTAGAGGTAGTTGGCGCGCACGGCATGCCCCATGGCCTCATACTGGTCGCGGAACTTCAGGCGGTCCTGATTGTGGTCCTCGCCGTTGGTCACGCTGTCACGTATGGCTATAAGGCCTTCAGTCAGGCGCAGGTACTTCTGGTCACCCGTCTCGCGGTACATTTCGGCTGCGCCCATGTAGTGACTCGGACAGATGGCGTTGCGCGACAGCTCGGCGGCGTCGTTGGTCAGGAAGTTGTAGAGGAAGTCGGCGGCCTTCCGGCCACAGTCGAACAAGGTGGTCTTGCCCGTGGCGCGCTTGTGCACGATGCCTGCCGTCATGAGGTGTCCCAGGTTGTAGGTCTCGAAGTTCAGGCGCGAAGCAAAGGCGTGCTTCTGGTCTTTGCCTATCTCGATGCCCGCAGCATTGTCTGTACCGGCATGGCTGTCAATACCCTGGTTGCGCTCCGAAATGACCACCGGCGTGTGGATGTAGCCGTCGGCACGCTGAGCCAGCGCCACCTGTTCGATGAAGCGGTCCATCAGCGCGTCTAACTTCGGGTCTTTGGTGACGGCATAGACTGCGGCACAGGCTTCCAACCACTTATACATGTCGCCGTCGTGGAAGGGAGGACCGTGGTGCTTGCCCTTGACGGTGCCTGCAGCCGCCTGGAAGTTGGCAAAGCCGTGCGAGCCGTGCTGTCCGAGGGCGTCGATGGTCTCGTAGGGCGTGTTCCACGTTTCCCACATCGACCAAATGCCCGTGGTAGAGAGCACGTTGAAGCGCTCGCCCCAGAAGCCTCCCGTCCATTGGGTGGCTCCGAGCGGCAGATTCTGCATCAGTGCTTGTTTGCTGTGGCTCATGTCGGTGAGGCCCTGAGCCGTGGCCGTCCTGACGGTTGCTGTCATAGAGCAACAGGCGAGACAAAGGATGAGTAGTTTTTTCATAGTTTATAGTTTAGACGTGCGGCAGGGGCTTTTGTCATGTCTTTCAGCCCTTACCACTGGAAGTCGCGGATATGTTCGATGAGGGGTTCGCTGTCGGGACAGCCTGTCACTGTGACGACATCCAGCCGTATCTCCTGCCTGATGCCACGGCTCTTGACGTAGTGGTTGGCGGCCGTGCGCAGGCTGTTCAGCTTGTGCCAGTCCACGGCCTGCTCAGGGTCAGCGAAGAGACGGTTGCGGCGTGCCTTCACTTCGACGAAGACTACTGCATCCTCGTCCAAGGCAATGATGTCGATGTCGCGATGGCCTGACCGCCAGTCGCGCTCCACTATGGTGTAGCCTTTGCGTTGCAGATAGGCTGCTGCCATGTCCTCGCCCCATCGTCCTAACTCGTTGTGTGTAGCCATGGCCGTCGCTTAGTTGAAGTAGACATAGAGGCTGACCATGACAACAGCCAGCACTATCCATAGGGTCACGGCCAGGCGCGAGACGTTCTCGTGAATGGGGGCTGGGATGGTGTACTCCGTCTTGTCACTGTCAGTCAGCGAGATGACGACCATCGAGACAACAAGGATGACAAACAGGTAGAACGACAGCATCATGAAGTGGGGCAGGGCGATGCCGGTCGCGGCAAGCCACGACGTAAGCCACAGGGGCGGCCAGAGGTAGAGGATGCCGACGGTGAGGCAGAACACCGTACCGACGGTGAGGCAGAAGTTGGCGGCACGGCGTGTGCAGCGGCGCCAGAAGATGCCTAACAGGAAGACGGAGGCCATGGGCGGTGCAATAAATCCTAACACCGACTGGAAGACGTTGAAAAGGTTCAGCCCCTGAATGGCGTCGATGGCTACGGTCATCACAATGGCCAGTACGGCACCAATGACCACGACGATGCGCCCTACGAGGTTAATCTCCCACTGGGGTGCACCAGGCTTGAAGTTCTTGACATATACATCCATGGTGAACACCGTCGATAGTGCGTTGAGTGCCGAGCCGATGGTACTGACCAGGCAGGCTGTCAGCACGGCGAACACTAAGCCCACCATGCCTACGGGGAACAGGTTCTCGACCATCGTCAGGTAGGCCTCGTCGGGGTTTTTCAGTGTGTCGCCGAACAGGGCAAAGCAGATGATGCCGGGCAGGATGTAGAGTGCCACGTCCAGAATCTTCAGCCAACCGGTGAAGTTGGTGCCAAGTTGTCCCTCGCGTAAGTCCTTGGCGGCAAGCACAGGCTGCACCATGCTCTGGTCGGTGCACCAGAACCAGACACCCATGACGGGGTAGCCCAGCAGGATGGGCAGCCACGGAAAGGCCTCGTCAGAGTTGGGTTTGAACATCACCCAGTAGTCGGCAGGCACCTTGGCCACCAGTGCCGACACGCCACCCACGCGGTCGAGACCCACGACGACGAGGACGAGCGACACGACGATGAGCAGCACCATCTGGTAGACGTTGGTATAGGCTACGGCCTTCAGTCCGCCCATCATGGTGAAGAAGGCCGAGATGATGACCAGCACGAGAGCCGACGTCCACATGGGAATGTCGAAGACCTGACGGATGAGCACGCCGCCGGCGAACAGCGTCAGCGCTAACCAGGAGATGATGACGGTGACGATGGTGTACCACGCCAGTATGTTGCGCGTGCTCTGTCCGAAGCGCAACCCCATGAACTCGGGCAGCGTCGAGATGTTGGCACCTAAGTAGCGGGGGGCGAAGACAAAGGCCAGCAGGGCGATGAAGACAAAGGCGTACCAGGCGTAGTTGCCGGAGACGATGCCCGTGGTAAATCCCGCTGAGGCTGAGGCAATGAGCATGGAGGGGCCGACGTTGGTGCCCCACATGGAGAAGCCGATGTGGTGCCAGCGCAGCGAGTGCTCGGCAAGGAACAGCGACCCTTCTTTCTTACGTTTCGTACTGGCCCATACCCCAATGGCGAGGAGTACGGCGAAATAGAGTCCTAAGATAGCCCAGTCGAGGCCTTGCATGTAGTGACTTTCCATATTACTTATTTTCGATTTACGATTTACGTTTTCGATTTACGTTTTCGTTCATAGTTAAGTAACCGTTAAAAAATAAATTGGTATGATTTAGACTGAACACGAAGACACAAAGACACAAAGTTTGGTTTTCTTGACACTGCGACCAGCTCAATTCTTTGTGTCTTTGTGTCTTTGTGTTCCATAAATAATTTCGTCCCAAGTTATTTTTTATCATTACTAAAAGGTGATGCCTTTATATTCCTTGGTAATCTCGATGGTGACGGCACGGCTCAGGTCCATGTCGTCGGTAGAGTCTACATCGTCAGGATAAAGGGCAATGTGGGCACCGGGGCGCACGAATACCGGCATGTGGTCGAGCGGCACCTCTACATCATAGTACCAGCGGCCGCCCTGCAGACGCTCGCCCGTGAAGAAGTTGACCCACTCGGCCCCCTCGGGCAGATAGATGTCGCGACGGCCCTCGCTGTTCATCACAGGACAGACCAGAAACTCGGAGCCGAAGTAGTATTCGTCGTCGATGTGCCACACCTGGCGGTCGTACGGGTGGTGCATCAGGAGGGCACGCACCATGGGGTAGCCGGTACGGCAGGAGCGTTCGGCCTGCTCGACGATGTAGGGCAGCAGTTTGTAGCGCAGCTTCCACCAGCGCTTCACGATGGGAGCAATGTCGGGGTAGTGCCACGGCTCGCGCTTGCTGGTGCCGTGGTAGCGGATATGCGAGGAGAAGACGCCGAACTGCGTCCAGCGCACGTAGACGTCGTCGGCCACGGGACTGTTCATGAAGTCGGGAGTGGAGTGGAAGCCTGGCACGTCATGGCTCCAGAAGGCGAAACCGCTCAGACCGAAATGCAGCCCGCCTTTCAGCGAACCGGCCATGCCTGCCCACGACGACTCGGAGTCGCCGCCCCAGTGCAATGGATAGCGCTGACAGCCGGCCCAGGCCGCGCGTGCCCATACGATGCCGTCGCCCGTCACTGCCTTGGTGACTTCGTAGGCGGCGCGCTGGTAGAGCAGGGCGTAGAGGTTGTTCAGCCGCTCGGGTGTCATGCCATGGTACTGGTGGTCCATGTGGATGTTCTCGCCGAAATCGGTCTTGATGCATTTGACACCCATCTCCAACAGCGGACGCAGCAGTTGGTTCTTGTACCATTCAGTGGCTTTGGGGTAGGTGAAGTCGATGGTACCGGCATAGTCGAGGGCCGAGAAGTTCGAGGAAGCCCCTGAAGCCCCACTGTTGTCCCCCGAGGGGGACATATTATTCACAGCTTCATCAGGTTCTAAGCCTCCCCTCGGGGAGGTTTGGAGGGGGCTTGCTTGACTGATATACCTGTTGGCTTTTGCCTCTTCCAATTGTTCTGCCCCTTGAGCCACATAGGGCAACTGCCACAGGGAAACCTTGAAACCGTTGTCTTTAAGATGCTGGACGAAAGCCTTGGGGTCAGGAAAGCGCTCGGGGTTGAACTTCCACTCACAAAGCCAGTCGGTGCGGAACCAGCCCGTGTCAAGGTGGATGACGTCGCAGGGGTAATGTTCGCGGCGAAGACGGTCGCAAATCTCGTTCACCTCGTCAGCAGAGAAGTAGGTCATGCGGCTCATCCAGATGCCGAACGACCACAGCGGCGGCATCTGCGGGAAACCTGTCAGCATGCGATAGCCGCGCAGAATCTGCTCGGGAGTCTTGCCTCCGATGAGAAAGACGTCTAACGTGGCATGGTCGTTGAGGAACTGTACTGAGCGTGTGGAGTGGTCGGCGAGCGACAGTTTGCAGTAGTCGCTGGTATGGAAGAAAGCACCATACATGCGGCTCGACAGGTAGAACGGGATGTTCTTGTAGCAGCGGCGGTTATTGACGCCCTGGCCGTCCTGGTTCTTCAGTTGGAAGGTCTGGCCGCTGAGGTCCATCTTGCGGAAGCGCTCGCCCGTGCCTACGAAGCACTCGTCAGACTCGCACTTGAAGCTGATGGTGGCGCGTTCGGTCTTGGTGGCCGGGGCATTGCCTCGGCTTACCGAACAGAAGCCCAAGGGTAGCGCATCGTAGCGGGGCGGCGAGAAATGGTCGTCGCTCAAGGCTATGCCCTTCGTCTCGTCGCCATCGGGATAGAAGGTGATGAAGGGCGCAGGCTGCGGTGCAGGCAGCAGGTCGCTCCAGTGGTCCAGTTTGGGTTCGCTGAGGTCGATAGCCCCCACCAAACCTCCCCGAGGGGAGGCTTTACTGATTACTACGATTCCGCCATTGTCCTTTATAGAAAGAGGTATGCGCTTTACCTCTGGCGCAAACAGCAGCATGTCGTCCTGCTCGGTCATCTCGTCACCGCTCATGGTGGTGAACAGGCGCAGGATGTTGGGCTCGTAGGCGCGGATAATGAGGTCGTAGCTCTGCTGTGCTGCTGTGGTGTCAGGCGCCATGTCCTCCTGATGCAGTTGCTTTTGATAGGGAATGGTGACTATGATGTCGCCGTCATGCTCCTGTATGTTGGTAGGTGCGTATGCCTTCCAGAGAGCTTCATCCTTCTGTAGTGAAGGGTCGTTCGTAACGCCACACCCTGACTTGAAGTCAGAGAAGTCCATGAAGTCAAATAGGTGGTAGTTGGTTAGTTTCATTGTTTGAATATAAGGTTGGGACCGGGATGGTTGTCGCCTATCTCGTCGCGACGAATAAGTCGGCCTTCCGTGGTGTTATTCTCGATGGTAAATCCGTCGGTATGCGCATCCAGATAGATGCAGAAACCGCGGTTGTTGGTGGCGTAGGGGGCAGGGTAGGGCTGACTGATGTCGTTGCCCGTGATGACGGAACCGGGCTGGTTCGAGAGCGTATAGATGCCACCGGCATCGTAGAGCTGACGGGCATAGCCTTTGACACTGTTGCCGATGATGCGGTTGTTCTTCATGCCCGTGTCGAGCGGTGTCCATCCCCAACCGACGCAGATGCCCGAATAGTTGACGCGGTTCACGTAGTTGTTGCTGATGGTGCAGTCGCGTACATAGCCCAAGCCAATGGCTACGGCTCCCCAGTCCTCAGTGGCGGCATCGACGATGACGTTCCTCTCGATGGTCAGCCGCTGGCAGCGACTGGCCAGGTCGGTGTAGGGACGGTGAACCTCGCGAGGGCTTTCGGCAAAGGAGCCGCCCATGATGGCCGTGCCGCCAATGTTGCCAAAGGTGCAGCCCTGCACACGGCAGTCGCTGATGTTGTCGACAAAGTCGAGGGCCGTGGCGGCCAGACCTTCAAACACTACCCTGTCGAAGGTTACATGGTGGGCGTTGCGAACAGTGACGGCACTGACGGGGCGTTCCACCCATGCCTGGTTCTCCAGTCCGCTGTCCCACGGCAGTCCGGGCTTCTCTTTTAGTTTATAAGCATCCACGAGCGGGAATCCGCCTTGCAGCGTGACGTGTCCTTTGTGCAGGGGACGGTTCCAACAGGTGCGTGCGAAGGTGATGTTGTCGAACGTTACATAGTTTGCACCGTCGATGATGGCCAGCTGTTCGATGCCGTCGCGCTGTTCGGTGGTGCGCAGCAGGAATGACGAGTTACCGCGCTCACCCCCAATGACGGGCTGAGGCCAGGGGTGCTCGAACTCCAGGCGGCTCTCCGGCTCCATGAAGCTGACAACGGTCTTGGCGCCCTGCACCTTCATCTCCTTGACGCGCAGGATGGCGATGGCCCACCGTTGGTGGACTACCATTTCAAGAGGTGAGAGGTGAGAGGTAAGAGGTGAGAGGTGTGGTTTCAGCGAATCGAGTACGTTCTTCGGTGGGGTGGGAATGGTGATAGTGCGGTCGGTGGTGTTAAAGGCTATCAAGCGCTCCATACCCTCCGTAGGCCACACCTGCGTATGCTTTTGACGGGCGTCGCCGCAGATGTAGCTCTTGTGGTTCTCTCCAATGCCGCGGATGATGAGAGGCGACTCCTTGGTGCCGCTGTCCTCGGGGCGCAGGAACAGCGGTTCCTGCATGTAGTATCGTCCTGCTTCGATGGTGATGGTGATGCCGCCTTTGCAGCGTGCATCGTTGGTGCGTCGCCATTCGCGGGCCTGCCTTAAAGCGTTGTGGATGCTTTCTCCCTCGTGGACGACAATCTCGGCGGCATGTGCCAGCGTGACGGTGAAGAAGAGTAGTGCGGTGAATACATGTTTCATATACTATTAAGACGCTGACAGCAATGAAATGTCATCAATGGACGTGGTGACAAAAAGCCCGACTTCCCGTCTTAGAATAAACAAAAAGAAACCGATGAAGATGAATATGCGACAGTGGATGGCTGATGTCATCAGGCTGCGGGAGGTGACAGCACTGCCTGTGATGACGCATCCGGGCATAGAGCAGAACGGCCATACCGTGCGGCAGGCAGTCAGCGACGGCAGGGTGCACTATGAGGCTGTGATGACGCTGACACGGCGTTACCCGAGTGTTGCGGCAGCGACGATAATGGATCTCACCACCGAGGCTGAGGCTTTTGGTGCCGAAGTGGCCTTCAGCGATGATGCCGTTCCGGCTGTCAGCAGCAGGCTGTTGCCAGATGTGGAAAGCATTTACAGCCTGCAGGTGCCGTCGCTCAGGGCCGGCCGCATACCGCAATACCTGAAAGCCAACCTGCTGGCGGCCAAGGCCGTCACCGACCGTCCGCTGCTGGCGGGATGTATTGGACCGTTCTCGCTGGCCGGCCGATTGTATGACATGTCGGACATCATGGTGCTGATTTACGAACATCCCGAGGCAGCCCACACGCTGTTGCAGAAGTGTACCGACTTCATCGAGAAATACTGCCAGGCACTGAAGCTGACTGGTGCCAACGGTGTGATGATGGCGGAGCCTGCCGCAGGCCTGATGTCGAACGACGACTGCCTGACTTTCTCGTCGCAGTATGTCAAGCGAATCATAGATAGTGTGCAGGATGACACGTTTGCCGTTGTCTTGCATAACTGCGGTAATACGGGGCATTGCACCAAAGCCATGGTGGCCACGGGTGCTGCTGCCTACCATTTTGGCAACAAATGTCAGATGGAGGAGGTCATCAGGGATGTTCCGCCTACGGCTTTGGCCATGGGAAACATCGACCCGGTGTCGGTGTTCAAGGACGGTACGCCAGACATGATGCGCCAGACCGTTCTCGACTTGTTGGAAAGAATGGCTACTTACCCTAACTTTGTGCTGAGCAGTGGTTGCGACACTCCTCCGCAAACTCCTATGGCAAACATAGACGCTTTCTTCGAGGCTTTGGCAGACTACAACAAACAGTGACGGAGAAGACGCTGACATACGAAGACTTGCAGATATCGCTTGCCGACGTCTATGAGCAGATGGGCTATCGCGATGCCGAACCTGATAAGGCGACGCAGCGTGAGACGCTGGGTGTCATCGGTGAGGTGCAGGGGTGGCTTCGTCCGCGTTTCTGCTATCAGGTGGTCAGACTGCAGCCTGATTTCGACATGGGACGCATCATCCTGCGACAGTTGCATGGTGCGGATGCCTATGTGCTCTTCATCTGTACCAGTGGTATGGAGTTTGAAGCTTATCAGCAGCGACTGAAAGACGCTGGCGATATGGTGCGTATCTTCATTGCCGACGCTTTGGGCTCCGTGATAGCAGAGAAGACTGCCGACCGCATGGAGGAACATTTGCAGGAGAGTATCGACAAACTGGGCTGGCAGCATACCAACCGCTTCTCGCCAGGCTACTGCGGGTGGCATGTGTCGCAGCAACAGTTGCTTTTTCCTCTATTCAACGGTAATACATGCGGTGTACGCTTGACAGATTCTTCACTCATGGTACCCATCAAGAGTGTTAGCGGCATTATCGGTGTAGGCGAAAAAGTCCGCAGGCTCGACTATACCTGCGGACTCTGCGATTTTCAACAATGCTACAAGCGGAAGCTAAAGCCTGCCAAGTAGTTGCTTGGCTACGGTAACAGCCGAGTTGGCATTGTCAGAGTAGCCGTCGGCACCTATCTCGTCGGCAAAACCTTGCGAGACGGGTGCGCCGCCCACCATCACCTTCACCTGGTCGCGGATGCCAGCAGCCTGAAGGGCGTCTATCACCTCCTTCATATACCCCATTGTGGTGGTAAGCAGAGCCGACATGGCCAGGATGTCGGGGCGGTTCTTCTTGATTTCCTCGACGAAGGTGTCGGCAGACACATCGATGCCGATGTTGACTACCTCAAAGCCACAGCCCTCCAGCATGGAAGCCACCAGATTCTTGCCGATGTCGTGCAGGTCACCCTTGACGGTGCCTATGAGCACCTTGCCTAACGAGGTGACTTGCTGACCGGCCATCAATGGTTTCAATACCTCCAGACCGGCCTTCATGGCGCGACCGGCCATCAGCAGCTGGGGCACGAAGGCTTTGCCGTTCTGAAAGCGCTGACCTACCTCGCCCATGGCGCGAATCATCTCGTTATTGATGATGTCTTGGGGCTGTTGACCCGCCTCTAAGGCCTGATGGGTGGCTGTGGCGCAGTCGTCGCTTTTCCCAGCAACA
Organism: Prevotella sp.; assembly: GCA_017458125.1. Taxonomy (GTDB): domain Bacteria; phylum Bacteroidota; class Bacteroidia; order Bacteroidales; family Bacteroidaceae; genus Prevotella. Next base: position 23,638 of record JAFTGB010000071.1, read on the forward strand.
ATGGCTTCGAAGACGGAGTGTTGAGTGTTGAGTGTTGGGTGTTGAGTGTTGAGTGTTGGGTGTTGAGTGTTGAGTGTTGGGTGTTGAGTGTTAACCTCTAACTTCTCACCATTAACCTCTAAAGCAGACAGGCGCAGGCCGGGGACAGGCTCTAAGGCTTGGGCTATGAGATTAATGTGTCGGTCAGTAGTACCGCAGCATCCTCCGACGATACTGAGATGGTGCCCCTGTAAGAGTGGCCACAGGTCGGCGACAAGACTTTCGGGAGTCTTGGAGTAACGGCCTTGTCCGTCAGGCATGCCGGCATTTGGGTAGAGGCTGACATTCGTACCAAAGCGAGCCAGCTTCTGAACCAGCAGTGTCATGGCTTTGATGTCGGCTATGCAGTTGATGCCGATAGAGAAAGGCACAAAGTCAAGACTTGCAACGAAATCCAGGATGTTCTGCCCCAGCATGTTGTGCCCGTCAGGCGTTGAAACGCTGAAACTGAGCATCAATGGTAGTTCGGGGGCAGTGTCTTTGGCACACGCCATGGCTATGCGGGCATTCTCTACATCGAAGACGGTCTCCACTAACAAGGCGTCTACGCCACCTTCCTTCAGTGCTTGAATCTGTTCGGTATATGCTGTGCACAGTGTCTCCGTGTCTAATGGTTCTCCACTGGTGTCCATGCTTGTGGTACGGTTAGTGGGACCGATGCTGCCAACGACAAAGCGGGGATGTGCTGCCGTACTGAACTCATTGGCACACTGTCGGGCCAGCCGGGCGGCAGCAAGATTGATGTCACGGCAGTAGTCCTGCAGACCATAGTCGTTCATGGATATGCGCTGGGCATTGAAGGTGTTGGTCTCGATAATGTCAGCACCGGCAGCGAGGTACTTGCGATGAATGTCACTGATGACGAAGGGGGCCGTTAGAGACAGCACGTCGTTGCATCCTTTCAGGTCGGTGGGGTGGTTGGCAAAGCGGGCTCCTCGGAAGGCTTCTTCATTCAGCTGATACTGTTGTATCATAGTGCCCATAGCACCGTCGAGGACCAGCATGCCCGTCTTCAGCCTCGTTTCTAAGGAGGGACGCTCTATGGTGTCAATGATGTGTTGCACCTCACGGTCGGCTTCATCGTCGGAGGGAACATGGATGACGGGTGCCGTCATGTTGTTCTTTACACTTGAAACAGCACTATTCTGGTATTCCTCTACGATGCGCATAGCCTGTTCTACCTCTCGTTCGTTGTGGAAGTCCATCTCAATGTGTACGCCGTCGCCGCCGATATTGTCCAATAGCGGCCGCAGTTCGTCAAGGGTCACCCAACAGGCCATGATGCTCTTTCCGTGCGAAAGGATTTTCTTATAGAGGTCGTACCACTTGGGACTGCCGCCTTGCGGCTCACCCACGCCGGGTGTCCACTGGATGGCATTCAGCTCGTCTATTTCCAAAAGGGCATCCAAGTGGTGCATGGCTCCGACACCGTCCAAATGGTAGAGGGTGTAGTCTATCTTCTGGCACTGCTCGCGTATGAAGGGTTGTACGAAGCGGCGGTAGTCGTCCTGACTGATCATTGTTGATATGTCGCTCTGCAACTTCGACATCTTGCCTGGTGCCCATGAGGAGAAGTAGCAGAAAGCCATCTCGTCGCCCTCGCGGATGATGTCGTACAGTTCGTCGAACACCTGAAAGTAGATGTCGTTGATTTGTTGCATCTGCTGCTCCAGCACCTCAGGCTGCATGACGGTGTCGAGTAGCACCTGGTCAGTACCTTTAAGGGCTGCCAGCACGTCCAAACCCTCCATCAGGTCGGGCATTCCTACGTAGTAGTGGCCTTGCGCCTTGCGCTTGCAGGCCTTCAGCAGCTCCTTGTGCAGCAGCCAGTTGGGATGGTTAGGGTCAAACTTGATGTCGTCGGTATAGTTGGGGTCGGGGTGAATCCAGATGGTGTCCTCGCCGCCTTCAAAGACACCACCTAAGATGGCTGCCAATGAACCAGGACCCAACTGGGTGTTGGCAACGGGCAACATGTCGGCCATGAGTGACGAGTGGGCCACATACCAGTCCAGATAGTCGGCTCTCCACTCTGGGTCGAACCACCGTTGGTTCAAATCACGATAGGGCTTTGGTGCTGGAATGTCGGCGTGTGGTTTGACACCGTCCTGAAAGTGTTCCCACATGTTGAGCACTATGCCTTTGTGGTTCCACCAGTTGATGTATCGCTGCTTGGTTTCTTCGAGATTAGCTTTCCAAGTATTCATTGTATGCTCCTATTATATATAAGGTAAAGACGCTGTTGCCAACTAAATGTCATCATGGTTAAACGTAAATGAGTGACGACATGACATCGTTGCTGACGAAGAGACCTTTGCGAGTGAGTATCAGTCGTTCGCCGTCTCGTCGCAGCAGCCCGAAGTCGATGTAACGTTGCGCTTCTTTCAGACAGTAGCAGCGGTGATGCTCGGACAACAGGTTGAGGTCAAGACCGTCGCTGGTGCGCAGGGCTACGGTGACGAGGTCGTTATAGCGCGTGTCGTCGTCTAACAGTTCACGCTCGCAGGGTATCTGTCCTTGTTCGATGGCCTTGATGTAGCGGTTGATGTCGCTGACGTTCCACTGGCGGTATCGTCCACTGAACGAGTGGGCTGCAGCACCCAGTCCGATGTAGGGCACTTCGTGCCAGTAGCTGCTGTTGTGCTGAGACCGCCAGCTGTCCCCATTGGAAGTTTTAAGGGCGAAGTTGGAAATCTCGTAGTGTTCGTAACCAGCGGCCGTCAGCAGGTCGGTCAGCAGTTCGTACATCTGCAACTCCTGTTCTTCGTCGCATGGTGCAATGCCCATACGGTGGAGGATGGTACCTTCTTCGATGCTGAGACAGTAGGCGGAGATGTGTTCCACGTTAAGCGCCAGTGCGGCATCAATGTCGCGTCGCCACTCGTCCAATGTCTCTGCTGGGAAACCGTACATCAGGTCGATGCTGATGTTACGGATGCCGGCCTGACGAAGCCGTACGACAGCATCCGAGACTTGATTGGCTGTATGGCGGCGATGCAGGAACCGCAGGCGGTTGTCGTCGAACGTCTGAGCTCCCATGGAAATGCGGCTGACGGGCATGTGCGATATAGCGTCGGCAAAGTCGTCAGTGACATCGTCGGGGTTGCACTCTAAGGTGACTTCCTTGGCTCCTGTTGGCAGGATGCCCAGCACCTGTTGCAGCTGGCTAATGGTCAGCTGACTGGGGGTTCCCCCTCCGAAGTAGATAGTCTCTGTGGGTTCTGCCAACTCGTCTTTGCGCAACAGCCACTCATGGCATACGGCATCGACATAACGTTGACGCAACTTCAGGTCAACGGTGGAGTAGAAGCTGCAGTAAATGCAGCGGCTCTGGCAGAAAGGAATGTGGACGTAGATGCCGGCCATGCTAATTCTTGATATTGACAAAGGTGCGCAAATCGGCCGAACTACTGCCGATGTCGAACCTGACGATGCCAGGAACAGGCACGAAGGCGTGGCTTTCAACATTCCAGTATGTCAGGTCGCGGCGACTGACGTTGAGAAGCACCTCGCGTGTCTGTCCTGCTGCAATGCTAACTCGTTCAAAAGCGCGGAGCTGCTGATGAGGCATGTTGATGTTGCTGTCGGGATAGGTGGCGTAGAGCTGCACTACTTCGTCACCGTCGTACGGGCCGCAGTTGGTTACGGGCACGGCTATGGTGACGTGCTTCTTGTCTTGTTTGGTCACTCTGGCCTGTCCGTACTCAAAGCGGCTGTAGCTCAGTCCGTAGCCGAAGGGGTAGAGTGGGTTGCCCCGATAGTACATATAGGTACGACCGTGGTGGATGTCGTAGTCCATCATAGGCGGCAGCTCACAGATGTCGCGCACCCAGGTCTGGGTAGTACGGCCTGCCGGGTTGTAGCGTCCTAACAACACGTCGGCCACGGCATGCCCCTGTTCCTGACTACAGTGGGTGACATGCAGGATGGCGGGCAGATGGCTGTCGCTCCAGTTGATGGCATACGGGAAACTGCTTACCAACACAAGCACTGTGTTGGGGTTGGCGGCTTTCAGCCGGCGCAGTACATCCTCGTCAGGTAGTAGCAGCGAGTGGCGGTCGTTGGCCTCGCGCCCATCGCTGGGTACAGGGCAGAACTTCCAGTCAGGACGTGTGCCGAAAGGGTGGTTGCCAGTGCAGTAGATGACGATGTCGGCTTCGTGGGCCATGGCTTCGGCGCGTCCCATCTGGTTGTCGGGAGCATAAGTGACTTCGAAGCCTAACTCCTTACCGGCCTCACGCAGTGCGTTGAGTATAGTCACCTGATAGGGTGGCGTGCCGCTGTACCAGTCTTGTATGATGTTGTCGGCATAGGGGCCGACGACGGCTATCTGCTTGACGGCATGCAGCCGCAGGGGTAGCAAGCCCTCGTTCTTCAGCAGAACGATGGATTTGCAGGTGACGTCGCGTGCCAGTTGTCTCGCCGCCTCCTTGGCAAAGGGTTGCTGGGTGGAGTCGGTGCCCATGGTGGCATAAGGGTTCAGCGTTCTTTCTCCGTCTAAGAGTCCTAATCGCAGCATGACGAAAAGGTTGCCGCGGATGGCGCGGTCAATGTCGGCCTCGGTAATCAGGCCTTTCTTCAGCGCCTCCTGCACATGGGGCAGATACTGGTCGAGAAACATGCCCGTGGTGGCTTTGATGACGGCAGCCGAGCCTTCGGCCAGGGTAGGGAAGGCTTTGTGAGCTTCCACCAGCAAGCGCAGTCCGCCGCCGTCAGTGCAGATGATGCCGTTGTTGCCCCACTCACGTCGTGCCACCTGTTCCAGACAGGGGTTGATGCACATGGGCGTTCCGTTCCACGCGTTGTAAGCTGCCATGAAAGCGCGGCTGCCTCCCTCGGTGATACCTTTATAGAAAGGATAGCTATAGTATTCGCGGAAAAGTCGTTCATCGAAGTTGCTCGATGTGGAGTCGCGTCCGTCCTCATTACTGTTGGCAAGGAAGTGCTTCATCAGTGCTGCCGCCTTCCAGTAGCGAGGGTGGTTGCCTTGCACGCCACGCACCATGGCCACAGTCAGTTGGGCGGTCAGGAAGGGGTCTTCGCCATAGCTCTCCTCAGTGCGCCCCCACCGCGGGTCACGGGCCAGGTCGGCATTGGGGGCATAGAGCACCAGTCCTTTACGGCGGGCATTGGCGCGGTGGATGTAGTAACGCACCTCGTCAGCCATCTGGCTGCCAACCTGACGTACGGCCTCGCGGTCCCATGTGCAGCCCAGTCCATAGGCTTGCGGAAACATGGTTGTGGGCAGGTCGTTGGCCACCTCTTTTCCGTCGACGGTTTTCTTGCCGTTATTCATGGCAGGACCGCCAAGAGCCAGACCGTGCAATCCCTCGTAACTGCCGTATGACGGGATGCCCAGACGAGGCACGCCGAGGTTGGTAGACAGCAGCGACAGCTTCTCGTCGAGTGTCAACTGGCGTAGCAGCTGTTCTACACGCTGGTCGTCACGTAGCTTGGTGTTCTGGAACGAATAGCCCTGTGCGCTGATGACTGCAACAGCGGTGAAGGCTAAGAGAATGCATGCAAGGTAGCGTCTTTTTAGCATAGTCGTTGTTTTTTGTCTCTTGCAAAAATACTAATAAAATTTAATATTTGAAATAAATCGTTGGTTTTTTCCATGAAATTGCCTACTTTTACGGTCGCTTTGCACAATGCAGGGCAAAAAGAGACCATTATATAAACCTAAAACAATAACGTAATGAAAACTTATCAGACAAACGAGATTAAGAACATTGCACTGCTTGGCAGTGCGGGTAGCGGCAAGACTACTCTTGCCGAAGCAATGGTTTACGAGGCTGGCATCATCAAGCGCCGCGGCACCGTAGAGGGTAAGAACACCATGAGCGACTACTTCCCTGTCGAGCAGGAGTATGGCTATTCGGTGTTCTCTACTGTTTTTCATGTAGAGTGGAACAACAAGAAGCTCAACATCATCGACTGCCCGGGTAGTGATGACTTCGTAGGTGGTGCCATCACCGCCCTCAATGTCACCGACCAGGCTGTGCTGCTCGTCAATGGTCAGTATGGCCCCGAGGTAGGCACGATGAATGCTTTCCGCAATACTGAGAAGCTGAAGAAGCCCGTTATCTTCCTCGTTAACCAGCTTGATCGCGACAACTGTGACTATGACCAGATACTGAGTCAGCTGAAGGAAGTGTACGGCAACAACTGCGTTCCCGTGCAATATCCTATCGCAACAGGCAACGGCTTCAACAGCGTCATCGACGTGCTGCTGATGAAGAAATACTCATGGAAGCCTGAAGGAGGAGCACCCATTATTGAGGACATTCCCGCTGACCAGATAGAAAAGGCTAAGGAGTGGAAGGCTGCTCTCGTTGAGGCTGCCGCTGCCGGTGACGACACGCTGATGGAGAAGTTCTTCGAGAGCGAAGACCTGACTGAAGACGAGATGCGCGAGGGTATCCGCAAGGGTCTTGTTACCCGCAGTATCTTCCCCGTATTCTGCGTTTGTGCCGGTCGTGATATGGGTGTTCGCCGTCTGATGGAGTTCCTCGGCAACGTCGTACCGTTCGTCAGCGAGATGCCCGTCATCAAGAATGCTGCCGGCAAGGAGGTTCCTGCCGATGCCAGTGCTCCCACATCGCTCTACTTCTTCAAGACAGGTGTTGAACCCCACATCGGTGAGGTACAGTACTTCAAGGTGATGAGTGGTGTCGTGAAGAGTGGTGACGACCTGACCAATGCCGACCGTGGCTCCAAGGAGCGCATGGGTACGCTCTATGCCTGCGCTGGTGCCAACCGTATCCAGGTTGACGAGCTGAGGGCTGGTGACATCGGCTGCACCGTGAAGCTGAAGGATGTCAAGACAGGCAATACACTGAACGCCAAGGATGTCGACAACAAGTTCGACTTCATCAAATATCCTAACTCTAAGTTCTCTCGTGCTATCAAGGCCGTCAACGAGGCCGAGACCGAGAAGATGATGGCAGCCCTGCAGAAGATGCGCCAGGAAGATCCTACATGGGTGGTTGAGCAGTCTAAGGAACTCCGTCAGATCATCGTTCACGGACAGGGTGAGTTCCACCTGCGTACCTTGAAGTGGCGCATGGAGAACAACGAGAAGATTCAGATTAACTACGAGGAGCCCAAGATTCCTTATCGTGAGACCATCACCAAGATGGCCCGTGCCGACTATCGTCATAAGAAGCAGTCGGGTGGTGCCGGTCAGTTCGGTGAGGTACACCTGATTGTCGAGCCCTACACCGACGGCATGCCCGATCCGACGTCGTTCACCATCAACGGTCAGGAGTTCAAGATGAACATCAAGTCGAAGGAAGAGAAAGACCTGGAGTGGGGCGGCAAGCTCGTCTTCATCAACTCGGTCGTCGGCGGTGCCATCGATATGCGTTTCATGCCCGCTATTCTGAAGGGTGTCATGGAGCGTATGGAGCAGGGCCCGCTCACTGGCTCTTATGCCCGCGACGTGCGTGTCATTGTCTACGACGGCAAGATGCACCCCGTTGACTCCAACGAGCTGTCGTTCATGCTGGCAGCCCGCAACGCCTTCAGTGCCGCCTTCAAGGAAGCCGGTCCTAAGGTGCTGGAGCCTATCTACGACCTCGAGGTGCTCGTTCCCGCCGACTACATGGGTGACGTCATGTCCGACCTGCAGGGTCGCCGCGCCATCATCATGGGCATGGACAGCGAGGCTGGCTATCAGAAGCTCAGCGCCAAGATTCCTTTGAAGGAGCTGGCCAGCTACTCTATCGCTCTGAGCTCGCTCACCGGCGGCCGTGCATCGTTCACCACATCGTTCTCCAGCTACGAGCTTGTGCCGAACGACATCCAGCAGGCACTCATCAAGCAGCACGAGGAAGAAATGAAGGACGAAGACTGATTCAGTCCCCTTCCCCCTATACACGACACCGCCCCGACCTCATACAGGCCGGGGCGGATTGTTGAGAGCTGTTTATCGGACAGTCAGCCATACGGCCTCGCCGTTGTCTTTGGCTTCGACTATCTTCTGTTTCAGACTGCGGACACAGGTGCGGCTGTCAACCAGCTGACCTACAAGTTTGTTCTTGCCTACGAGGATGCAACCCTCAGTATCCTTGACAGTGTTGCCTGCATGGATGCGGATGCCCTGCCACTTGCGGTTGAACTCTGCGTCGCCCAGCAGGATGGGAAGCCATTGCTTGAACTTCGGTGAGTATGTGATAACCACTGCGTAACGACCTTCGGGGATGGCCGAGCGGCCTTTCACCTTGTAGGCACCGTTGGCATAGTCGCGCCATGTGGGTTCGAGGGTGTCGCAGAAATACTTGTCCTCAATGCCGGATGAATACTCGTCGGCAATCTGTTCCCGGATGTAAAGATGACCTATCGTGTAGGTCTTGCGTTTTGCTATACGTTCTAATATCAGTTCCATGTTATTTCTGTTTTTTGATTTTCGAAAAACTGTCATCTGTCATCTGTAAGAGGTAGCCGCGATGTACCCACTGCGAGAGCATGTTTCGGGTACCGCGAGTGTCCATGCCATTGGCCTGTCGGATAAGGTCTGCATCATGTACTGTAAACTCGTCGGGCAGCAGTTTTAGCAGGTTGCGAGGACCACGACGGCCTGTCTGCTCGTCGGCACTACGGTTAGCATTCTCGATAGCCTCGCCAAAGAATGTCATTTTACAATGCATGTCATATAGCAGGCTCCAACGGACAAATTCTTCAATCTCCTTCGACCATTTGTAGTCGTTGCAGATGTAGAGCACACAAGCCTTCAGATAAGCTATCACGTTGGCTCGGAACGAGAGATTCTCATAGACTCTCGACTGCGACAGCCGGGCAAACTCGGCGCACTCATCCTTCAACTTCTTTGCCAGACGGAATGCCTGCTGACAGTCTATCACGCCCGATGCCCGGCAGAGGCGGTCGATGAATGGGCGAAGCTCTTCGTCGAAGGCGGCATCGTAAGTGCCATACACGGGCATGTCGGCTCCGATTTCGCGCTCCGGGATGGTGCAGAAGTTGATACGACTGATAGGGCCATCGGTCAAAACCCGTGCGAAATAGCGCTGCCCTTTTTGGATGGTCGTTGCTGCATTCCAATTGAATCGGATGCACACTTTTTCCGTGACCGATTGCGTACCTACACGCGTCTGACCGTAACGGTTGTCGGGGTCGAATGCCAGACACATAATCTGAAACTGCTGCGAGCCGCGGGCCGAACCGCGAAGGGCATCAAACTGGTCGATCTCGTTCATCTTCGTATAGAGGAAATGCTCGTCGGCCTCGGCCATGCGCATCACGAAGGCGGGGTTGGTCATGTCGGGGTCTACCTCTTGGATAACAAGACCTTCAGGGCGCTGGCGTTTGTCTTTATTAGAGCCCTTAGAGTTCACCTCCTTCTTCCAGTCGGCCTCTCGTTTCAGGTTCTCAGCATCACGCTTGCGGATATCAGCCATGATGTGGTTGATGGGTTGCGAGATACAATCCTTACCGGCTCCCGTTCCAGCCATCAGCACGTTCATGAACGTGGCCTCGTGCATCACATTGTCGATATACGGGAAGCGCACCTTCCACAGATGGGCACCCAGCGAGGGAAAGATGGCATGAGCCACAGCAGGCTTATAGACATCGGGGGTTCTTGAAACTAGCAGCTGTACCACTTTCGGCAGTTTCTTCGGCATCTCTGGTGGCAAGGCAGGCTCAGTGGTCATAGATGTTGAATGACCATTTGTTGCCACTTGATTGTCTGCTGGCTCTGCTTTTATCATCTTCAGGCTTTTGGCCAAAACTTTGCGCTGGAACTGTGACATCTTCTGACTAGGGTCGTAGTACTTCGAGTAGAAGTCGTCCACCAGCGTCTGAATATTCTTGTCCTGCCAGTTCTGCGCCATACGTACCTGCAACACACCCATCAACTCCGACTTCTTCAACAACTGGGTAGCCCCTACAGAGAGGATGCTTTTCAGAGCCTCATGTCTATGACCTTCCACGATGAGCACATCGGCAGTCAACTCAGCCTCCTTCATGCAAGCATCAAAGATATATAAGGTGCGCGCATCAGCCTCAACGATGTCTTCTGAAATGCTTACGGCAACAGTAGGGGTAGCGTTGGCTTCAGGCTTAACCAAAGGCCTTCCATCTACATCAAGCCCTCTTTGCAGATAGGCCTCTCGGCGCTCCTCCAACTCTTCGCCCTCAATGGGCTCCAGCCAATGCTCTGAGCGGAATGTTTCTTGGTCGATACCCGTTACATAGATATACCTTTCGGGTGTGAAGCATGATGCATCAAGCAACTCGTTGGCATCGAATCCTAACTCCTCGCAGAAAGCACGCTGTGCTTCTTCGATGGTCATACCTTTAGGAATGCGGATATAGATGTGGCCTTTGCCACGAGCCGAATAAGCCTCACGCAGCACCATATCGTACCACTCCGACATCTCGTCCTTGTTCACCTCCAAGGCTTTCTCGAAGGCCTGACGCACCAGTTTGGGATTGTCGATATCCACACATGTCATAAAGGTGAAAGCCTCGGGGATAATGCTGTCCTGCGACCGATGGTTGTCCTTGAAAGTCGTGTAGTGAGGGCAGATGAATGGCAGCCAGTCTTTCTTCTCTTCCTTACCGGCACGGATGTCTGCGACATCGCGGCGGAGCCACTCCTGGCGGAGCAGCTCGTCAAGCTGCTCCCCAGTTTGGGTCTCTGCATACCCCCGATTATTCTTCTGTTTGTCAGAGAAATGCTTGGTGTTCAGTGCTATCAGTCGATTTACCATACTGTTTCCTCCTTTCTTGAGTTAAAATAGGCCATGATCTCCTCCGACTCCTGATAGAAGAGGCTCTTCATCAACGAGAGAGGGTAGCGGCGGGGGAATCTGAACTCCACCTTCAGGCAGCCACGCTGTCCGTGGTTCATCTCGCGAGTACGCTTCACATCAGCATGGGCAGTCTGGAAAAGCGTCTCATACTTAGGACCGTTCAGTCCGTCGCGGAACCGCTTCACCACCGTGCGGCCCTCGTCCACCACTGTCACCCCGGCGCGGTAGCGTACTATCGGCTTGCCATCGGCAGTTACGGGAGCCTTGTCCCCCTCCCATGAGCATGGGTAGATGTTGATGTCGCCGTTGTTCATGAATGTTGTCTGCGTGTCCATCTGGACGTCGTGCAGAATCTGCTGCTTGTAACTGTTGTTTACTGTTTCCATGTTTTGAGTTGACTTTAATCGACCTTTTCTCGCCATGCCAAAGTTCAAACAAGTTTGACTTTGGTCATTTGGCTTATCGAAAAGGTTGTTTGCGAGAAGAAGGTTGGAATCTTTGCGCATTTACCCGGGAACATCCTCCTCACTTCAACCCAAAGTTTAACTTATCTGTTTATTTTAATAATGTCCGTGGCTACGATGTCTTGAAAAACTTCACCATTGTACTCGCGGGTAGAGAACCGAAGGGTCGTGATGACCACATCGCCTTCGTAGAACTGGCATCCGGCAAGGTTGCCGAGGACCGCCACAAGATAAGAGTTTTCATACTTGCCGCCAATCTCCTGAAGCACCAGGTTTCGCTTGGCCATCTGACCGTTGTCGGCCTTCTCACTCTTCACGTAGAACTGCTCACTGCAGCTCTTCACTTTCATGATGTTTGCTTGCATTTTTTTTCTTTCCTTTTTTGTTAATACTTTTGTTGCTTCTTGGAACTCATCCGAACGGGGTTTATAGAGCCCGTGGCTTCTTGTTCACGATGCAAAGATAGGGCACTTCGTCAAGATGACAAAGTGCCTAAAACGATTCAGAATAAGCTTTGCTATTCTGTTTTTAATTCAGAAAGAAATATAGGAAGATTATGGCAGAAAAAGCCATGAAATAGATTAAAAATAACGGCGACGACGTGATTCGCTATATGGTGTGCTCTTGCCAATTCGAAGCCATTCAAGGCTCTTTAGCCTCCACTTCATTGCTTCAACAGAGACACCAAATCTTCTACTGAGTGGGCCAAGTACCCTTAAGCAATTCTGCATGGCATAGTGATTGTTTTCATCCCAATATAAGGGAGCCAAGCGATCGCCATAGGTAGCAGTAAGATAGAAATCGAAGTATTTCTTATACTGCTCTATAACAATCTTTCGAGGCATAAGAATACAAGCAGCAAAGTGATTTGCATGGTGTTCCAACCAACTGAGTTCGTCGCCTGATACTGGTGTTGTATTGGCTAATGTCGACATTGTTTCGCCAAATGATGTCAGTTTGTTACTTTCAAGCAAATCCTTATGCAGAAGATGATGTCCTAACTCGTGGGCTAAGGTAAAGCGCTTTCGGTGTTCGTCATACCGAAGTGAATAGTTAATCGTCACTAAATCTTTGTTTAGTGCAATGATTCCAAGTTGCTCTGCTGGCAAATCTCCCCATTGCCATGACAGTTCGCAAGAACTTATTATGCGTTCCAGATTTACTGGTAGCAAGTCCCAACTGGGAAGAGAATCCGTTAGTTCATCAGCCAATTCTTCTATCTCTTCATTAGACATAATAGGTGACTTAAGCAATAAGCCTTCTTTTATCCTAACACCGTCAGCGGCTAATATCTCTGCCATAGATGATGTCACCATATTATCTCTCCATGACAGCAAAGGATACTCCATGTATCTCTTTCCCATCATCGTTTCAACACCCTGCTGCTGCCTAACATGGTCTTCAACAGAACGTGGTAATATAAAAGAATCTGCGTTTACGCCAGTGCTAAGATCTATACGCATTAACCCAATGAAATTATCCCTCGCCACACAGACAACATCATTTTTGAATCCACTGGTTGAGACTACCCACAACTTAACGCCTTGCATTCTGTTGTACTGGCCTATCAAGGAATAAATCTTATCACGGTCCACAATCCCGTCAAAACATTCGTATGCTACAATATGCGAGGGAGTCTTGGCCTCCTTGAACTTTGTAGTTTGGAAAGTCTCAATAGATAGTGTTGGCGTTATATTGCCATAGACTGGATGCTCAACTATTACCGAACAAGGCATCTTCTCCGTTTGTTCGTCTACGGTGTCCTTCAAATAATCTTCCAACCTATTCTTTAGGGTGAACTCTGGCTCCGTAGGGGTCTCATAACCATCCTCAGAGAAAAATAAATCCTCTATTTCAGATACCAACAACCTCAAAGCGTGTGTATCGGGCAAAAGGTCAAAATCATTCATTTGTTTTTTTGTAAATGCACTTTTCTCCATACTTGCTTTGATACTTGAAGCAGTATCGCTGGCCTCTAAGGCTTTAGGGCATAAAGCAACCAACAACTCCGCAAACTTTAATCGGCTTAATGGCTTCTTGACGATTCCTTCGCGTTGGCTTGCAAACAATACAATATCCCACAATGCTTTGTTGCCTTTGTCTTTTATCCAGGGGCCTATCCGGTTTTCTATTACAAAAATCCAATAGGGAACCTCTGCAGGCTGGGCAAAGCAACTTGCTTGTTCTGTAGTTAACTGTATGTTGTCTGTATCCATATAATCGTACTGTTCTTTTGAATTAAATTTTTGATGTGCAAAGATACGAAAAATCCCACACCTTTTTGCAGGTATGGGAGAAAAGATGATATTTCAAACTATTTTTAGTAATTTCGCTAAGCCAAATGAAGAATTACGCGCAACTTACTTGTTAGCTAGCATTATGACTCTTCCGAGTTGTATACTTTAAGGAACTTACAGCCATTTAAATGAATCATGTGTTCTGGTTCATTAGCAAACCAGACTTCAGTTTCCCAAGCAATTTCTTTCAAGTGCTTTAGTCCTTCCAGTTTATTCAGGAATGCGGTAACAAACACAACATTTGCGCCACTATCAACTACAAGTTGTTTCAGCGTACTGACACGCTCACCGTTCATAGGGTTAGAAGAATGATAGGCTTCAATAAGAAACAACAGATTCTTTTCACGACTATAGGCTACAATATCTGGTAGCGTTCCATGCTCCAGAGTAATATGAAGTTGCTGCAAAGCCTCGGTGTCACGATGAAGATACTTATCCGTAGAATCTCCAATATAAAGAACCTCAGCCCCCATACCAAACAAAGACAGGAATTCCTCAACTATTTTCTTTTGCAACAGATTATGTTCGCCAGTTGACAATTCTAATGTCACTCCTGATGGCAAAGTCACAGGAATGCGTTCCATAGCCCGTTTACGTGCAAGTTCCTCTTTGGCCTTCTGATGAACATCAATGAAATAGGCAAGTTGCTTCTCCCATTTGCTAGTGCCATACACTTTTATAAGATTCGCAAAAGGTGCGCTTAGCGTATAGCCACGTTTGGGATTGTTGGTGGCTGCCTGGTCTAATACCGACGAATTCACTACCAAGCCTTCGTCAATAAGTGGCTTCAAATCTTTACGACGTATGTCATCATAAGAACCTGACGAGATGTGCTCACCATAGTGACTGTTCTCAAACTTGATAATTTCGCGAGTCGTAGGAAAATAACCATTCATTACCGACTTAGCCTCCTTGAAGCTTTCTACAATTTGACCCGCTGCCAGGCATGCGCCAGCCATTTTTTCTCGTCCACGGTCAGAAGCAAGTCCTTCTACGGGTATTCCAACTGCCACTAATATGTCAAGCATATCTAAATATAATTTCTGAACATGCTCATTTTTCCCGTCTGTGAATTTTATACGCATACAGTATCAAATAAAGTTTGTTCTTGAAACACATTAATCTCTCTGATTTCTGCTTCTTGTTTCGGAGTCGTATGATAAGTCTCTTTCAATGCCAATGCCAGTTTATAAGCCAACAGTGGGGGTACGGCGTTTCCTATCTGGTAGAATTGACGTGTCTCTGTACCGCAGAACTCAAACCAATCAGGGAAACTCTGTAGGCGTGCAGCCTCTCTCACCTCAATGCGACGGCGACGCCCATCAGGCAACTTCACACGTTGCATGTCGCTGGTAGCTCCTGCCAAGTTACGGCATGTAATAGTGCGGGCAGGTTTATCTGGATGTAGGTCACGAGGATTGATGCAATGCGACTTTTCCTCATATACGGCAATATAGCGTTCTTGTTCAGGCGTCAGAAACTTACTATTATCATCATACTTAGTCATCAAGTCGCCGATTGCTTCCTCCACCGTTACCTTTTTCTGCTCTTTTCTGGGGAATCGGAATGAAGATCTATGCCCGACACAGATAAGGCGTTCACGGTTCTGAGGTACACCATAATCGACGGCATTCACAATCCTATAATTTACAACATAGCCCAACTTGCGAAGTTCTGCTACAACCAACTCAAGATACCACTTATGACGCCCAAGGATATTTGCCACATTTTCAAACATGAACACGCGAGGTTTGATACGCTTCACGGCATCAATAAAAACAGGGAATCCATCGCGAGCATCCTCAATACCCTTTTGATTGCCAAAACGGCTGAATGGTTGGCAGGGAGGCCCACCAATGATAATGTCTATTTTATCTGACTCAGGATAGTCGAAGCCTACTTCCAAGAACTGGTTATAGCATGTGCCTTTCAGATTCTTGTTGTAGGTGTCAACGGCTGCGTCCACCATTTCATAACCAATGGTACGGAAACCTGCCGCTTCGAAACCCAAGGATAGACCGCCACAGCCCGCAAACAAATCGAGCACCACAGCCTCTTCCTTGATGTCCGGCATGAGCCATTCATCTATATTATAACTAAACTCTGTCATTCAATTCAATCATATTTGAGGCAAAGGTACAAATATTTTCTGAGATTATTTACAATCAACCACAATTTTACACATTATTTAATAAAGAACTATTCAATCGTGTTATCTCATGCACTACATGCACTCATGACAGTTATGACAGTTATGACAGATGACAGTTCTTTAGAATTGAGAGTATAGAGATTATTATTATATATATTACAATATATATAATAATAACTATAACCTTGCAACGGATTTCAGAAAACTGTCATCTGTCATTTGTCATCGGTGGATGGCGCCCGCCCTGGCCGCCAGCGACGAAACGTAATACATGAGGTCGGAAATTACGGATTTGAGGGCGCGAAATTACGGATTCCACCAAAGTAGTCAACCTTTTCCGTATGGATGGACACCGAAAAACGTCCCAATGTCCCATCGTCCCATCGTCCCATTAAGCATCTTCCAAATACGGAAATAGGGGGAAATTGACTTTTATAATATTATATATTA
>JAFTGB010000072.1 GCA_017458125.1 Prevotella sp.
GACCTTGACAACATCAAGGCACAGATCATCAAGCACTACCAGCACCTGTCAGACCGTGAGGCATTCGTCACGGCAGAGATGGTGCGCAATGCCTATCAGGGCTTCGGCAGCGAATATGAGACCCTGCTGGGTGCTTTCGACAAGGACATTGCCAACCTGAAAAGACGTGTAGGCAAGGACAGGGCTTTGGGAACATACAAACTACAAGTAAGGTCGAGAAACTACGTAGCGGACTTTCTTCAGATGAATTTCCGTCGAACTGATATATCCATGCAGGAACTGACACCCGACTTCATCAAGGAGTTTGCCGTCTATCTCAGCAATGACCGAGGTCTGGCAAGTTCCACCATCTGGCTGACGTGCATGCACCTGAAAGGAGTAATAGGCCGTGCCCATGACAACGGCAAGATACAGCGCAACGTGTTTGCGCAGTTCCATATCAGTCCCAAGTGCAAGGAGCGTACCTTTCTGACAGAGGAAGAACTGAAGGAGGTAATGGCACATGAGTTTGAGGATTCTAACCTCGCATTCGTCCGTGACCTCTTCGTTTTCATGAACTTCACCGCCCTGTCGTTTGTGGACTTGAAGGAACTGACTACGGACAACATCGTGGAGGTGAACGGTGAGAAATGGATTGTCGGCAAGCGTCATAAGACGGGTGTACCTTATCAAGTGAAACTGCTGGCAGTGCCCTTGCAGATTATCGACCGCTACCGTAAGTATCCAAAAGAAAATCCCAAGTCGGTGTTTGGTGAGGTGAACTACTGGAGCGTATGCAAGAAATTGAAGCCAGTAATGAAAGAGTGCGGCATTGACAAGCCAATTTCCGCACACTGCGCAAGGCATGGATTCGCCACCATGGCTTTAACCAATGGCATGCCCATAGAGAGCGTAAGCCGAGTATTAGGGCACACTAACATCGTCACGACCCAGATATATGCTCGCATCACCACGCAGAAGTTAGACAATGACCTAACCATGTTGGGTAACAAGTTAAACCAGTCATTCAGTAACATCAAAAGAGCATAGACGCATGGAAGAAAGAAACATCATCAAGTGGAGTGAGTATAGCGGGTACACTGAACTGACTATACCGAGTGGGGAGATTTGGATGAGCGAGTCCGAGATAGTGGACTTGTTCGGAGTGTTCATCCCCAAGTTGAGAAACGCCATCAAAGCCCTCTACAAAGAGGAGTTGGTAAAGCCATACGAGGCAGAGCGAACCATCAAGAAGAGAGATAACTTGTATGTCACAGTATATAACATGGAGGTCGTTCTGCTGCTTGCCTTCCAGCTGAACTCCTATCAGGCAAGGGCTGTCCGCAGGGAACTGATGGAACGTATCACCCGTAACCACAAACCGTTTGAGGTGATTCTGACAGCAACAACAGGAAAAGGGAATTAGCAACAATAGCGGCAGGAAATATAAGGACGGACTTTTAGGAGGATAGATAGTGTGTTGGAACGATGGTACGCTCCAATACACAACGTCTATCCCTCCTTTAGTCCATCCGTCCATTGCAACTTCCCTATAGTCAAAAAGAAGAAACATCGTCTCACAGAGGACGAAGCACAGGGAACGGCAATGCACGACAGGGCTGATGCTGGCGCAGGTACGGATATTTTCAAGAGACGGAAAATACCGTAGCCTATTAGGGGATTTTTCGAGCCGCACAAACAAGTTTGTGCTAAAAATCCCCAATAGGCCGAGGTGTTGCACCCCTCTGGACTCCCTGCCAAGACCGTCGGCAAGAGCCGAACACAGACAAGAACGAGAGACCAACGAAACGGAATGTCAAACAAACAATCAAAACAAGCAAATGGGATACGCAGTATTACACTTAGAGAAAGCAAAGGGAGCGGACTGCGGCATGTCTGCCCACATCGAGAGAACCATAGAGCCGAAGAACGCTGACCCAAGTCGGACACACCTCAACCGTGAACTAATCCAGTTCCCAGATGGTGTCCGTAACAGGACAGCAGCCATCCAGCACCGCCTTGACACGGCAGGGCTTAAACGCAAGATAGGCAAGAATCAGGTACAGGCTATCCGCATCGTGCTCACTGGCACCCATGCAGACATGGAGCAAATAGAGCAGACGGGCAGACTGGATGAATGGTGCCAAGACAACATTGACTGGCTCCGCAAGACCTACGGAGCGGACAATGTGGTATCAGCCGTATTGCACATGGACGAGGAAACACCACATATCCATGCCACCATCGTCCCCATCGTACAGACGGAGCGCAAGAAGCAGAAGAAGGAACAGGCAGTCAAGAAGAGATACAGGACGAAAGCCCCTGCACCCCGTCTATGTGCTGACGAGGTGATGAGCCGTACCAACCTGATATGCTATCAAGACACATACGCTGAGCAGATGGCGGCATACGGACTACAGCGTGGCATTAAAGGCTCAGAGGCACAGCACATATCAACGCATGAATATTACCGCAGCCTCATTGCGCAGGGCGAGGACTTACAGGCAAACATCACCCAACTGCTGAAAGAACAGGAAAAGGCAAGATGGGTGATAGCCGAGGCAGAACAGGCAAAGAAAGACCTTGCCCGTATCAAGGCAGAGGCCAAGACAGAGGAACTGAAGAACTCTGCCACGAAGACTGCCACCAGCGTACTCAACGGAGTGAACTCTCTTCTTGGCGGCAACAAGGTGAACCGACTGGAGAAAGAGAATGCCCAACTGCACAGGGAAGTGGATGAGTTAAACGATCGCATCGAAAGACTCCACACTGACATGCAGAAGATGAGGGACAACCACACAAGGGAACTCAACCGCACCAATGAGCAGCATCAGCAGGAGGTCAGCAACTTGAAGCGTCTCTTAGACAAGGCTCATAGATGGTTTCCAAGTTTCAAGCGTTTCCTCAACATGGAGCGTGAATGTCTGGAGTGTGGCTTCAACGCAGACCAGACCGACAAACTGCTGCATGGGCAGACCGTCAATTATAGCGGGTGGCTGCACTCCAATGAGTACAGGCGCAATGCACTTGCCAATAACGTCACGGCACAAGTGATAGTGGATGAGAAACGTTTTCTCTTCCTGCACATAAACAACACACCCATTGCCCAATGGTTTAAAGAACAGTTTGGAATAGGTCAAGAGCAACGAAGAAGCCTTAGGGTATAAGAAAATGAGGTGTGTCAGTTTGAACACACCTCATTTTCTATCTGTCATTCTTAGAAATTAAAGGAGTAATAAAAATGAATACTTGCAGTCCGTCCTTTCTAATAAAATTGGTCAACTGCTCCAAAGCCCTTACGTAACCTACGGAGTTTTCACGAATGTTCTCAATAATTTCTGTGTCGCTCGTACCGTCCGATTTCTCCGACGTGCGGATAATCATGTCTTGTGTGATGTTCGAGCCATTGAAGAAACGCGAAGCCTGTGCCATAGCCTTGACGGATGCCACACGGTTCAGCGCAGCCTCCGTCTTGTACCTCTCCTTGTCGAGTGCCAGCACCGAAATGAGGTAGGCGTCATAGTAGTCATCTACAGCTCGGACGCCCTCAAACGGTGCATTATTGTACATACGAATCAAGAAATTCGTAAAAGCCACACGGTCGCTGTTGTAACTTTGGGCATGTCCGCCCAAAGTTATTAGCAGGAATAGGGATATAACAGATAATCTCATACCAGTTTTGCTTTCAAAAGGATTGCTAATGATGGTGACTGCACCCTGTCTACATAATTCTTGAGCGTAACAGTGTTTATCTGCTCCAGTTCTGAGTAAGCAGAATAGAGTTTGTCAATGTTTATCTCAAATGACTTCCCTGTATTCTCACGAATCCCACAGCATTCATTCCCCTTTATTTGTATGGACGAGTACCTCACTCCCGTTACGCTTGTTGCAGAATGAACGCTTTGTAGTCTTTTGAGAAAACCGTCTTTACTAATTTTATTCATGATTGCGAGTGATAGTGAATTTGGAAATCTTCATCAAATCGTCTTGCGGAATCATTAGAGTCATCAAGATACGATGCTGGGGAGTTCCCAACTTATGCTTAGGATAACCAGCAACGTAAGCCTTGTCGGTTACATCATAAGCAGCAGTGTCTTCGCAGAAAGAAAAGAAACAAAAGCTTTCAATGTCCTCTACCGACTGAATGTAATTCAGAATACGGTCTTTGGCAACGTAGTAACGGGTGTAGTTGGTCATACCTGCATTCGCATCTTTAGTCAGGAAACTCTCATAGGCAGGAATATATTGGTAAAATATCCTTTTATCGTTTATATCGGCACCATATCTTAATTTGTTTCTTTCTCCAAAGCCAGAAGATGATGTAACCCGACTAAATGAAGAAACTAATTGTATTCGTGATGCCTCTGTATCAGTGGTTATACAAACATTCAATATTGCTTTGGGGTAGGTAAAGTTGAAAAATTCGCTAAGCAGTTCCAGTGTTTTCTTTGAACGGAATGTATATTCCTCTGTCCGCTTATACTTATTCGAACGATAGCCACGATCAACAATACTTGATGCGACAGGATAAAAACCTATTCCATATACTTCTTTTCCTAACTCTTGATACTCCTTGATTTTCTCTTTGCTGAGCGTGATACTTTCTAATGTGCTGTAAAAAAGTTCACTGGCTTTGATGGCATTTCCATTGGCAACAGCATCTATTTCTGCTGTAGCCTCTCCGCTTGCTTTCGGATTTGTGACATTGATTTTATAGTCAAATCCTGTCATGTACAATTTCTCCATTACACTGAGCATATTTTCTACTATCTTCTCCTCGTTTATCTTGTTCAGTTCTTCCATTTTCAGATTCATGGCAAAAGAGGCACCTGCAAATTCTGCTTCAGCACCCTTACTCTTGGCATAGCTGATGAGCTGGGGGATGCTGACCGTTGCCTGAAGCATAACGAATGCTTTTCCGTCTGGCAGATTCTCACTCGAAAGTTCCTTAAAGCCCTTGATGTTGCCATTTGATAATGTTACAACCTCGTCTTTCACTAAGTCGTCGTTCAGAATGGTAGTGTTAGCCGACACGAATGTGCCGTAAGTCTGTTCGATGGCACTGCGCAGTGCCGACTTCGTAGCCTCCTCCTTTGTTGCGCCGTCGGCAGACACCACCAATGTCATCTCGTCTGTAGTCTGGGCACTCACTTGAAATACGTTCAAGATGAATAGTGCGATTAGTAATGCTTTTGCTTTCATTTTCTATATCATATTATGTTCTTGTTTACCACCAACTGTAGATAATGGTTTTGTATATCGCCTTTGGCTGGTTTTTTGCCCACGCAACGCCGATAGCCTTGACTACATCTACGATGCTACGTTTGAACTGCTGGTTGTCTTCGTATTGTTTCATCTTGAAATCCCACTCCCGCTTGGCATCGGCCTGTAGTTTCTGCTCTACCGCCAGACGCAATGCCGACACTTCGGCATAGTTGGTGAACTTTGGACAAATCTGGCTGATAATGTCTGCCACCTCGCTTGCTCCTTGGGCATTTTGGCTTTTCGCCCATGCGTTTCTTGCCTTCTCTAATAGAATGGTCGATTCTGAATCCATCTTCTGCTGATAGACTACTCCCGCTTGCTGTTGGCACTGTAAAAAACAATCCCTGCATACATCAGGAATGGAGGTCAGCAGAAAAATAGCCTCGTCGTATGCCTGAGTGTCTACAAGGCTCTGGGCATTCTGAATGATAGCCGGGCATTGTGAAGTATAATAATCCATAATTTTCTCCTTGGCTTCATTGAGCATCTGCTGGATTTTCGGATTATCGCCCTTAATATTGCGGAATGCACTGATAAACGTTTTGTTCTCGTTGGTGCCAATACCTGCGGCTTGCAGGGTGACTGAGGCGTAAAGTTTGTTTTCCACCACATCGCCCACCATCAGTGTAATGTCCATCTTCTCGGAAATGCGGGCTGGTGTAGTTGGTGTGACGTCTTTCTGCGTGATGTCAACCTTGGCCGTCAGCACAAAACGCTTAGTGTAGCCATTGTCGGCATAGCCGTTGGCTGTCAGAGCGCTCTGCAACTTGGTTTCAAGATTTCGTGCCGCTTCCTCAGGTAGTTTCTCGTCAACAACTTGTGCATTGATAGATATGGTCTGTGCATAACATACAAAGTATGCAAATACAGTTATTATAAATAATGTAGTACGTTTCATCCTATTTCTCTCCTAATACTAATACAGCCTCGCCGAGACCGCGAATAATGACTTTTGATGTGATATTGTATGGCTCCTTTTGCAGGAAGTTCCGTAGTTGTGTAGCGAATGCTCGGGCATCCATCGCACGCCCCTTATCATATTGCAGCGGAATGCGTACTTGTTCGAATTGTGCAAAGGATTCTGTACCGTCACTTAGATTAAAGGCCCCATTAACGCAGTTTTTCTGTAGCCACGACTGAATGCAGTCGGTCAGTTCCTCACCGCCGAACTCTGTTTCAAGGTCTTTGTCCCAACTATCCCAACAACGGACGGTCAGCGAAATCTCGCGGCCGTTCTTCTGTTGGTCGGCAAACCATTCGCTCATCTGTTTGTCGAACGGCTTGATATTCTCCTTTACCGCTTTCTCTAATAACAGAGGAATGGCATCACTTGATGCTTTCGTTGTCCCTGCCGAAGTGGCAATGCGCTTGTTGGTATAGGCATCGAAGGCTTCGAGTGTGAACGATGCGGAGCGCCCTGCGCTCTCGCGGTTCAACTTCCACCATATCTGAATCACAATGTCCGACTTCATCCGACGTTTCAGAATATCTAGTGGACTCTCCACCAGTTGCGCTCCACTGCTTTTGCTTGTGGTCACGTTGTCCTCAGCCTGTTTCACACTGAGACTCTTGATTTCCTGTTCGGCATCCTTCAGGCTGTACCCCAATGAGGTTAGCACACCGCCAACCTTGCTGATGACTTGCCCCAATTCAGTATCCTCCTGAAATGCCTGCTGATAGTTGGGCACTTTCACGTCCGTTCCCTGATTGTTAAACGTGGTCATGAAATACCGTTGAGTACACCAGTTGTCGCTCGGCAGAATCATGATTGTCGGCTTCTTTGTCTGCCCGAAAACAGCAATCGCTGCCATTAGGACATTAATCATTAAAAACGTTTTCTTTTTCATTCGCTCAATTGCTTTAAGTTTGTACTATCCTTTTGGAGGCGATGACTCTACACAAACTTTGGAGCACAAAGAAAGTGCAGACCCGCCATACACCTTCTTGGCTCGCGACAGCCACTATATCCTATGGAGAAGCCTGCACTCTATGAGTACATACTCCTATTGGATATAGTTCTTTGCCCGTATTCTCTTTTCCGAGGTCGCGATTCAGAAGGTGAATTGAGCAAATAAAATATTGTGTCTCTTTCGAAACACGTTGCAAAAATACAATAAAATTACAATATTTGGTATTATTTCTTCAAAAAACTAATAGAAATCTTGCATAATTCAGGAAAAAACATTATTTTTGCAGGCGAAATGAAGAAGATTCTCGGATAAGACAGTCCGAATCAAACGATAACAGAACCCGTCGGCATCCCGTAGATCTGCTGGCGGGTCACCTTTTTTATATAGACGACAATGAGCAATCAGAAGCCACGAACGATAGATGAACAAATCCGCCTACTCCGTTCAAGGGGTATGGCGTTTGACAATGAAGAGGAAGCCAAGCTGTGTCTAGCACACATCAGTTACTTCCGTTTGAAATACTATTGGACGGATATGCGAGACGAGGAAACAGAGCACGACTTTAAGGAAGGTGCTTTGTTTGACAATGTGATTGCCCGATACAACTTTGACCGCACTCTTCGGCTGATACTCTTTGATGCCATCGAGATTATAGAGGTGGCACTACGGGCTAAGATTATCAACCATCTTTCACAGGCAAAGTATAGCGGACTTTGGTACTTAGATGCTTCTCTCTTTGAACGTTCAGACTATTATGAGGATTTTGTGCTTGACCTCAAATATGAATTTGACCGTAGCACTGAGCCATTTGCCAAAGAATATATTGCAAAACACTCCAATTGGGATTGGGAGTCAATGAATGGTGATAACCCTGATGCATGGATGATACTCGAAAGCGCAACCTTTGGTACACTCTCGAAGATGTATAAGAACTTGAAGAGCCAGTTACCTGAACGTGCTGCCATCGCCAACGACTTCGGACTGTATTCAGCAAAGGAGTTATCTAGTTGGCTGGAGGCCATTTCAGTGCTCCGCAATATCATTGCCCACCACTCACGCCTCTGGAACAGAAGCCTTGCCAAACAAGTGACCAATCCCAAAGGGCATCGTGACAAATGGTTGCAGAATCCTTTGACAGACAATCAGAAGAAGAAACCATACGGAGTTATTTCTGCCATGCTCTATCTCTGTAATGCCGTGTATCCTGACAACAAGATAAAGGAGAAACTGCTTGCCTTGATTGACAACAACACAAGCATACCTTATTACAAATACGGATTCACGGGAGACTGGCGAAAGGAACCGATATGGCGGTAAGCCCCGTAAATTGTATGTATAAGATTTGGCGGTTTCAAATAAAAGTATTACCTTTGCCCCCGACAAAGAGCCATTGAAACAGGCTGGTGGCTCTGAGTCGGGAGTTCTTTGATAAGCAAATCGCGGCAGAATGAGGAAATGAGAACCGTTGCCAGTTCGTAACCCTAATTTTTCTCAATCCTTGGAACTGCCTTTATTTACAAAAGGTTTGCGATTTTATCCAAAGTTACGAAATAAATATGAAATATAAGCGGTGTATTAAGAATTATTTGTATCTTTGCACCACATTTACGCTTTTACATCATGACACAACAATTTGAAATGATCGCCAAGACCTTTATGGGCCTGGAACCCGTTTTGGCGAAAGAACTGGCGCAGTTGGGCGCAGAGAACGTACAGACAGGACGCCGCATGGTGTCGTTCACAGGAGACAAAGAGATGATGTATCGCGCTAATTTCCAACTGCATACTGCCATCCGCATTCTGAAACCCATCAAACGCTTCAAGGCATTGTCGGCTGACGACGTCTACGAGGGCATCAAAGCCGTCGACTGGTCGGAATACCTGACACTGGACAAGACCTTCGCCGTCGACTCCGTGGTGTTCAGCGACGAGTTCCGACACTCGAAGTTCGTGGCCTACAAGGTGAAGGATGCCATCGTCGACCAGTTCCGCGAGAAGACGGGCAAGCGGCCCAACATCAGCGTCACCAGCCCCGACATGCGGCTGCACATCCACATTGCCGACGTGGCACCGGGGAAGAGCGAGTGCACGCTGTGTCTCGACTCTACCGGCGAGAGCCTGCACCGCCGTGGCTACCGGCAGGAGTCGGTGGAGGCACCGCTCAACGAGGTGCTGGCAGCCGGCATGATTCTGATGACGGGATGGCAGGGCGAATGCGACTTCATCGACCCCATGTGCGGTAGCGGCACGCTGCTCATCGAGGCGGCACTCATTGCCCGCAACATGGCCCCGGGACTCTTCCGCAAGGAGTTCGCCTTCGAGAAATGGCCCGACTTCGACGCCGACCTCTTCGACGAGATATACAACGACGACTCCAAGGAGCGGGAGTTCCACCACCACATCTACGGTTACGATGTCGATATCAAGGCGGTCAACACGGCACGCCTGAACGCCAAGGCTGCAGGACTGACCAAATACATCAGCGTGGCCGAGCAGGACTTCAAGGACTTCCAGCAGCCTAAAGAGAAGAGCATCATGGTGACCAACCCGCCCTACGGCGAACGCATATCGACACCCGACCTCTTAGGCACATACAAGATGATTGGCGAGAGGCTGAAGCACCAGTTTACGGGCAACGACGCCTGGGTGCTCTCCTACCGCGAGGAGTGCTTCGAGCAGATTGGCCTGAAGCCCAGCATCAAGATTCCGCTCTACAACGGCAGCTTAGAGTGCGAGTTCCGCAAGTACCAGATGTTCGACGGCAGGATGAGCGACTTCCGCTCTGAGGGCGGCATCGTCAAGACCGACGAAGAGAAGCGCCAGATGGCTGAAAAGCACCGTTTCCGCAAGGAGCGTGAGTTTAAGAAACGCCTGAGCGAGCAAGAGGAAAACGAGGATGGCGACATCCGCTCGTTTAAGTTCCACACCATGGAGGAACGCAAGCCTGGAAACGCCAGAAAGTCCGGTTTTTCCGGAAAGCCCGGAAAGTCTGGAAAGTTTGGGCAACATTCCGGATATTCCGGAAAACCAGGAAAGCCCCACAAACCCTACGACCGCCGCTCCCCCCGCGATTTCGGCAAAAAAAACAACAGACGATTTGACGACGATGAAGATTAAAACCCTGTTTCTGCTGCTCATCCTATCGCTCCCCGCTATGGCGCAAGACAAACTATTCACGCTGGAAGACCTGAACTTCGGCGGAAACAACTACCGTAACCTGCAGCCCAAGAACATGTGGCTGACGTGGTGGGGCGACCAGTTGGTGCGTACCGACGTGGAGGACTGCTTCCTCGTTGACAAGAAAACAGGGAAAGAGAAGCCGCTCTTCACCCTCGACGACATCAACCAGTGGACCGGCGGTGACGACAACCGGCATGTGTCCGCCCTCTATGCGGCAACGTTCCCCTACCCTGACGAGCCAGTAGTGGCACTGAAGGGCAAGAAGGCATTCATGCTGATTGACTGGAAGAAGCACCAGGTGGTTTGGCAGGACAGCACCGCCACGCCGACGGCCAACGACTGGTGCCCGGCATCGAAGGCTACGGCCTACGTGAAAGACCAACAGCTCTTCGTGGCCGACGCACAGGGACAGCAGCACCAGCTGACCACCGACGGCTCACGCGACGTGGTGTACGCCTCGGCCGTGCACCGCAACGAGTTCGGCATCATGAAAGGCACCTTCTGGAGCCCTGACGGCCAGCAGTTAGCCTTCTACCGCATGGACCAGTCAATGGTCACCGACTACCCACAGGTCGACATCTTCCAGCGCAGTGCCACCTACGAGCCGGACAAATACCCCATGGCCGGCATGACGTCGCACCAGGTCACCGTAGGCGTCTACGACCTCCGCACACGCCGCACGGTGTACCTCAAGACACCCGCCGCAGTGTCCGACGCTTCTCCGTCGGACACCCCCGTCTACTTCACCAACATAGCCTGGGCGCCCGACGGCAAGACCATCTACATGCAGGAGCTGAACCGCGACCAGAACGACTGCCGACTGGTCAGCTACGACGCCACGACGGGCGAACGCCTGGCTGAACTGTGCCGCGAGACCAGCACCAAATACGTGGAGCCACTGAACCCCATCCTGTTCCTGCCGTGGGACAGCAGCAAGTTCATCATGCAGAGCCAGCGCGACGGCTACAACCACCTCTACCTGTACCATAAGGATGGACGCCTCGTCCGCCAGCTCACCAGCGGCCCGTGGGTGGTGCAGGAGGTGCTGGGCTTCAACGTCAAGCAGAAGAGCATCGTCATCGCAGCCAACAAATACCACCCACTGCACCGCTGGCTATACAGCGTCAGCATAGCCAGCGGCAAAATGACGGAGCTGGTCAGCGCCGACGGCGTGCACCGCGGCGAGCTGTCGGCTTCAGGCACATACCTCTATGACAAATGGAACAACCCCACCATGCCCCGCTGCATCGACGTGGTGAATATCTCAAAACTTAAAACTCAAGACACAAAACCCCAAGCCTGTCGCCTGCTGACCGCCGAAGACCCGTGGAAGGACTACAGCCAGCCCATCTTCGAGTGCGGCACCATCAAGGCCGCCGACGGCGTGACCGACCTGTACTACCGCATGGTGAAGCCACACGACTTCGACCCCGACAAGAGCTACCCCACCGTCATCTACGTCTACGGCGGACCGCACGCCCACAACGTGGAGGCGTCGTGGCACTGGTACAGCCGCTCGTGGGAGACGTACATGGCACAGAAGGGCTACATCGTCTTCATCCTCGACAACCGCGGTTCCGAAAACCGCGGCCGCGACTTCGAGCAGGTCACCTTCCGACAGTTGGGACAGGTGGAGATGCTGGACCAGATGAAAGGTGTGGACTTCCTGCGCTCGCTGCCCTACGTCGACATGCAGCGCTTAGGCGTACACGGCTGGTCGTTCGGCGGCTTCATGACCATCACACTCATGCTCAACCACCCCGACGTTTTCAAGGTGGGGGTGGCCGGAGGGCCTGTCATCGACTGGAAATGGTACGAGGTGATGTACGGCGAGCGATACATGGACACCCCGCAGCAGAACCCTGAAGGCTACGCCAAGACGAGCCTCATCAGCAAGGCCAGCAACCTGAAGGGCCGTCTGCAGATTATCACGGGCTATAACGACAACACCGTCGTGCCCCAGCACTGCCTGTCGTTCCTCGATGCCTGCATCAAGGCCGGCACCCAGCCCGACTTCTTCGCCTACCCCGGCGAGGAGCACAACATGCGCGGCCACGCCAGCGTCCACCTGCATGAGCGCATCACCCAATACTTCGAGGACTACCTGAGATAGTCAAACAACAAAACACCCCACACATCCCGCACTTCCCACACTGGCAGTCAGTGCGGGAAGTGCGGGATGTGTGGGGCAAAAAATTCATTACCTAAACATAATATATGCGCGCAGGCGAAAATATCAACCATGTTACATGAGATAAATGTTACATGAGATAAAAAACAACAAAAAACAGTGCTATTTGTCTTACAAAAAAACAGCCTGCACCCACAACACCCGCGACACCCGCGACACTGGACGTCGGGTGTCGCGGGTGTTGTGGGTGCAGGCAAAAAAAATCATTCACTATATAGCACATTTTTTTCATCCAAAGACAGTTACTAAAAGTTACTACGCTCAGCATAAAAATTCTGATGGTCAGAATTTTAATTCTGATGGCCAGAAATTCATTTCTGATGGTCAGGATTTCAATTCTTTTTCAGTTCATAGCCGTTGCAGACAGTTGCGTCTGTTCGGCAATGAACAAAGTTTTCATCCGTTTCCTTGCGCAAATAGAAAAATATCGTTACCTTTGCAACATCAACAAAAGAGCTACTTCCGTGGCGCTTGACGAACGAAATGAAAGGGTTATGAAAGAGACTGTTGAAGAACAGATACTGGTGCGCATCACCGGACAGGACCGGCCAGGACTGACGGCCAGCATCATGGGCATACTGGCTAAGTATGACGCACAGATACTGGACATCGGCCAGGCCGACATCCACTCCACCCTGTCGTTGGGCATTCTCATCCGTATGGACGACATGAAGTCGGGACTGGCTATGAAGGAACTGCTGTTCAAAGCCACCGAGTTAGGCGTCAACATCGGGTTCGCCCCCATCTCAGACGACGAGTACGAGGACTGGGTAGGCCATCAGGGCAAGAACCGCTACATCCTGATGGTGATGGGACGGCAGCTGGAGGCACGGCAGATAGAGGCTGCCACCCGCATACTGGCTGACCAGGGGCTGAACATCGACAGCATCCTGCGACTGACAGGCCGCAAGAGTATCAAGCAATTAGACAAGCATACACGGGCCTGCATCCAGTTCTCGCTGCGTGGCGAACCGGTGAACCGTCAGGAGATGCAGTCGAAGCTGATGAAGATTTCGCAGCAGATGGGCATAGACTTCTCATTCCAGCGCGACGACATGTTCCGCCGCATGCGGCGACTGATTTGCTTCGACATGGACTCGACACTCATCCAGACGGAGTGTATCGACGAACTGGCCGAGCGCAACGGCGTGGGAGCCGAGGTGCGGGCCATCACCGAGAGTGCCATGCGTGGCGAGATAGACTTCAAGGAGAGCTTTACGCGGCGCGTGGCCCTGCTGAAGGGGCTGGATGTCAGCGTGATGCAGGACATAGCCGAGCACCTGCCCATCACCGAGGGTGTGGATCGTCTGATGAGTATCCTCAAGACCTGCGGCTACAAGATTGCCATCCTCAGCGGTGGCTTCACCTACTTCGGCGAGTACCTGCAGCGCCGCTACGGCATCGACTACGTCTACGCCAACGAACTGGAAATCGGCGAGGACGGCAAACTGACGGGCCGTTACGTGGGCGAGATTGTGGACGGCCACCGCAAGGCCGAGCTACTGAAACTCATTGCCCAGGTGGAGAAGGTGAACCTGGCACAGACCATCGCCGTGGGCGACGGTGCCAACGACCTGCCCATGATCAGCGAGGCCGGACTGGGCATCGCCTTCCACGCCAAGCCGCGCGTGGTGGCCAACGCCAAGCAGAGCATCAACACCATCGGACTGGACGGCGTACTCTACTTCCTCGGTTTCAAGGACTCTTACTTAGGTGACCAAGGGAAGCTGTAAGAATTGAGAGTTAAGAATTAAGACATAAATAAAATGAAGTTATTATTATTAGGCAGTGGCGGGCGCGAGCACGCACTGGCATGGAAGATTGCTCAGAGCAGCAAGTGCGAGAAGCTGTATATAGCACCTGGCAACGCCGGGACAAGCAACTGTGGTGAAAATGTAGCGATGAAGGCCGACGACTTTGAGGCCGTCAAGCAGTTCTGCGTCGACAAGCAGATAGACATGGTGGTGGTAGGTCCCGAAGACCCGTTAGTCAAGGGTATCTACGACGACATGAAGGCCGACGAGCGGACAAAGCACATCCCCGTCATCGGTCCGTCGAAGGCCGGTGCCGTGTTAGAGGGGTCGAAGGACTTCGCCAAAGGTTTCATGCAGCGTCACCACATCCCCACTGCGCGCTACGAGACGTTCGACGGCGAGCACTTGCAGGAGGGGTTGGCATTTCTGGAGACATTAGAGGCACCCTACGTGCTGAAGGCCGACGGTCTGTGTGCCGGCAAGGGCGTGCTGATACTGCCCACATTAGACGAGGCAAAGCGTGAACTGAAAGAGATGCTTGGCGGCATGTTCGGCAACGCGTCGAGCCGTGTGGTCATCGAGGAGTTCCTGAGCGGCATCGAGTGCTCGGTCTTCGTGCTGACCGACGGCGACCACTACAAGATACTGCCCGAGGCCAAGGACTACAAGCGCATCGGCGAGCATGACACCGGCCTGAACACCGGCGGCATGGGCAGCGTCTCGCCCGTACCTTTTGCCACCAAGGAATGGATGCAGAAGGTGGAAGACCGCATCATCCGTCCTACCGTGGAGGGACTGAAGCAGGAAGGCTTCCTTTACAAAGGCTTCATCTTCTTCGGACTCATCAACGTAAAGGGCGAGCCGATGGTCATCGAGTACAACTGTCGCATGGGCGACCCCGAGACGGAGACGGTGATGCTGCGCCTGAAGAGCGACATCATAGACCTGTTCGAAGGTGTGGCCGAGGGCAATCTGGACCAGCGCACCATCACATTCGACGAACGCGCTGCCGTCTGTGTCATGCTGGTCAGCGGCGGCTATCCTGAGGCCTACCAGAAAGGCTATGCCATCAGTGGCATCGACCAGGTGGAGGGTTCCGTAGTCTTCCACGCCGGCACTGCCATGAAGGACGGTCAGGTGGTGACCAACGGCGGCCGCGTCATAGCCGTCTCGTCGTATGGCAAGGACAAGGCCGAAGCCTTGCAGAAGTCGTTCACCGAGGCACAAAAGATTCAGTTCACCGACAAGTATTTCCGCCGCGACATCGGCGCAGACCTGTAAATGACCAAGCTGTTGCAGAACAAGGTAGCCGAGAGCAAGTTAGCGCTACCCGTGACCGCCCTGTACGCCACCACAGTATGGCTGCTGGGCGGCCTCGTCATGCAGCAGTGGTGGCTGCAGTTCGGCTGTTTTGCCCTGTCGGCATACCTGATGGCCGAACTGAACAACGTCAACGCCCTCATCCGCGTCTACTCCCGCATGGTGAGCTGCACGTTCTTAGTGCTGTCGTGCTGCGTCTGCTTCCTGTTCCCCTCGTTCAGAGGCTTCCTCTTCCAACTGTGCTTCATCGGCAGCCTGTTCATCCTTTTCTACGGTTATCAGGACAAGGAGGGCATGGGCATCACTTACTATGCCTTCTTTGTGATGGGACTGGCCAGCATGGTCTTCGTTCAGGTCGTCTACCTGCTTCCCCTGCTGTGGATACTCATGCTCACGCACCTGCAGATGATGTCGTGGCGCACGTTCTTTGCCTCGCTGTTCGGACTGCTGACGCCCTACTGGATAGGTGCCTGCTGGCTGGTGTATATGGAAGACTTTGCGCCGCTCATCAACCATCTGAGGGAGCTGACAGCATTTCAGTTTCCTTTCGACTACAGCACGCTGACCATGTCGCAAGTGGTCAGCTATGCCTTTCTGACGGTGCTGGCCATGACAGGCATCGTGCACTACATCCGCAGCCACCAGGGCGACAAGATACGCATCAGAATGCTTTACGGACTCTTCAGCTGGATAGACATCGCCGTACTGGCGCTGGTTGCCCTGCAGCCCCAGCACTACGACATGCTGATACGCATCAGCATCGTCTGCACGGCACCGCTATTAGGACACTTCATCACGCTGACCTCCACGCGCATCACCAATGTGGCCTTCATCGTCATGCTATGTGCGGCCGTTTTACTGACAGGATTTAACCTATGGACAGCATCATCGCTCTTCTGATCAGCTACGGCTACTGGGGCATGCTTCTGACGGCCTTTGTGGCGGGCAGCTTCTTTCCCTTCTCCAGCGAGGCCGTCATGACGGGACTGTTAGCCGCCGGACTTGACCCTATGCTGCTCGTCGTGTATGGCACCATAGGCAACGTAGCCGGAGGCATGTTCAACTACTGTGTAGGGCGTATGGGCAAGCTGGAGTGGATAGAGCGCTACCTGCACGTGAAGCAGAAAGACCTGGACCGCGCCACCCGCTTCATGGCCGGCCGCGGTGCCTGGATGGGGTTCTTCGCTTTCCTTCCCGTCTTAGGCTCGGCTATCACCATCGTGCTGGGCCTGATGCGTGCCAACGTGGCCATCTCCATTACCAGCATGGCGCTGGGCAAGTTCCTGCGTTACATACTGATCATCTACGCCTCCCAATTGTTTATTTAGCTTAAATTATCATTGTCAATTACCAATTGTCAATTAAATGCATTACCTTTGCAGATTGGAAACAAACAACACACGATAAACAGAATGAAACAATTCAGACTTGTGGACAACATCATGGGCTGGCTGGCCTTTGCCATTGCTGCCTTCGTCTATTGCTCCACCATTGAGCCGACAGCCTCCTTCTGGGACTGTCCGGAATTTATCTCCACCGGTTACAAACTGGAAATCGGGCACCCGCCCGGCGCACCGTTCTTCATGCTGACGGCCAACCTGTTCTCACAGTTTGCCTCAGACCCCAGTCAGGTGGCCTATATGGTCAACATGATGAGTGCCCTGCTGTCGGCAGCCACCATCCTGTTCCTGTTCTGGACCATCTCGCACCTGACGCGCCGCCTGCTCATCAAGGACTGGAGCCAGCTGACCACGGCCAAGTTCATCGCCATTGAGGCGTCGGCCATGGTGGGCGCACTCATCTATACATTCAGCGACACGTTCTGGTTCTCGGCAGTCGAGGGCGAGGTGTATGCCTATTCGTCGGCTTTCACCGCCGTCGTCTTCTGGCTCATCCTGAAGTGGGAGGACCAGGCCGACGAGCCGCACGCCGACCGCTGGCTGGTGCTCATCATGTATATGACAGGCCTCAGCATCGGCGTCCACCTGCTGAACCTGCTGTGCCTGCCTGCCATCGTGCTGGTCTACTACTACCGCAAGTTCCCCACCGACGACCCGAAGCGCGACCTGAAGGGAAGCCTCATTGCTCTCGGCATCTCCATCGTCATCCTGGCTGCCGTGCTCTACGGCGTCGTACCGGGCATCGTACAGGTGGGCGGATGGTTCGAGCTGCTGTTTGTCAACGTGCTGGGCTGTCCGTTCAACACGGGCGAAATCGTCTACATTTTCCTGCTCATCGGTATCACCGTGTGGGCCATCTACGAGACCTACAACGACCTGAACGAGAAGCGCCAGAACATTGCCTTCCTGCTGGCTGTAGCCCTGCTGGGCATCCCCTTCTACGGCCACGGCTGGATGTCGGTCATCATCGGCATCGTGGTGCTGGCCGTCATGTGGTTTGTGCTGAGCTACAAGAAGCGTGACAACGAGAGCAAACAACTGCTGCCCTTGGTCACCGCCCGCATCAAGAACACGTCGCTGCTCTGCATGTTGATGCTCATGATAGGCTACTCCAGCTACGCACTCATCGTCATCCGCTCGGCAGCCAACCCGCCCATGGACCAGAACTCGCCGGAGGACATCTTCACGCTTGGCGAATACTTAGGACGCGAGCAGTACGGCCAGCGCCCGCTGTTCTACGGTCAGGCCTACACGTCGCAGGTGGCCCTGAAGCAGGACGGCGAATTCTGCCGCCCCGTCATGGAGAAAGGCGCACCCATGTGGCAGCGCAAGGAGAAGGCGTCTGCCGATGAGAAGGACGAATACTTCGTGCTGCGCACCAAGGACGAATACAAATACGCTCAGAACATGCTGTTCCCCCGCATGTATAGCTCTGCCCACAGCCAAGCCTACGAGAGCTGGATGGGCGGCGTCGACGGCCGCGAGGAGCAGTTCGACCGCTGCGGCGAGACCGTGACGGTCAAGGTGCCCACACAGTTGGAGAACCTGCGCTTCTTCATCAGCTACCAGTGCAACTTCATGTACTGGCGCTACTTCATGTGGAACTTTGCAGGCCGACAGAACGACCTGCAGGGCAACGGCGAACTGGAGCACGGCAACTGGCTCAGCGGCTTCGACTGGTTGGACAACTGGCGTCTGGGCGACCAGGACCTGCTGCCCGACGAGCTGAAGCAGAACAAGGGACACAACGTATTCTACTGCCTGCCACTGCTGCTGGGACTCATCGGACTCTTCTGGCAGTCGTTAGGCAAGCACCACGACAACGCCAAGGACCAGACGGGCATCCGCCAGTTCTGGGTGGTCTTCTTCCTGTTCTTCATGACCGGACTGGCCATCGTCGTCTACCTGAACCAGACACCCATGCAGCCCCGTGAGCGCGACTACGCCTACGCAGGCTCTTTCTACGCCTTCGACATCTGGTGCGGCATAGGTGTGGCCGCCATCATCCAGATGCTACAACAGTATCTCAAGAAGGTCAACGCCACAGTGCTTGCCGCAGCCGTCGCCGTGGTGTGCCTGGCAGTACCCGTGCAGATGGCCTCGCAGACGTGGGACGACCACGACCGCTCCGGCCGCTACACTTGCCGCGACTTCGGACAGAACTACCTGATGTCGCTGCAGGACGAGGGCAACCCCATCATCTTCACCAATGGCGACAACGACACCTTCCCCCTGTGGTACAATCAGGACGTCGAGGGCGTGCGCACCGACACCCGCGTGTGCAACCTGAGCTATCTGCAGACCGACTGGTATATAGACCAGATGCGTCGCCCGGCCTACAACTCACCGTCGGTGCCCATCACGTGGGACCGAATCGAATACTGCGCAGGCACCAACGAGTACGTCACCATAGAGCCCCGCATGAAGGACATCATCCGTGAACACTACCGCGACAACCCCGAACTGGCGCACGAGCAGTTCGGCGACGACCCCTTCGAGCTGAAGAGTGTGCTGAAGAACTGGGTGCGCAACCAGAACCCCGACCTGCACATGATACCCACCGACACCATCTACATGACCATCGACAAGGATGCCGTGCGCCGCAGCGGTATGATGATGGCCGCAGACTCCATACCCGACCGCATGGTTATCTCGCTGAAGGGCAAGAGCGCGCTCTACAAGGGCGACCTGATGATTCTGGAGATGCTCGCCGAGTGCAACTGGGTGCGTCCCATCTATGTCGCCGTCTCGGTGGGTGACGAGAACTAC
The DNA here is from genome assembly GCA_017458125.1 of Prevotella sp. Lineage (GTDB taxonomy): Bacteria > Bacteroidota > Bacteroidia > Bacteroidales > Bacteroidaceae > Prevotella. The sequence goes on from JAFTGB010000072.1 coordinate 19,769, forward strand.
ATCAACCTGGGCGACAACACCATCACCGAGGGTCTCGTCTACCGCATCACACCGTTCACCACCCAGCAGGACGGCAAGCCCGTACCCGGTGTCAAGAACTTCGACACCAAGCGCACCTACGACAACGTCATGCACCGCTTCAAGTTTGGAGGCATCGACAAGCCCGGCATCTACCTCGACGAGACTGTCATGCGCATGTGCTATACCCACCGCCGCATTATGAGCCATCTGGCCATGATGCTCATCAGCGAGGGCAAAGACCGTCAGGCCGCCGAGGTGCTGCGCTACGCCGCCAAGATGGTGCCGTCGTACAACGTGCCTCACAACTACAGCTCCGGCTCCATCGACATGGCACGCTCCTGGGCATCGTTAGGCAACAAGAAGGAAGCCTTCACCATCATCGACGACATGTGGAAAACGGCCTCGCAGTATATGCGCTGGTACTGCAACCTGGAGGGCTTCCGCTTCGACTCTGCTCAGAACGAGTGTGCCGTACAGCTCTACATCATGCAGCAGCTCATCGCCATTGCCGAACCACTCGACCAGCAATGGGCCGACAAGCACATGAAGGCCCTCAACCAAATGGCGGCCTACTACGAGTCGAAAGGTGGAAACCTGGGGTATTAGAAGCAAATAGCAAGAAGCAAGAAGAGGAAGCAGGAGCATGTTCATTGAGCAACCCGCCAAATGGCTACGCTGGCTGTACCCACATGCGCTGTGGCGTATGGACCGTCATGAAAAGGCCGTCTACCTGACCTTCGATGACGGTCCCATACCCGAGGCCACGCCGTTCATCCTCGACGTGCTGCACCACTACGGCATCAAAGCCACGTTCTTCATGGTAGGCGACAACGCCCGCAAGTACCCGCAGCTCCACCAGCGCGTCGTCAACGAAGGGCACCGCATCGGCAACCACACGCACAACCACATCAGCGGATTCCGCCATACCATCCACGACTACAGCTACAACGTAGAGAAGGCCAACGCCTACCTGAAGACCAACCTGGTGCGACCGCCACACGGCTGGATGCGCTTAGAACAATATGCATGGCTGTCGCGAAAGTTCAAGATTGTCATGTGGGACCTCGTCACCCGCGACTACTCCAAATGGATGACCGCCGACGACGTGCTGGCCAACGTCAAGCGATATGCCCGCAACGGCAGCATCATCACCTTCCACGACTCGCTCAAGAGCATCGACAAGCTACGCGTAGCCCTGCCTGCCGCCATCGAGTGGCTGAGCAGTCAGGGCTACGCTTTCAAAACCTTTGAATAAAAAAGAGTGGTTCAGCAGGGACGCTGCTTGGGCAGCTTGAAGACATCCTGCACCTCCTTCATCTGCCCGGCGGTCATGCCGTCGGGCTCGGAGCCCATGCTGCGGGCACACATATAGATGTTGGCAGCCTTGCAGAGCACGTCGGTCTGGTCGAAGGCATCCATGATGTCCTGACCGACGGCAACGGTACCATGCTTCTCCCACAGGACCACGTCGTGCGTCTTTATCTGCTCCAGGGTGGCCTCTGCCAGTGCTACCGACGACGGCAGGGCGTAAGGCACGATGCCGATGCCCAGCGGTGCAAAGGCCAGCGTCTCGGGTATCATCGACCACAGCACGCGCGTCATCTCGTCGCCTTTCAGGAAGCGCTGGATATGGCTCATGGCCACCAACTCTATGGGGTGCGTGTGCAGTGTGGCCTTGTAGCACGACCCGGTCTCCAGCAGGTAGTTCTGCAGAGCCAGATGGGTGGGCAACTCGCTGGTGGGCACCACGTTCTGGTCGGCAATGACGACATACGAAGCGCTGTCGTCCATGATACGGATGACGGAGCCGTTCTGCATGGGCTCCTTAGCCAGGTCGCGCATGCGCTTACCCGTGCCCTTGCAGTAGAAATACTTGCCTTTCAGGCAGGGCAGCGTCATGCCTATCTTCACTACATCGGAAATGGGCGGCATCTTCTTGCACTCGTCATCCATATACTCGGTGACGTTGACGGTGATGTTGCCACCGTTACGCTCTGCCCATCCTTTCTGCCAGAGGTATCCCGTCACCTCTGCAATCTGATCAATAACCGCTTTGAGTTCGGGGCGGCCTTCCAAAATACTTTTCATGCTATGCTATTTTTATTCCTTTTTTTAATAATTATCGCCATAACGCTCTTTAGTGATGTCGTCCAGAGCACGTCCGCGCGTGTTGGGCACGCCCATGAAGCCTACCACAAGGGAGACGGCCAGCAGGGCTATCATGCAGAAGGCTGCCATGGTGAAGCCCTCACCGTTCTCGCCATAGATATAGGTGAAGATGAGTCCCCAGACTGCTGACAGGCCGCGCACAATGAAGAACATAAGTCCCTGTGCACCGGCACGGAACTTGGCGGGGAACAGTTCGCTACCCCACAGGGCATAGAAAATCTGCGGTGACGAACCGCCCTGCACGCCCCAAAGGATGGCGAAGAGCCAGAGTCCCATCATGCCGTTGACACCGATGGTGACGATGACCAGCCAGGCGGAGATAGCCACTAACAGTCCGAAGGTGTAGATGGCTTTGTGCGATGTCTTGTCGATGATTTTCGAGACGATGAACGTGACGCCAACGATGATAGCCCACTGTATGCAGTTCATCCAGTTAGCCTGTTCATTGCTCACGCCACCGGCCGTCTCGTAGATATGCGGCTGGAAGAAGCCCATGACCGATGCCACAAGGTTCCACGTCAGATAGATGGTAGCCAGGAAGCACACCGTCTTGACAGCTATCTTATTAGAAAACAGGACCTTGATATTGTCAATCAGACCAGCCTGCTTCGACTTGTTTGCCTCAAACTCTGCACTCTCCTGCAGCTGGCGCTGGAGGTTCCAGGCGATAAAGGCCACGACGAACAGCGAGAAGAACACGATGCGTGAGGAGAAGGCATTGACGGCCTCTGTCGAGAGGTCACTGCCGCCAAAGAGATGGGCCACAGCCTCCACCCATCCGAACAGGTATCCGCCCGGTGCGAAGAGCATGCCCAAGAGCAGGATGCACATCGGTCCGAAGCCCCACGACATCTGCGAGATGCAGATGTTGCGTCCGCGATTATTGACCTCGGACGACTCGGAGATATAGGTCCACGATGCCGGCACACCCACACCCACCGAGATGCCCGTGATGAGGAAGCCGCAGAGCAGCATGGGGAAGTTGACGCTGAGCATGACGGTGAGCACACCCACCATATACACTATCATGTTGTAGGTGAAGATGAACTTCCGGCCGTACTTGTCAGCTAAGAAGCCGCCGATGATGGCGCCGATGGCTGCCCCCAGACAGTTGGCAGAGATGAAGTTAAGCCAGCCCAAGTGCACCTCGGACAGTCCGAGGTATTTCTGCCAGAGCGTCAGTCCCGATGCTCCGGCCACGATGGCACCGGCATCCAGATAGTTTGTCAGAGACACCGCTATGGTGCTCTTCAATGAACCGCTATTTGCCATATTATTATTTTATTTAAATGAGAAATAAGTAATGTAAATAAGTAATGAGAAATGGCTGCGCCAGAAACTCCGCCTCAAACATTTTTCATTTCCATTTCTCATTACTCATTTCTCATTACTCATTTGTTATCTGCAAACCACGTCGCACTCCACATTCAGGATCTTGGCCACCTTGAGGATGGTGTCGATATGGTGACCCACGGCAGCAGCCATGTGGTGGGTGGGCCCGGCCTCGCTCCACTTGTTGACAAACTCACGGCACGGCAGCGAGAACTTGGTGCGCATGTTGGTGTCGCCGAACATGAAGATGTCGCCCTCTTCGTTGATGCCCTCGGCCACAACGAACTTAAAGACGCCGTTCTTGTCCTGCGTGATAGCCAAATAGGTGACGGGGCCCGTGGGCGGATAGAACTGTGTCAGGTAGCCGCCACCGGTCTTGCCGTGGAACACGGGCACAATCTTCATCGTAGGCTTGTGGGCCTGCGAGATGTCGTAGTCGCCAGACCCTGAGTGGCCAATGATGCAGATGTCCTTCGGGAAGTCTATGGAGTACATCTCTGCCAGGGTGCCCGTGCCGCTGATGGTCTTCAGTATCGACATGGCCATGGCCACCTTCATGTCGCCCTCCACGGCGCAGGCCGTGTGCTGCTTGATGAGCATCGAGAAGGCGGGGATGAGCATGGAGTCCAGCTTGCCCGCCACGCCCTGGGCGAAGCCGGCATAGTGCGAGGCTATCATGCCTAAATGCTCGTCCTTCACCCACTGCTCGAAGGCCACCACATACTTGGCCATGTCCCACACCTTCTCCACGGTGCCGCCGCCTTCGATGTCGAAGGTGTCGAGGATGTCCTGCGCCTTGGCGCGGATGGCCGCCTCGTCGGTGACGTTGTCGGCAATGGCCCACATCTGTTCCCAGTCGAACTGCTTGGTATAGACGAACATACGGTGATAGAGGTTGGTCTCGTCGATGTAGAGGTCCATCATGCCGGGATACGGACGGCCAATCTGTGCGATGTTGGTATCGCGGAAGCGGCGGCGCACCTGTGCGGCACGGCACCAGTCTTCAATCTCAGCCTGTACGCCGGGGTCGCCACCTTCTACAACGCCGGTGATAACTGCCGAGCGCTTGCCGGCACGGTTCAGGTCGGCCACCATCTCACCGATGGCACCACAGGCATAGAGGTCGCCCAGCCACGTGGGGATGTCGGTCTTGGCATAGTCGGGAGCCAACTTCTTCTGCAGGTTGACGATGACCACGGGCACATCCAGGTCGCGCACGGCGGGCAGCATATTATAAGAGGTGCAGTAGGTAAGCATCTGCAGGATGACAAGATCCACATCGGCAGCGCGGAACTTGTCGCCGGCAGCCATCGACTGCTCCTTGGTGGTCACCATGCCGCCATCGATAATCTCAATGCTGTCGGGCAGTGTCTTCTTGAAGTCTTCATACTGCTGCTCGAAGTTAGGAACGAGCTGTGGGAACTGAGGCAGGTAAGCCTGCAGGGCGATAGAGAACACGCCCACCTTTGCTTTGGTTTCTACTAATGGTTTTGACATATTTTTTTGAGTTTTGAAGTTTGAGGTTTGAGTTTTGAAGTTTTGAGAGTTTTGAGAGTAATATTAGACTACCCAAAACTCAAAACTTATTAATTATCGCCAGATATTTCTCATACGCCTCGGCCCACGCCGCCCCGTCGCCCTGCGGGTGATAGGGCACCGTGTCGACGCTGGCCGCTATCATGCGGCGCATGGCCCATACGTCGTCCACCAGTCCGGCAGCCTTGGCTTGCACCATGATGTTGCCAATAGCCGTACACTCCTGGGGACCGGCCAGCACTTCGACGCCGAGGGCGTCGGCAGTAAACTGGTTCAGGTACTTGTTCAGCGAGCCGCCGCCAATGATGTGTAGCACATCCACGGGGAAGTCGGCAAACTCCTTCAGCCACCCAAACACCTGCCGGTAGCGCAGGGCCAGCGAGTCGAAGATGCAACGGCACAGCTCCGGCGGCGTCTGTGGCACGGTCTGGCATGTCTGGCGGCAGTATTGCTGAATGGCTTCTATCATGGACGGCGGATTGGCGAACATCGCATCGTCAGGGTTGATAATGCTGCGGAAGGCCTCAACGTCCATTGCCGAGCCCTGCAGCTCGGGATGGCTCAGCCGCCGCACCTCCTCAGGCCACTCCTTGCGGCACCGCTCGTAGAGCCACATGCCGCAGATATTCTTCAGGAACCGTGTGGTGCCCTCGATGCCACCCTCGTTGGTAAAATTCAACGCGTAGGAGCGTTCATTGATGACGGCCTGCTGCGTCTCTATACCCATGAGGCTCCACGTGCCGCTCGACAAGTAGGCAAAGTGCCCGTTCTTCGCCGGGACGGCGGCCACTGCCGACGCCGTGTCGTGGCCGGGGACGGCAATGACAGGGACGGGACCTAAGCCCGTCAGCTGCTGCACCTCCTTGGTGAGCACGCCCACCTGCTCTCCAGGTTGCACCATGCGTCCGAAATGGCTACGCGTCAGCCCTACGCTCTCAAGGAGCCTCTCCGAGAGGTCACCCGTGCGGGGGTCCAGCAGCTGCGACGTCGAGGCAATGGTGTATTCGCACACGGCCTCGCCCGTCAGCATCCAGCTCAATGCATCGGGTACGAAAAGCACCTTGCTGCAGTTGCGCAGGGCGGCGTTGCCGTCCTGCCGCATGGCATAAAGCTGGAACAGCGAGTTGAAATTCATGAACTGTATGCCTGTGATGTCATAGACTTCACGACGGCCGACGACTTTTTCCAGATACTCCTCCATGCGCCCGAAGGTGTGGGGGTCGCGGTAGGCTATGGGGTTGCGCAGCAGGGCACCGTCGTCGCCGACGAACACAAAATCGACACCCCACGTGTCAATGCCGACAGATGTGATGTCGATGCCGCGCTTACCCACAATCTGCAGGCCGCGAATCATCTCAAAATACAGGGCATAGATGTCCCAGTAGAAGTGCCCGCCAGTCTGTACGAGGTTGTTGGCAAAACGCGTCAGTTCCTCCTGCTCCAAACGGCCACCGGACAGCGTACCCAGAATAGTACGACCGCTCGTAGCACCTAAATCAACGGAAAAAAAATAATGCTTCTGCTCTGACATAATTGTTTTAGTAGTTTTTCAAATGTCCGGCAAAGTTAAGCAATTCATCTGACACCGCCAAAATAATCTGAGGAAAAGTTTGGAAATATCAAACGGAATGGGTATCTTTGCAAAGAAGAAAACCTACAAATAAATAAAGCTAAGAACGATGACTGCCAAATTACTTTACACTGTGCTACTGCTCGTCACGGCAATGAGCACACATGCTCAACAAGTAAACGATACCAACACACCACTCCACCTGATGAAGCCCCAGTACAAGACTGGCTACGGTGTCGTCACGCCTCAGGAGGTAAAACAGAAAATGGACATGGTGCTTCACTATTTGGAGAAGGCTACACCCTGTACGCTGGAAGACCAGCGGAGTGGCAAAACAGTGCAACCGCAGCAGGCTGACATGCACACAAGGCTGCGCCCCGGCGACTTCAGGCTGACCAGCTACGAGTGGGGTGTCACCTATTCGGCCATGCTGGCCGCTGCCGAGACTACCGGCGACGAAGCCTACCGCCGCTATGCCTTAGAACGCATGACCCTTCTGGCCCAGGCAGCTCCACAGTTCGAGATGCTCTACAAGAAAGGTACGGCCATTGACCCGCTGATGCGCAAGGTTGTTGACCCGCACGCCCTTGACGATGCCGGTGCCATCTGCGCTGCCATGATTAAGGCTCATATTGCCAACAACCAGTTAGACTACCGACCATGTATAGACCGGTATGCAGACTATATTATAAATAAGGAGTATCGGCTGAAAGACGGTACCTTTGCTCGGCTGCGCCCACACAAGAACACAGTATGGCTCGATGACATGTTCATGGGTATACCTACCGTAGCCCTTATGGGACGGCTGACCGGCAACACCCACTATTACGACGATGCTACACAACAGATAGAGCTGTTCCGCAGCAGGATGTTTCTGGAAGGCAAAGGGCTCTTCCGTCATGGATGGGTAGAAGCCATGACACCCCACCCCGCCTTCCACTGGGGACGAGCCAACGGATGGGCTATGCTGACACTGTGTGAGGTGCTGGACGTGCTGCCTAACCGTCATCCAGACCGGCCACGTATTCTACAACTGCTGCAGGCTCACATTGCCGGCGTGGCCAGACTTCAACATCAGGACGGGTACTGGCACCAGCTGTTAGACCGCGACGACACCTACTTAGAGACGTCCTGTACTGCTATCTTTACCTATTGCATAGCACACGCCATCAACCAAGGATGGATAGATGCGCTGGCCTATGGCCCCGTTGCGCTTTTAGGATGGCACGCCGTAGCCAACGCCATCAATCAGAAAGGACAGATAGAAAATGTCTGCGTGGGCACGGGCATGGGATTCGATCCTGCATTTTACGCTTTCCGTCCTGTTCACGTAATGGCTGCTCACGGCTATGGCCCTGCCTTATGGGCTGGTGCCGAAACCATCAGACTATTGAAGAGCCAACACCCCAAATCAAACGATTCTGCCGTTCAGTTCTACTCCGAAGAAGTCCCCACCGATGAACCGATTTTCAACTATGATGGCAAGATTCGCTTTTAAAATACTGATGCTGTTGCTGGCACTACCCCTGTCGGCACAGTCCGGGCTGAACAAAAAAGATTTCAGCAAGTTCTGGTTTGTAGAATCAGAGTCACCTGACTACACCGTGAAGTTCCTCTCAGACACCTGCGAACTGACAGCACCAAAAGGACTGACACTTTGGCGCAGATTGCCCATGAGCGGCAACAGTGTCGTGGAATACGATGCCATGGTGGTAAACGAAGGCCATAAGAACGACCGTACCAGCGACCTGAACTGTTTTTGGATGGCCAGCGACCCACAGCACAAGGACATCTGGGCAAGGACGGCGTGGCGCAACGGTATCTTCCCTAACTGCTACTCGCTACAAATGTACTACATGGGCTACGGTGGCAACTATAACACTACGACACGGTTCCGCCGATACACAGGAGACGAGCGTGGTGTCAGCGAAGCCGCCTACCGGCCAGCAATATTGAAAGAGTATACCGATGCTGACCACCTGCTGCGTCCCAACCGCTGGTATCATATCAAGATAGAGACCAAAGACGGGCGTACACGTTACTTCATGAATAATGAGCTGCTGATAGACTATCTGGACCCGGAACCGCTGGTAAAGGGTTGGTTTGGATTTCGCACCACACTCTCACGTACGCGCATCACCAACTTCCAGTACCGCACAACCGAAAACCACTCGCTCACGACAGGGATTCCCCTGCACTGGGTAGGACAGCCACCACACACTCATCCCGTAACCTTCGGCGTTCCTTTCCGACAAGGAGAGTTGAAAGACGCCACGCTTTTAGCACTCTCTGACGGCACACCATCAGCAGCATGGGCTACGGCCTACTGGCCCGACGGTTCCATCAAGTGGGCCGCTATGTCTGCCGTAGTTAGAAACATAGCCCCCAACGTTGTGCTCAACGTGAAAAACAAAAAAAAGACCAACGTAACATCTATCTCTATCAAAGAGTCAGACAACCAACTAACGGTCAATACTGGTCGGCTGACGACGTATATCCCCAAAAACGGTACACTGCTGATAGACAGCATGATTCTCAATGGCTGCAAAGTAGGTAGTGCCGCCAGTCTTATAGCTACGACTACCAAGGGGATATTCACATCTCTGACAGAAAAGGTAATAGTGGAACGACAAAGCCCAGTAGATGCCGTCATCAAGATAGAAGGCCGTCATAGCGACGGCAACAGACAATGGCTGCCGTTCTGCATACGCCTCTATTTCTGGAACGGCTGTGAACAGGTGAAGATGATGCATACATTCATCTACGACGGAGAACAGACCCAAGACTTCATCACCTCGCTGGGCGTACGTTTCGGAATACCCATGCGGACAGAGACATATAACCGTCATGTAGCCTTTTCCATGTCTCCCACGCAGACATGGGCAGAACCCGTGCAACCACTCGACGGACGCCGGGAACTGCGACTATTGAAATCACCTCCCGAAGAAGGACGTGGCATTCGCCAGCAACAGAACATCCAGATGGAGCAAATGGAGGGCAGACGCATTCCACCCCGCGAGACGTTTGACACCATAGGACGCTCACTCATCGACAACTGGGCCCAATGGGACGGCTACCGGCTGTCACAGTTGACCGACAACGCCTTCTCTATCCGCAAACGAGCCACCAGCAAATCTCCATGGATAGGTACGTTGACAGGCGAACGTGCACTCGGCTATGCCTTTGCTGGCGACGTAGAAGGTGGACTGGGTGTCGGACTGAAGGATTTCTGGCAGTCCTATCCTTCCACCATCGAAATCTCCGATGCGCGCAGCCGTGAAGCACACCTGACCATGTACCTGTGGAGTCCTGAGGCAGAACCAATGAACCTTTGTCACTACGACAGCATTGCACATGGGCTGTTGGAGAGTTACGAAGACGTGCAGCCAGGAATGTCAACGCCCTATGGCATTGCACGTACCAGTGAACTGTGGATTCTGCCACAAAACAAATACCCTGGTAAGGAGGTCATCGCACAACAGGCACGTACGATAGCAGAAAACGCACATCTTCTCCCCACACCTGAGTATCTGCACTCGCGTCGGGCCTTTGGCATTTGGTCATTGCCTACAGCTCAGCAGGACGTTGAAAAGCGGTTGGATGATTACATCAAGATTTACCAGACAGAAACCGAACGGCATAAATGGTACGGGTTCTGGAACTACGGTGATTTCATGCACGCCTACGACCCTGAGCGCGACGAATGGCGCTACGACGTGGGCGGCTATGCGTGGGACAACACCGAACTGGCCTCCCCGCTGTGGCTGTGGGCAATGTTTCTGCGTTCCGGGCGTCACGACATCTGGAAAATGGCAGAAGCCATGACCCGTCATAATAGTGAAGTGGACACTTATCACATAGGGGCCTTTGCCCCCCTGGGCAGCCGCCACAATGTGAGTCACTGGGGCTGCGGAGCCAAGGAGGCACGCATCTCGCAGGCTGCATTCCTTCGTTATTACTATTACCTGACAGCCGATGAGCGTACTGGCGACTTGATGCATGCCCAGACGGATGCCGACACACTGCTGTGGCATCTCGATCCCATGCGGCTGGCCGAACCTCGTGAAAAGTATCCCTGCACTGCTCCTGCCCGGCTGCGCATAGGTCCTGACTGGGTCGCCTATGCCGGCAACTGGATGACGGAATGGGAACGTACAGGCAATACGTTCTACCGCGATAAGATTATGACTGGCATGCAGACGATAGCCACCCTCGACGATGGACTGTTCACCGGCAATAAAGCTCTTGGCTATAACCCGGCCACAGGAGCCATCAGCTATGACGGTCCGAAGGAGTTGCGCAACACCAACCACCTGCTGACCATCATGGGTGGTTTCGAGGTGATGAACGAACTGATGCCGATGATGAACTGCAAACCCTTTGACACTGTATGGCTCGACCATGCCAGACGCTACAAGGACATGGCCCTCAAAGTCAGCAAGAACCATTTCCCCGTACGACGCCTTGAAGCCTACGCTGCATGGAAAGACAGGGACGCTGAACGCATGAATAGTCTATGGAAATCACTGACAGCGCCAGCAAAAGGGCTGTCTACAAACGAGGCAGCCCTTTGGTCGCTTGACGCTATCTATACGTTGGAGGTCAGGGGAGTGAGGTAGCTGGGTGCTCAGTTTTTCCTCAGATACTTAGCCAGCGGACTCTTGTTGGCACGCAGTCCTTTGGCTATATTCTGGGCATTGGTCTTGGCACCTAAGAGCGAGGTGTGCGTGTGGTCGTGGTTGAAATACTTCATCGCCTTCTCCTTCTTACCGCACTTCTTGTCCAGGAAGTCGGCGGTCAGGTTGTGCAAGTCCACAAACTCCACACCCGTCTCTTTGGCCACTTCACGGTACCACTGGCCATAGGTGTCGTTGCGACGCTCTATTTTGCCATCCGTCCACTCGTTACGCGGGGTCAGCGAGACGAGGATGGGCGTGGCGCCCTTCTCGCGCACGTCCTGTATGAACTTCTTCAGGTACCAGCCAAAGGAGTAGACGACCTCGTAGCTGCCCACCTGCGTATTCGACTTCAGCTTCTGGTCGATGACGTTCTGCTTGGACTTGTCTTCCTTGGCTGCCTGCATGCGGTAGACGTGGCAGGTGTCCTTGGCCGTGGCTATGGCAGCGCGGTATTTGGGCTTGTCGATGGCTCCGATGTCGTTGTGCCCAAACTGGATGAGGACGAAGTCGCCGGGCTTCAGCGAGTTATACACCCGCTCCCAGCGCCCCTCGTTCAGGTAGGAGCGGCAGCTGCGCCCGGCCGTGGCGGCATTGACGATGCCAATCTTCGACTCGTCGAACACGGTGTTGGCCACGGCACCCCAGCCCCACATGCCATCGGGGTCGCTGTCGGAATTCTTCACCGTACTGTCGCCGGTGATAAAGACCACGGGCCTGCCCCCGGTGCGGTCGACGTCGTAGACCGGCAGCTGCACGTTGCGCATCATGGCCTTCAGCGGGGTCAGTGCAGGGTTATGGCTGGCCATCAGCCCCTCAGCTGCCGAACGGGCATTCATCATGGCACCGAAGCGGCTGGTGTGTATCTTGTCAAGGAAGAAGTGATAGTCGGTCTTCCACGGACCGTAGCTTTCCAGCTTGCGGGCAGAAATCTCGTTCAGGTCAACGAAGGGCACGCCTTCCTCGGCAGCCACCTGCATCAGCCACTGCGTGTGGGGCTTGCGCACCACCTTGCCCTTGTCGTCATAGGCGTTGCGCGGGGTCAGCGACATCAGGATGGGGTTGCCGCCTCTCGCGCGAACATCATTAATATATCTACGCATGTAGCCGCCGTAGGTGTAGACGGTCTCATGCTCACCCGTCTCCTTGATGGTCACGTTCAGCGTATCGCAGCCGGTGCCGGGAATGCTGGCACGGGCACGTCCCGAGTCGTAGGGGCCGTTGTCGTTGTGGCCGATGGAGATGATGACCCAGTCGCCGGGGCGGATGGCATCACGGACGGGAGCCCACAGTTTGTTGTAGAATGTGCGGCTACTCATGCCACCCAGCGCCTGGTTCTCCACCGTGATGCGCGTGGGGTCGAAGTATTCGTGGGCATAGTAGCCCCATCCCCACTGGCCGTTGCTGCCGTTGCCTAACGTGCCGGTGCGCATGGTGGAGTTGCCGATGAGGAAGAGGACGGGATTGCTGCCCCTGCGGCTCGAACCGGGAACGGGACGGGCCGTCATGGCCTTGGCAATGCTGTCGGGGGTGTTGTCCACCACCCCGTTGACGTCTTTCGGGGCCTCGGCCACTTGTGCCCCTGCGGCAAGGGAAAATGTAGTGAATAGTGTAAAAAACAAACTTCTTTTCATGTCAATTGCTCAGATTAGTTTCATATTTTTTAATTATTTAAGTGCAAACTTACATATTTTTTTTCAATTTCGGGCGAAAAGACAAAAAAACAAGGAAAAAATTTCTTAAAATCCTAAAAATTCTTTATATTTGCACCGCTTTAGCGACCAAGTTGCAACTACTAATACAATATTTATGAATAAAGCTAATCTTATTACAAGGACTGTCATGCCTATGGCACTGATGTGTTCTGTCATGCTCGTCATGCCCCCCGTGTTAGGGATGCAGACCGTTTCAGCAGCAGAACAGCAGCAAGGCAGCGTCAACGGAACCGTTGTCGACAGTCAGGGCGAACCAATTATCGGCGCCAGTGTGGTAATCTTAGGCGGTAAGACCGTTCAAGGCACTGTTACGGACTTTGACGGTAACTTCTCACTGAATGTTGCCCCCGGCACACAGTTGAAAATCTCTTATGTAGGCTACAAGGATCAGATTGTCAAGGCCGCCAAGGGCTTGAAGGTGACCCTCGAAGAGGAGTCCACCATGCTGCAGGGCGTAGAGGTTGTGGCATACGGCGTGCAGAAGAAAGTGACCGTGACCGGTGCTATCTCCAGTATCAAGAGCGACGACCTGACGCGTACCTCCGTCGGTTCCGTCAACAACGTGCTCGGCGGACAGCTCTCCGGTGTGACCACCGTCCAGTATTCCGGTGAACCCGGTAGCGATGCTGCCGATATCTTCGTCCGTGGTAAAGCCACGTGGGACGACGAGGGTGCCAGACCGCTCATTCAGGTGGACGGTGTGGAGCGTTCGATGTCGGACATCGACCCTAACGAAATCGAGAGCATCACCGTGCTGAAAGACGCTTCCGCAACTGCCGTATTCGGTGTGCGCGGTGCTAACGGTGTCGTGCTCATCACCACCAAGCGCGGTGCCGAAGGCAAGGCCAAGATTTCGTTCTCACTGTCGTTCTCGGCCCTTACCCCCACCAAGATGGTCGAGCAGGCCTCGTCCTACGACTACGCCCGCTTCTACAACCAGATGCGCATCAACGACGGCCAGGTGCCCACCTTCTCCGACGACATCATCGAGAAGTTCCGTACCGGCAGCGACCCGCTCCGTTTCCCGAACACCAAGTGGGCTGACTACATCATGAAGGACGTCACCCTGCAGCAGCAGCACAACGTCAACATCAGCGGCGGTACCGACAGGGTACGCTATTTCGTCAGTGCCGGTATGTATAAGCAGGGCGGACTGTTCAAGGAGTTCGACATGCCCTACGACTACGGCTACCAGTATCAGCGCTTCAACTACCGTGCCAACCTGGACTTGAAAGCCACCAAGACGACGACCATCTCGTTCAACGTTGCCGGTAATGTCGGCGAGACGAACAAGCCGTACGGCGGCAGCGGCGGTAACGCAGGTACCATCATCAAGAACATCTACTACGCCACCCCGTTCTCCAGCCCGGGCATCGTAGACGGCAAGCTGGTGACCACGACCACTGACTATACCGACGGACTGAACCTTCCCTTCACCGGCGGCACCGGTATGTTCTACTACGGTAACGGCTTCAGTCAGGTCAACACCAACAAGCTCCAGATGGACCTCCAGCTGGAGCAGAAGCTGGACTTCATCACCAAGGGCCTGACCTTCAAACTGAAAGGCTCTTACAACTCCCTCTACACCATTACCAAAAAAGGTAATTCAAGCGTAGCCACATACGCTCCCATCATCATGCCCATGCTCGACGCCAGCGGCAACGTGATGTACGACGACAAGGGGCAGATCATCTACAACCCAGCCGACATCCAGTTCCGCAAGAGCGGCGAGACGACAAGACCCGCTTATGGTCATTCTCAGAACAAAGGCCGTGACTGGTACTTCGAGGGCAGCTTCTCCTACAGCCGCACCTTCGGAGACCATACCGTCAACGCACTCGCACTGTATAACCAGAGCAAGCAATACTACTTTGGCAGTGACGCCAACTACAGCGACGTGCCCCGTAGCTACATCGGCTTCGTAGGCCGTGTGACCTATGACTACAAGAACCGCTACATGGCTGAGTTCAACATGGGTTACAACGGTTCCGAGAACTTCGCTCCCGGCAAGCGCTTCGGCGTCTTCCCCGCCGGTTCTATCGGATGGATTGTCAGTGAGGAGCCGTTCTTCAAGTCGATAAAGAAAGTCGTCAGCTTCCTGAAACTACGCGCCTCTGTCGGTCTCGTCGGTAACGACAAGACTTCGACGCGCCGCTTCATGTACCTGGCCGACCCCTTCTACATCAACTCCGGCAGCATTGCCAGCAATGCCTACACCAACGCTGCCGACCACTACGCCTACCCCTTCGGCAACGGTGCACCGCAGGTGGACCCCGCCGCCATCAAGGGTGCCTACGAGTCAGCCAAGAACAACGCCGAGGTGGGCTGGGAGAAGGCCTTCAAGCAGGACTACGGTTTTGACATGAACTTCTTGGACGACCGCCTGCGCACCACTTTCGACTACTACACTGAAAAGCGTACCAACATCCTTCTGCTTGACGAGACCGTTCCTTCCATGATTGGTTTCACAGTGCCTTACGCTAACCTTGGTGAGGTGAAGAGCTGGGGTTGGGAAGTCTCGCTAAACTGGCAGGACAAGATTGGCAAGGACTTCCGCTACTGGGCTAAGCTGAACCTCTCCTACAACCAGAACGAAGTGATTGACAAGAAGGAAGCACCCAAGAACAACGAATATGAGTACCAGAAGGGACACCGTATCGGATCACGCCTCCAGTACAAGTTCTGGAAATTCTACGAGGGCGAGCAGACCAAGGCAGAATACGAGCAGACCTTCGGCTCTGCATGGCCTGAGAAGCAGCTGGTCGACGAGCTGAAACCCGGCGATGCCGTCTACGTCGACCTCGACAAGAACGGCGAGATTAACGTCAACGACATGAGCTACGACTACGGTTTCACCAACGACCCCGAGTACATGGCCGGTCTTTCCTTCGGATTTGCCTATAAGCGCCTCACCTTCAATGCACAGCTTACGGGTGCATGGAACGTATCGCGTGTCATCTCCGACGTCTTCCGTCAGCCGTTCCTCACCGCCGCAGGCGACCTGCGTGGCGGTCTGCTGCAGTACCACCTTGACAACACCTGGGATCCCAACAACCCCAGCCAGAGTGTTGAGTATCCTCGTGTCACCGAGACAAACAAAGCCAACAACTACGCTGGTTCCACGCTGTACGAGAAAGATGCCAAGTACCTGCGCTTGAAGACGCTCTCTATTGGCTATGACTTCAACAACGCATGGTTCAAGAAAATCGGTTTCACTAAGTTTGAGCTCATGCTCAGCGGTTATAACCTGCTGACCTTCACGCCGTATCTGTGGGGCGACCCCGAGGCTGTTGCTTCCAATGCACCCTCCTATCCCTTGCAGCGTACTTACACCGTCAGTCTGAACGTTGGATTCTAATCTGAGCGAGAACACCTATATATATTACAAATAAAAGACAAGCACAATGAAGTCAAATAAAATATTACTCGGAGTAGTCACCATGATGCTGGCAGGGTCAGCATTCGTGGGATGTACCGACGACGTCAAGTTCGGCGACCCTGCACTTGACAAGCCAACCAGTTCCGAGGCTACCAAAGACACGGTATTCAGCAATGCTGAATATGCGCGCCAGTTCCTCGTGGGCATCTATTCCCGGCAGTATTACGGTCTGCCGTATGTCAACAGCACAGCACTCCCCCACTCATGCAACCCTTACGCAGGTAAGTTCGACGCACTGACCGACTGCTGGCAAATGGGCTGGACGGGCTCTGCCATCTTCGGACAGTATTATCAGGGCGCGCTGAGTTCCACCACGCTGCGTGCCGACGGACTGGACGGACCACTGTTCGGTTTCGACAACGAACACGTATGGGAAGCCGTACGTGCCGGTAACATATTCTTAGAGAACATCGACAACGTCCCAGGCATGACCGATGCCGAGAAAGGCCGTCTGAAGGCTGAGGCACGCTGTCTCATTGCAGCCCGCATGTGGGACTGCTTCCAGCACTACGGCGGTATCCCCATCATTGACCACGCCCTGGAAGTCAGTGAGACCACACAGGATTTCCCCCGCCGTTCGGTGGAAGAGTGTATCGACTACATGGTAGGCCTGCTCGACGAGGCCATTGCCGACCCCAACTTCCCGTGGGTAACGGCCGACCCCGTCACCATGTCCGGACGCTGGACGCGTGCCGGTGCCCGTGCCCTGAAGGCAAAGATTCTGCAGATGGCCGCTTCGCCCATCTTCAACCCCAAGGACGGTCAGCCCTATTACCAGGGAGCCTCCGAGGACGTCCTGCCCTACATCATGTATACCGATGCCTCCAAGTATCAGGAGCGCTGGGACCGTTTCTACAAGGCTTGCGAAGAGTTCTTCCAGGATTGGGAAGCCAACGGCTGGTACGCCATTGTCCAGGCCGAGAAGAAGACCGACCGCTACTACCGTCTGGCTTACAGAAAAGCCTACGCCCTGCGTGAGTCTACTGAGATTTTGCACTCTGTCCGTCATCAGGGCTACGACAGCTACACAGCCGGCCGCTACTGCTGGCACAGCTGGTACACCGCCAGCGTTCCCCGTAACCTCTACTGGCCTACCGAGGAGTATGTGGAGCTGTTCCCCTGGTCTAACGGTGACCCCTTCGACTGGGACAAGGCTTGGGACTATGTCTATAACGAGGACGGCACGCTCAAGTACACCTCCAGCGGCACGCCCAACGCCAGTGCACGTGGTCTGAACAGCATGTTCATCCGTGGTACAGAGACTGCTCTGTCGCAGCTGCTCATCAACGTCACCTACACCCGCGACCCGCGTCTCTATGAGGAGTGCATCGTCAACGGCATGCAGAAGCACCTCGACTGGACGACCGCTGCCACCTCCGGCGACATCTGGGAACTGTGGGCCGGCGGTACGGACGGTCTGAAGGGCGTAACCGCCCAGACCGACATGTTCGGCACCGGTTATGGCTACAACAAATACTACATGGGTGACGGCACTACCAGCTCGGGCGACAACCAGCGTTACCAGACCCAGTGGGTTTACCTCTCTCTTAACGAAATGTACCTGATGTATGCCGAGGCTCTGCTGAAGAAGTCAACACCCGACATTCAGAAGGCTTGCGAGATGGTTGACGTCGTCCGCGCCCGTGTCGGCCTCGGTGGTCTGAAGCAGCGCGTCTTCGGCAACAAAGCCTACTCTGACCCTGTTTATACAGAGGTGAAGAACGCCGGTAAGATTTACGAGTCTACCGCCCTGCTTGACGAGATACTGAACGAGCGCGCCCGCGAGCTTGGCTTGCAGAACATCCGCTGGTTCGACATGATCCGCTACAAGCGCACTGACTGGATGACCAAGCAGCTCCACCGTCTGGAGATGCACCGTCTGAAGCAGAACGCCAAGGGTGAATGGGTTGTCAGCGACACCCAGTGGACGAATGGCGACAAGAAGGACGACGCTTCTTCCCGTCAGCCCCACTACTTCACTTACGAGCGTAAGCCCATCGACGGCATCACGCGTGCTCTTTGGGGCGAAGACCCCCAGAGCAACAACGTCCGCAAGTGGCTGCTCACTCCATTCCCACAGGCCGAAGTTAACAAGGGCTATGGTATTATCCAGAATCCGGGATGGTAATTCTTTTATCATTGAAAAATTGAAGAATTGAAAAACTGAAACGAATATGAAAAAAAGAAATATCGTTGTGCTAACATTGCTCGCAGGCCTCAGCCTGCCTGCAATGGCGCAATATGAAATCATTGACTCGGTGGACTTCAAGTCCCAGACTGTCGATGTGGGTGCCAACCGCACGTTCACCCGTGAGCAGTCGTCAGCATCAGTCAGTGTCATCACCAACAAGGATGTCAACCACCGTGGTGCCAGCAACATCGGCAACAACCTCATCGGACAAGGCAACGGCTTAGTTGCCCTGCAAGGTGCCGGCCTTTACAATGTGGCCAACCCCACCTTCTATGTCCGAGGCTTGCAGACGCTGTCGACCAACACGCCGCTCATCCTGGTGGACGGCATCGAGCGTAGCATCGACAACGTCATCTCGGAAGACGTCGAGAGTGTCACCATCCTGAAGGATGCCGCCGCCACCGCCCTCTATGGTTACAAGGGTGCCAACGGAGCCATCCTCATTACCACCAAGCACGGTCAGTACAACAGCCAGAGCATCACGTTCTCTTACGACCACGGCTTCAACTACCTTATTGACAAGCCTTCGTTCGTCGATGCCTACACCTACGGCATGGCGGTCAACGAGGCCATGCGTAACGAAGGCACTGCCGGCCGCTATAGCGATGCCGTGCTGCAGACCTACAAGGACGGCAGCAACCCGCTGTTCTATCCCAACATCAACTGGGCCGACCAGACGTTCCGCAACATCAGCCACACCAACAAGTTCAACCTTGAGTTCAAGGGCGGCAGCAAGAACTTCCGCTACTTCACCAACCTGAACCTGGTGACCAACAAAGGCTTCATCAAGAACTACGACGCCAACGACGGCTACAGCACGCAGGACAAATACACACGCGCTACCATCCGCAGCAATATGGACATGGACCTTGGCCCCAAGACCAAGATGCACACCCACCTGTTCGGTCTGCTCACCGAGCAGTCACAGCCCGGCAGTCAGGCCGACCTGTGGGGCATGGTCTATACCGTGCCTGCCAACGCCTTCCCCGTCAAGGCTACTGACGATGTCTGGGGCGGCGATGCCACCTACACCACCAAGAACCCCGTGGCACAGAGTGCCGGCGCCGCTTACTACAAGAAACACCAGCGCGCCCTGTACGCCGACGTCGTTCTGGAGCAGGACCTGTCGGCCATCACCGAAGGACTCTCTGCACAGGCACAGTTAGGCTACGACACCTACAGCAACCTCTACGAGGACCACTCGCGCACCTACCGCTACGGCTACTACACCGTCGCTAACTACACCGGCGGCATTGTCGACCCGGCAGCAGCTACCCTGACCACCGACGGCGAGGACACCCCCATGGGCAAGGGTTCCAACAACGACGCATGGGCACGCCGTGCATTCTGGAACGTAGGCATCAACTATGACCGCACCTTCGGCAAGCACGCCGTCTACGGACAGCTGAAGTACGACTACGAGTACAGCGACTATACCGGTGTCAACACCACCGTCTACCGCCAGAACTACTCGCTGTTCGCACACTACGGCTACGACAACCGCTACATGGCCGACCTGGCATTGGTCTACTCCGGCAGTTCCCGCTTAGCCAAAGGCTCCAAGTGGGCACTCTCTCCCACGTTCTCCGCTTCGTGGAACATCCATAACGAGTCGTTCATGCAGGACGTCAAGTGGGTGGACTTCCTGAAGCTCCGTGCCTCCATAGGTATGATTCAGACTGACAATCTGCCCGGCGACAACGTGTGGACCTACTACGACCAGTTCTACGTCATGGACAGTGTCACCTACCCGTTCTACTCCTACGGTTCGGGCTTCGGCCGCACCTACATTGCACAGGCTGCCACCCAGAGCCTCGGACGCGAGAAAGCCATCAAGTACAACGTCGGCTTCGACGCCACACTCTTCAAGGGGCTGAACATCTCCTTCGACTACTACTTCCAGAACCGCAAGGACATCTGGGTGTCCACGGAGGGAGCCTACACCAGTGTCTTCGGTCTGACTACTCCGTACGAGAACCAGGGTAAGGTTCACAGCTACGGCTTCGAGTTTGCTGCCGACTACAGCAAGCAGATTGGCAAGGTTACCTTCAACATCGGCGGTAACATCAACCTCAACAAGAACAAAATCAAGGAGCAGGCCGAAGAGCCCAAGCTCTACCAGAACCTCGTTTCTACCGGACTGCCCTACCAGCAGCTCTTCGGCTACCAAGCCCTCGGTTTCTTCCAGAAGAGCGACGACCTCAACGGCGACGGCATCATCTCGGCTGACGAGTTTGCCTCTCTCGACTACCCCGTCCAGACCTTCACCACCGTCCGTCCCGGCGATGTCCGCTATGCCGACATCAATGAAGACGGTGTCATCGACGCCAACGACCGTAAGGCCATCGGCTACAGCACCGTATGCCCTGAGCTGGTTTACAACGTCCACCTCGGAGCAGAGTGGAAAGGACTGGGCTTCGACGCTGTCTTCCAGGGCGTAGGCCGTTACTCCGGTGTGATGAACACCAACGGCATGTTCCGCTCGGCTGTCAGTACCAACACCCTCTCGCAGTATCTGTACGACAACAGCTGGTCGGCAGAGCGCGGCAACACCGAGAACGCCCTCTTCCCCCGTCTGAGCACAACGGCCAACACCAACAACGACCAGACCAGCACCCTCAACCTCTTCGACCGTGGCTACTTCAAGCTGCGCAGCGTGGAAATATTCTACAACCTGCCCACCGAGCTGGTTCAGAAGACCAAGTTCATGAAGAAAGCTAAGGTTTACGTGCGTGGTGTCGACCTCTTCACCGCCGACCATCTCAAGAACGGCGATGCCGGTTCATACGGAGCTGTCATGCCCCTCACCCGCAACGTGCAGATCGGTGCTTCTTTGACGTTCTAATTTGAATACAGAAACAATAGCAATTGAGAAACTATGAAGATGAACAAATATATTTTAGGAGCTGTGGCTGGTCTTGCACTCTCATCGTGCAACAAGATGGACTACAACGAGTACACCGCATACGACCACGCCTATATCGACCGAAACTTCGAGTACGTTGGCGGCTTCATGACCACCATTTACAACAATCTTGATACGGACTGGGGCAACTTCAGCGGTGCCATGTTAGCATCGGCTACCGACGAGGCAGAGTACAGCACAGCCGGCAATGCCATCGAAGACTTCTACAACGGAGCGTGGAGTCCCGCCAACCCCCGCATGACCATCTGGAACAACGCCTGGGCCGGCATCACGTACTGCAACGAGATGCTCGACAACTGGCAGGGGCTGACCTTCGACGAGTTCAAGCTGAACTCCGACTACCTGAAGAAGCTCAACCAGTACAACAACTACCAGTATGAGTGCCGCTGGGCCCGTGCCTACTTCTACTTCACGCTGGTGCGCCAGTACGGCGACCTGCCTTTCAAGGAGCACAACATGAGCGGCGCCGAGGAGGCAGCACTGCCCCGCACGTCGTCAGACGAAATCTTCAACTTCATCGACAAGGAGTGTGCTGAGATACAGGACAAGATTACCCGTGACTACACCGACCTTGGCGACCTGGCTACCGCCAACGTGGAGACTGGCCGCGCCAACCGTCTGGCCGTCATGGCCTTGCGCGCTCAGGCTGCCCTCTACCACGCCAGCCCGCTGTTCAACAAGAACAACGACAGCCAGCTCTGGTACAAGGCCGCCAAAGCCTGTCAGGCACTGGTCGACAGCTGCGCCAAGGACGGCAAGAAGCTGGCTTCCACCTACAGCAGCCTTTGGGCCAGCGACTTCTACTCCAACTCCGACCCTGCCGGTGAGATTATCTTCGCACGCCGTACCGCCGCCTCCAACAGCTTCGAGGGCTACAACTTCCCCGTCGGCTACTCTTCAGGCAAGGGTGGCAACTGCCCCACGCAGGACATGGTCGATGCCTACAACATGACCAACGGCAAGATGATTGGCGATGCTGACTCTGGCTACAACCCGCAGGACCCCTACACCAACCGCGACCCGCGCTTCGGCATGACCATCGCCCACAACGGCGACGTATGGCCTAATGACATTACCAATACGGCCGTCACCTCCCTGCAGACCTTCACCGGCGGCTACCATGCCCGTCCGCGTGTGTCGTACGCCACGCCCACCAGCTACTATCTGAAGAAATATTGCAACCCCTCGCAGATTCTCCGCTCGGGCTACTCCACCACCAGTGCCCATGGCTGGCTGACCTACCGTCTTGGCGGTGCCTACCTCGACTATGCCGAGGCCCTTTTCCAGTATTTCAAGTCGCAGGGCAACAGCAACGCTGCCGACGCTACCAACAGCGAGTTTACCAAGTCGGCCCGTCAGATGGCCAGCATGACCCGCCAGCGCGTCAACATGCCCGCACTGCCTACTGGTCTGAGCAACGACGAGTTCTGGACCCGCTACAAGAACGAGCGTCAGGTTGAGCTCGCCTTCGAGGACCACCGCTTCTACGACATCCGTCGCTGGAAGGAGGACGGCAACAAGTTCATGAATATCCACCGTATGGTCATCACCCCCGTCTACGCTGAAGACGGTACCACCATAGCATCGTACACCT
This sequence comes from Prevotella sp., assembly GCA_017458125.1. GTDB lineage: Bacteria > Bacteroidota > Bacteroidia > Bacteroidales > Bacteroidaceae > Prevotella. Next base: position 42,938 of record JAFTGB010000072.1, read on the forward strand.
ACCAGACCGTAGCCGTCACCCGCGGCAACGGCCAGTGGCAGGAGAAGTGGAATCTCTTCCCCATCTCCCAGACCGAGATTATGAAGTCGGGCGGTGCCTTAGAACAAAACCCCGGATGGTAAACCATCCATCATTTCCATCGAAGTTAGTCCCTGCACCCCCGCCGGTGCAGGGATTTTTTAGTCAGCCTGCATCTGCAGACAAATCAACTGCAAAAAAACTTAATTATTTTGGCATATTAAAATAATTTTGTATCTTTGCAGGCAAATACTAATCGACAATACATTATTAACAACTTATTTTACTAATTAAAAACGTTTTTATTTATGAGAAAATTTACTCTATTGACAGCAGTATTTGCGCTGTTCGCAACAGCAGCAAGTGCTGACACGAAGGTTATCTACCAAGATAACTATGCGGACAAGACCACGTCAATGGCCAACTGGACAGACAACCGCTCTAATGGTGCCATCGACTTCATCAACACGCCTGACGGTAACTACATGCAGTTTAACCTGACTCTCAATGGCAACAACTTCAACGGTACCCGCTTCAGCTCCATCTGGGGTTCTACACCGTGGGAAGGTATTACCCTGCCTGAGACGGGTTACAAGTACGAAGTTTCCTTCAACTTTGAAACTTTTGGTAACGACAGCAAGAATGCTGCCCAGCGTAATCATGAGATTGCCATCATTAGTGTTACAGAATCAGAAGACCAAGAAGCTGCAACCATCAATGAAGTTTTAGCAAATTATTGGGGTACAGCAGGCTCAACCAATGTAACTATCAATGCAGGCAAGGAGAATGAAAAACAAATTGATGTTTTCCCCAACTATCTGTTCAAGCTGTCACAGACAAAGACTGGCGAAGCTGCCGGTGAAGGAGGTTACGTTGGTAATGGTATGTGTGGTTTCACTATTAATAACGAAACAGAAGAAGTAAAGGTTGCTCAGGGTACTTGGTACAAGCTGACGCTCGAAGTAGTGGGTCAGACCGTTAAATACGACATCACTGACATCAGCGGCACTCCCCTGAAGGCTGGCAGCTACACGCTTCCCGAAGGTGCCGACAACCGTGCCGGCGGTATGATTGTCTACGGTGCACGCTACGCCAGCAAGACCAACGTCGGTCTGGGTCTGAAGATTACCTGCGAGTCTGACGAGGCTGTAGCCAACGAGCCCATTGTCGCTCTGAGCCAGGTGAAGGGTAACGACCGCGTCTACAAGGTGACTTTCGCCGAGGGCGAGACGCTGCACTACGTGCTGCCCGGTGCTGAGGAGCAGACCCTCGACTACTGGGATGCTGAGGACGAGGCCGGCAACCCCGGTGTTGCTATGCTGACCGCTACCCAGTCGGGCACGCTGCAGGCTTGGACCACCAAGGACGTTGCCGTCTCTCAGAAGGTAAACGTCGAGGTTACCGCTGGCTGGATTAAGCTGGTAGACCCCGTTGTGGCCATCTCTAACGTTTCCGAGGGCTTCGGCAAGTCCTTCACCGTGACGTTCAACGCCTCTGCTCCTGAGCACCTGCTGCCCGTCAATGCCGCCATCACCTACACCATCGACGGCGGTGCCGAGCAGGAAGTAGCCCCCGGTGGTACCATCACCATGGACAAGGCCGGTACGCTGGTTGTCACTGTCAACCAGATTCCTCAGGGCGGTCAGGAGTGGTATAAGCGCAGCTGCGTGACCTACAACAACGACGTGGAGTACGCAATAGCAACTACTTCTAACTTTGTCTTTACTCCTGCTGAGCTGGCCAGCAATACAGATCTGGAAGCTCCTACTGCTCTTGGCAATTCTGGCAGATCACAATGGGAGCGTGTTTACCAGATGCCTGGTGCTGACGGAGGTGCACTGGAAGGACGAAATGCATGGGGACTGTGGAATGGCACTGACGATAAAGTCTGCGATATCTACAAAATTAAATTAGATGCTTTGGACAAAGTGCTTGACCCCCTGCGCGTAGCCGATACAGAACGTACTGAAGACCGCAACAACTACTATTTGTTCCCCTACGAGGGTATTGTGTACTATAGCACTGCCAAAGGAAACAACCACATAATATCGATTGACCCGAAGTACGTAACCGATGACGCTGCCAAGCCAAACTTCTATGTTCTGAATGTCACTGTATCATATGACCGTCCTGACAAAGCAGCTGAGAGCGTATTCCAAACCCACGTCATTAAGACAGATGCTACTTACTCTCAATATCGTTTTGACAATGCTATCAGCAAGGTACAGGTTCTGACCTACAAGGGCTTCGTTCCCGGCTCTACTGGCATCGAGGCTATCACCACCGTGAAGGAGGCTGACAAGAACGCTCCCATCTACACCATCGGTGGCGTACAGGTGAAGGATGCTTCTCAGAAGGGCATCTACATCCAGAACGGCAAGAAGTTTGTGGTGAAGTAATGTTTTACACTAAACATTAAGAATTAAAGATCAAACTTTAATATTAAACTATCAATCCCCGCCCCCACCATGGGAGCGGGGATTTTTTTGCAAAAAAACATGCTATTTGTGTAACAAAAAAACTACCTGCACCCACAGCACCCACAGCACCCAAGTTAAGTGTTGTGGGTGCAGTGGGTGCAGGTAGAAAAAATCATTCACTATCCTACTATATCATACGCAAAGAAGCAAGAACACAAAGCCAAATGGTTAAAGACTTTGCGTCTGATGCTCATCACAAAAATTCCCACCATGGGAATTTTTGTGATGAGCATCAGAATTTCCGTCATCAGCATGAGGATGACGACGGAAAGCATTTTGTTTTTTTGGTAGTTCAAAGATATTTTTATACCTTTGCAGCTGATATGACGACAACTCGTTGTGAAACCTGAAATAACGAAAAAGAAATATCAAACTACTAATACATATTCAATGATGAAAAAAGCCTTTTTTCTTTCATTCCTCCTGCTGGCATCGTGCCTGACGGCCTTCGGCCAGCGGAAGACGGACCGGCTGGACCGCGGCCTCGTAGCCATCCAGACCACCAACGGCGTCTACTGTTCCTGGCGCATCTTAGGCGAGGAGTATTACGACGTGAAGTACAACCTGTATCGCGACGGTACGAAGATAGCCAGCGACCTGGACGTGTCCAACTACACCGACGCCTCGGGCTCCGCCGGCAGCCGCTACACGGTGAAGGCCGTGGTGCGCGGCACGGAGCAGGCCGCCAGCAAGGAAGCCACGGTGTGGAACCAGAACTACCTGGAGATTACGCCCGACCACGGTTCGCTGACATCGACCTACATTCCTAACGACGCCTGTATGGCTGACGTGGACGGCGACGGCGAACTGGAGATACTGATGAAGTTCGACAATGCCAGTTGGGCCAACACCAGCTACCAGAAAGCCGGATACAACGGCGAATACTTCATCATGGAGGTGTTCAAGCTCAACGGCAAGAAGCTGTGGTGGGTAGACTTCGGCCCCAACATGGCCGACTTCCAGAACAACGAGCAGAACATCGTAGCCTACGACTGGGATCAGGACGGCAAGGCCGAAGCCCTAATGCGCGCTTCGGACGGCACGGTTATCCACATGGCCGACGGCACCACACAGACCATCGGCGACGGCTCGAAGAACTATTTAGCTCCTACCAGCAGCGGCCAGTGGTTTGTTCATGACGGCAACGAGTACCTTGTCTACATGAACGGCGAGACGGGCAAGCCCTACCAGGTGATGGAGTACCCGCTGAAGCGCTTGGAGGCCGGCGAGACCAACCTCAAGACAGCTTGGGGCGATGACTACGGCCACCGCTCGACGAAGCACTTCTTCGGTGCACCCTACTTAGACGGTCGCAAGCCCAGCATCTTCTTAGCACGCGGCATCTACACCCGACACAAAATGATTGCGCTCGACGTCGACCCCGCCACCCACCAGCTGAGCGTGCGCTGGCGCTGGAACTGCAACGACAGCAGCTCGCCCTGGTACGGCAACGGCTACCATAACTACGCCATTGCCGACGTCGACTGGGACGGCCGCGACGAGATATGCTTCGGCTCGATGGTCATCGACGACAACGGCAAGGGTCTGTCCACCACGGGCTACGGCCACGGCGACGCCCAGCACCACGGCGACTTCAACCCCTACGTGCACGGACACGAGATTTTCGCCTGCTTGGAGGACTACCCCAGCTGGGGCAACAACTACCGCGACGCCACCACCAGCAAAGTGTACTATAAGTTCACGTCGGGACGCGACGACGGCCGCTGCATGGCCGGCAACTTCTCGAACGACTACCCCGGCGCCATGGCCTTCTCGGGCTACGACGAGCCTATCAGCTGCGTCACTGCCGACCACATTCCCGGCATGGACAAGGGCAATATCCCCGACAACTTTCGCATCTACTGGGACGGTGACCTCTGCGAGGAGGGCCTCAACACGAATGGCTACGCACTCAATAGCACTACCTATATCGTTGGTTCGGGCATCATCCTGAAGTACAAAAAAGGAACCATAGAGACGCTGACAGGCTCGCTGACCAACAACCATACCAAGGCCACGCCCTGCTATCAGGGCGACCTCTTCGGCGACTGGCGCGAGGAGGTCATCATGCGCACAGCTGACAACAAAATCCGCATCTACACCACCACCATCCCCACCCCGTGGCGCAACTACACGCTGTGGCACGACATGCAGTACCGCAACGCCATGGTATGGCAGATGTGCGGCTACAACCAGCCACCCCACACCAGCTACTTCCTCGGCGAGTTAGAAGGCATCACCGTGGCTCCCCCCGCACTGACCATGACCGACCGCACGGAGGTCAGCAACGGCGGCAGCATCGGCACGTCGCTGAACGACAAACAGGTGCTGATGGCCGAGACGGGCGACATGACCGTCAGCGTGACCAACGGCGCAGCACCCTACATATTCTTCGACAACGCTCCCTCGTGGGTGCAGGGCACCGACGTGGACGGCACCAGCGCCATGAACCCCGACATCAAGTACGCATACTACACGCACACGCTGACGGGCGGCGCCTTCACGGGCAACATGCGCTTAGTGAAGCAGGGCGACGGCACCTTGGTGCTGCCAAAGGTCACCCAGACCTACAAGGGCAACACCGACGTATGGGCCGGCACGCTGCAGTTCGACGGCACCATGGAGAGCAGCCCCCTGTGGTTGAACCGCCACACCAGCCTCATCTCGGACGGCGGCAACTTCAAGGGCGGCATCAAGGCCGACTACAACGCCACCATCTATGTCGGCGGCAAGGACAAGGCCGGCCAGCTGACGACGACGACACTGGCCTTAGGCTTCGGTTCGCGCGTAACGTTTGACATGTTTGGCGACGGTACTGCCGACCAGCTGACGGCCACTCTGCTGACCATCGAGAAGAAGGACTGGCAGTATGGTCCGCAGTATTCTACACCCGTCATCGAGATTGTACCCCACTTCGCCACTGGCAGCAACAAACTGCCCGCCGGCAAGCACCTGCTGGCCAACATCGGCAGCATTACCGGCAGCATTGACGACATCAAGATAGAGGGCATCAGCGCCCAGAAGCCTACGCTCAGCTATGAGGACGGCAAGCTATACATCAACCTGGCCGACATGCGCGACGCCACCAGCATCACATGGGACGGCGGCACGGACGGCATCTGGGACTTTGCCGACACCAAGAACTTCAAGCTGAGCGACGGCCAGAGCGAGGTCTTCGTGACGGGCGACGACGTGGTGTTCAACGACCAGGCCACCATCACCGACATCAAGGTGGAAGGCGAGCTGACGCCGAACAGCGTAACCTTCGCCAACAACACCAAGGCCTACACCCTCAGCGGCGAGGGCAGCATCATCGGCAACGCCACGCTGAACATAAACGGCGAGGGGCAGGTGACCATCAACAACGTCAACAGCATGACGGGCGGCGTCAACCTGAACAAGGGCACGCTGACTGTCGGCACACTGGCCAACAACATCGGCACTGAGCTGGGTGCCTTAGGCCCCGTGGCTAACACCATCTACATGGACGGCGGCACGCTGGCCTTAAGCGGTGACATCACCACAGGCCACGCCATCGCACTGTCAGCAAAGGGCGGCAGCGTCAACGTACCCAGCGGAGCCACCATGAAGCAGCAGGGGGCTATTGAAAGACAGGCCACCTCCAGCACTGCCGCCCTGCACAAGAAGGGTGCCGGAACACTGGAGTTAGGCACTGGCAACAACTTTGCAGTGCTCTCCGTCGACGAGGGTACGGTGAGACTCAGCGAGCTAAAGAACGTGATGAACGGCCCGGACAAGATAGTCTTCAACGGCTCGAATGTCAAGGTGTACGATGCCGACGACGCCTACTCCTACTCCTCCAACCGCATCAACTACGAAGTCGCCGAGGGTGCTACGGGACTGCTCTATTTAGACAGCCGCTGCGACTACTACGGAAAACTGACGGGCAAGGGCACGCTGACTGTCGTCTCACGCTTCACCCGCGGCAACCTGTACGGCAACTGGAGCGAGTTCGAGGGTATTCTCGTCTGCGACCAAAACGGACAGGAATTCCGCTGGTTCAACACCTACGGACTGCCAAAGGGCACAATGAACATCCCCGCCGGGTCGACCGTCAACGCCGAGTCGCGCTCGTTCACGTTAGGCAACCTGACGGGTGGCGGCACGCTGGCCACCAGCGGAACGGTGACCATCGGTTCGCTGAACCAAGACATCAACTACACGGGAACCTTCTCGGGCACCACCGTCATCAAGACGGGAACTGGCTCGTGGACCTTCACGCGTCCGGTCAGCGGTGTCAACTCCTACACCTTCAAGGGTGGCGACATCCAGCTGAACAGCACCAACAGCACGCCGCTCTTCGGCTCGTCATTAGCCACCGTGGAGAACGAGGCCGTGCTGAAGGGCACCGGCACCGTGGCCGCACTGGCCTTCCAGAGCGGAGGCACACTGATGCCGGGCAGCTACACGTCGTCGCGCCGCTATGGAGCTATCACTTCCACGGGCACGGTCAGCCTGTACGCCGGCTCCAAGCTGTACCTTGCAGTCTACAACAAGAACAACAACAACACGTCGCGTTCCTACCTGACCATCGGCGGCGACCTGAAGCTCTACGGCGACATCTACATCGAGTTAGGCAGCAGCTACACGCCGGCAGCAGGCGACGAAATCATCTTCTGGACGGTAGCTAAGGAGGTGACGGGCAATCCCGTGCTCCACCTGCCCGAGCTGCCCGCCGGACTCTACTGGGATGCCACCGGCCTGCTGACCAAGGAAGGCAAGCTGCGCGTCACCGACCAGCCCACCGGCATCAACGCCGTGGAGGCCGACCAGCTGAACGGCGGCAACTACTATACCCTTGACGGCATGCGCATCGACAAGCCCACCAAGAAGGGCATCTACATCCGCAACGGCAAGAAGGTCGTCATCAAGTAAGTCAACCTGACGCACACTCATAAAAAAGAGAGGCTCACCAGCAGATGAGCCTCTCTTTTTACGGGTGTCGTCGTGTCACTTGGAGTATTTCACACCGTTCTTAATATAGACACCGTGCTCAGGCTCACGACTCAGCCGCACGCCCTGTAGGGTGTAGATGGCATCGGAAGCGTTGCGCTGGTCGTCAGCAAGCCGCTCGCTAATGGCTGTCGCCTCATCCTGAAAGCCAAAGACATAAGACTCGGCACCGGGCAGACCGTTTCTGCCAAAGAAAGCGAATGCCTCGCCGCCCTTGACGGTGACGTTGCCGTAAGTGCGGTAGAAGCCTACCCCCCTGTTGCCGTTACGGAACTCGTATGCAAACTTGATGTCGCTCTGGTCGGTCACCAGGCTGTCACAGTAGTAGCCGCTGAGCCAGCTGGCACTGACGGTAACGTTAGCAGCGAAAGAGGTGGGCGCAAAGCGCGGTGCGCTGGTTGCCGAATTAAAGACAATGGCACGGTCGGCGGGGATGATTTGTCCAGGTGTGAGCGTAGCATACTTCAGCGTGTCCTGCACACCGGCCACATTGGTGATGGACCATGCCGTGACACCCTCGGGAATGATGACGGGGTACGTCGTGTAGAGCGACCCCCAATAGTTGCCGGGCAAATGGCTCTTCATGTTGCTGGCATCTGCCTCGAACGTTCTGGGCGACAGACTCTTCTCAGTACGCGGGTCATAGCTGACGTGCGGAGGCTGGTTGTAGCCGTCGTTCTGGCTGATGACCTGTGCCCTGTAGGCGAAATCGTCCATGAGGTGCGGCAGCGTGTAGAGTGTCTCGTAGTTAGTGGCGTTGATGACGAGCTGGTAGTTGCCGTCAGCCTCTGTCCACGTGACTATCTCCTCGCGCCAGTCGCCCAGCAGGTCGCCCAGCACGCAGGGATTATATTTGGTGCTGTTGTTCAGCGTGCCTATGGTATAGTTGCCATTGTTGACCTGCATGCGTTCAAAGTTCATCGTCGTGGGATTGAAGCGCTCCAGCACGCTCTTGTCGTAGTAGTCGTCGGCCAGCGTCTCATTCCAGAAGACGCGGTTGTTGAGCGATGCCCCGCCGCCATGTGACACCTGACTGGTGATGAGGTTCTGCTGTGTGTCGTAAAGGTTACTCAGGTTGATACTGGTCTGCCAGTAGGCATCTTCCGACTCTGGGTTGAAATGCGCCATAATGCCGCGTCCTGTATCATCAGAGGCCGTGATGCGGAATAATATTTCTCCCGTCCTGGCATCGCGCAGGTTGGCACCGTAGGGCTTGTGCTCTAACGACATGAAGAACTCCTGTCCCGGACGGGAGGGGATGAAGTCGCCTAAGTGCAGGGCGTCGCCATGCTCCAGACCCGTGCGGTAGAGGGTAGTGCCGTCGGCGTTCAGCGCGCCGGAACCGTAGTGTATCTCCTGCTTGCCGTCGCCGGTGACGTCGCCGACACTAATCCAGTGGGCACCCTCGCCATAGACCGTTTTGCTTAGGTTCGTCTTCGAGCCGTCGGCATAGGTCACGGTACCCTTGGTGGCACTCTCGCCACTGTGCAGCCAGCGCAAGGTCAGATTGGTGCCGTCCCAGTCGTAAGCGCCGATGCGGCATCCACTGTAGTAGCCGCGTGCAAAGATGGCCGACGGGTTGGCATCCTCACCGTCCAACCACGCTATGCAGGCCAGATAGCGCTCCGAGCGGTTCTGGTTGCTGTCGCCCCAAAACGACTCCGACACGTCTCCGTAGGCTGTGTGATACTTGATGGTCTTCAGCTCAGCTCCCGTCATGCCGTCGAACACGGTGATATACTCCGGTCCGCTAACCTGCTTGCCACGTCCGTTTTTCCAGTTGGCCGTGGGGTCGTCATCGCCCATGATGACATAGTTGCCCTCACCGTCCACGGCTCCAGGTGCCGTCTTCACCATAAACTCACCGAACCCGTCACCATCCAGGTCCCAGGCTATGAAAGGCGTGGTATGAGCCGAGTTGAACATGTTGGGTCCCGTGTGCAGCATCCACAGGCGGCGGCCATCCATCTTGTAGCAGGAGTAGAAGGCAGGCGACGTCGTACCGCTGCTGGCAGCGTCCTTCTCGTTGGAAGGAGCCCACTTGAGAATAATCTCGTACTCACCGTCACCATCCATGTCGCAGTAGGAGGCATCGTTAGGCGTATAGGTGGCACCGGCCGGCGTGGGGTCTTTGGGCGCACCGCCCTCCAGGGTGATGTACTTAGTCTGGCTGTCCCAGGTGGGACCGCTAACCTCGTTCTCTATCACCTTTCCCTGCTCGTCGATGACCTCTAAACGGTAGTAGTGGCTCACGGTGCCGCTGACATCACGGAAGTTTGTTCTGCCGACAATGGCGTTACCCTTGTTAAGCGGTGTGGTCTGCTCGCTGGCGTTGTCACCTCTATAGAGCTTAAAGCGGTAGTTGCGCGAGTCGGACTTGCGTGCCCGCCACGACACCAGGTTGCCGTTGGAGTGCAAGGACATCAGGCCGCGCTTCAAGGCTACGGCAGTGCCCTTGGACTGACTGCTGGTGACGCTGAAAATGATGGAGAACTGGAACTCAGTGGCTCCGCCCTTCCTGGCGATACCGACCTGTGCCGTGTTGTTAGATGCCTCATAGCTGACGGTGGCCTCATGACTACCAGCCAGTGCGGGCTGCAGCGTGGCTACAAAGTCCGTGGGCACGGCATAAAGCTTGGTGGCAAAACGGGCACTCTCGCCATTCTTCAAGCCTTTCACCAAGTCGTATAGGCTGACGGTGGCGTCTGCCGTGCCAGTCTTTGCCGTACAGGTCAACCCTGAGAGATAGTGAGCCGCGTTGAATACCTCCTCATCCATGACACCTTCCACGACGACGTTGCGGAAACCCATGGATTTGGGACTCTCTGTGTCCACACCGTTGAGGTTGTAGATGGAGATGACCAGACTGATGCCGTTCTCGTCGGCAACCAGGTCGGCAATGGTGAACTCGTTGTGTCCGTAGCCCTCGCTGTTGCCGGCCGCAATCTTATTGCGCAGCACGGTGACGGGAGCCAGTGTCTGCAGCGTCGTACTGCCCTGTCTGACCACGGCATCGACACCACCTCCGTCAGTTCCCACCTTAACACAGTCGAAACTGACCTTGGTAATCTTCAGTTTGTGACCTGCTGCTGGTTTGATGCCGAAGGTCAGGTCGTGGCCTGGCGTGGCACTGCTGACCTTGGTGGCAGGGGTAAACGCGGCAAAAGGCGGCTCATAGTCCACCGCCGTGTAGCCCGTGTCGGCTCCGCTCTTGCTCAGTGTCGTCACCTTGGCCAGTCCCTGTCCCTGCTGGAAGGTGGTCGTGAGCAGTGAGGTGAAGCCCTCGTCACCTGTCAGCTGAGTGTTAGCGAGGTTGGATACATCACTCATCTCCCACTTCACCTTCACCGCCTGGGCCTGAATACCCACGACATACAGGCATAGGAGAGATAACGTCAAATAAATCTTTCTCATGTTCTCTGTTGTTATTAAGTTAACTATCAATAATTCTCATGTCTTGGCTGTTCAGAGGTACACCTTGGGGGCGTCAGCGGGTTTGGCCTCCGAGAAGGTGGAGAAGTCGATGGGCTTGCCGTCCAGGGTGAAGTCCAGCAGCTCGTACTTGTCGCTGGACTTCACGTCTAACAGGGTCTTCGTTTCCATCTTGATGTTGCGCAGCGTAATGTTGTTGCAGCGCGACAGCGGCATGTCCTTGCGGTCGCCGGGTTTGAAGAACTGCGTCCAGGGATGGATGAAGAGGAAGCGTCCGCAGTGACCGGTGATGTTCTCGACAGTCACGTACTCATAGTGCTGCGGCGTGTCGGGGCGCATCTTGAGCCACAGCACACGGTCGGCACGCTCGGAGTAGCAGTTGCGCAGGATGATATTGCGGTCGTGCAGCGACTCAGAGCCTAAGGTCAGACAGCCGTGCACGCGGCCGTAGCGGCAGTTCTGGATGAGGATGCGCTCGCAGGCACCGTTGGTCTCGTCCTTGTCGGCCCATGTGCCCTTGCCACCCTTCAGCACCACGGCATCGTCGTTGACGTGCATGAAGCAACCGTCAATCAGCACGTCGGTGCACACGTCGATGTCGATGGCGTCCGACGACGGTGCGCCACGCTTGGGGTCCGGCGCAAAGACGTTCTCGGTGGGCGCAAAGATGTAGCAGCCCAAGTAGCGCACATGGTCGCTCTTATAGACGTGGTTGGTCCAGAATGGCGAGTTGATGAGGTGCACGTCCTGTATGGTCACGTTCTTGCAGTTGGAGATATAGGTCAAGCGCGGGCGCTGGGCATCCTTGTTGGTGCACTGCGGGTTCCAGCGGCGGCGTATCCAGAACTCCTGCCAGTATTTCAGTCCGTTGCCGTCGATGGTGCCCTTGCCGCTGATGGTGAAGCCGTCCAGTCCGTCGGCATTGATGAGTGCCGAGAAGTATTTGCATGTCTCACCCTCGATGCGCGTCATGAGGATGGGGTAGTCGATGATGCGCTCCGAACCTTTCAGCGTGCCACCCTCCTGAATGTGCAGGTGCGTGCCCTGCTTAAAGAAGAGTGCACCGGTCATAAACGTGCCCTGCGGCACGACGACCACTCCCCCGCCCTCCTGAGCACAGCGGTCGATGACGGCCTGTATCTTCTCCGTCTGCAGCTCGGGGCTGCCTATCAGCACACCGTAGTCGGTCAGCACATACTGCCGCCCCAAGGTGGATGGGTCTATCTTCTGCGTGTTCAGGAACCACGCGTCCATCGGCGTACCGTCTGGCCACGTCTCTGCTTTCTTCGCCTTCGGCTTGGCCGTGGCCGACAATGTCAGCACAGCCAGCAACAATAATACAATTTTTCTCATCGTTCTTAATTATTTAATTTTGGCTTTAATTCATCTGGCGACTCATTAGTAAACATATCCACCTTGGGCGTTTCGCACTCATAAAGGTGACGAATAGTGGCCACAGGCACTTCCACGACAGGCTTAAAGTCAGGTGACTGCATATAGTGCAAGATGCTGTAACGCAACTGGCGGGCCACAGGGCGACGGTCAAGCCCGTTCACAATATCCATCGTCGTCATCAACAGGCGTCCATTCAGCACCCTTGCCTCTATCATCATCCCTAACTTACGGCTTATATGCCAGGTATCAATAGGCTGCACTATGGGCTGATAGTCGGCAGGAAACTCGCTCAGGTTCATGACCTGCGCACGATGGGTCAGTTCCCACCAGTTCAGGTTCTGCCAGTCATCGGTCGGGAAGTGGCGGAACACGGGGTGGCCGTTCTGGATATAGGCTCCCGTCGTATGCGGCGGACGCATCTTAAACCACGAAGTATTCCAGAAGACGGGCAGGAAGTTATGCTTCACATCATTGCCATAGCGCACCTTTCCTGCTGCCGTGAGCAGCACGTCGCCACCATTCTTCAAGACATCAATGGCCGATGAGTCAAGAGTGTCGGTCTCATAGACGGTCGTTACAGGCATGTCCATTTGCTGCGGATATACCCAGTATTCCCATGAATTATGAAACGCCGGTGCATTGTCGGACGTGACGGTCACCACCAGCTTCATTTTCTTTGGCGTAGTCCATGTCTTAGACAACGCCGGATGTATCGTCAGCACGTTGGCATTACGTCCCTGTTGCAGAGTCATCGGCTCTGACCGGCCGTCCATGTCCGTCCCTTCTACTGTCCACGAGAGGCGGGCATTGCGAAGCGGCTCCTTCCAAGCATTATAGACGTCAATAGGTATGTCTATATCGGTATCAGTGAAGACAAACTTCGGAAACTTGGCCAACGGCACTACAGGGGCACAGAATTGCGTCCAGTCATCTGCCGTGCAGTAGCCTTTCTCAAGCCAATGGACATTAAGCGGACCCACCAGTGCCGTACCCTGTCCGCTGTAGTCGTTCAGTGCCAGCAACTGGAAACCGGCATAGTCCTGCGTACGCAGGTTGCGCTCTATCTCGTACTTATAGCACAGTACCTGCAACCTGCCACTGGACATCAGAAAGTGCTCGGCTTGCGACTGCATGCCGTGGTCGCGCAACAAATCCTGGAACAGTTCAAAGTTACGCGCTTTGTAAACTCCCGTATATTGCGGTATCTCCTTAAAGTCAGGGAACGCACACCACTGTCCCAGCTCATGGGCAATGATGGGCGAGCGGTTGGGTTCCGTACCCTTATAGTTGCGCGGGAAAAGAAGCTGCTGGTAGTAGTCGTCATCAGAGTGAGGAGCCTGTTTGTCCCAATCCAACCCGCGTGCCCCGGCCTTGACATGATACTCCGAACCGTCATCCCATGCCCAGCCGCCACCCACAGAGGCGCCACAATAGATCCGGGTGGGGTCATAGTCCTTCATGGCCTTCACCCAGTCGCGACAATAAGCCACCCAGTCGCCTGCCGGTTCGTTGCCTGCTGCCATCATTGTAAAGGAGGGATGGTTGCCATAGACATCGAGCATCCTCCGTCCCTCGTCCAGCAAGTATTGGTCTATTGGCATTCCACGGCGCAACTTGACCCCATGGTTAGGCCACGACGGGCCTTCAGGCTGAAGGTAAAGCCCCAGGCGGTCAGCTACGTTGAAGGCGGCCTCTGGTGGACAATAGGAATGGAAGCGGACATGATTGATGCCATAGCTCTTGCATTTACGCAGAATGCGTTCCCAGGAAACTTCGTCCGTAGGGGGATAACCCGTCTCAGGGAAACAGCAGTTACCCACCGTTCCACGCATCCATACAGGCTTGCCGTTCAGCAAGAGCTGACTACCGTCAACCGTCATCTGGCGCATACCAAACGTAGTATGCACGGTATCACCGTCACAGACAGCAAAGAGCGTATAGAGCTGAGGAGTGAACTCATCCCAGAGCTGTGCGCCTGCCATAGGCAGAATAACAGCATAGTCACGGGTAACGACGGCCTTGCGTCCTTCCACCCATACCTTTATCTTAGCATCGTGTGGCTTCTTCACTGCCACCCGAATGTTCATCTCCTTCACGTCAGGATAGACGCGCAACTGCCGGATGCAGTTCTTGGCGCGGGCCTGCAGTTCCATACGCCCTGCTATGCCGTTCCAGTTGCCTTGGGTCTGATCAGTTACACTATGCGAGTCCTGCCCTACCCCCACGTTCTCAATGCCATTATACACCTCAATGCTGATGGTGTTCTCACCGCCATACACTATATAAGGTGTCAGGTCATACTCATGCGGTACGGAGAGTGACAGCTGATGTCCCGCCGCATGGTTATTCACCGTGACCGTAGTCTCAATGTGCGGACGCTCCAGAAAGAGGATGACACGACGCCCTTTCCACGACTTGGGGACAATGACCTTACGTTCATACCAGGCACGGCCTACGTAATGACGTTCTGGCGTCAGGAAGAAGGGAAACTTCATCTGACCCTCCACGCGGTATTTCTCCATGTAGGGGTTGAAGAAATAGGAGGAGTCGTAAAGCGATCCCGTCCACTGCGTCTTCACATTGACAAGGTCACCTTTGCCGTTGGTCAGCATGGAGCCTGGCAATACGACACTTCCCTGCTCGCGTTCCGACCTGAACTGCCATTGTCCTGACAGGTCAATTTGCCGTTGTGCCTGAATACTCAAGACCCATGGCAATAACAAAACCGTAATGACTTTCCGCATGATGGACATTAGACACCAAATTCGCCGCATCTTTTTGAGATTAATCTAAGTGGAACACCTCCTGAACAGGGATGGTGACGGGAGAGTTGTCAGGGTTGACCTCCATGATGTCGGCCATCATGTCCCACCACTTCTGCGTGATGGGGTCCACGCTATCCGTGTCCTGCGAACTGCCTTCGCCCTCGCACTCCTGATAGCCGAACAGGATGTTGGTATCGCGGTCCCAGAAGATGCTGTAGTTGCTCACGCCGGCAGCCTTAATCATCTCCACCAGTTCAGGCCAGATAGCGGCATGCCGTTTCTCGTACTCTTTCTCACAACCTGGTTTCAGGTACATCTTAAATGCAAAACGCTTCATTTATTTACGATTTACGATTTACGATTTTCTATTTTCGATTGACGATTTTCAATTTTCAGTCAAAAAAGCCCGGCTGCTTGTAGGGTATGCCCAACTCACGGTCGACGGTGGCCAAGATGCCCTGCACCTGTGCCATGGCGAACATACGGCCCAACAGGGTATAGCCGGCATTGTGTCCGTGACTCGACTCGTCGAAGATGCCACCCGGCTCGTCGGTGAACGTCATACCGTGGTCTACGCGCATGGGGAGAGCAGGATTTTCCTGTTCAAAGATGCGTGCCAGCTCGATGAGGTCGGCGCGTCCGCCCAAGTGGCTGGCCTCAGTGAAGTCGCCGTTAGGGAAGATGTGGCACGAGCGCAGGTGCACGAAGTGGGTGCGCGACGCAAACTTACGGGCCAGTTCAACGACATTGTTGTAGGCTCCGGCCGACAGGCTTCCTGCACAGAAAGTCAACCCGTTGTGCTTGTTGGGTACAGCGTCGAGGAACCAGCGGATATCGTCCTCGGTGCGCACGATGCGCGGCAGGCCCAAGATTTCGATAGGCGGGTCGTCGGGGTGTACGCACATGTTCATGTCGCACTCCTCGCAGACGGGCATGATAGCCTCCAGGAAGTTTTTCATGTTCTGCCGCAGCTGTTCCTTGTCAATGCCTTTATAGAGGTCGAGGAACTCGCGGAACTTCTGCACCGGAGCCTCGTCGTTCTCCGAGAAGTTGCCACTGACGAAGCCCTGCGTCTTGATGACGATGTTCTCCACCAGCTTGTGGTCTTTCTCGGGCGTCATCGTCTTGGCCAGCTCGTCACACTCCTGCAGCACGTTTCTGTCTATCTTTTCTCCCTTCTCGTTTCTCATCTCAAAGGCCGCCCACTCCTCGCGAGCGCCTTCCCGCTTCAGGATGTAGATGTCGAAGTAGGCAAACTCGGCATAGTTGAAGTACAGGTTCGTGGCGCCGTTAGGATTGGCGTGCAGCAGGTCGGTGCGTGCCCAGTCGAGTACGGGCATAAAGTTGTAGCAAATGGTATGGATGCCTTCCGCCGACAGGTTGCGCAGCGACTGCTTATACACCTCTATCTGCTCGTCGCGGTCGGGGCCGCCATACTTGATGGTCTCCACCACGGGCAGACTCTCCACCACGCTCCATCGCATGCCGAAGCTCTCGATGTACTCCCGCAGTTCACGAATCTTCTCGCGTGTCCACACCTGTCCCAGCGGCACGTCATGCAGTGCGGTGACGATGCCTTCTACTCCAATTTGTCTCAGCATGGCAAGCGTTATCTTGTCCTTCTTGCCAAACCATCTCCATGTTTTTTCCATAATTATTATTTTCTATTTACGATTTTCTATTTACGATTTAGAGGCACAAGAGAAATCATATTTCTCATTTCTCAACTCTCATCTCTCAACTATGAACTAATTCCCATCCGGCTTCGTCAGGTTGCTGCCCGAAGCGGTGTACCATACGAAGGTGTCAGGATTGTCGGGACGTGCCGGGTCGAAGTCCTGCCAGTCGGCACGCAGATGTCCGACCAACGGCGAGTTCATCTGCTTCAGTCCCATCACGATCATCTTGGCTATCTCCCACGCGCCGAAGGGGTTGAAGTGGGTGTTGTCGGCCAGCGGCTTGGGCTGGTTGGGGAACGTGTTGGCAGCATAATGCACCAGAGCTTTCTTGGAGCCTTCCTCGCCCAACGCCTCGAAGAACGTCGTCGACATCGTATTCAGGTCGATGACGGGCACGCCCTCGCGCTTGGCCACCGTCTTCATGGCCTCGGGGTATTCGTCGTGTGTGTTGCGCATCGTGCGATGGTCATCATTAAACAGGCGGCGTGCCGTCGGTGTGACAAAGATGATGTTTCCGCCTTTCTCGCGCACACGGTCGGCAAATATCTTCAGGTTTCGTGTGTAGCTGTACCATGCGCCGTCGCCGGCACGCTTCTCTTTCTCGTCGTTATGGCCGAACTCGCAGATGACGTAGTCACCCTTGCGCAGCTGCGTCAGTATCTTGTCCAACCGCAACTGAGCCAGAAACGTCGTGGCCGACAGTCCACTCTCAGCGTAGTTGGCCACCACGACACCGTCGTCCATCCACCGGGTAAACATCTGTCCCCACGACGCCCACGGCTCGTCCTCCTGGTCCACCACGGTACTGTTGCCGCAGAGGAACACCGTCGTTGCCACAGTGTCAGGCTCAATGCGTATGCTCTTGACGGCAGGCGACGGTCCGCAGAAGGTCAGCGTCAGCGAGTCGTCCCAATTTTTGTACCCCACCTCGCGGGGCTTCAGCTTGACACGGCTCTTGCCGTCGATGCGCGGGGCATGCTTGTTGACCACGAAGGTCAACGTTTCGTAGCGCCCTTTCTTCGTCGTCACCACGTCGGCGTAGTGGCGGCGGCTCTCCGCCCTGACCACGGTCTGGGCAGCACGACGCTTCGAGCCCAGCGTAACGGTCACGCGGTAGTTGCCGTCGGGCACTGGCACGCTGTAGCTGAAGGGCTTGTCGCTGGCACGGTCGAGCGTCACGGCCAAGGGTTTCATCTGCCGATAGATGCCTGCCGTCGGGAAGGCGGCAAGGAGACGCTGGTACTCGTCGCGTGTTATCTGCATGACGGTGCCGTGACGCGGTGTGAAGTCGCCCTCGGTCTTGGTGTTCTGCACAAAGGTGAAGCGGCGCAGGTCGTTGCTCCTGGTGAACTGGTAGTGGTGGTCGCGGTAGCAGTCGTACATCAGACACCAGCCGCCGCCGATGAGCGGAAACACGCCCGCTCCTTCCACGTCGCTCTTCGTCGTCTCGCAGAAGCCGTCCAAAAGCGTCCACGTCTCCGCGCGGTGCAGGTCTTTTACCAAATACTGGCGTATGCCTTTGTGCTGGCCGTCGGCCTCGGTCTTGAAGAAGAGGTGCAGCTGTCCCTTGCCGTCCTTCACGATGTCGGTGTCGATGGCTGGTGCACCGAAGTCAAACAGCACCTTCGGCTCCGTCTCCAAGGTGCTGAAGTCGTCGTCAGCGTAGCACCAGTAGACGCGGTCGTAGGGTATGCTGCCGTCGTTGGTCAACAGCGAGAAGTACACCATATATTTGCCTGCTTTCTCGTCGTAGAACGTCTGCGGTGCCCACACCCTTGTGACGTTGGCAAACGACGTACCGGCGAAGCGCTCGGGGAAGTGCACCGTGTGGTGCTCCCAGTGTACGAGGTCGCGCGAGCGCATGAGCACCAGTCCGCGGTTGCTGTCCCAGCCCTGCCGACAGCGCATGTCAGTGACCGTCATGCGGAACCAGCCGTCGCTGCATCGCAGGATGTGGGGGTCGCGCACGCCCTTGGCCCTCGCAATGGTGTCGCTGCCAATGATGGGCTGTCCGCCGTTCAGCGGGGTGTAGTTGAAGCCGTCGTCGCTCACGGCATAGCAGATTTGTTCTTTCTCCGGGGCATTGCCCGTAAAGTAGACGAAAAGGTAGTTGGTGGCCGTCAAGACCAATGCTAATAACAAACTCATAGATCTATTTGACTATTTTACTATTTGACTAGTTTACTATTTGATGATTTGAAGTATTTTCGATTTACGATTTTCAATTTTCGATTTTTGAGGCAAAAGTTATCATAATTTTTATATTTTATTTTTTATTTATTATTTACAATGAATTCTGCCTCGACGATGCGGAGCTCGCTGCGCGGCTGGTCGCCGTCCTTGGCCTTGTAGAGGTCCAGTTCGCCTGCGGCAGGCTGCGCCACCTCCACGATGCCACCAAAAGCGTCCTTGTCCGTGCCTGCTCCTTTGAGGCGGATGGTCACCTCGTCCGTGCGCACTGGCTTCACTGGTTTCAGGTGGACGTAGCCCAAGCTGCGCTCCGTCTCACCGCTCCAGATGAGCTGCCGCCCGGCGTAGACCTCCAACGGATAGCTGCGCAGGCGCCATCCCGTCAGCTTCAGACAGATGTCGCTGACCACGGCCTTGCGCGCCAGACGGTATGTTATCCAACCGGTAGACAGCCGTCCGTCGTTCTTCCATTCCGTCAACTCGTTGTCGTCGTAGCTGTTAGCGGCCTGCTGGCTGTCATAACCAGCCCGAGCAGACACGATGGGGATGGCCTGCGCACGCTGGATGAACGACGGAGTCTGCAGCGTCTCGCCACGGTCCAGCCTGCCTTTCAGCGTCAGCTGGGGCAGGTAGTGCGCCGCATCAACGCTATGAGTCTTCAGTTCCAAGTAGGCCGGTTTCAGTCCGTCAGCACACGCCGACAGGCAGATGGTGCCCGCATTCACCGTGCTGCGCACCAGCACGCGGTTGACACCACAGGCCACGGGCAGCGTCGTTGCGCCGACGTAGTTGTCGGGGGCACCCTTGCCGATGCCGCCCAGCCAGCGTCCTTCGCCCCACAAGGCAAAGTTGACCATGCGGTCGTCCAACGGGCAGCGCCGTCCCTCACGGTCCAGCACCTCCACCTCGACCAAGGCCATATCCGCCCCGTCGGCCTTCATGCCCTCGGGGTTCTCCGTGGCGGTGAGCTTCAGCTGGTAGGGTTCGCCCGCCGTCTCCACCCGGTAGCGGCTGCCGTCGGAGCCTGCGGCCTCCAGCACGCCCGGCTCGTAGGGCACGTCGTCGAACGTGAACAGGTAGTGGTGGCTGCGCCGTCCCTTGCCCATGCTCCTGCCGTTGAGCAGCAGTTCCACCTCGTCAGCCGTAGAGACGACATAGACGGGTTTCACCGTTCCTGCGGGGTAGTTCCAGTGACCTATTATATAAGTACGCGCAGCCTCATCGTCCACCCAGCCGCTCCACATCACCTGATGGGCGTAGAAGGCATCCTTGGGTATGCGCATGGCGTCGGTCACGCCGCTGGTGCGGTAGTTCGACTCGCCCCGGTGGTGCGTGTTGGTGTCGGAGAAGACAATCTTGACGCCACCCGCCGACACGCGCGTGCCCGTGCCGGGACGCTCGCACCAGTAGTCGTACCAGCGTCGTACCATCTCGACGGCCAACTGGTCCATGTTACGATTGTAGTCTGTTGCAGGCTTGCCGCGATAGAGCGGACCGTCGCCTTCCTTGTGGAAGGGGTAGCTGTAGGCGTCCCAATAGTTGCGCAGTCCTTCGTCGCGGCAGTATTCCATGGCCCACATGGGGTGTTTGTGCGACTTGTTGATGTAGAGCATCTCGCCGCCATACTCCGCCTCGTCAATGTCGAGCATCTCGCGGCTGCCTATGGCACGTCCGCCCGACGGGTCGTAAGTGTCGCGTATCTTTTTCATCTCCAGCATGTGTTCGCGGCTGATGCTCTCGTTGCCGCACTCGTAGAACAGTATGCTGGGATTGTTGCGGTTGTAGATGATGGCATCCCGCATCAGCGCCGTGCGCTGCTGCCAGCGCGGGCCCTCCACGTCCTTTTCGGCATCGCCTGCCGGCATGGCCTGTATGAGTCCCACGCGGTCGCACGACTCGATGTCCTGTTTCCATGGCGTGACGTGCATCCATCGCACCACGTTGCCGCCCGACTCCACCATCAGGGCGTTGGAGTAGTCGCTGAGCCATGCCGGCACGGACAGCCCCACTGCCGGCCACTCGTTCGACGTGCGCTGGGCGTAGCCGTGCACCATCAGCACGCGGTCGTTGAGCCACACTTTGCCCTCGCCGAAGCGCGTCTTGCGGAAACCGGTGCGTGTGGTGACGCAGTCGCCGCGTGTCGTTCCCTCTTGCAGGCTGGTCTTGACGGTATACAGGTAGCCGTAGCCCCACGACCAGAAGTGCAGGCCGTCCACAGCCTGCGCCGCCGTCACCGTCCGCGTCTCGCCGGGTTGCAGCGTGACGCTCTCGCCATGGAAGCGTGCCACCTCGCTGCCGTCGGCATCCGTCACCAACGCCTGGTAGGTGAAGGTGCGTGGCCGTGTGTCGTCGTTTCTCACCTGCGACTCAGCATGTATCACAGCCTTGCGGGCAGCAATGTCGAAGTCAGTGGCATAGATATAGGTTCCCGTCGTACCGAGGCTGGAGTAGAGGGGCAGCGTCTGGTAGAGCCTGTCGGTCAGATGCAGGAAGACGTTCTTGGAAATGCCGCCGTAGTTGGCGTTGAAGTTGCGGTCGTTCCACTGGTAGCGGCTGTCGTACTGTCGTGAGCGGTACGTCCAGCTGTTGTCGCAGCGCACGGCAATGACGTTCTGGCCGCTCCTTACGTATGGTGTCAGGTCGAAACCGCAGGCCATCACGCCGTTCTCGCTGTAGCCTACATGGCGACCGTTCACGTAGACGTCGGCACCCTGACGAACTCCCTCGAACTCTACGAACACCTTTGCTTCCACCACGTCGGGCAGCACAAAGTGCTTGCGGTACCAGACTATCGTGTCCGTCAGGTCCGCAATGTCGCGGCGGAACGCCTCACTGCCGTTGAAAGCGTAGGGCAGCGTGACGGGGAGCCAGTCGCGGTCGTCATAGTCGGCACCGCCAGCCTCGGCCACGTCGCCGACGGCCAGCAGCCAGTCGGCGTTGAAGTTCAGCTTCTGGCGTTCAAAAGCCTCTGCCGCCACAGCACTGGCCACCATCAGCATGACCGTCAGCAAACGCTGTCCCCAGCGTAGTCTGACCGCATTTTTCATCATTGCCATCATGTGCTTTTTCTCGCGTTTTTAGTCTTGGTTGGCAAAAGTACGAAAAAAAGCGCGCAACACAAAATAAATTCATTTGTTTTTATTATAAGAATAATGTCGTACCTTTGCAATCGGAAAAACGAAGAAACGATGAAGAAACGCCTATTGTACGTCATAGCCGCCGTGCTGGCTATGGCTTGCGGCCCGACGACGGCCTCAGCAGCAGAAGTGGTGTGGTTCGACGGCAGCCACCCCGTCACCTATAGTCTGCCACGGACGGTGGAGCCCGTGGTGAGCGCAGCCTTGGAGATGTGGAAGGACGACATGCGACAGGTGACAGGTCTGGTGCCACAGCCCGCCAAGGACGCCGCCATCCGCATCGTCACTGCTCAGGGCGGCGACGACGGTTTCCGCCTCAGCGTGAGCAACAGCCAGGTCGTCGTCTGCGGGTTCAGCCCGCGCGGCACGGCCTACGCTCTGTTAGAGCTGTCGCGCATGGCGGGCGTGTCGCCCTGGATATGGTGGGGCGACGTGGTGCCGGAGCGCAAGAGCCGCCTGTCCATGGCCGCCGACTTCACCATGGAACATCACCCCAGCGTCGAGTACCGGGGCATCTTTCTCAACGACGAAGACTGGTCGCTGCGACCGTGGAGCAGCCTGACTTACGAGCCGGGGGCCAAGGGGCGCATAGGCACGCAGACCTACCGCCGCATCTTCCAGCTGCTGCTGCGCCTGCGGGCCAACGCCGTGTGGCCGGCCATGCACGAGGGCACCACGGCATTCTTCCAGCTGCCGGGGGCTAAAGCCGTGGCCGACAGCTTCGGCATCGTCATCGGCACCAGCCACTGCGAACCGCTGTTGCGCAACAATGTCGGCGAGTGGGACACGGCCGTGCGCGGCCGCTTCAACTACCGCACCAACCGCCAGACCGTGCACGACTACTGGACGGAACGGTTGCGCGAGGTCAGCACGTCGCAAGGCAATATGTTCACCATTGGCATGCGCGGCATCCACGACAGTTCGATGGAGGGCTACACGACGGACGAAGAGAAACTGGAGGCCCTACAACAGGTCATCGACGACCAGCAGCAGCTGCTGCGCCGCCACGTCGGCGACCCGTCAGGACTGATGCAGGTATTCGTGCCCTACAAGGAGGTGCTGCAGCTCTACGAGCGCGGTCTCCGCGTGCCCGACTACGTGACGCTGCTGTGGTGCGACGACAACTACGGCTACATGACGCGCTTCTCGTCGGCCGCCGAACAGCGGCGCACGGGCGGCGGTGGCGTCTACTACCACCTGAGCTACTGGGGACGCCCGCACGACTACCTATGGCTGACGACCACCCAGCCGGGACTCATCTACAACGAGATGCGCCAGGCCTACGACCACGGCATGCGCCGCCTGTGGATAGCCAACGTGCACGACCCCAAGGTGGCCGCCTACGACCTGGAACTGTTTCTCGACATGGCGTGGGACATCGACGCCGTCAGCGGCGCAACGCTCACCAACCACTACCGCCGCTGGCTCTGCCGCCAGTTCGGCGAGGAGGCCGGACGCCTGCTGCTGCCTGTCATGCACGACTTCTTCCGCCTCTGCGCCGTGCGCCGCCCGGAGTTCATGGGGTGGACACAGGTGGAGCTGGACAAAAAGAAATATGCCCGCGGACTGTCTCCCGTCACCACCGTCGGCCTGACGCGCCAGGAGGCAGACGTGCGGATGGCGGCGTTCGACAGCATCGCGGCCGTCGTCAAACAGGCCGCCACGCTGGTACGTCCTGAGCTGAGCGACGCCTTCTTTGCCGCCATCACCTACCCCGTCATGGCCACGGCGGCCATGAACCGCAAGCTGCTCAGCACCGGCACCGCCAGCCACGAGGCCTACGAGGAGATACGGTCGCTGACGCGCCGCTACAACGAGATGTGTCACGGCAAGTGGCGCCACCTGATGGATGCCGCCCCGCGCCGACTGCCCGTCTTCGGCGACGTCAGTGCCACGCTGGCTCCCGACACGCTGGCAGGGCGCACGGTGGTGACGCACAACGCCTGCGACTACGCCGAGGCCACCACGGGCACGGCGGTCGTCCAGATGCTGGGCCACTCCATGCAGGCCGTCGCCATGCCCAAGGACGGCACGCTGACTTACCGCTTCAGCGTGGACCGCGAGGGTGACTATACGCTCACCACGGCTCTCGTACCCACCCACCCTGCCGACAACGGCGACCTGCGCTACAGCGTCGCTGTCGACGGCGGTCAGCCCACCGTGTTCTCGCTGAAAGAGCCTTTCCGCTCCGAGCGCTGGAAACAGAACGTGCTCAACTGCCAGACGCGCCGCAGCCTGTCCGTTCACCTCACCGCCGGCACCCACACGCTTGCGCTCCACGCCTTGGATGCGCACGTCGTCTTCGACCAGTGGATGCTCGTTTTTTAGGCAAGGAAATTCGCGTCTCTAACCATTTCATATTCACCGCATTAGAATTTTATGCCCCGCGGCACCGAATTTTATGCCCCACGGCACCAAAAAGTATCATCCGTTGTGGTAAATCGGCTAATCAAATTTGGAACCGCCGGCAATCAAATTCGCCACCGTCGCTGATACTTTTTACCACCGTCGCTGATGTTTTACCATCGCGCCGCTGACACTTTCTGTTTGTTTGGTTGAAAAAACAGCATAACTAATGTCATTTTCCTTGTTCATTATTTCGATATTTGTTTGTTTTTTCAATAATTTTACCTAACTTTGCAGCAGAATTTAAAACTTACTCATTTATGGCAACAGCTACATTGGAGCATATCTCACTCGAAGTTCCCTCTTTTGAGGTGGCATTTCTCCGCACACTGTCCAAGAAGATGGGATGGACTATGAAAAGACAGCGGAAAAGCGGTTTGCAGCAGGCAATAGAAGATGTTGAGGCGGGCCGCGTGTATGAGGCGAAGAGCGTGGAGGACCTGATGGAGCAACTGAATGCATGAAATATACCATTCATTACTCTGGACGATTTAAGAAATCGTACAAACTCTGCAAACGACGCGGACTGAACATCGACAATTTCGAGCAAGTAGTGCGTCTGCTGGCAGCAACTGGAAAATTGCCCGCAAAATATCAGCCACACATCCTTTCTGTTAAATATGCCGGCATCTGGGAATGTCATATAGAACCCAACTGGCTACTGCTCTGGAAACAAAACGATACAGAACTGACGCTACTCCTGCTTGACACGGGTACTCACTCCGATGTGTTCTAAACAAACGGTTATTCTCAAACAAACTATACCCATCTGATTTCACTAAAACTACTAAAAACATGGATTACTACTTGGCAAACGAACAACGCTACGACAACGGAATGCAATACGAGCGGTGCGGACGCACAGGCGTGCTGCTGCCCAAGGTCAGCTTGGGACTGTGGCATAACTTCGGAGGCGTGGACCCCTACGAGCGTTCACGGCAAATCATCAGGTATGCCTTCGACCACGGCATCACCCACTTGGACCTGGCCAACAACTACGGGCCGCCCTACGGCTCAGCGGAGCAGACGCTGGGCCGCATCATGGACGACGACCTGAAACCCTACCGCGACGAGCTTTTCATATCGACCAAGGCGGGCTACGACATGTGGCCCGGCCCCTACGGCAACTGGGGCTCGCGCAAGTACCTCATGGCCAGCCTCGACCAGTCGCTCAGACGCATGCACTTGGAATATGTCGACCTGTTCTACTCGCACCGCTACGACCCCGACACACCGCTTGAGGAGACGCTGCAGGCACTTGTCGACGTCGTCCGCCAGGGCAAAGCACTCTACGTGGGCATCTCGCGCTGGCCGTTGGAGGCCACACGGACAGCCATCAGCTACCTGCGCCAGCGCGACGTGCCACTGCTGATATACCAGGGACGGCTGAACATGTTGGACCGCGAACCGCAGGACGAAGGCATCCTGCAATTGTGCCATGAGGAGGGCGTGGGCTTCATCTCGTTCTCGCCGTTAGCCCAGGGCCTGCTGACCGACCGCTACCTGAACGGCATACCGCAGGACTCACGCATGGCCAAAGAGAAATTTCTGCGCCACGAGATGCTGACTCCCGAACTGCTGCAACAGCTGAAGGCATGGAACGCCGAAGCCCAGGGTGAGGGTCGCACGCTGGCCGAGTATGCCCTGCGCTGGATTCTGAAGCAGCAGGGCGTGACCTCGGTGCTGGTGGGAGCCAGCAGTACCGAGCAACTGGCCAAGAACCTCAAGTGCGTATAAACACAACACCAACAGACTATGAAACGAATTATATGCATGACACTGACGGCTCTCGTGGCCGTCAACGCCGCACAGGCACAGCGCAACACGGAGACGCTGAACTTCGGCTGGCAGTTTGCCACCGACTCGCTGTTCACCAACGCACGCACCGTGGACCTTCCCCACGACTTCCAGATAGAACAACCGTGGATACCGCCCGCAGCTGACGAGAAAGCCGACAACAGCGACGTGGCTGCCAACATCAAGAGTCGCCTGTCGGCCCGTGGTTTCAAGGAGATGGGCTGCGGCTGGTACCGGAAGACGCTGAACATCAACAAAAATAAGAACACGCGCGTGCTGCTCGACTTCGAGGGCATGATGCTGGTGGGCGACGTCTACCTGAACGGACACCGCATAGGCGGCACGGACTACGGCTACGTAGGTTTCGAGATTGACGTCACCTCGCTGCTGCGCCCGGGCGACAACGTGCTGACGGTCAAGACGTCGACGATGAAGGAGAATAACTCGCGCTGGTACACCGGCGGCGGACTGATGCGCAACGTCAGTCTGGTAACAACACCCGCCGACCTCTACTTCGGACGGCATCCGCTGACCATCACCACGCGCGACAACCGCTACGTCAGCATCAAGGCCGAGGTGGCCAACCGCACGCGGGCGAAGGTCGTAGCCGCACAGGTCAGACTGTTTGCACCCGACGGCAGCATGGTGTATGAACACACCGACAGCCTGCGGCGCACCACGCCGGCACGGCTGATGGAGGCCTCGCTGGCCGACATCGAGGTGGCCAACCCGCTGCTGTGGGACACCGAGCACCCACACCTCTACAAGGCCGTGGTGACACTGCTGCGTCCGGACGGCACCGCCGCCGACCAGGTGGAAGAGCACTTCGGCATCCGCACCATAGAGACTGACCCCGCCTACGGTCTGAGACTGAACGGCCGCAAGGTGCTGCTGAAGGGCTACGCCAATCACCACACCCTGGGTGCCTTAGGCGCTGCCGCCTATCCGCGTGCCATCGAGAAGCGGCTGCAGCTGATGAAGCAGTTCGGCATCAACCACATACGCACCAGCCACAATCCCTACAGCCGCGACTTCATCCAGTTGTGCGACAAGTACGGCATACTGGTCGTGGACGAACTGTACGACAAGTGGACCGACCAGCACACGGGAGGCCGCGCACCGTTCATGAACCACTGGGCTCAGGACGTGACGGAGTGGGTCAAGCGCGACCGCAACTCGCCCAGCGTCGTGCTGTGGAGCTTAGGCAACGAATTGCAACAGGACCCCAACCAGCCGTTCAACGACTTCGGCGTGACGTGCTACAAGATGATGCGACCCGTCGTAGCCCGCTACGATTCGACACGACTGGTCACCGTGGCCATGCACCCCAGATACCGCAACTGGCAGACCGACTCGCTGCCCTGCGACCTGACTATGCAGACCGACGTGCAGTCTTACAACTACCGCTACATGTACTTCCCCGGCGACGGCCGACGCTTCCCCTGGATGAAGTTCTACCAGAGCGAGGCCTCCACGGCTGCCATGGGTCCCAACTTCTTTGAGATGAACCTCGACAAGGTGATAGGACTGGCCTATTGGGGAGCCATTGACTACTTAGGCGAGTCACAGGGCTGGCCCGCCAAGGGCTGGGCACAGGGCGTGTTCGACATTGCGCTGACGCCGAAACCCAAGGCTTACTTCATGAAGAGCTTCTTCAGCGACGAGCCGCTGGTACGCATCACGGTGGTCGAGGACAAAAACAGCGGCATCATGTGGAACGGCATCGTCACCGGCACCGACCGCCAGTCGGAACTGTGGAACCGTCCGGAAGGGTCGAAGGCCAACCTGCTGGTCTACACCAACGCCGACGAAGTGGAACTGCTGCTCAACGGCAAGAGCTTAGGACGCAAGAGCAACCCGAAGGACGCCAAGAAGCGCAACCAAATCAGCTGGAACGACGTGACCTACCAGAAAGGCAGGCTGACGGCCATTGCCTACAAGGACGGCAAGGCCGTGGCCCGTCACCAGCTGGAGACCACGGGCAAGGCCGTGCGCCTTGTGGCCGAACCTGACAACGCCAACTGGAAGGCTGACGGCATGGACTTGCAGCACGTGCGCATCACGGCTGTCGACTCAAAGGGCCGCAAGGTCATCACCGCTACCGGCGAACTGAAGTTCGAGGTGGAGGGCGACGCCAGGATTGTGGCCGTCACCAACGGCGACATCAACAGCAACGAACTGAACGTCACCGACCGCCGCAGCCTGTGGCAGGGTCAGGCCATGGTCATCCTGCGTAGCGGACGCCAGCCTTCGAAGATCACCCTCAAGACCACTACCCCCGAGTTTAAGAACGTTACCACAAAACTTGAAACAAAATAACCTATCAACATGAAACGACTCATCATCCTTTGCATGACATGCTGCGCACTGACCGCAGCATACGCACAGGCCGACGTGCTGAAGGCAGCACAGCTAACCAACGACTACTTCATGTCGAAGTACAGTGACCCCACACAGCCTACCTTTGTCAAGAAACAGCGGCCGTCGTCGCTTTGGACACGCGCCGTGTACTACGAGGGACTGATGGCCCTGTATGCCGTGGACAAGCAGCAGCGTTACTTGGACTACACGGCCAAGTGGGCCGACTTCCACAAGTGGACACCACGCAACGGCACGAAGACCACTGACGCCGACGACCAGTGCTGCGAACAGACGTACATAGAGTACAACCTGGCCACGGGCAAGGGCACGCTGGAGCCCACCAAGGAGAACCTGGAGAAGCAGATGGCCTCGGGACGCACCGACTACTGGACATGGATTGACGCCATACAGATGGCCATGCCCGTATATGTGAAGATGTATGCCATCACCAACGACCAGCGCTACTTGGACTATGCCATGCAGAGCTACCGCTGGACGCGCAACGAGTGCGGCGGCGGATGCTTCAACGTGAAGGAGGGACTGTGGTGGCGCGACAAGGACTACGTGGCACCCTACAAGGAGAAGGACGGCAAAAACTGCTACTGGAGCCGCGGCAACGGCTGGGTGTATGCCGCCCTGCTGCGCTCCATGGAGGTGCTTCCCGCCAAGAGCAAGGCCTACAAGGAGCTGAAGAAGGACTTCCTGCTGATGAGCGAGGCACTGCTGAAGTGCCAGCATGAGGACGGTTTCTGGCACGCCAGCTTAGTAAGTGACGCCGACTACCCCACCCCGGAGATGACGGGTACGGCACTGTTCCTCTACGGCATGGCATGGGGCATACAGCAGGGACTGCTGAAAGAGAAAGTGTACCGCCCTGCTTGCGACAAGGCATGGTCGGCTCTGAAGAGCTGCCTGCACAAGGACGGCTTCTTAGGCTGGAACCAAGGAACGGGCAAAGACCCGTCGGCCGGACAGCCCGTCACCTTCACCAGCGTTCCCGACTTCGAGGACTACGGCACGGGCTGCTACCTGTTAGGACTGACAGAATACTATAAACTGCTGAAGAGATGAAACGTACACTCGCCCTTTGTATAGCATGCTGCAGCATGGCAGCAGCAATGGCGCAGGCGTGGCCCACACCGCAACCGGAGGCCAAGGCAGGCACGCGCTGGTGGTGGTTGGGCTCAGCCGTAGACCGCCAGAACCTGGAGTGGAACCTTGACCAGTATGCCCGCACGGGCATAGGAGCCGTAGAGATTACGCCGCTCTACGGTGTGCAGGGCAACGACAAGAACAACATCCCGTTCCTGTCGCCACAGTGGATGCAGGCCCTGAAGATGGTGGAGGACATTGCCGCCAAGAAAGGCATTGAGGTGGACATGAACTGTGGGACGGGATGGCCTTTCGGCGGACCGCACGTCTCGTTAGAGCAGGCGGCCTGCAAGGCTATTTTCAAGGACACCGTCATCAACGGCAACACCGTTTACAGCGTGGAGATAGGACGCACGAAGCAGAAGGTGAAGCGCGCTGCACCGGGCGGCGAGGGCTGGGTGGTCGACCACTTCGACCGCGAGGCCGTTCGCAACTATTTAGACCGCTTTGAGCGTGCCTTCGCGGAGTCGGGTGTTCCCTACCCCCACACGTTCTTCAACGACAGCTACGAGGTGTATAAAGCCAACTGGACGCCGTCGCTGTTCGACGAGTTTCAGAAACGGCGCGGCTACGACCTGCGCCAGAAACTGCCTGAACTGTTGGGCGTGGTGGACGATGGAAACCAGGTGCTCTGCGACTACCGTGAAACGCTGAGCGACCTGCTGTTGGAGAACTTCACGCAGCAGTGGGTAGACTGGGCACACAGCCACGGCGTGAAGGTGCGCAACCAGGCGCACGGCTCACCGGCCAACCTGCTGGACCTCTATGCTGCCGTGGACATTCCAGAGATTGAGGGCTTCGGACTCTCGGAGTTCGGCATCAAGGGACTGCGCACCGACCCCGGCAAGACGAAGAAGAACTTCAGCGACGTGTCGATGCTGAAGTACGCCCCGTCAGCCGCCCACGTCACGGGCAAGCCGCTGACGTCGAGCGAGACGTTCACATGGCTCACCGAGCACTTCCGCACCAGCCTGTCGCAGATGAAGCCCGACCTCGACCTGATGTTCACCTGCGGCGTCAACCATGTCTACTTCCACGGCTCGTGCTACACGCCGAAGAACGACCCGTGGCCGGGGTGGAAGTTCTATGCTTCTATTGACATGAGCCCGACGAACAGCATCTGGCGCGACGCACCCTTCCTGATGCAATATATAGAAAGGTGTCAGAGTTTCCTGCAATTAGGACAGCCCGACAACGACTTCCTGGTCTACCTGCCCGTACGCGACATGTGGCACCAGCGCGGTCCACGCAACGACGACGCCAAGTGGGAGAGCAAGGACCGCCGGGGCGGCGAGGACCTGCTGATGCAGTTCGACATCCACACCATGGACGAGAAGGCACCGCAGTTCATTCGCAGCATCCTGAAGATTGACAGCTTAGGCTACGACTGCGACTACATCAGCGACCGCCAACTGGCTAAGGTGCGCGTGGAGGACGGCAGACTGGTCACCGAGGGCGGCACGCGCTACCGTGCCATCATCGTACCGTCGGGGACGACTGTCGACAGCCGTCTGCAGGCTCTGCTGAAACCTGTCAGCAGCTACGTCATCAACGGCGAGGACACTGAGGCCATGGCCCGCTACGCCAAGGCTGAGTCCATGAAGCACGTACTCGGGCTGCGCGCCATACGCCGCAAGACGGACAGCGGTCACCACTACTTCATTGCTAACCTGACTCCGCGTGACATCGAGGCCGACGTGCCGCTATCCGTCAGCTGCAAGAGCGGCACATGGTACAACCCCATGAACGGCGACATCACACCGGCAACGGTCAGCGAAGGCATGGTGCACATCGCACTGCGCTCGGGCGAGAGCGCCATACTGCAGGTCAGCGACAAGGTTCAGGGACAGCACACGACACCCGTTCCGTCAGCACTGGCCACAGAGGTCGCCCTCAACGGACCGTGGACGCTCGCATTCACCGAAGAAGCGCCCAAGGTGGAGCGTACCTTCCAGTTGGCCAAGCCCCAGACCTGGGAGACGCTGGACGACGACAGCGTGAAGGTGACCATGGGTACTGGCGTCTATACCACCCATATCAAGCTGAAGGCTAAAGACCTGAAGGACGTCAAGCGGTGGCAGATAGACCTGGGCGACGTGCGCGAGTCGGCACGCGTCTACATCAACGGACAGTTCATCGGATGCGCTTGGGCCGTGCCCTTCGTGCTCGACTGCCACAACACACTGCGCAAAGGCGACAACGAGATACGCATAGAGGTGACCAACCTGCCCGCCAACCGCATTGCCGACCTGGACCGCAGGGGGGTGAAATGGCGCAAGATGAAGGAAATCAACGTCGTTGACATCAACTACAAGAAGACAACCTACGGCGACTGGGCACCCATGCCCAGCGGACTGAACAGCGAGGTGAAGCTGACGGCGTACCGATAGACGCTGCAGCGCGAAGCGAAGAACCGACAAAACGACATAAAGAACTGCCGTTTTGTCGGTTTTTCGTTGTTCGGCACATCATTTGTGCGCATAGCAGCAGAAAACATTAAACATTAGGAGGACAAACGTATGACATTAGACAAGTTTACAATCAAAGCACAGGAAGCCGTACAAGAGGCCGTCAACACGGCACAGCGCGGCGGACAGCAGATGATAGAGCCCATACACCTGCTGGCAGGCGTAATGGCCAAGGCCAAGGACGTCACCAACTACCTGTTTCAGAAACTGGGCATCAACGGACAGCAGATAGAGACGCTCGTCCAGAGCGAACTGCAGCACCTGCCCCGTGTGACGGGCGGCGAACCGTACCTCTCGGGAGACACCAACAAGGTGTTGCTCAAGGCACAGGACTATACCCAGAAGATGGGCGACGAATTCGTCAGCGTGGAGCCGCTGCTGCTGGCGCTGCTCACCGACGGCGGAACGGCAGGGCGCATCATGAAGGATGCAGGCATGACGGAGAAGGAACTGCGCGCCGCCATAGCCGCCCTCAGGCAGGGACAGAAGGTGCAGTCGCAGTCGGCCGACGACAACTACCAGTCGTTGGAGAAGTACGCCAAGAACCTCGTCCTGCTGGCACGCCAGGGCAAGCTCGACCCCGTCATAGGCCGCGACGACGAGATACGCCGTCTGTTGCAGATTCTGAGTCGACGCACCAAGAACAATCCTATATTAATAGGTGAACCGGGAACGGGTAAGACGGCCATCGTCGAGGGACTGGCTGGACGTATTGTGCGCGGCGACGTGCCAGAGAACCTGAAGGACAAGCAGCTCTACTCGTTAGATATGGGTGCACTGGTGGCCGGTGCCAAGTACAAAGGTGAATTTGAGGAGCGACTGAAGAGCGTCATCAACGAGGTGACGAAGGCCGATGGGCGCATCATCCTCTTCATCGACGAGATACACACGCTGGTGGGAGCAGGCGGCGGCGAGGGTGCCATGGATGCCGCCAACATCCTGAAACCGGCACTGGCCCGTGGCGAGCTGCGGGCTATCGGCGCCACCACGCTGAACGAATATCAGAAGTATTTCGAGAAGGACAAAGCCTTGGAGCGACGCTTCCAGACGGTCATGGTGGACGAACCCGACGAGCTGTCGGCCATCAGCATCCTGCGCGGACTGAAGGAACGTTATGAGAACCACCACAAGGTGCGCATACAGGACGATGCCTGTATTGCTGCCGTGCAGCTGTCGGAGCGTTACATCACAGAGCGCTTCCTGCCCGACAAGGCCATCGACCTGATGGACGAGGCGGCAGCCAAGCTGCGCATGGAGCGCGACAGCGTGCCCGAGGAGTTAGACGAGATAACCCGCCGACTGGCTCAACTGGAGATTGAGCGTGAAAGCATCAAAAGGGAAGCCCCCCTGTCATCCCCCGAGGGGGACACGAATATCCATTCCTCGAAGATGGAACAGATGGAGAAGCAGATTGCCGAGTTGCGTGAACAGGAGACGCAGATGCGTGCCCAATGGGAAAGCGAGAAGTCACTCTCAGACAAGTTCCAACAGGTGAAAGAAAGCATAGAGCAACTGAGATTTGAAGCTGAGCGTGCCGAACACGAGGGCAACTACGGACGGGTGGCCGAGATACGCTATGGACTGTTGAAGCAAAAGGAAGAAGAGCTGAACGCCCTGCAAGCCCAAATAAAAGCCTCCCCTCGGGGAGGTTTGGAGGGGGCCGTCACTGCCGACGACATTGCCGAGGTGGTAAGCCGCTGGACGGGCATACCGGTCAGCCGCATGCTGCAAAGCGAACGCGAAAAGCTGCTGCACTTGGAGGAAGAGCTGCACAAACGCGTCATCGGACAAGACGAAGCCATACAGGCCGTCAGCGATGCCGTACGCCGCAGCCGCGCAGGACTGCAAGACCCGAAACGCCCCATTGCCTCGTTCATATTCCTTGGCACCACGGGCGTCGGTAAGACGGAGCTGGCCAAGGCTCTGGCCGAATACCTGTTCAACGACGAGCAGATGATGACGCGTATCGACATGTCGGAGTATCAGGAGAAGCACACCGTCAGCCGACTGGTCGGTGCTCCTCCGGGCTACGTGGGCTACGATGAGGGCGGCCAGCTGACGGAGGCCGTGCGACGGAAGCCGTACAGCGTGGTACTGTTCGACGAGATAGAGAAGGCACACCCTGACGTGTTCAACATCCTGCTGCAGGTGTTAGACGACGGACGGCTGACGGACAACAAGGGACGCACGGCCAACTTCAAGAACACCATCATCATCATGACCAGCAACGCCACGCGTGAACAGCTGCGCATGACCATGCGACCGGAGTTCCTGAACCGCATAGACGAAACCATCACCTTCCAACAGCTGACGCAGCAACAGATAGCCGACGTGGTGCGGCTGCAGATGAAGCGCCTCTGCGACATGCTGGAACCGCAGGGTATCAAACTGCAAATCACCGACCAGGCCGTCAACTTCCTGGCTCAGGAGGGCTACGACCCTGACTTCGGAGCACGTCCGGTGAAGAGGGCCATACAGCATCTGGTACTCAACGACTTGTCACGCAAGATACTGGCCGACCAGATAGACCGCTCGAAACCCATCATCATCGACGAGTTCGGCGAGGGTCTGGTGTTCCGCAACTAAGTCCCGCAGGACCCAAGCACCTCAGCGCATTGAAGCCTGAGGTGCTTTTTCTTTTACTACCCGTCATTTTATCAGAGAGTGATGCAATAATAGGGCGAAAAGGTAGTTATATTATTATAGACAGACTGTTTGCTTATGACAATATATCTACTCGGTGCCTTTTTGTTGAGCTTAATATGTGGGTTTGTGTTCACGCCCATCATCCTTGATTTCTGTAAACGGAAGAAGCTATACGACATTCCCAACGAACGCAAGGTACACAAGAATGCCGTGCCCAGACTGGGCGGCATCTCCTTCTTTCCCAGCATGCTGACAGCCTTCATCGTGGTGCTGACGTTCTTGCCCTTGCAGGAGCAGCACACATTGCCTGTCAATATCTGGAGCGCCGTGTTCCTGATAGGTTTGATGATTATCTACGTGACGGGCATCATTGACGACCTGCTCGGACTGAACGCCACGACCAAGTTCACCATTCAGATTGCTGCCGCCTGTCTGCCGCCTTTCGCAGGACTTCACATCAACAACCTGTACGGACTGTTCGGCATCGAGGCCATACCAGCCTACGTGGGCATACCGCTGACCATCTTCATCATCGTGTTTATCGTCAACGCCATCAACCTCATCGACGGTATTGACGGACTGGCTGCGGGACTCTCGCTGATAGCCTTGGGCGGATTTCTGGCCTACTTCATCCATTACGGCGTGTTCACGAACACCTACTCCATCCTTGCCGCAGGACTGATAGGTGCACTGATCGCTTTCTGCTACTTCAACCTGTTTGGCAGCACCGAGCGCAACACCAAGATATTCATGGGCGACTCAGGAAGCCTCTCATTAGGATTTACACTGGGCTTCCTGGCCATCAAGTGCGCGTCGGACAACACAGCCATCTGGCCCACCCGACCGGAGGCCATCATCGTGCCGCTGACCCTGCTCTTCGTGCCTACGGCCGACGTGGTCAGGGTGACACTGTACCGCATGCGCCACCACAAACCGCTGTTCATCGCCGACAAGAACCACATCCATCACAAACTGATGCAGGCAGGACTGACACAGCACCAGACGCTGGCCGTCATCACGGTGCTGGCACTGTGCTACATAGCCATCAACAGTCTGCTCTACCCCATACTGCCACAGACAGCCATCGTCATCATAGACATCCTGCTCTTCTGCAGCGTCAACGTCTGCATCAACATCAAGAAAAAACAATAGTACCGCATGAAACGCGTTCTCGATATCATCATCTCGGCTTTGTGCCTCATCCTCTTCTCACCGCTAATGCTCCTGTGCTTTCTGGCCATCAAGATAGGAGGCGGACCAGCCATCTACCGGCAGGAACGCATAGGACTGGGCGGACGCCCGTTCTACATCCTGAAATTCCGCACCATGGTGGTGGACGCCGAGAAGGAGGGGGAGGAACTGCTGCAGCAGGAGAACGACCCGAGGCTGACCAAGATAGGGCGCTTCCTGCGCAACCACCATTTAGACGAACTGCCCCAGCTGTGGAACGTGCTGGTGGGCGACATGGCCTTCGTGGGGCCGCGGCCGGAGCGGAAATACTACATCGACCAGATTATGAAACGCGACCCGCGCTACGAACGGCTCTACGTCCTGCGGCCGGGCGTCACCAGCTATGCCACACTCAAGAACGGCTATACCGACACCATCGACAAGATGCTGGTGAGGCTGGAGATGGACCTCTACTACTTGGAACACCAATCACTCGTAACAGACATGAAAATACTCTTTATGACCTTTGGAAAGATTGTCTCTGGACGTATCTTCATCCTTGCCGCCTGCATGCTGCTCTCACCGGCAGCAGAGGCACAGGACTCGCTACGTACGCACGTCAGCTATGACCTGACGGCAGAGACCGCCGTGGGCACGGGCGACTACACCGCTTACCAGTTGGTGACCAACCGCCACCACACACTGGCCACCAGAGCCAACACGGCCTACGTGCGCGGGGCTGTCAGCATTGAACACGCCTTCAGCAAAGACTGGAAACTGACGGGGGCCGTGGACGCCATTGCCGCCGTGCACGCCGACCACAAGGCGTACCTGCAGCAGTGCTACGCCAACGTGCAGTGGAAACACTTCTTCCTGGAAGTAGGCAGCAGGGAGCAGCAGCAGGTGGTGCGCGACAACCTGCTCTCCATCGGCTCCTTCATCAAAGGCACCAACGCCAAGCCCATCCCGCAAGTGCACTTCGGCACTGACGGCTTCTGGGACGTGCCCTTCACCAAGCAGTGGGTGCAGATAGACTTCGACTTCGGCTATGGCAAGTTCATAGACAGCAACTACCGCAAAGACGTATTCCAACAGTCGGGCAACGCCAACTACCAGTACGCCACGGGAGCCTACTACCACCAGAAGCACCTCTACATCCGCTCCAACCCCAACAAGCGTTTCTTCGTCACCGTGGGCATTGAGCATGCCGCACAGTTTGGCGGCACCAACTACAGCTACATTGACGGTGTGCTGACACCGAAGGAGAAACCGCACAACCTGAAAGCCTTCTGGAAGGTGATACTGCCCATCGGCGACAGCAACTATTTCGAGAACAACGCACTGGAAGACTGGGTCTACGGCAATCATATCGGCGTGATGACCTACCAGTTAGGATGGAACATCAACAAAGACCACCAGCTGCAGGTCTACTTGGACAACCCCTTCGAGGATGGTTCCGGCGTGCGCAAAGGCAACGGCTTCGACGGCCTGTGGGGCATGCAGTACAGCAACAAGGCCCAAGGCAGGCAGTATGTGCGCGGTGCCGTGTTCGAGTATTTCCAGAGCACCAACCAGAGCGGTCCCCTGCACTGGGACAGCGGCGACTATCCTGAACCTGCACGCAGCCAGATTACCGACAAGGTGACGGGCAACGACAACTACTACAACCACGGGTTCTACGACAGCTATGCCCACTACGGCATGACACCGGGCATAGCACTCATCACCTCACCTATATATAATAAGGATGGCCAAAGCTCGTACCGCGACAACCGCGTCAAGGCATGGCATGTGGGCATCAACGGCGAACTGACCGACCACCTCTCCTACGTCGTCAAGGGTTCTTACCGCCAAGGATGGGGCACCTACAACCACCCCCTGCCGGAAAAGAACCACTCCTTCGACGCCATGGTACAAGGACTCTACCACCAAGGGCCGTGGCAGTTTGGTGCCGCCTTTGCCTTCGACAAGGGCAACATTTACGGTGACTGTACTACGTTCAACTTCAAAATAGGCTATCATGGAAAGATTCTATAAACACATCCTCGTCTTATTGACAACTTGCTGCTTCGTAACACTCAGCTCCTGCCAGGAAGGCAGCGAGGCCGGCGACCTGTTAGGACAATGGCGCATGACGGGTTCCGACACCCACTTCATCAGCTTCTCCGGCACGGTGAGCGGGTTCAGAATCATCAACGAAGCAGAAGTGTTCGGCAAGTTCCAACACAGCGGCGACAGCCTCTTCATACAGTGCGTCTCCATCAACGGCACTAAGAAGGACACCACCGTGGTGGAGGAGATATACGGCATGAAACCCTTCACCAACATACGGCTGAAGATAGAGACGCTGAACAGCGACCGACTGGAACTGAGCAAGGGCAGTCAGCGCTGGAGCTTCTACAAATACTGAGTCAACCTGCGCAGGCATAACGATAGAAATAGAGGCTGTTTCATTTTACACAGCCTCTGTTTCTATATATAACTACTAAAAAAGTATAATAGTGTTAAAGAATGTTTGGCATTTGATTACATTTTTGCTAATTTTGCAGGCGGAAACAAATTTATAATGAACGCCACTACAAAGAACAAAGCTGTTTGGATGCTTTTTCATGCTCTGGCCTTTTGTGCAGTGTTACTAACTTCATGCACAGACAAGGGAGGGGAAGATGAAAGACAAGAGGGCACACCTCTTGTTCCTACTGTTGCGGACAAATCAACATACACGCTGACTGTTTCTGCCGCTAAGGCTGGCTTACCATCAGCATCGTTCGCCAAAGGCGAAGCGATGGAAATGTACTGGCAAGACGACAACAAGGACTACCAGCATTTAGGAACACTGACGGCCCTGAGCGAAGGAAAAGCTACAATACTGACTGGAGAGCTGTCACTCCCTGCTGCCCTGACAAAAGCCAACAAAAGCGGTACTGTCACACTGCTTGGCTATTCCCCTACGGTTCAGTGGGACATTACAGGACAAGACGGAACACAGGAGACGCTCTCACAACACTACTTCTTCAGCACAGCGGAAATCAATATCCCTGCCAACGGGCTGGATGAGCAGCAGAAAAACGTGGTGCTACCCAACACGACATACACCCTGACACACGCACTGCCCATCGTACACTACACGCTACGAGACCATTCAGGCAATGCCATTGCTGCCAACAGGCTGGTAGTGTCGTCAGCCACAGCGCAAGGAGAAGAGGCTATCAGCATCAAAGGAAACTGGCAGCAAGGAGCCCAAGAGCAAGGAGCTGTTGACATCACGGCCAATAAAGCAGCCAGCGACTTCTGGGTAGCACTTTCCTGACAAGGAGGCGAGGCTGCACC
Source organism: Prevotella sp. (assembly GCA_017458125.1). Lineage (GTDB taxonomy): Bacteria > Bacteroidota > Bacteroidia > Bacteroidales > Bacteroidaceae > Prevotella. The sequence continues at coordinate 82,338 of JAFTGB010000072.1, forward strand.
ATATACCATTACGGCTTATACCGACAGCGAGGTCTTTGTCTGCCATCTGGAAAACGCGGCTTACAGCCCGGAAGGCTACCATGAGGAAACGCTCACGATGAACCGCATCACTGAAGCCTGCATCACGGGGAAAGTCGTGTACCCCAACTACCCTAACCTCACCAACTACAACTTCGTCTATCCCTCGACAGGACCTTTTGGTGAACCCGTCATGCTGTCCGGCACCATGACGATGGGGCGCGAGATGCTGCCCGGCACCAAAGGACGTGGACTGATATTATACAACCACTATACCGTCTGCAAGGCCGACGAATGTCCTTCCGCCGGAAAGCTGGACATGCAGCAGCTGCTGGGACTCATGATTCCCAACAGTAAGCTCATCACCATTTCTGCCGACTACTACGGTTTTGGCGAGACGGGAGACAAATTGCAAGCCTACTGCATTCCAAGCATCAATGCGCGGGCATCGCTTGATGCACTCATGGCTGGCAGACAGCTATTGAAGGAAGAAGGCTTCATCTGGGATGAGGACGAACTGCTGAACATCGGCTATTCGCAGGGCGCGCAGACGGCCATTGCCGTACAGCGACTCGTTGACGAGCACTATCCGGACATCCACATCACACGTACCATGGCTGGCGGAGGCCCCTATGACATGGAAGAGACCTACAGACAGTTCGTCACCTCAGGGAAGAGCGGAATGCCATCCACGGTGATCAGCGTGCTGTTGACCTACAACGAATACTTCCGGCTTGGACTACCATTAAGCAGCATGTTTATCGAGCCAACGCTGAGTCATATTGACGAATGGATAACCAGCAAGCAACTGACCAGTACGGAGATAGACAAGAATGTGGGTACACAAGAACTCAAGGCGCTCGTAGCACCGGCCTTGCTCGACCTTGACTCTGACATCTCCCGAAAAGTGATGGCAGCACTCAGCAAGGAAACCCTCTGCCGGGGATGGGTTCCAAACAAAGACGACGACATTCTGCTGGTTCATCACGAGAAGGACAGCACCGTCCCCGTAGAGAACACGCAGAGTCTATACCGGTTCCTTCAGGAGCAAGGCGTCAGAAACGTAGAACTGAAGGTCGGCAACTTCTTCTCCTTAGGACAGCAGGATCACCTCAGCGGAGCAACCGTATTCTTATCGCTCGTCTACAAGTGGACACGAGAACACTATGGTTATTAAATTTTATAAACATAATATTATTGAACAATGAAAAAGAAACTGACATGGATGACTGCCGCCATTCTGATCTGCGGCACGACAACGGTTTCTGCTCAGAAAGCAGAAAACGTTCTGAACGGCAAGACCGTCAAGACCATCTCGTTCACACGCGAGAACGTAGACATCATCTATGCTGATGGCACGAAAGACGAGAATGTAGACTATGTTCTCATCCGCCCAAAGTCTGAAACAACAGCAATCAAAGGCGTCAAGCAGTCCACGACAACTCCCGGATGGTACACACTGGACGGTCGCCGCATGCAGACGGCTCCAAAAGCCAAAGGCATCTACGTAGTGAAAGACGGGAACAAAGTGCGCAAAACCATCAAGAAGTAAGGAGGGCTGATTATGAAAAAACTATTATTCGCGTTATTGGCTTTGACTTTCTGCATGGTTGCCAATGCAAAAGTCATCAAAATCACGATGTCCGGTGGTTATACCAAGGTGTATGCCTCCAGCCAGCTGGAGTCCATCAACTTCAACGATGACGGAACCATCACCGTGATGGGCTACGACTACAAAGTGCTGGAAACACTGGACCCCGAGCTCGTCGAAATCGAGATTGACGACGAGGAGGAAACCTATGAATACCGCAACCAAACCGTGGAGTTCAGCCTGGAATTGGCGAACTTAGGCGACGGTCCGCTGTTCACTCGTACCGTACGCCGCATCAACTTCGTCTACCCGAGCACTGACCCCTTCGGCGACCCCATCACCCTTAGCGGCACCATTCTCATCCCGTTTAACATCTGGAGGGGGGAGGCCAAGAGCGAAGGTATCCTGCTGTTCAACCACTTCACCGTGTTCAACAAAGACGAAGCACCCTCGCGAGGCTATGCATACCTGGAGGGCATGTTCCTGGCCAATCCGCTGAACCCCAACTACATCGTCGTTGAGAGCGACTACTATGGTTTTGGTGTAACCGAACGCTTCCCACAGGCATACATACAAGGTACGGTCAATGCTCGTGCCAACCTGGACTGCCTGCTGGCTGCACGCCGTCTGCTAAAGGATATCGGCGTAAAAGCCGGTCCGCTGACGTTCAACTTAGGCTACTCAAGCGGCGGCTTCGAGGCTTTGGCCACACAGAAGCTCCGCGACATGGAGTATGCTGACCAAATCAGCTTCGACAAGACCTTTGCCGGCGGTTCGCCTTCCGACATCAGGGAGTGCTACCGTCAGTACGTCGAAATCAACCACACGGCCTACAATGCCGTACCGCCCCTGCTGATGGTGTCTACTAACGAAATCCAACAGCTGGGCAAGACCTACGAGGAAATCTTCGTACCGGAGGTTGCCGACAACGTCGACAAATACATCAATTCAAAGATGTACACCTCATGGGAGGTGTGCGACATGATTGGACGCGAAAAGAACGTGGACGAAATTCTGACAGCGGAATACTGCAACCTGGAGAGCAGCAACAGCAAGGAAATACAAGACGTGCTGCACAACATCAGCATCACCAACGATGACGACTGGACACCTGACCCCAGTCAGAAAATCTATGTGATGCACTCGCGTGACGACGACTATGTGCCCGTCCAGTCGGCCCGTCCCATCATCCCCTACCTGCAGGAGCGCGGATACGAACCCAGCATCATCCCGGGACTGACCAATCTGCAAACCAACTTCGTCATTCCCAAGCTGGGTCACCTGTCGGCTACAGCCGTCTATCTGGTGCAGAGTCTGGCCGCTGTTGCAGCATGGCCGCTCATGTATAAGAACGGTGAAATGATTTCCCCATACAAAGAGCTTCTTCAGGTGGCCGCCACCGACCCTGTCTCCATCCTACGCTACCTTGACTCCCAGGGAATGGACTGCCGCGCCCTCATCAATGAGTTCGCCCAGCGTATTTCCAGCATGATGGAAAGCGGAGGTGGCAGCATTTCCATTGACCCGGCTAAATTGCAGACCATTCTTCAGCAGATTAGCGAGAAGTTAGGTTTCACGCTCAGCGACCTGAACGAGATGCTGTCCGACTCTGGCATTGACATGATGAAACTCTTCTCAGACTTTGTCGAGTACATGAATGAGCATCCCGAAGAGGTTATTGTGGAGCCTGAGCCCGCACCCGTGGCTCCTGCCATGCTTCGTGCTGCCAAAGTCAAGCAGCAGACACCCGCTCAGGAATATGAGCAGCAGCTCTACGACTGGCTGTCGGCCAACGGCGTCAAGACCAAGTAAACATAAAAAGAATATTGTTCATTATAGGGATTTCCCCCACCAAGTGTAGGGGAAATCCTTTCTTTTTGCCCTCTTTTCTTCCTACTTTTGCATCGTGAAAACAAATGTACTGAACGTATAACACTAAAAAAAAGATAGAATCATGAAGAAGATGATGATGGCCCTGACAATGATGCTGCTGACGGCAGCCACGGGCAAGGCAATGAGCTACGAGCAGGCACGCAACGAGGCCCTGTTCCTGACGGACAAGATGGCCTATGAGCTGAACCTGACCGACGAGCAGTATGAGGCCGCTTACGAAATCAACCTCGACTACCTGATGGGAGTGACCAGCTACGACGACGTCTTCGGCACCTACTGGGAGCGCCGCAACCTGGACCTGAGCTACATTCTGTTAGACTGGCAGTGGCAGTCGTTCTGCGCCGCCACCTACTTCTACCGCCCACTCTACTGGGAGGCTGGCTACTGGCACTTCGGCATTTACGCCCGCTATCCGCACCGCGACTACTTTTTCTTCGGGCGCCCGGTGTTCTACGCCAGCTATCGCGGCGGACACGCCTGGCACATTGTGGGAGGTCACGGCTACTACTACGGCCGTCGCGACCACTTCCGCCCCGCAGTAGGACGTTCGCACTTCGGCATGCTGGACCGCTGGAACCGCGGTGACTACCGCCACTACCACAATGGCCGCACCTATCGCAACTTCGGCGGCAACCGCAACAGCTCCACGCGTACTACGGTGGGCAACGGCCGGAGCTTCGGACACAACAGCAGCGGCAGCTTCGGCAACGGCAATCGTGGCAACGGAATTAGCAACGGAATGGGGAACGGCAACAGCGGCATGGGGAACGGCAGCAACGGCAGGACGTTCGGCACAAGACCCAGCCAAAGCTCCTACAGCCGCAGCAGCGACATGCGGAGCCTGCCTGAGCGCAGCAGCTACAACCGCAGCAGCTACAACCGCAGCAACACCTACGCCACCCCGCGCAGCAGCAGTGCTGCCAGTTCCTACAGCAGAGCCAACAGCACCAGTTCCTACAGCAGGAGCAGCGGCTCGTTCAGCAGGGCCAACAGCGGATCCTTCAACAGAAGCAGCGGATCGTTCGGCGGCAGCTCAGTCAGAAGCAGCGGTTCGTTCGGCGGCAGCTCAGTCAGAAGCGGAGGCTCGTTCACCCGAGGCGGAGGCTCATTCGGCGGAGGCCACGGTGGCGGCGGAGGCCACAGCGCAAGCGGAGGCCGCTCGTTCGGCGGACACCGTTAAGACACGCACCTCAGCATTCATCATACGCTGCACCTCTCGCATAGTACACTGGGCATAGCAGGCTAAGATAGCCTTGTTGATGATACCATGACCTACGGCCACCACCCGTTGTCCCGGGTAGGTGGCCGTCATGTATTGCAGGAAGCGGCGTGCACGCCGCAACAGGGCCTCTTCGCTCTCGATGTCGTCCGGCCAGACCTCGCCGCGCAGGTCAGGGATGAAACGGCCCGTGAAACTGCCCCAGTCGCGCTCGCGCAGCAGCGGCGTCGTCGTCACCGTCAAGCCATGAGGGCGGGCAATGTACTCTGCCGTCTGCACTGCCCTGTGCAGGTCGCTGGCTACGACAGCCTCCACCCGCTCCACTGCTAACCGCTCAGCCACCGCAAGCGCCTGCCCCGTGCCCCGCTCGTTCAGACAGCCCTGTGTCTGCCCCTGCATAATCTGCCGTGCGTTATCCACAGTCTCACCGTGCCGCACAAGAAAAATAATGGTCTCCATAGCTGCAAAGTTACGGAAAGTCGAGAGCAAAACAAAAGAATTTATTCTTTTTTTGCCGAGACGGAGTAATTTCGCGACTTTTGTCGCAAAGTTACGGAAAAACGAGAGAAATGCAAAAGGAAAGCTTGCTTTTCTGCTCATTTCCGAGTGACAGTAACTTCTCCGAAGGAAAAGTTACGGAAAAGCACTGATACTTCACACACTTTTCAAAAGATTAACGCAGTTCGGCCTTAAAATGAGAGCAATAAAGTCTTTTCACCTAAATAAAATAAAAAAAGGTTGGGGCAAAGAGAACAAAATCTCAAAAAAAATTGTATATTTGCGGCTGATAAACCAGAGCATTATGCCAAAGATACTCCTCTACATAACAGCCAAAGTCATCTGGAATTTCCTATTCTGGAACACCGACTATCATGAGAATCGGGCGCATGTCCATGTGGGCAAGCGCAGTACGGAGCATTTGTGCAAAATTTGGCTGGTGCCTATCGTGGAACTCGACAAACAAGGTGACTTGACCGATGCACAGGTGAAAGAAGTCTTGGCGATAGCCACTCAATATCGCGAAAAGTTACTCCATCAATGGAGTCTTTTCAAGCAGGGTAAAGCAATTAGAATAATAAAAGTAAAAAAAAAGAAATAGTGTATGTATAAGACAGAAGGATATTGGAATGTGGAGCCGAAGATTAAACGGCTGTCGTTCCCCAAGCGGGGAAAGTTTCAGGTGGACTTGCAGGACGGACGCTCTATTGTGATGCCAGTCTCTGCCTTTCCCTCGCTGAAACGTGTGCCAGTCAGCGAACGGCCTAAATGGTATCTTATGGGGGGCGGCGTAACGTGGGACTCATGTCCCGAGGTCATTCATATCGAGCAGATATTGGGCAACTATCAGAACTATGCCCATGAGACTGCAAAATGTCAACAATAATGAAGAGAAGAACCGACCATACAGTTCAAACTCCATCAGCCTAATCGTAAAGTGTGCCAACGGCAGGCACACAGGGTGCCCGCCGTTGGCACACTTTTTCATTGCCGTGATGACGACCAGCGTCCTTGGTCCGTTTTTGTCAAGAATATCGCAGTGTTTCTACTCCGTCTCGGCAAAAAAAAGAATAAAATCTTTTGTTTTGCTCTCGACTTTCCGTAACTTTTCCTTCGGAGAAGTTACGGTCACTCGGAAATGAAAGAAAAGCAAGCTTTCCTTTTGCATTTCTCTCGTTTTTCCGTAACTTTGGAAGAATTCGCAGGATTTCTTTATATAAAGGCAGTTTGGGAGATTGAGGATTTTGAGGGTTCTTGCTTAGGCAAGCGGCAAAGCCGAGTCCGGATAAGAGACCGTTCTAATCTCCTTGTTCTGCTATGAATTGCTTAAAAGAACACCCGATGACATGCCACCAGCCGTTTTAGTGACTCGCCATCGGGTGCATAAGGTAAGCATTTCTTCTCAGACGACCAAAACATTGAGGCGCTTATTTCATCAAGCTACGTTTTCTACCCTTTCCCTATTGCCCAAATTGGTTCTTGATTCACACCTGCCCGATGACAAACTGTCAGGGCGGGCTACTCACAAAACATCTGCCGGAGCACGTCTTGCAGCGATTCAGTCTCATCGGCAGTAAGCGTCGCGATTCGGTTCTTCAGACGCCGTTTGTCGATGGTGCGTATCTGGTCGGTGGCCATCTCGCCGTCACGACCCATGATATGACAACGCACGCGGTAGGGATAGCCATGAATGGCCGACGTGACGGGAACGATAATCACCGTGTCGAGATGAGCGTTCAGTTCCTTGGGACTGACGATGACGCACGGCCGAATCTTCTGCATCTCTGCGCCGACGGTGGGGTTAAGGTCAACCCAATAGACATCGAACTGGTTTACCATTTCCAGTCCTCCATCTTTTCGTCTTCAAACACATCGGCAGCCATCAGTGTGTCCTCACCATCAGCGTGGGCCTGCATGGCAGCAGTTGCCCATCCGTCACGGGGAGCAAGGCCCGCCTCTTTTTTCTGGGCGATAACTAAACCTTTAACAAAGGCTATTACCTTCTCCATCGCTGCCTCGCTGTCGAGC
>JAFTGB010000073.1 GCA_017458125.1 Prevotella sp.
CTGGCCCTCGGCGAACCAATCATTAGTGTGCCAGCATAAAGTTCTTCTATATCCAATGGGCTGTCGATTATCTCGTCAGCCCATTGTGATTCGTCAGCATCAACCCTGTCGTACATTGCTTGCCTGATAGGAGTTCAGGCGGAAGGCAAGCAGAAGAACGACCTCCATATTATATACGGTGACATAGTATGTTCCCAAAGCCCTGTCCTTGCCTACATGTCTTTTCAAGTTGGCAATGTCCTTATCGAATGCGCCCAGCAGGGTTTCGTATTCACTGCCGAAGCCTTGATAGGCATTGCGTACCATCTCAGCCGTGACGAATGCCTCACGGTCTGACAAGTACTGGTAGTGCTTGATGATCTGTGCCTTGATGTTGTCAAGGTCACGGTTCAGGTCAAGCGCCTCCCTGCTTTTGCCTTGGCACAGTTGCCTTTCGCGTCCCACAATGACAGTGAGATGCTCCGCTTGCAACTGAACTGGCTTTGCGTTCCGTTGATGGTGATTCTGCCCATGATAATCCTGCATTATAGCCGTCCCTTATCAAGGGACTCTAAATGTTCGCATAGAACAATACCGAAAAAGTGCTTCTACTCATCTTCTAATTCCATTTTAAAATTCGGGCTGCAAAAGTAATACCATTCTGGGAATAAATTGCTAAGCAAATCGCGGCAGATTTAGGAAAGAAAAACGCAAAATGCGTTAATCTTCCAAAATCGCTTTTCTATGTCAGCATTATTTCGTATCTTTGTGGCCAAAAGCGAGAATTATTATGGCACTGAACTTGAACAAGAACCTGAAAGTGTACTATTCCATCCGCGAGGTGGCCCAGATGTTCGGTCTGAACGAGAGTACGCTGCGCTACTGGGAGCAGGAGTTTCCCTACCTGAAGCCGAAGACGTCGGGTCCGGCAAAGATTCGTCAGTATCAGGAGAAGGACATTGAGCAGATAAGGCTCATCCACAACCTGGTGAAGGTGCGTGGGTTCAAGTTGGCGGCGGCAAAGAAGATTATCAACAACAACCGCGACGGTGCCGACCGGAAGGCAGAGGTGCTTACACGCCTGATGGACGTGCGGGACGAGCTGCAAGCCTTGAAACGACAGATGGACTACCTTGAGTAGTCCATCTGTCGTTTTCGGGTGTTTAGAAGTCAGGCTTCCATGTGTTGCTGATGCTGAACACGCGTTCCACCGTCACCTGCTGAGCTTCCTTTTTGGTGAGCTGTCGGCTCCACGCCACTCGCTGCTGGGTGCCTGCTCCCTCGCCGCGGTTGTTGTATTCCATGTAGCGTGCGGTCTTGACGGCCTCGGGTCGCCACTGGTGCCAGCCCTCGGGGCGTATCTGGCGGGGCAGTTCGCAGTTCATGAACAGCGTGTATCCGTAGTCGCGCCAGGGCCTGCCGAGATACACCTTGTCGACGCCATCGGCTGCGCTGATGCGACAATTATTAAATATGTACCCGTAGGGAGCATCCTGCGGCGTTGACGCTGCGGTGATGTAGGAGTTGGCCTTGCACAGGATGTTGCAGCCTTCAAACCATGCCGTGGAGGGTCCGAAGATGAAGTCGGTGGTGCCCTCGATGTAGCAGTTCTTGAAGTAGTGGCGGCACTTGCCGTTGCCCGTGTATATGGTGTCCTGGTTGCCAAGGAAGCGGCAGTTGATGAAGGTCAGCTGGTCGCCCTCGGTGTGCAGTGCCACGGCCTGTCCCAGTTTGGGTGCGTTGTTTTCGACGGTGATGTTCTTCAGCGTGATGCGGCTGCCCTGTATTTTCAGCGTGAAGGTGCGGAAGGTGCCTATCTTCATGCGTCCGTCGGTAGGCCGCAGCTCCTGCGCCACGTCGACGGGCCACGACGCCATGGCCTTGGGCACGCTGATGTTGGCGTGGTCGTCCCATGTGATGACGGTCTTGTCGCGGTCCTCGCCGCATATCTCGATGTTGGTGAGCCACTGCGGTATGACGAGCTTCTCCTTGTAGGTGCCGCACTTGACGTAGATGACCTTATGGTACTCCATAAAGGCGCGGCACACCTCTATGGCGTCGCTGATGTTGCGGAACTCTCCCGTGCCGTCGCGGCTGACTACGATGGTGTCGGGGTTGTCGTACTTGCTGGCGGCTTGGGTGGTGAGCAGTGCACCCAGCGCAAGCATGAGGGTCAGTAGTTTTTTCATTTTCATATTGGTTTTAGGGGTGTTTCTGGCTTACATAATCTGCTGGACGTCCTGCAGGCCCTCGATGGTCTTCAGCTGGTCGATGATGGCTTTGACATCGTCGCGGTCGTGGACGCGCAGCTCCACGGAGCCGTCGAAGAGTCCGTCGTCGCTGCCTATGGTGAGTTTGTGTATGTTGACGTTCATCTGCGACGAGATGATGCGCGACACGTCCATGAGCATTCCTATGCGGTCGATGCCCTGCAGGCGTATGGTGGCGTCGAAGAACAGTTTCTTGTGCATGTTCCACTTAGCGTCCAGAATGCGGTTGCCGAAGCCGCTCTTCAGCTTGTCGGCTACGGGGCAGGCCCGCTTGTGTATCTCTATCTGGTGCTTGTTGTCGATGTATCCCAAGATGTCGTCGCCCGGTATGGGGTGGCAACAGTGGCGGAACTTGTACTGCGTGATGGTCTCCTCGCTGATGTAGATGGGCTTCTTGCGGTTGAACTTCTCAGGCACGATGAAGAGTTCCTGCTTGTCGGCGTCGCTGCCGCGCTTCTGCTTGTTGCGTCCTAAGAAGGGAATCATCTTGCGCCAGCCCTTCTTGCCGTCGGCGTTGTTCTTGCCGTTCAGCTCGTCCACGTCCTTCTCGCCTAACAGGATGCTCTTGTCGCCCAGCCCCTGGAAGAAAGCCTCGCGGCTCGCTGCCTCGTGGTAGACGGCCAGCTGGTCGATGGCGACGGGTGTCTTCTCGAAGCCGTTCTTCGCAAGGAAGTCGTCCAGTATGCCTTCGCCCTTCTTCTGCTTCTCGCGGCTTTCGCGCCTGAGCACGGCCTGAATCTTGGCCTTGGCCTTGGCCGTGCTGACGAAGTTGATCCATGCCGGCTGCACGTGCTGCGACTTCGATGTCAGTATCTCCACCTGGTCGCCGCTCTCCAACTTGTGGCTCAGCGGCACCAGCTTGTGGTTGACCTTGGCGCCGATGCAGTGGGAGCCTAAGAAGGTGTGGATGCTGAAGGCGAAGTCGAGGGCCGTACACCCTGTGGGCATGGTCTTGATTTCGCCCTTAGGGGTGAAGACGAATATCTCGGATGCGAAGAGGTTCAGCTTGATGGCGTCGAGGAAGTCCATGGCGTCGGGCTGCGGGTCGTCCAGTATCTCCTTGATGGTGCGCAGCCAGTCGTTCAGCTCGTTCTCGTCCTCGCTGTACTCCTCGGCCTCCTCGCCCTCCTTGTACTTCCAGTGGGCGGCGAAGCCCTGCTCGGCTATCTCGTCCATGCGGTCCGACCTTATCTGCACCTCTATCCATCGTCCCTGTTTCGACATCAGCGTGACGTGCAGCGCCTGGTATCCGTTGGCCTTGGGGTGGCTTATCCAGTCGCGCAGACGGTCGGGGTGGCTCTTGTAGATTTTGGAGATGGCGACGTAGATGTTGAAGCACTCGTTGATTTCCTCCTCGCGTTTCTCGGGCGTAAAGATGATGCGCACGGCCAGAATGTCGTAGATTTCCTCGAAGCTGACGTGCTTGTTCTGCATCTTGGTCCAGATGGAGTAGGGCGACTTGATGCGCTCCTTGATTTCGTACTTGATGCCCATCTGCTTCAGGGCGTCCTCGATGGGTGCCGTGAACTGGTCGAACAGCTCGTGGCGCGAGGCCTCGGTGGTCCTCAGCTTCTCCTTGATGCTGTTGTAGGTCTCGGGGTGCTCGTACTGGAACGACAGGTTCTCCAGTTCCGACTTGATTTTGTAGAGTCCCAGCCTGTTGGCCAACGGTGCGTAGATGTATAGCGTCTCGCCCGCTATCTTGTACTGCTTGTTGGCGGGCTGCGACTCTAATGTGCGCATGTTGTGCAGGCGGTCGCATATCTTGATGAGGATGACGCGTATGTCTTCGCTCATGGTCAGCAGCAGCTTCTTGAAGTTCTCGGCCTGTGCCGAGGCCTGCTCGCCGAAGATGCCGCCGCTGATTTTGGTCAGTCCGTCCACTATCTGCGCTATCTTCGGCCCGAAGATGTTGGCCAGGTCCTCGCAGGTGTAGTCGGTGTCCTCCACCACGTCGTGCAGCAGGGCTGCGCAGATGCTGGTGGAGCCCAGCCCCACCTCGCCGCAGGCTATCTGTGCCACGGCTATGGGGTGCATGATGTACGGTTCGCCCGACAGTCGGCGCACCCCTTTGTGTGCCTGCCGTGCAAAGTTGAAGGCTTTGGTGATGATGTCTACCTTCTTGCGGTGGCGCGATGCCAAGTAAGTGTCCAGCAGTCGCTGGAACGCGTCGTTCACCAGTTTCTCGTCAGCGTCTTCACGCGTCATCATGTCGTCGTCCATAGTCTATCTCCTTCTCCTTCTTCTGCTCGTTGACTTACGTTTTCTTGCACTCGACCTGCGCTTCGTGGCCTTGGTGCGGCTGCGGTATGCCTTGCCACGGCCGCGCGAGGCCTTGGTGCGGCGTCCTATGCGGCCTTTCTTGCCCCGGGTGTAGCGCTTGCTCTTATGGTAGTAGGTGGGCACGTCGTCCTTGACTTCCACCTCAGTGCGCTTGTTCAGCAGTTCGTCCACGCGGTAGTTGTATACCGAGTCCTGCATGTCGATGAACTTGCTCACCTCGGTCTGCGGCAGCCGCAGCGGGCAGGGCTCGGTGTGTCCGGGCACGACGTCGTGCCGGTACATGGGGTTCAGCGACCGCAGCAGGTCGATGTTGATGCCCACCACCTCAGCCACCTGTTCCAGATGCACGTTGCGGTTGACCATGACGGTGTCCGTCTTGGCCGGCAGGCGCGTGCTCATGGGACAGATGTTGTGCAGCGAGTAGTAGGTCATGATGTAGTTGGCGGCGATGAAGGCGGGCACGTAGCCGCGCGTCTCCTTGGGCAGGTAGGGGTATATCTGCCAGTAGTCCTTCTCGCCGTTCGACCGGTGTATGGCCTTGTTGATGTTCTCCGGTCCGCAGTTGTAGGCGGCAATGACCAGGTTCCAGTCGCCGAAGACGCGGTAGAGGTCTTTTAGGTATCGGGCTGCGGCGTACGACGCCTTGACGGGGTCGCGGCGCTCGTCCGTCAGCGAGTTGACCTGCAGTCCGTACTGCTTGGCGGTGGTTATCATGAACTGCCACAGTCCCGTGGCTCCCACGCGGCTCACGGCCAGCGGGTTCAGTGCCGACTCGATGACGGGCAGGTACTTCAGTTCCAATGGCAGCTGGTAGGCCTCTAACGCTTCCTCGAAGATGGGGATGTAGAAGTTGCTGGCTCCCAGCATGTAGCTGATGCTGTGGCGCAGGCGTCCGCTGTAGCGGTCGATGAATTTCTGCACGACGTCGTTGTAGGCCATTTCCATCACCGACGGTATGCGGCTCAGGCGGTCGATGTACTCCTCCTTGGTGAACACGGGGTTGATGTCGCGCATGTTGCAGTCGCTGTCCTCCTCCAAGTACGTCTTCGCCATGTAGACGTTGAGCAGCGAGTCCAGGTCGTAGGTCATGGCCTCGGGGAACTCGATGACTTCCTCGTTGCCTTCCTCGTCAGTCACTACTATCTCGTCGTCGGTGGCCACGTCGTCGTCCTCGCCAGTCACTTCCACCTGTGCCCAGGTGGTGGTGGCAGCCATCAGCATGGCCATCAGCATCAGTATTGTCTTTCTGTTCATTTCTGTGGTTTAAAAGTTTAACTTACAGCTCAGTCCTAACGACTGCGCGTCTATGAAATTGCCGCCTCCGTGGTTGGGAATGACGGTGGGCTCGACCTTCAGGCTCAGGTCTTTCGAGATGTCGAACACTGACAGCTCGGCGTCCACGTAGGCGTCGACCACCGACAGGGCGTAGACGCCCAACATGACGAAGAAGCTCAGGTCGCGCCAGCGGCGGTACTTGTCTCTGCGGCTTTTGAAGATTTTCTCGTACTGCGACATGTTCTCCTCCGTTATCTGCTTGCCTAAGTGCAGGAACTTGTCGTAAGAGGCCGTCCCCGGGTCGTCGTCCACGATGTCGAGGTAGGCCTGCGAGTAGTCCTTATACATCATGTTGTTCCACGTCAGGGCGTAGATGCAGCCTAAGAAGCCGCCGTAGATGATGGGCAGTTTCCAGAACTTGCGGTTGTAAATCTGGCCCGCGCCCGGAATGACCAGCGCCAGCCACAGTGCACGCTGCGGGTTGGGCTTCCATGTGGCCCAGTCGCGCTTCTCGCGCGGCTTGCGCGCTTTCTGCTGCACCACCGACAGCGTGTCACCTGCCAGCCGCTCGGCGTCGGCCAGCCCTATGGAGTCCATGGGTGCCAGCATGCGGCTGATGCTGTCGGCGGCCACGCGCAGCACGGTGCTGTCCGCCGGCGCCTCGTCCGCTGTCTGGGCCTGCGTGGCGGTCAGTGCGGCTGCGAGTGTCAGCGCAGTGAGCACCCATCGGCGTGCCGTTGTCGTCATTCTTGCTCTCATGTCTTCAGTTTGCGCGGTCCAGTGCGTTCATAATGCGCTCCAGCTCCTCCTCGTTGTCGAAGTGGATGCTGATTTTTCCCTTGCCTTTCGGCGAGCAGGTCATCTGCACTTTGGCCTGGAAGAACTGCGACAGACGGTCCTTCAGCATGTTGAACTCCTCGGGCAGCCGCTCCTTCGAGGCTATCTTGCCTTTCGCCGTCTTCACGTCGTCGCCGCTCTTCAGTGCCTGCACCAGCTCCTCCACCTTGCGAACGGAGTATTGCTGCTGCTGGATTTCCTTGAACAGCTTGATTTGCTGCGACGGACTGTCTATGGCTAACAGGGCGCGGGCGTGGCCCATCTCCAGTTCGTGGTTCTTCAGCGCCATCTGCACCTGGGCCGGCAGCTTCAGCAGCCGCATGTAGTTGGTGACGGCGGCGCGGCTCTTGCCCACGCGTTCCGATATCTTGGCCTGCGTCATGCCTGTGCTTTCGGCCAGGTGTTGATAGGCCAGGGCGATTTCTATGGCGTTAAGGTCTTCGCGCTGTATGTTTTCTACTAATGCCATCTCCATGACACCTTGGTCCTCGACACTGACAATGTAAGCCGGAATGCGGGCCAGACCGGCCAGCTGCGAGGCGCGCCAGCGTCGCTCGCCGGCTATGATCTGGTACTTGCCGCCCTCCACCATGCGCAGCGTGATGGGCTGTATGATGCCCAGTTCGCGTATGCTGTTGGCCAGTTCCTGCAGGGCCTCTGCGTCAAACTCGCGCCGCGGCTGGTTGGGGTTGGGCTCTATCAGCGTGATGTCTATCTCGCTGAGGTTCGACGAGCCCTCCGTCTTCACCTCGCTGTGTGTGTCGATGAGTGCGTCCAGTCCTCGTCCGCTTCCTATGTCGTCCAGCCCGCGTCCTAAGACGCTGCTTGTGTATTTCTTCTTTACTGCCATAAACTTTATTTGAAATTAGTAATGAGTAATGAGTAATTATGATTAGTTTGATGCAGCCTGTTTGCACTGATGAAAAGCCAAATAGTCGTTCTTCCGTGCTTAGTCATATCATATCATAATTACTAATTACTCATTACTCATTACTCATTACTAATTAAAAAACATACTCATAACTTCTCGTTTTTACTGATGATTTCCTTCGCCAGCGCCAGGTGGTTCTTGGCACCGGTGGAGTCAGCGTCGTACAGAATGACGGGAAGACCGTGCGACGGACTCTCCGACAGCTTCACGTTGCGCTGGATGACGGTCTTGAACACCAACTCCTGGAAGTGGCGCTTCACTTCGTCGTATATCTGGTTGGCCAGACGCAGCCGCGAGTCGTACATCGTCAGCAGGAAACCCTCTATCTCCAACTTCGGGTTCAGCTTCTTCTTGATAATCTTGATGGTGTTCAGCAGCTTCGAGATGCCCTCCAGCGCGAAGTATTCGCACTGCACGGGGATGATGACCGAGTCGGCAGCCGTCAGCGAGTTCACGGTGATGAGGCCCAGCGACGGCGAGCAGTCTATCAGAATGTAGTCGTATTCGTCGCGGATGGGTTGCAGCACCTGGCTCACAATCTTCTCGCGGTTGGGCAGGTTCAGCATTTCTATCTCGGCACCCACCAGGTCAATGTGGCTGGGTATGATGTCAAGTCCTTCAATGTCAGTGGTGTAGATGGCCTCGCGCACGTCCGTGTTGTTGATGATGCATTCGTAGATGGAGCACTCCACCTCCTGAATGTTCACGCCCAGTCCGCTGGAGGCGTTGGCCTGCGGGTCGGCGTCCACCACGAGGACGCTCTTCTCCAGCGTGGCTAACGATGCAGCCAGGTTGATGGTCGTCGTAGTCTTGCCCACGCCGCCCTTCTGGTTGGCTAATGCGATAATCTTTCCCATATTCTTACATTACAATAATATATAATAGGGTGCAAAGGTACGGCAAAATCGGCAAACCACCAAATTTATTAGCCTTTAACCCGTTTTTTAAGCGAAAATTAAGATATTGTCGCTGCTCCGTATTCCCGGAATGTTTATGTAAAATTCTTATTGCGCCTACGCTGATTGTACGTATTTCTTACTTTCCGTTCCGTCCGCAAGTACCCAAATCGCAAAGTGTGCCAACGGTGGGCACACTTTGCGATAATTTTACGCGCCGTCGCCGATTGTATAGATTTTGTCATTCCGTCGCGGCGGCCGCGATTTGTCGATGCCCGCCTTGGAGTGAGCTTGCTCGGTGATTTTTATTTCTTAACGCTCACCAAAACCGTTGTCCCCCCTGCGCAAAAAAACAGGCATTAAGCATTGCGGATTACAAATTATTTTGTACCTTTGCACCCGCGAACTTCGCGCCGGGCCGTTTCCTTATATCAGGAGACGGAGGGACAGCGGAGGGAAGCGACTACATATTGAGAAGTGTTTGCTAACGCTTTGGCTTTGTCTTCTTTGAACCTGAGAAATTCAAACTTGAAATACAAAGACAATGCAGAGGTAGACACTGCGGGTAGGTATATAAAAATACACCGTCCCGTCGGCGTGCAAAGAGGCTTAGTCAGCCTCAAGCACGCCAATACGGTCATTGTGCATATATACCAACGGCGCGGGTGTCAGTTCTGTTTGTTTTATTTCAAAGGTGTTCTCAGGACCTAAAGAGGAGAGCGAGCAGAGGCGATGATGCCCCGCTTTCTTTTTGTGTGGTATATATATTTAAGGTGAGATTAGTTTTTACGATGATTTATGAACCCTTCAAAAATGAACAAGGAGCGTATGAAAAAGAAGAAAGTGTATGTGTGTCCGGTGATAGAGGTCTTGGAAACCGATGTTGCCAGCAGGTTGCTGACCATATCGCAAGGTACGACTACGACGCTGCAAAGTATGGAAAAGGATAACACGTTCAACAACAGTGGTTCAAGTGCCAGAGAGAACGGGTATGATTTTGTCTTTGACGAGGAGTAAGAATTGAATTAACAGAAGAATATGAAGACAAGAAAGTTTCTTTGGGCACTGCTGCCGGTGGCAGCAGTCCTGCTGATGACGGCCTGCGGCGGCGATACTGACGACGTTACGCCAACGCCTACCCCTAACCCCGTCACTCCCGGAACGGAGAACGTAGTGAAAAGCGTGCCTTACTCGGTAACGGTGAAGACGGCCGACGTCACCCGTACCTCCGTCGGCAATGACGACATCACGCTGAGGTTTGAGGCAACAGACAAGCTGTATGTGCAGAACACTAAAGGCACCGTCTATGGCTGCCTTGAACTGAAGTCGGGCGAAAACCAGACCAGTGCCACGTTTGCCGGTACCGTTAATTACACGGGGACAAAACCTGCTGATACCGATCAGCTTACGGCTACGCTGGTTGGCAGTGCGAACCTGCTGGATATGATAGGTACTGACGGCAAGGTGAAAGGCGACGCGTATATTTCCATACCAGCCACCCCCTGCGAGACGATGTCAGATGCTGTCTCTAAGTACAGTTGGATTCGCGGAACAGGTACATACGGTGAAGCCAACTTTACCCTTGTGCAAAGAACGGCCTTCATGATGTTCAGCGTCACGATAGAGGACGGAACAGCGGGTAATGTCAGCGTTCCCGTGAAAATCACAAATGGCAGCGACACCTACAGTTTCAGCCAGACCACAACAGGGACGCAGTTCGATGCCTATATCAGCTTCGTCCTTCCGTTTGAGGAAGGTAAGAAAATAGCTGGCGATGCCTCCATGTGCGTGGCCAACGTCGGCGATGACGACGAGAGCATCCGCATCGGCACAGGCACAAATGTAACGCTGGCAGGCGGAAACGTATATCCCGTCACCCGCACCAAGGACTTCGTGCGCCTGTGGGCTAACGGCCCGCTATGGTCAACCAAGAACGTCGGTGCATCGAGTGTGACGGACTATGGCGGCTACTATCAGTGGGGCAGTACAACGGATGTCACCAGCACCGAATACTCTTTGGCTTGGAACGATACCTACCCGTATTGGAAAAGCGGAAATACAAATAATTCTAATAATATCACCGTCAAATTAACGAAGTACGTAACTGCTGCTGCTTATTGGGGAGGTGACGAAGGTACCACTCATGACAACAAAACTCAACTTGATAATGGCGACGATCCTGCCTATGCCGTTTTACCGGAAGGTACATGGCGCATGCCAACAAGGGTACAACTCGAAAATCTGGTGTCTAATACAACCAACGCATGGACAACTGGCAGCGTTAATGGCAGAACGTTTACCGGCAAAGGCTCTTATACTGGCAAAGCCATATTCTTACCCGCTGGAGACTACCGGAACGGAAATACATACAACGATGGGGGCCCCGGCAGCACAGGCTATTACTGGTCGGCGACGGTCAGTGATCCATGTTATAACGGATACGGACTTAATTTCACTTTGTCAACCTGTGGAAACAGCGGCAGCTCCCGCCGCTACGACGCTCGAAATATTCGTCCCGTCCGCACTAATTAAGTGCATTCTTTCCAACAACAAACATAGCATCCCCCGCCACTCCACGAAAAGAGAGCGGCGGGGAATGCCTGTTTTTTAAGAAACGATTAGTCTATATGCTCTATCTCTCCAACAGCGATGCCTGTCATCTCGGCAATTTCCTCCGCAGACATCCCTTTGGCTTTCATCTTCCGTGCTATTTCCAATATCCCTTCAGCACGACCTTCCGCACGTCCTTCCGCGCGTCCTTCCGCACGCCCTTTGCGTTCGCCTTCCTCACGCCCCTTACGCTCGCCAGCCATAAACTGACCCTCCATCACGACGATGGTGTCACGGTAGGCGCGCAGGCTCTCGTCATACTTCTTGCGCTCCTCTTTGTCAAGCGATGCCACCTCGGCAATCTCCGACAGCTTCTTGAATACTGCGTCCTGGGCCATCCAGGGCATACGCTGCAATATGTCCATGTGCTTCAATACATATATAAAACGTTCAAAAACA
>JAFTGB010000011.1 GCA_017458125.1 Prevotella sp.
GAACAAGCCTATCTACAAACGTGTTACTCCTGCCGACAATGGGAAACAACTCTACGTCAGCCCAGCGGAGTCCGTCGTGCTGAAAGGCAAGAAGAAATACTGCGTCACTATCAGCGTCGTTGACATGAAGGGCAATGGAAGCCTCTCTTTCCCCGCCAACTTTAAGAGCAGTTATGCCCGGCACAGGGTAAAGGGAAAAATGAAGAAAATCCCTGGTTGCCCGATGATTATCGTGAATGGATATGAAGCCGAATAGAAATGACAAAGGTTACTAACACATAGAGGGTCAGACTCTCTGTGTGCACGCTTCGACAGGCAGCTGTTGGCCTCCGTGCCGATGCTGCCTTTTCTCAGTCTAAGAATGTTTAACGCGCGACGATGCAAGATTTCCGCCTTTCGGCGTTTACTATAGTAGAACACTAACATCAAAATTATACGGTGAGACAGAACCGAATTTCTGAACATTAAGCATTTTTGTTCTACTGGTAGACACATAGTTAGCGGACACGCTTTTCGTAAAGCGTTAAAACAATCAAATGATTTGGTAATTTCGTATTTTTGTTATACCATTGCACCCGATGGTGAGTCACAAAAACGGCTGGTGGCTCTTCATCGGGTGTTCTTTGATGCAATTCATAGCAGAACAAGGAGATTAGTACGGTCTCTTATCCGGACTCGGCTTTGCCGCTTGCCAGAGCAAGAACCCTCAAAATCCTCAATCTCCCAAACTGCCTTTATACAAAGAAATCCTGCGAATCCTTCCAAAGTTACGAAAAGTCGAGCGCAAAACAAAAAGAATTTATTCTTTTTTTCATTTTATTTCGCGTTAAGTCGAGGACTTTTTGCGTACAGGCACAAGGTATTTTGCGTACAGGCGAGACTATTTTGCGTACAGGCGCAAGCGAGTTCTCACGGTCCTCAGCCCCCGACACCACCGCTCTCGCACCGAAGCGTCGCCATCCTTTCACCCTCAGGACCCACTTCTACATGTCCTCCATAGACAAACCTATCTGCGTAACGGCATATCTCACACAGCGAGTCAGCCCAACAAGCCCCATGTACTGCGTCCGGAGACATGACTACCTGCGCCCTATGTCGCGCAGGAAGGCGGGCGAGATGCTGTCGATGGCGAAGTTGTAATAGAGGTTATCCTCGTCGACAGTGCGAAAGTGGCGCTTGCCCTGAACGGAGTCTTTGGGTGTCTCCCAGAGGATGTCCTTGAAGCGCTCGGCATCGGGCACGGAGTCGGTGCGCAGGATGCAGTTGGCAAAACGGTAGTCGAAGGCCACGGTGCTGTCAGAGACCTCGCCCATGACGACATTGTCCTCGTAGCCGGTGACAAGGGTGTTGGTGCAGAGCAGCAGCAGCGGCATATTGGTGTTGGTGAAACGGAACGCAGCACCGCGGTCGGCACTGAAGGGGTAGAACTGTGCCAGCGTGCAGTGGTCGACGACGGCCTCACAGCCATGCAGGGCCAGACAGTCGGCCATGGCGTTGGTGAACTGGCAGTAGCTGAGCACCACGGCACTGTTGCGGGCGTAAAGTCCTGCACCACGGTTGTTGTGCACTACAGTGTTGGTCATGGTGATGCTGGTGCTGTCGCAAATGATGGCTTCCCACGCGTTACGTATCTCGCAACTGTTCAATTCGTTGTCTTTTGACGTTGAAGTAAAGTCCAAGCCCGCCCACTGTCCGCTGACGCGGTCGTAAGGCAGGTAGTCGAACATGCGGTCGAGGCGGTCGCCACGGAAGACGCAGCCTTCGGCTTTCAGTTGTCCGTGGACGCTGATGCCTGCCCCGTCGTGGAAGTAGAGGGTGGTGTTACGCAGCGTCAGCGTGGCCGAGGGCTGGACGGTGATGCCGTCGCCATAGACGACGAGGGGTGTGGTAGACTCTATTGTAGTGTCATTGTTGATGACAAGGCTCGTTATGCGGCGGGCGTCCCATGTGTAAGTGCGCAGGTTGACGCGCTGCTGCGTGCCGTTTTCGAGCGTGAAAATCAGGTCGTCCTCCACCAGTCGAGGCTCCGGGGCACTGCCTTCGCGGGTAGTCACCTCGACGAACACCAGCAGGCTGTCGCCCTTGCGCACCTCGAAGTCCAGTCCGACGGGGTCGAGATAGGTGCCGTCGACATTGACGCGGTAGCCTGACTGCGTGGTGCGTTCCAGCCGTGCCGACTGTATGCGGATGCCGTCCGACGTGCGGTTGTGCACCCAGAAGGTCTTGGTGATGGAGGGCACGGCACTGAAAAGCGTGTCGAAGCTCACGGTATCCTTGGAGAAAGTGAGCCTGTTGCCCGCAGCGGTGCTGAACGAATCGTTGTCGCTACAGGCTGTGAGCAGGGCGCAAGCCAAGGCGAAAAAAAAGAAAAGTCGTCTTATCATACGTTAGATAAAACGACTTTTCTTCGGAATTATTGTATGGCTTACTTGCCAAAATAGCGCTTCAGCAAGCCGGCAAAGCCTGCTCCGTGACGAGCCTCGTCCTTAGCAGCCTCGTGCACCATGTCATGGATAGCGTCGAAGCCCATGGCCTTGGCACGCTTGGCCAGCTCGAACTTGTCGGCGCAGGCGCCTTCCTCGGCGGCGGCACGCTTCTCAAGGTTGGTCTTGGTGTCGAACACAACCTCGCCTAACAGCTCGGCAAACTGGGCGGCATGCACTGCCTCCTCCAGACCGTAGCGCTTGAAAGCCTCGGCCACCTCGGGATAACCCTCGCGGTCAGCCTGACGGGCCATGGCCAGATACATGCCTACCTCGCCACACTCGCCCAGGTAGTTGTTGCGCAGCTCCTGTATCATGTCCTCGGGGACGCCCTCTATCTTGCCGTCACCCAGACGGTGAACGGTGGCGTAGGTCACGTCGCCCGACTCTTTCAGTTCCGAGAACTTGGAGGCCGGAGCCTTACAGATGGGGCATTTCTCGGGTGCAGCATCGCCTTCGTAGATGTAACCACAAACGGCGCAGACAAACTTTTTCTTCATAATGTTGTAAAGTATTTGTTTAGTTAGTATTAAAATGATTTTCTGCAAAGTTACACAGAAAAAACAAATCCCGCAAATGTTTTGCGGGATTTGTTTACTACAGTCAGCCTATTTATTCTTTTTCCATTTTACACGGCTTATCATCAGTGCGGTAGCGCGAGAGTAGCGGTATCTCCGCACACAGCGCCTGGGCTAACAGGCGCGCCACCTGGTGAGCGCCGTAGATGTTATAATGGGTATTGTCCTGTCGGCCTTCGGGCAGGGCGGGATGCTCGCCGGGTTTGTACCACATGTGCAGCTTCTTGGACCCTTCGACACCCAACGACTGCTCCAGGTCGCCAGTAATCTTGTTGGCGTCGACGAAGAGGCAGTTCATGCGACGGGCCACATCCCGCGGAGCCACACGGTAAAGTCCGTGGGTGTCGACCAGTGAGTCGCCCTCAACCGTCTTAGGGGCATCCTTGAACGTGGTGTTGCGCAGGGCTTCGTCGTCATCGTTCTTGGCGGCCTTCTTGGCAAAGTTGCGACGCACGACGGGATTCATGAGCACGGGCGTTGCACCATGTTCACGCGTCTCGCGCACAAAGCGGGCCAGATTGTAGTCGAACGTCGACCCCGGGTCGGTATGACGGTCGGCCTTGGGCTTCTCGTCGTTATGACCAAACTGTATGATGACGTAGTCGCCCGGGCGTATGAGCGAGAGCACCTTGTCCCAACGTCCCTCGTCGATGAAGCTCTTTGACGAGCGTCCGTTAACGGCGTGATTGTCAACGCGGATAAAAGCATCGTCGAAGTAGCACTGCAGAGCCATGCCCCACCCTCTTTCGGGCGACCCCTTGGAGAGGTCTTTCTTGGCGGCTGTCGAGTCGCCAATGACGAAAATGGTGGTGACCCTGTCGGCCGTCATCGACGTCAGCACAAAGAGTGCAGTAAGTGCGAGCATCAGTTTCTTCATCACCTTGTCCTGCTATTTTTATTTTTAATCTTTAATCTTTAATTTTTAATCTTTAATCTTTAATATATTCCACCAGCTCTTCCGGAGTCAGCATCTGCTGCTGTCCCGTCTCCATGTCTTTGAGCGTCACCTTGCCTTCGGCCATCTCGTTCTCGCCAGCAAGGGCGACAAAAGGTATCTGCTTGGCGTTGGCGTAGTTGAGCTGCTTCTTCATCTTGGCAGCATCGGGGAATATCTCGGCCCGGATGCCACGCGCGCGTACCTTATTTATTATAGGTAGGCAGTAGGCAGTCTCCTTCTGACCGAAGTTGATGAACAGCAGCTGGGTGGTAGTGACGGAGTCACGGGGATAGAGGTCGAGCTGGTTGAGCACGTCGTAGATGCGGTCGGCACCGAACGATATGCCCACACCCGAAAGACCAGGCATGCCGAAGATGCCCGTCAGGTTGTCGTAGCGTCCGCCACCGGTAATGGAGCCTATCTGAACGTCGAGCGCCTTCACTTCAAAGATGGCTCCGGTATAGTAGTTCAGTCCACGCGCCAGCGTGAGGTCAAGCTGCATCTCGTTCTTCAGCCCCACGGCCTTCAGCGTGTCGAGGATAAAGCGCAACTCGTCGACACCCTTCAGTCCAGTCTCGCTGGAGGCAAGCACCTGAGCAATGGTGTCGAGTTTGTCGTCGTTGGAACCTGTCATCGCAATGATGGGCTGCAGTTTTGCTATCTGCTCCTCGGTGAGTCCGTCCTCACGCAGCTCTGCATTGACGTTGTCAATACCTATCTTGTCAAGTTTGTCAATAGCCACGGTGATGTCGACTATCTTGTCGGCAGCCCCGATGACTTCAGCAATGCCGGAGAGTATCTTGCGGTTGTTGATTTTTATCTGCACGCGGATACCGAAGCGCGAGAATACGGTGTCTACTATCTGCATCAGCTCCACCTCGTTGAGCAGCGAGTCACTGCCCACCACGTCGGCATCGCACTGGTAGAACTCGCGGTAACGTCCCTTCTGGGGACGGTCGGCACGCCACACGGGCTGTATCTGATAGCGCTTGAAAGGCATCTGCAGTTCCTCGCGGTGCATCACCACGTAACGGGCAAAGGGCACCGTGAGGTCATAGCGCAGTCCTTTCTCGCATAACTTTGCAGCCAGGTGCAGCGTGTTGCGCTCTATAAGTTCCCGGTCATCAGTTTTCGACAGGAAGTCACCCGAGTTGAGCACCTTGAACAGCAGCTTGTCGCCCTCCTCGCCATACTTGCCCATCAGCGTCTGCAGTGTCTCCATCGACGGGGTCTCAATCTGCTGGAACCCGTAGAGGGCATACACCTCGCGGATGGTATTGAAGATATAGTTGCGCTTGGACATCTCAACGGGTCCAAAGTCGCGCGTTCCCTTAGGAATACTTGGTTTGTTTGCCATTATTTTCTCACGATTGTCTGGGCTCTATCGGGACCGATAGAGATGATTTTGATAGGAGTCTCCAACTCCTTCTCCAAGAAGGCGATGTAGTCGGAGAACTGCTTGGGGAACTGCTCCTCGCTGGTAAACTGCGTCATGTCAGTCTGCCATCCGGGCAACTCCTGATAGACGGGCTCTATGCCCTTCTCAATGTCGTATGGGAAGTCGCGGGTCTCCTGACCGTTCACCTTGTAGGCCGTACAAGCCTTGATGGTGTCGAAGCCGTCAAGCACGTCGCTCTTCATCATGATGAGCTGCGTGACGCCATTGACCATGATGCTGTAGCGCAGCGCCACGAGGTCTATCCATCCGCAACGACGCTCACGGCCCGTAACGGCACCATACTCGTGACCAAGGTCGCGGATCCTCTTGCCCGTCTCGTCAAACAGCTCGGTGGGGAACGGACCAGCCCCGACGCGTGTGCAATAGGCCTTCATGATGCCATAGACCTCGCCTATTCTGTTGGGACCTATGCCCAAGCCCGTGCATGCTCCAGCACAGATGGTGTTTGACGAGGTCACGAAGGGATAAGAGCCGAAGTCGACATCGAGCATCGTACCCTGAGCGCCCTCGCAGAGCACGCTTTTGCCCGAGCAAAGCACCTTGTTGATTTCGTGTTCGGAATCTACCAGATGGAACTGTCGCAGGTAGTCGATGCCTTTGAGCCACTTCTGCTCCACCTCGTCTATATTGTAGTCGAAGCCCAACGACTTGAGAATGGCCTCGTGGCGAGCCTTGTGGGCTGCATACTTCTCCTCAAATCCGTCCAGGATGTCACCCACGCGCAGGCCGTTACGACTAACCTTGTCGGTGTAGGTCGGACCGATGCCCTTGCCCGTCGTGCCCACTTTGTTCTTGCCCTTCTGGGCCTCGTATGCAGCATCGAGCACACGGTGCGTAGGCATGATGAGGTGAGCCTTCTTCGAGATATGCAGGCGCTCCTTCAGTTCGTGGCCACTGGCCTCCAGCGCCATGGCTTCCTCCATGAACAGGTCGGGAGCCAGCACGACACCGTTGCCAATGATGTTGACCTTTCCTCCCTGAAAGATACCGGAGGGAATACTGCGAAGCACATATTTCTGTCCTTCAAACTCCAGGGTATGGCCGGCATTGGGACCGCCCTGAAAGCGGGCTATCACATCGTACTGCGGGGTCAGCACGTCGACCACCTTACCTTTTCCTTCGTCACCCCACTGGAGTCCCAGCAGGACATCTACTTTTCCTTGATTCATCGTTTTGTTATCTGTGTTTTTATTGAGTTTTTGCCTGTTTGCGCTTTGCAGCCTGCTTGGTGAGCTGCGCCTGACAGGTGCTGCAGATGCCATAGACATAGAGCGAGAAACCGTCCTTGCGGAAACGCCTCGTGCGCAGGGCCGCTATGGCGTCATTGATTTTCTGAGACTTGAACTCTGTCACCTTGCCACACACCGTGCATATCTGGTGGCTGTGGCTGTTGTTGTCGTAACACGCTTCGTATTTCGTTGAGCCCTGGAAGCGGTGGCGGATAACCAGCCGCAACTCCAGAAACAGCTTCAGCGTGTTATACAATGTGGCACGACTGACGGGAAACCGTTCCTCGTCGTTTAACTTGTCGCTCAACTCCTCAAGCGTGAAATGCCCACTGATGCTATACACCGCATCGAGTATGGCAAAGCGCTCCGGAGTCTTCCGCAGACTGTTTTGCTCTAAATAGCTGGTCAGGATATTCCTGACCGTAGCCTTGACGTTCTCTTTCATTTTATGTGGTTAAATGGTTAAAAACCGCACAAAATTACTACTTTTTCTTCACATTAAGGCAACAAAAGACTAAAAAAGTGCTAAATCAATGCTTTTCAGCGCACTTTTTGCCATGCGCTCGTAAAGGAGTCCTAACTCGGAAAAGCGCTGGACACTCTGCATGGCGGCCTTGCGGACAGACATGTAGGGGCCTTGCAGGGCGGTCACGGCCTGGTCCAGAAACTCGTTGATGCCTCGCTCGTTGGGCTCCTGTCCCTGCATGAACAGGCGTGTCAGCACATGGAAGCCGCACAACTGGTAATACTCCTGGTCGGAGGCTATCCACCGGAAGGCCTTGTCGGCTGCGTAGGGCAGGTGTTGCCACAGGTTGAAGGCCAGCTGTTCGGCCACCTCCTGCGAAGGCACCTGCTCCATCCAGATGTCGCACACCTCGGGCAGCATCCTGTCGGCAGGCATCAGCATGGTGGCCAACAGCTTACACTCGCGCACATCCTCCTTCCACAGGGCTATGGCCAAGTCGTAGTCCTGCCCCATCTCGTCGGCCATGGCACGCAGACGCGGCACCGTAGCCCCCCAATTCAGCTTATAGTCGAGCCCCTTGTCGCGCATCGACTTTGCCACAGCGCCATCCATCATCTGACGGAACGACTGCTTGATTTCCTTGACCTGTTCTCTAATCTCTTTCATCGTTGAGTTTTGGGTATTCATGTCCTACACTATATTTCAACAAATATTGGACTTTCTAACCTGTACGCTTGCAAAAGTACAATTTATTCGGCAAACCACCAAAGATTGATAAAGTCACCGCATGGAATAACAATTATTTCGGCGAGGCGCGTTGGATTCGCGCTGGGAAAAAGTACATACAACATCCTCTACATTAAAGACGGTTTTTGTACCATCGGTCTTTTCCACAACCATCTCGTACTTTTTCTGACTGAAGGTATTGAGGTGACAAAGGCATACCACGGTCAATAATGTAACTATTCTTTTCATAACCTTTGTGTTTTTTGCCAATTCATAATTTCAAACGATTGTCTATAATATAGACATGAGCCTCGGCATCATATCAGCGTAGCGTATTCCGAACTATAGCGCAGCATCTGCTGGGTATAGCTCTCGGAATAGTTCAGCTGGACGTCGCAGATGTCACCATTAGCATCAACGACAGGCACCATCATGGGATTGATGAAACCCTTATACGGCGCAAGGTTCAGACGGCGGTAACGCTCCAGCACTTCAGCATGCAATGTGGCATCCACCCGGACGGCATAGCCCTCCACCAACTGTCGGGCCGCTTCATAGTCGCCCTCGCTCTTGATGCGCTGTATCTCGGCCAACAGGCGGGCAAACAACTGGCGCAGCGCCTCGTAGTCAGTAATGCGGACGTAGCTTTTGCCCTCACGCTGCTCTATCCTGACCACGTCGCCCTGCTCCTGACACCAGTGGGCTATCAGGGCACGGTTGCGCATGTGTGCCTCCTCTATCTGAGCACCGGGCTGAATGCGTATGAGCTGGGTCATCAGTCCGTTCATGATATACGTGTAATAATGCGACTTGTAGGCCTCACGGTCGGGCAACAGACCTAACTCCACCAGCTTCTGGTCGGCTATATAGTAGAGTCCGAACAGGTCGGCACGGGCCTCCTCTATCGTGTTGCCGTATGCCTTCAGTGCGTCCGGGTCAGTACCTGGCAACAGTTGTCCGCTGCCATGGCCAAGACACTCATGCAGGTCGGTATGCAGTTCGTCACACAAGTCACCGTAACGCTCTATCATCGACAGCGTTGCCTCGTCAACAACAAACTCTTCCTTGAAGCCACTGCCATGGGCGGCTTTGTTGTAGGCATCGGTGATGTTGGAGATGGTGATGCTCTTAGAACCATACTCGGCACGTATCCAGTCGGCGTTGGGCAGATTGATGCCGATGGCCGTGGCGGGATACTCATCGCCGCCCAGCATGGCGGCGCAGATGGCATTGGCGGTGACGCCCTTGACCTGACGCTTGCGGAAGCGGGGGTCAACAGGCGAATGGTCTTCAAACCACTGGGCATTGCGGCTGATGGTCTGCGTGCGCCTGGTAGCTTCCAAGTCCTTGTACTCCACGATGCCCTCCCACGAGCCTTTCAGCCCCAGAGGGTCGCCATAGACCTCGATGAAACCGTTGACAAAGTCGATGCGTCCTTCGTGTTCGCCCACCCATGCTATGCAGTAGTCGTTAAACACGCGCAGGTCACCGGTCTTGTAGAAGTCTATCAGCAGACTGATGACCTGGCGCTGGCGTTCGTTCTCGGCCACGGTCAGCGCCTTGTCCAGCCAGTAGACGATGTGACGGATGGCATTGGCATAACGGCCATTGGCTGACCACACCTCCTCGCCCACTACTCCGTCACGCTTCACTAACGTCGAGTTCAGCCCATAGGACACGGGAGTCTTGTCGCCGGCGGCCTCTTCCTTCTGACGGCCATAATATGCCTCGGCTTCCTGCTGGGTCACTCCCTGATAGAAATTGCAGGCCGACGTGGCCACCAGGTCCTCACCGTCAGCCTGATTGACACGCTTGGGCAGCACGTCAGGGTCAAAGATGACGGGGAAAAGCTCGTCGCACAGCTGTTGCACCGTCTCGCCCGACCGCAGGGGCAGACGGCACGGGTCTACGCGTCCGACCACCCTGCGCAGATAGTCGCGCGAGAAACCGGGCACGAACTTCTCGCAGCCATAGTGGTGGTAGATGCCGCTGGAGAACCACACGCGTTTCAGATAGACCTCCATAGCCTGGAAGTCCGGCGTGTCACGCTCCACTGTCAGGTCGGTATAGACGGCCTCCAGCATCTTGCGTATGCGCAGGTTATAACGTCCGAACTGGTCGAAGGTGATGTCACGCCCATAAAGGGTGGCCTTCGACAGATAGTAAACCAAAACTTTCTGTGATAAAGACAGTTGCTCAAACCCGTTCAAGCGGTATCTGAGCAACTGTAAGTCTGCAAAGCGCTCTCCTACATAGTTAAAGCGCTGCGTGTTTACGTCGTTGTTGTTCATCCATTCAGGCTTTCTTTGCAACCCGTTTGAGAGTCCTCACCTTTTCTGAAGGGTGCTGGGCAAGTTGCTGAATACGATACTCACGCGGTGTCATCCTCATGATTTTGTAAAACGACGCGTAGAACGACTGTCTGTTGGCAAAGCCAACCATGTCGCTAACTTCCTCCATACGCAGGTCTTGGTACCTGCGATCAACGAGAATAGCCATCGCTTCCTCAATACGGAACTTGTTGATGAACGACGTGTAATTCATGTGAAAGCGCACATTGACCACTGCTGATACGTAGCGAGTGTTTGTTCCCAAATCCTCGGCAAGTTTCTTGGCTGAATAATTTTTGTCTTTGTACTTTTTCTCCATGACGATGATGTGTAGAATTTTCTCTTTCATCTCGTCCATCAACTTAGGGCTAACAAGGCTTCTGTAGGCGGCCTCCTTCTCTTTCTTCTCAGTAATGTTGTACTTTGTCATAACCCTAAATAGTGTTTTATCACATTATTGTTACAATTTCAGCTGCAAATATACGAAATTTTTTCCACACTAAAACATTTTTTTCTAAAAAAATTATTAACTTTGTCGAAAAATTTTTATTGATGGACTTTACAGAGATTTTAAAGACCTATTTCGGTTACGGTTCCTTCCGCCCGCATCAAGAAGAAATCATACAAACTATCGTGAAAGGTGACGACTGCGTAGTGCTCATGCCTACTGGTGGCGGCAAGAGTGTCTGCTATCAGGTGCCGGCCATTGCACTGCCTGGCACGGCTGTCGTCGTCTCCCCGCTCATCAGCCTGATGAAGGACCAGGTGGAGGCGCTGCGGGCCAACGGCATAGAGGCCGAGGCGCTGAACAGTGTCAACGACTACGCGGCAGACACCATCATCCGGCGTAAATGCATGGAAGGCAGCCTGAAGCTCCTCTATATGTCGCCGGAAAAACTGCTGGCTGAGATTCCGTACCTGCTGAAGCACATCAGCATCTCGCTTTTCGCCATAGACGAAGCCCATTGCATCTCGCAGTGGGGGCACGACTTCCGGCCGGAGTACAGCCAGTTAGGTATCCTGCACCAGGAGTTTCCCGGCGTGCCCATCATGGCACTGACAGCAACAGCAGACAAGATTACACGTCACGACATCGTGGAACAGCTGAAGCTGCGCGACCCACGCTTCTTCATCTCCAGCTTCGACCGTCCCAACCTGAGCCTCAGTGTCAAGCGAGGCTACACGGGCAAGGAAAAAGACCAGTTCATCATGAACTTCATCAAGGCTCGCCCTTTAGATGCCGGCATCGTCTACTGCCTCAGCCGAAAGTCGACGGAAAAGCTGTGCAAATACCTGTCAGGCAACGGCATACGAGCCACCGTCTACCATGCAGGACTGACACCGCAGGAGCGCAACCAGGCTCAGGAAGCCTTCAAACAGGACAACGTACAGGTGGTCTGTGCCACCATAGCCTTCGGCATGGGCATCGACAAGGGCAACGTGCGGTGGGTCATCCACTACAACATGCCCAAGAGCATGGAGGGCTTCTATCAGGAGATAGGCCGTGCCGGGCGCGACGGCGCACCGGCTGAGACCGTGCTCTTCTACTCGCTGGCCGACATCATCCAGCTGCAGCAATTTGCCAAGGACAGCGGCCAGCAGGACATCAACATGGATAAGCTGCGGCGCATGCAGGAGTACGCCGAGTCTAACGTCTGCCGGCGACGCATACTGCTGAACTACTTCGGAGAACAGATGGACCACGACTGCGGCAACTGCGACGTCTGCTACAACCCGCCCACACGGTTCGACGGCACACGCTACGTCCAGATGGCGCTCAGCGCGGTGAAAAGGGCCGACGAGCAGATACGCACCTCCACCGTCATCGAGATACTCAGGGGCATCCCCTCGCCTACTGTCAGGCGTCACCAGTACGACAGTCTGAAGACCTTTGGCGTGGGCAAGGAGGTCAGCACTCAGGACTGGCAGGACTACCTGTTGCAGATGCTGCAGATGGGGTTCTTCGAGATTGCCTACAACGAGGGCAACAAGGTGCGCCTGACACCCAGCGGTGCCGACGTGCTCTACGGGCGCAAGCAGGCCGAGCTGTGCGTCATTGACCGCAGCACCAAGGCTACGGCTATGCCCAAGCGGCACCTGCACTTGGAGATTCCAAGCATCAGCATTCCCGGACTGCCCCAAACCCATGGCGTGGAGGACCCGAAGCTCTTCGAGGCCTTGCGTGCGCTGCGTCGCCAGTGTGCGGAAGAAGAAGGGTTCCCGCCTTACATCGTCTTCAGCGACAAGGTGTTGCACTCGCTGGCCACCGTCAAGCCCACAACGCTCGAACAGTTCGGCTTCATCCCCGGCATCGGCGAGCACAAGCGACAGAAGTACGGTCAACGCTTCGTGTCACTCATCAGCAAGTATGTGTGATTACAATTCCCTGAGCGGAATGGAGCGTGCTTCACGCAGATAGCCGTTTCGCAGCTTGAGCACTTTCTTCCATTCCTCACCAAGCAGCTCTCTGAAGTCCAGGTCTATCTTCCACTGCCCGCGTGCCTCCAGACGGTCTATCATGGTACCCAACGTCATGTTCTGCAAATCCTCGGCAGGCATGAAACGGCTTTCGTCACCCTTCTCGTCACCGGAAATCTCAACCAGCATGCGGGCGTCAATCAACTCATAGACCAGGTCGGTGACGAAGCGGATGGGGATGGAAGTGGCCTGACGCAGCTCCAGCACGGTGTAGGGCTGGCCACCCTCGGCGAAGCGGCGGCAGATGCGCCCCATCAGCATGCCGCACAACATCAGACGGTAGCGGTGGCTGATTTCGCCGGCATGGGCGTCGTAGTCATAATAGTCCAGGTTCTGGTTGGTGTAGCACAGCTCGGCCCCGAACAGGCAGATGGTCCACGAAATCTGCATCCACAGCATGAACAGGGGCAAGGCGGCAAAGGAGCCGTAGATGGCATTGTAGCTGGAGAGGAAGACCTGCGAGTGGATATAGACGAACTGCAGTCCCTGCATGGCGATACCGGCGAGTATGCCCGGCACCACGGCGTTGGAGGGTTTCACCCTCGTGTTGGGCATGAAGATGTAGAGCGCAATGAACATGGCCGACATCAGCACGTAGGGTATCAGGTCTATCAGCGTGCGCACTGCAGCGTCCAGCATCAGGAAGTCGGGCACGCTGTTGGCCGCAGTGGCTATGAAGATGCTGATACCCGACGAAAGCACTATCAGTATGGGGAAGACGAAGAACATGGCCAGATAGTCGGTAAACGTACGGAACATGGAGCGCGACTTCTTGACCTGCCATATCTCGTTAAACGTGTCCTCGATGTTGCTCACCAGCATGAGCACCGTGTAGAGCATGAACAATAGTCCTATGCCCAAGAACACCCCGCTCTTGGTGTGCACCAGATAACTGTTGACGAACCCGATGATGATGTCGGCGGCCTGAGGCTGCGTGGAGAAAGCATTGCGAAACCACACCTCAATATACTTGCTGTAGCCGAAACCGCGGGCAATGGCGAAGAACACGGCCAGGATGGGCACTATGGCCAGCAACGTGGAGTAAGTCAGGGCCGAGGCACGGGACAGGACACGCTTGGCGGTGAAGAAGCGTACGGCGAGCACCACCTTCTTCAGCAGCACCACCATAAGGTATTGCACTGCAGACACGTCGGCACGCGTGATGCGCCATATATCTGTTGTCAAGAACTTCATCAGTCGCTCAAGTCCCATAGCCGTTCTGAAGCATTCGTTATTACTACACCTAATTATATATAAAGGAAAGCAGTGTCCCTGTAAGCCGGGTTCTGTACCTTGCTAGTGCAAGGTGCCTGTCATTTATCTACTCCGCGGGTTACCCCACGGCTGAAGCATTCCACCCTCCGTCGTGACCGGAAGTCTCGGACGGACAGCCCTCAGACGACGGTTTACGCGAACTTGCAGCCTCCAGACGGAACAGCCCAACGATTGCCCGTTGGCTGGTGGGCTCTTACCCCACCTTCTCACCCTTACCTTGCCGGGCAAGGCGGTTGTTTTCTTCTTCCGGCTCCAGCTGTCACCAACTGCTGGCACTTTCACCAGTGGAGCGTCCTGCGCTGCCCGGACTTTCCTCTCGTGCCCTCCTGGGCACCAGCGACAGGCCGGGGCACTGCTTTCCTGCGTGCAAAATTACGAAAATTTTTCCGATAATCATTCAGGGCCTGCATTTTTTTGGGGAAAGTAAGCCTACTTTTTGGTCAGTCCATTTTTTTGTATTAATTTTGCACGTTGAAACGGAATCAAAACTTAACATCCAGAATATGACTAAGAAACTCAAGAAGGTGCTCGTATTAGGTTCGGGTGCCCTGAAAATCGGACAGGCTGGCGAGTTTGACTACTCAGGCTCGCAGGCCCTGAAGGCATTGCGCGAGGAAGGTATCTCCTCGGTGTTAGTAAACCCCAACATTGCTACCATCCAGACCTCAGAGGGTATTGCCGACAAAGTGTACTTCCAGCCCGTGACCACGCACTTCGTGACGGAAATCATCAAGAAGGAGCGTCCCGACGGCATCCTGCTGGCCTTCGGCGGACAGACGGCGCTGAACTGCGGCACGGAGCTCTACCAGACTGGCGTGCTCCGGGAGTACGGTGTCCAGGTGCTGGGCACCAGTGTCGAGGCCATCATGAACACCGAGGACCGCGACCTCTTCGTCAAGAAGCTGGACGAAATCAGCCTGAAGGTTCCTGTCTCGCACGCTGTCGAAAACATGGACGATGCCCTGAAGGCAGCCCGCGAAATCGGTTTCCCCATCATGATCCGTTCGGCTTACGCCTTAGGAGGCTTAGGCTCAGGCATCTGCCCTGACGAGAAGGCTTTCGTCGAGCTGGCCGAGAGTGCCTTCACCTTCGCTCCTCAGATTCTGGTGGAGGAGTCGCTGAAGGGCTGGAAGGAGATTGAGTTCGAGTGCATCCGCGACGCCAACGACCACTGCTTCACCGTGGCTTCCATGGAGAACTTCGACCCGCTTGGCATCCACACCGGCGAGTCCATCGTGGTGGCTCCCACCTGCTCGCTGACAGAAGAGCAGGTCAAGATGCTGCAGGACATCACCATACGCTGCGTGCGCCACCTGAACATCGTCGGTGAGTGCAACATCCAGTTTGCCTTCAACGCGCAGACCAACGACTACCGCATCATCGAGATAAACGCCCGCTTGAGCCGAAGCTCGGCACTGGCCTCAAAGGCAACGGGTTATCCCCTCGCCTTCGTCGCTGCCAAGATAGCCCTGGGCTACACGCTGGACCAGATTGGCGAGATGGGTACGACATCGTCAGCATACGTTGCTCCGTCGCTCGACTACATGATATGCAAGATACCCCGCTGGGACTTGACCAAGTTCGCAGGTGTCAGCCGTCTCATCGGCTCGTCCATGAAGTCGGTAGGCGAAATCATGTCCATAGGACGCTCCTTCGAGGAGATGATCCAGAAGGGCCTGCGCATGATAGGCCAGGGCATGCACGGCTTCGTAGGCAACGACCACACCAAGTTTGAAGACCTTGACAAGGAACTGGCCAACCCCACCGACCTGCGCATCTTTGCCATCGCACAGGCTCTGGAGGAGGGCTACAGCGTCGAGCGCATCGAAGCACTCACCAAGATTGACGTCTGGTTCCTGGAGCGCCTGAAGCACATCGTGGACCTGAAGCATGAACTGCAGAAATACAACAAGTTAGAGGAATTGCCTGACGCTTTGCTGCTGGAGGTGAAGCAGTGCGGCTTCTCCGACTTCCAGATAGCACGCTTCGTACTGAAGCCCCAGGGCGGCAACATGGAGAAGGAGAACCTTGAAGTGCGCCAGTACCGCAAGGAACGCGGCATCATGCCCTCGGTGAAGCGCATACCCACCGTGGCCTCCGAGCATCCCGAGCTCACCAACTACCTCTACTTCACCTATACGCATACACCTGCCTTCGCCACGCCCGACGGCAAGCCTTACCAGCCCAAGCACGACATCAGCTACTACAAGAACGAGAAGTCGGTCATCGTGCTGGGCTCCGGAGCCTACCGCATCGGCTCCAGCGTGGAGTTCGACTGGTGCTCGGTGAACGCCATCAACACGGCACGCAAGCTGGGGTACAAGAGCATCATGATCAACTACAACCCCGAGACCGTATCGACCGACTACGACATGTGCGACCGACTCTACTTCGACGAACTGTCACTGGAGCGCGTGCTCGACGTCATCGACCTGGAGTCGCCCCGCGGCGTCATCGTCAGCGTGGGCGGACAGATACCCAACAACCTGGCCATGAAGCTGCACCGTCAGGGCGTGCCCGTCTTAGGCACCAGTCCGGTCGACATCGACCGCGCCGAGAACCGCGACAAGTTCTCGGCCATGCTCGACAAGTTAGGCATCGACCAGCCCGCATGGCGCGCGCTGACCTCGTTCGACGACATCAAGGAGTTCGTCTCCGAGGTGGGCTACCCCGTGCTGGTGCGCCCCAGCTACGTGCTCTCCGGCGCAGCCATGAACGTATGCTACGACGATGAGGAGCTGCACCGCTTCCTCAACATGGCTACCGAGGTCAGCAAGGAGTTCCCTGTCGTCGTCTCGCAGTTCATGCAGGAGACCAAGGAGATAGAGTTCGACGCCGTGGCCGACAAGGGCGAGGTGGTCGAGTATGCCATCTCCGAGCACGTCGAGTATGCCGGTGTGCACTCCGGCGACGCCACCATGGTGTTCCCCGCCCAGCACATCTATTTCTCGACCGTACGCCAGATTAAGAAGATTGCACGCAAGATAGCCAAGGAGCTGAACATCTCTGGCCCGTTCAACATCCAGTTCCTGGCCAAGAACCGCGAGGTGAAGGTCATCGAGTGCAACCTGCGTGCCTCACGCTCGTTCCCCTTCGTATCGAAGATACTGAAGCGCAACTTCATCGAGACGGCTACCAAAATCATGCTTGACGCCCCCTACCAGAAACCCGAGAGGTTCGAGTTCGACATCGACCGCATCGGTGTCAAGGCCTCGCAGTTCTCGTTTGCACGACTGCAGAATGCCGACCCCGTGCTGGGTGTCGACATGTCGTCAACGGGCGAGGTGGGCTGTCTGGGCGACGACCTCAACGAGGCCCTGCTCAACGCCCTCATTGCCACGGGCTACAAACTGCCCAAGGACGGCTCCAGCATTCTCATCTCGTCAGGTGCCGCCAAGGGCAAGGTCAGCCTCCTGGAGCCTGCCAAGCAACTGGTGAAGAAGGGCTACAAGGTCTATGCCACCGGCGGCACGGCCAAGTTCTTCAACGACAACGGCGTTCAGGCTACGGCAGTCTGCTGGCCCGACGAGGACGGCGAGAACAACGTCATGGACATGATAGCACAGCACAAGTTCGACCTCATTGTCAACGTGCCCAAGAACCACACCAAGCGCGAGCTGACCAACGGCTACCGCATACGCCGCGCTGCCATCGACCACAACACTCCGCTGATGACCAACGTGCGGCTGGCAAAGGCCTACATCGAGGCCTTCACCGCCCTGAAGGAACAGGACATCAAAATCAAGTCGTGGCAGGAGTACAACTCATAACGCACGAAGAATGACACGAAGAGGATAAGCGTCGTCCGCGACAATCCAAGAGTTCGGCTTCGAGCATGACCCGTCTGTGGCATGCCGAAGCTGACTTTTTTTTACCTCAGCCAACAGCCTCATACAAATTATTTGTAAAAAATACTACTTGTGCAGGCACACGGGAAAATAATGGGAAAATTAATGAAGAAAAATTTGGACGTTAAGAAAAATTATAGTAAATTTGCATCGTTATCCTGAAAACAATCTTTTTACCTTAAAAGGACTAATACCTATTGAAGATATGAAGCGGTCGCCTGTGAGGGTCATCGCTTTATTTTTTTGCCCAGACTTTGCAGTGTTCAGAAAAAAAGAAAACGCCCCGTGTACCATACTCGGGTACAACGGGGCGGTGACTGTCAAAGCGCGGCTTACTTCAGGTTCTTATTGAAGAAGTCGGCGAGCTTATCCCACGGAATGAGGTTCTTGGCCTCACCGCCACCAGCTGGTTCGGTGTAGCCACCGTCGTAGAGGTCGCAGTGAGAAGCACCGGGGATGATAAGCAGTTCTTTGTTCTCAGGGTTGGGATTGGGCTTACCCACGACATTGTATCCCTCGGCCTTGCCCTCCACCATATACTTATAGGCAGCCTCGCCGAAGTAGCGCGAGTGGGCTTTCTCGCCGTGCATGACGAGGACGGCAGAACGTATCTCGTTGATGTAGTAGAGGAAACGGCTGTTCGCATAGGCCTGCGTACCGATGACGCGCCATCCGTCGTTGGAGTTGCCGCTACGCTTGTGGTAGCCTCGGGGCGTAATGTAGTAGTCGTAGTAGTCCTTGACAAACTGCGGGGCGTCCTCGGGCAGCGGGTTCACCACACCGCCAGCCATTGCCGACGGGTCGCTCAGGCGCTGCTTAGCCATAGCCTCACGGGCTGCATGGCGCGACTCTTCCTTGTCTTCGCTGTCGAAATAGCCGTTGCCGCTGACGCGGGTCATGTCGTACATAGTGCTGGCCACTGTCGCCTTGATGCGGGTGTCGGCGGCGGCGGCATTGAGGGCGATGCCTCCCCATCCGCAGATGCCGATGATGCCGATACGCTCCGCGTCCACATTATCCTGACGCGACAGGAAATCGACGGCGGCCATGAAGTCCTCGGTGTTGATGTCGGGCGAGGCCGTGCGGCGCGGTTCACCACTGCTCTCACCCGTATATGATGGGTCGAAAGCCAGCGCCACGAAGCCGCGCTCGGCCATCCGCATGGCATAGAGACCGCTCGACTGCTCCTTGGTAGCTCCGAACGGGCCGCTGACAGCAATGGCAGGGAAGCGCATCTTCTCGTCTTTTCCGCTATTCAACACTCCAATACGTGGTATATAGAGGTCTGCCGCCAGCGTCAGCCCGTACTGCGTCTTGAACGTCACCTTACGGTGATCCACCTTCTCACTCAGCGGGAACACCTTGTCCCACTCTTGCGTTAATTCTAAATTCTGCATACTATCCTCTGTTTTGGTTTGTTCGTTTTGTTTGCAGGCCGATAGCACACCGGCTATGAGCATTGCAGCGAGAATAGTTTTCTTCATAGTTTTCCTTTTTTGGTTTTGTTGTCTTACGAACTGCAAAGTTACATAATTTTCTACGAAACCAAGACAAAAAAAAGTTAAACCATGTTACATACGGTAAAGCGTGAAATCAGAAAGATGTTACATACAGTAAAGTTGTATGTGCTATTTGTGAAACAAAAAAACACCCTACACCCACAACACCCACAACACTGGACTTCAGTGTCGTGGGTGTTGTGGGTGTAGGGTAAAAAATCATTCAACTATACAGAGATAAAATGAGAAATGAGAAATGAGGAATGAGAAATGTAAATGAAAAATGTAGAAATGAAGTAATCATAAATTTCAAACATCAAACTTCAAACTTCACAGTCCTGCTGATTACAAAAATTCTAATGGTCAGAAAAAAAATTCCCATGGTGGGAAAATTTTTCGACCTG
This sequence comes from Prevotella sp., assembly GCA_017458125.1. Classification (GTDB taxonomy): domain Bacteria; phylum Bacteroidota; class Bacteroidia; order Bacteroidales; family Bacteroidaceae; genus Prevotella. The sequence goes on from JAFTGB010000011.1 coordinate 19,713, forward strand.
TACGGTTGAAATTCTTTTGGAGATAAGGCAAATAATTCTTATCTTTGCATCACGAATAAGACAAAGAATATGGAACTAACGAACTAAAAACATAAGCGTATGATTGATTACATTTTGACAAACATGTGGCAGATATGGGCCATAGTGGCTGTCATCTGTCTTATCCTGGAGCTTTCGTCAGGTGACTTCTTTATCATCTGCTTCTCCATCGGAGCCGTCTTTGCCGTCATCGCAGCGGCATTAGGACTTAGCGTTTACTGGCAGCTGGTGGTCTTCGCTGTGTTCACGGCTATTGCCATCTTCACCGTGCGTCCCGTGGCACTGCGCTATCTGCACAAGAACGAGCCAAACAAACCCTCGAATGCCGACGCGCTCATTGGCCGTACCGGTCGCGTCACGGAGCCCATCAATGCCGGCAAGAACGGCTACGTACAAGTAGACGGTGACCTGTGGAAGGCTGTCAGCGACATGCAAACCGACATTCCCGTTGGCACAACCGTGCGCATCGTGGGGCGCGAGAGCACTATCGTCAGCGTGGAAGTGATATGAGGAAATAAAAAATTAAGCGATGGACTTTATGAGTTATGTATTAATTGCTATCGTCGTCTTGGTCATCATCTTTGCCAAGATGGCACTGGTCATCATTCCGCAGTCGGAAACCCGCATCATTGAGCGTTTAGGACGCTACTATGCCACCCTGAACCCCGGCATCAACATCATCATCCCCTTCATCGACCGTGCCAAGGAGATTGTAGTGCTGACGCGGGGCCGCTATGCCTACTCGACCAGCATCGACCTGAGGGAACAGGTGTATGACTTCCCTTCACAGAACGTCATCACCAAGGACAACATCCAGATGGAAATCAACGCCCTGCTTTACTTCCAGATAGTAGACCCCTTCAAGGCTGTCTATGAAATCTCGAACCTGCCCAACGCCATTGAGAAGCTGACACAGACCACACTGCGTAACATCATCGGCGAACTGGAACTTGACGAGACGCTGACCTCGCGCGACACCATCAACACCAAGCTGCGCGCCGTACTGGACGATGCCACGGACAAGTGGGGCGTCAAGGTGAACCGCGTGGAGCTGCAGGACATCGTGCCGCCGGCAACGGTGCTGAACGCCATGGAGAAGCAGATGCAGGCCGAGCGTAACAAGCGTGCCCAGATTCTGACTTCGGAGGGTGAGAAGGCTGCTGAAATCTTAGCTTCGGAAGGTGAGAAGACGGCCATCATCAACAAGGCTGAAGCCGCCAAGCAGCAGGCTGTGCTGCATGCCGAGGGTGAGGCGCAGGCACGCATCCGCAAGGCTGAGGCTGAAGCCAAGGCCATCGAACTGATTACCGAGGCGGTGGGCAAGTCGACAAATCCCGCCAACTACCTGCTGGCGCAGAAGTACATCCAGATGCTGGAGGAACTGGCTACGGGTGACAAGACCAAGACGGTCTATCTGCCTTACGAGGCTACGAACCTGATGGGCAGCATCGGAGGCATCAAAGACCTGTTCAAGAGTGAATAGTTTTTAGTGAAAAGTGAAAAGTGAAGAGTGAAGAATTTTCTACCGAACTTCAATGACGGCAGCAAATTCTTCACTCTTCACTTTTCACTCTTCACTTTTCACTCTTCACTTTTAAGAGGAATGGTGAAGCTAAAGGTTGACCCCTCACCCACTACTGACTCGACAAAGGCGTCGCCACCATTCTTGCGGGCAAATTCCCGGCAGAGCTGAAGACCCAGACCGGAGCCTTCCTCACCTTCTGTGCCGTAGGTCGTCTCGCCCTCGCGGAAGATGTTGTCAATACGGTCAGCGGCAATACCTACGCCGTGGTCGCGTACGCAGATACGGGCAAAGTCGCCATCCCGCTTATAGTAGACCTCAATGCCCTTGCCCTCCGGGGTGAACTTGACGGCATTGGAGATGAAGTTGCGGATAATGGTCTTGATCATATCGTTGTCGGCACGCACCGTCAGCTTCTCTTCGGCGGGCAGGTACTGCAGGTTTATCTTCTTCATCTCGGCAATCATATTGAAGATGTCCACTACGCCGGGCACGATGTCGTCAAGGTCCAAGTCCTGATACACCACGTTGAGGCGTCCTGTCTGCGACTTCGTCCACTTCAGCAGGTTGTCTAACAGGTCGTGCGTCTCCTCCGACTCACGGTTTGCCTTGTCTAACAGTTCAAAGATTTCCTGTCCCACGATGTCGGGCGACACCACATTGACGACCAGGTTCAGCACCATGCGGATGCTGGCCATGGGCGAACGCAGGTCGTGGGCTATGACGGAGTACATCTTGTCACGGTTGCTGATGGTGCGGCGCAGCTCATCGTTCTGCTGCACAATGATGCGTTTGGCTGCCACCAGCTGTATCTGGTGCATGACGCGCATGACCAGCTCCTCCTTGTTGAAGGGCTTGGTCAGAAAGTCGTTGGCACCCACCTGGAAGCCGCGAACGAGGTCAGAGGGACTGTTGAGTGCAGTGAGGAAGATGATGGGTATGTCGAGCGTCTCTGGGTCTTTCTTCAGGATGACCGCCGTGTCGAAACCGCTGATGTCGGGCATCATAACGTCGAGCAATATGAGGTCGGGCTTCTCCTTCTTGGCCTGCTCTATACACATGTTGCCACAGTTGGCCGTACACACCTGGAACTTCTCGGTGGTCAACAAAATCTTCAGCAGCAATACATTGCTGACCACGTCGTCGACAATCAAAATTTTATAGTCACTGCGGTTTATCTGTTTCTCGAATCTTTCGTTCAACTCCATTTCAGTAGAGGTTTTTAGTTTTAAGATGCAAAAATAGCAAATATTTGGCGGACTGCCAAATATTTGCCTTGTTTTTTACTTGTACTCTGCCCACGACTTGATGCCGATGCCTTCAATGCCTACCGTGCAGAATGCCTGGATGAAGGCCGAGGCCAGTCGCGAATTGGTGATGAGCGGAACGTTCAGGTCTATGGCTGCACGACGTATCTTGTAGCCGTTGGTCAGCTCGTGCGTCGTCAAGTCCTTGGGTATGTTGACCACCATGTCTATCTGGTGGTCGTGCAACAGTCCGAGTGCCGTAGGACCTTCGATGCCCGGCAGCGTCTCCACCTCGCTGGGCCACAGTACGCGCGTATTGTCAATGCCGTTATCGGTCAAATACTTCGATGTGCCGCCTGTGGCGTAGAGCTTGTAACCATGTGTCACCAGCATGCGGGCAGCATCCAGCATCTCGGCCTTCTGCTTGGCTCCGCCTGTAGAGAGGAGCACCGTCTTGCGGGGAATGCGGTGCCCCACCGAGAGCATGGCCTTGAGCAGGGCCGTGTGGGTGTTGTCGCCTATGCAGCCCACCTCACCAGTCGACGCCATGTCGACGCCAAGGACGGGGTCGGCCTTCTGCAGACGGTTGAAGGAGAACTGGGAGGCTTTGATGCCCACATAGTCGAGGTCGAAAAGGTTCTTCGACGGACGTTCCACTGGCAGTCCGAGCATGACCTTCGTGGCCAGCTCAATGAGGTTCAGCTTCAACACCTTCGAGACGAAGGGGAACGAGCGCGAAGCACGGACGTTACACTCGATGACCAGAATGTCGTTGTCGCGGGCCATGTACTGGATGTTGAACGGCCCGTTGATGTGGAGTGCCTTGGCTATCTGACGCGAGATACGCTTGATGCGGCGGACGGTCTCGACATACAGCTTCTGGGGTGGGAACTGGATGGTGGCGTCGCCAGAATGGACACCGGCAAACTCGATGTGCTCACTGATGGCGTAAGCCAGTATCTCGCCGTTGCGTGCCACGGCATCCATCTCAATCTCCTTGGCATGTTCAATGAACTTGGAGACGACGACAGGATGGTCCTCGGAGACGTTGGCTGCCAGTTGCAGGAACTTCTCCAACTCCTCGCGGTTGGAGCAGACATTCATGGCGGCGCCGCTCAACACGTAGGAAGGACGTACCAGCACGGGGAAACCCACACGGTCGACGAAACGGTCGATGTCTGCCATCGACGTCAGCGCGCTCCATTCGGGCTGGTTGACACCCATCTCGCTAAGCATCTGCGAGAACTTGGCACGGTCTTCGGCACCGTCAATGTCCTGAGCCTGCGTACCGAGAATGGGCACATGCTGTTCGTCCAGATACATAGCCAGGTTGTTGGGAATCTGTCCGCCCGTCGACACAATGACACCGTGGGGGGACTCCAACTCGATGATGTCCATCACACGCTCGAAGGTCAGCTCGTCGAAGTAGAGGCGGTCACACATGTCGTAGTCGGTAGACACCGTCTCCGGATTGTAGTTGATCATCACACTGCGCCAACCCTCCTTGCGGATGGTGTTCAGAGCCTGCACGCCACACCAGTCGAACTCGACGCTGCTGCCTATGCGGTAGGCACCAGAACCAAGGACGATGACGCTGCGCCCGTCGTGCTCGTAGAGGATGTCGTTAAGTGTCTCGACTGTATCGCAGCACGCACTGGGATAGGTGACATACAAGTAATTGGTCTGGGCCGGATATTCGGCAGCCAGCGTGTCTATCTGCTTCACCACGGGAAGGATGCCCAACTGCTTGCGACGGTTTCGTACCATCAGCAGGGCCTCGTGCATGTTGTCTGACGACTGCTCCAAGCCGACGGCACGGGCTATCTGGAAGTCGGTAAATCCATAGACCTTTGCATCGCGCAACAGTTCGCTGTCGAGTGTGTCGAAATGCTGCCGCTTCAGCTGTTCGTCTATATCGATGATGTGCTTCAGCTTGTAGAGGAACCACTTGTCTATCTTCGTCAGTTCGTGAATGCGGTCGATGTCATACTCGGGCAAGTGCATGGCCTTCGAGATGACGAAGATGCGCTTGTCGGTAGGCTCACGCAGGGCAGCGTCGATGTCGGGTATCTTCAGTTCCTTGTTCTCCACAAAACCGTGCATCCCCTGCCCTATCATACGCAGACCTTTCTGAATGGCTTCCTCAAAGGTGCGGCCGATAGCCATGACCTCGCCAACAGACTTCATGCTGGAACCTAATTCCTTGTCGACGCCGTGAAACTTGGAGAGGTCCCATCGGGGTATCTTGCACACCACATAGTCGAGTGCGGGCTCAAAGAAAGCCGACGTGGTCTTGGTGACGGAATTCTTCAGTTCAAACAGCCCGTAGCCCATACCTAACTTTGCGGCGACAAAGGCCAGCGGATAGCCGGTGGCTTTGGAAGCCAGTGCCGACGAGCGGCTCAGACGGGCGTTGACCTCTATGACGCGGTAGTCCTCACTGGCCGGGTCGAAAGCGTACTGCACGTTACACTCGCCGACGATGCCGATGTGACGGATAATCTTGATGGCCAGCGCACGCAGCTTGTGGTACTCCGAGTTGGTGAGGGTCTGCGAGGGAGCAATGACGATGCTCTCGCCAGTATGGATGCCCAACGGGTCGAAGTTCTCCATGTTGCACACGGTGATGCAGTTGTCGTAGCGGTCGCGCACCACCTCGTACTCTATTTCCTTCCAGCCTTTCAGCGACTTCTCCACCAACACCTGGGGAGAAAAGGAGAAGGCTTTCTCGGCCAGGCGGTCCAGCTCTTCCTCATTGTCGCAGAACCCGGAGCCAAGTCCGCCCAAGGCGTATGCAGCACGAAGAATGACAGGGTAGCCTAAGTCGCGGGCTGCCTGACGGGCCTGCTCAATGGTCTCGCAGGCCTCGCTCTTGATGGTCTTGACGTTAATCTCGTTCAATTTCTCAACGAACAGCTCACGGTCTTCGGTATCCATGATGGCCTGCACAGGTGTTCCCAACACGCGAACGCCATACTTCTCCAACACACCGCTCTTATAAAGCTCAACACCACAGTTGAGTGCGGTCTGTCCGCCGAAAGCCAGGAGGATGCCGTCAGGGCGTTCTTTCTCGATGACTTTTTCAACGAAATAAGGCTGCACAGGCAGGAAGTATATCTCGTCGGCCACACCCTCGCTGGTTTGCACGGTGGCAATGTTGGGATTAATCAGTACGGTCTTGACGCCTTCCTCGCGCAGGGCTTTGAGCGCCTGACTGCCTGAGTAGTCAAATTCGCCGGCCTCACCTATTTTCAATGCGCCACTACCTAAGAGCAGCACTTTCTTGATATTATTGTCTTTCATAATGCTTCAATAAAACGGTCAAACATAAACTCCGTGTCAACAGGACCGGAACAAGCCTCCGGATGGAACTGAGAAGAAAACCAGGGATTGGTCTGGTGGCGAATGCCCTCATTGGAGCCGTCGTTCATATTGACAAACAACTCACGCCAGTCAGCACCTAACGTTGCCGCATCAACCGCATAGCCATGGTTTTGGCTGGTCACATAGCAGCGGTTGGTACCGACCTCGCGCACTGGCTGGTTGTGGGAGCGGTGACCGTACTTCAGCTTGTAGATGCTGGCTCCGGCAGCCTTGGCCAACAGCTGGTTACCCATGCAGATACCGCAGATGGGTTTACGACTAAGCGTCATCTGCCGTTTCAGCACGTTGACAGCATCCACGCAACGGTCTGGGTCGCCAGGACCGTTAGCCAGAAAGAGTCCGTCGAAGTCCATAGCGGTATAGTCGTAGTTCCAGGGTACGCGGATGACCTCTACGCCACGGTTGACAAGGCAACGGATAATATTCTGCTTCACACCGCAGTCAACCAGCACCACGCGCCGACCAGCTCCTTCGTTATAACGTATCACGTCCTTACACGACACACGCTCCACCCAGTTCACAGAGCCATAGTCCTCCCCGTCGGTCTCGTTCGTTGCAATATCATTGCAACAAACAGTCTCTCCCTCAAAAACCAACCGTCCCATCATCACACCATGCTCGCGGAGCAACTTGGTCAGCGCACGCGTGTCAATACCCGTCACTCCGGGAACCTGCTCGCGCTGAAGCCAGTCGCCGAGGCTCTCGCAGGCGTTCCAGTGGTTGTACTGAGCGGTATAGTCGCTGACGATAATAGCCTTCGCATAGATGCGGTCACTCTCCATAAACGTGGAAAGGCCATTGGCTTCGATGGTAAACGGCGGTACACCGTAGTTGCCGACGAGGGGATAAGTCATCACCAGCATCTGACCGGCATAACTGGGGTCTGTCAGACTTTCGGGGTAGCCCATCATAGCCGTATTGAAAACGACTTCTCCGGCTACGGGTTTGTCGTAGCCGAAGCTTTTTCCGTGAAATTCCGTACCGTCCTGCAGGACGAGTGTTACTTTCTTCATTCTCTTCTATTGTATTAAAAAGGCGAACCGTCATCAACGGTCCGCCCTGTATGTATCAATCATTCAACGGTGACGCTTTTAGCCAGGTTTCTCGGCTGGTCAACATTCTTACCTTTGCAGACGGCAATATGATAAGCCAGCAACTGCAACGGAATGGTGGCGACAAGTGGTTCCAGACACTCCATCACGTCGGGTAGCTCAATCACCTCGTCGGCTATACGCGAGATGGTGTCGTCGTCTTTCGAGACAAGAGCAATGACACGCCCCTGACGGGCCTTGATTTCCTGAATGTTCGAGAGCACCTTCTCGTACATGGCATTGTGGGTAGCTATCACCACAACGGGCATGTCGGAGTCTATCAGTGCTATCGGACCATGCTTCATCTCTGCAGCAGGATAGCCCTCGGCATGGATATAGCTGATTTCCTTCAACTTCAATGCTCCCTCCAGCGCTACGGGATAGGAATAGCCACGTCCTAAATAGAGGAAGTTATGTGCGTAGGTGAAGGTACGCGCCAGGTCGGCCACCCTGTCATTGGCTGTCAGGACTTCTTCGATAACCTTTGGTATTTCGTTCAGTCCCTTGACTATCTTGAGGTATTCCTCACGGTTGATGGTTCCCTTGGCCTCACCTAATGCCAGCGCAAACATCAGCAATACCGTGACCTGACCGGTGAAAGCCTTTGTGGAGGCTACACCAATTTCCGGACCGACGTGGATATAGGTGCCGGTATCAGTGGCACGGGGAATGGAGGAACCGATGGCGTTGCAGATGCCATAGATGAACGCCCCTCGCTCCTTGGCCAGCTGGACAGCGGCCAGCGTGTCGGCTGTCTCGCCCGACTGCGAGATAGCTATCACTACATCGTCCTCCGTGACTACCGGGTTGCGGTAGCGGAACTCCGAAGCGTACTCTACCTCGACAGGGATGCGGCACAAGGTCTCGATAATCTGCTTGCCTATGAGGCCTGCATGCCACGACGTGCCACAAGCCACAATGACGATGCGCTTGGCTTGCAGCAACTGGCGGCGATAGTCGATGAGCGCACTCAACGTCACATGGTTGCCCTCCACGTTGATGCGGCCGCGCATGCAGTTGGTCAAGCATTCTGGCTGCTCGAATATTTCCTTGAGCATGAAATGCTCGTAGCCACCTTTCTCTATTTGTCCTAAGTCTATGTCAACGGTCTTGACTGCCAACTCCTGTTCTTCACCTAACACGCTGATGACCTTCAACTCCTCATCAAGCCGGATGACGGCTATGTTGCCGTCTTCCAGATAGACCACCTTATCGGTGTATTCAATAATAGGGCTGGCGTCGGAACCAAGGAAGAACTCGCCGTCACCGATGCCGACCACTAAAGGACTCTGCTTGCGCGCAGCTATAATCTGGCTGGGATCGCGCTTGTCGATGATGGCTATGGCGTAGGCTCCAATAACCTGATAGAGCGCTACCTGAACAGCCTCTAACAGGCTAATCCCTTTCTTCACCATGATGTATTCCACCAACTGCACCAGCACCTCCGTGTCGGTATCGCTCTTGAACTCGACACCCTTCGCCTGAAGTTTCTGCTTGATGTCGGCATAGTTTTCGATGATACCATTGTGTATGATGGCCAGGTTATGCGACTGCGAATAGTGGGGATGGGCGTTGCGGCTCGACGGCTCACCATGCGTAGCCCAACGGGTGTGGGCTATGCCGATGCATCCTGTCACGTCTTTGTCACTGCAATACTCTGTCAGGTTGTCCACCTTCCCCTTCGTCTTATAGACGTTCAGTTGGCCGTCGCCGTTAATCAATGCTACGCCTGCAGAGTCGTATCCGCGATACTCCAGACGGCGAAGTCCCTTTATCAAAATAGGGAAAGCATCTGTCTTTCCTAAATATCCTACTATTCCACACATAACTTCAATAGCATTTGTGTTGTAATCGGCTGCAAAATTAGTAAAAACTTAGCAAATTGCAAAACAAATCGCGATTTTTTTGATAAAATGCTCAAAAACAAGACAAGTACCCCGTCTTTTTGTCAAAACGAGGTACTTGTCTTAAATGCTTTTTCTGAATTAATCGAGCCCGAAGAGAACGCGCAGCCCGCCATCGACACCCGAGAAGCCCATAAAGGCCAGCGAGAGCAGTCCGGCGGAGAGCATGACGATAGCCATGCCACGCATGCCCTTAGGTACAGTGACCAGCTCAAGCTGCTCACGCATACCTGCAAACACCGTCAGAGCCAAACCGAAACCAATGGCTGTGGAGAAGGCATAGACCACACTCTGCAGCAGGTTGAAGTCTTTCTGGATAACCAAGATGGCTACACCGAGCACAGCACAGTTGGTGGTGATGAGCGGCAGGAATATGCCTAATGCCTGATAAAGCGCAGGAGAAACCTTCTTGAGGATAATCTCTACCATCTGCACGAGCGAGGCTATCACCAGAATGAAGGCGATAGTCTGCAGGTAGCCCAGACCGTTAGGGTCGAGTACGAACTTCTGCACACACCAAGTCACAATGGTGGCCAAGGTGAGCACGAAGGCCACGGCGGCCGACATTCCTAACGAGGTCTCTACCTTCTTCGACACGCCCAGGAAGGGACAGATGCCGAGGAACTGCGACAGGATGATATTGTTGACGAATATCGCGCTAATGAAAATCAAGATGTATTCCATAATTCTTAGGCTCTAATTTTGTTAACGATAGCAATGAGAAATCCCAGCATGATGAATGCTCCCGGAGGCAGCACGAAGAGCAGAATGTTATACTCCTCGGGCAACAGCGTGAGTCCGAAGACGGAGCCAGAACCCAGCAGCTCGCGGCAGATGCCTAACAGGGTGAGACCCAGCGTGAAGCCAAGTCCGATGCCAATGCCGTCAAAGAGCGATGCTACGGGTGAGTTCTTGGCAGCAAACGACTCGGCACGGCCCAGAATGATACAGTTCACCACAATCAGAGGGATGAACAGACCCAGCGCAGCGTCAATATCGGGCAGATACGCCTTGATAATCATCTGGAGCAGCGTCACGAAGGCAGCGATGACCACAATGAATACAGGGATGCGCACCTTGTCGGGAGTTACCGACTTGAGGCACGAGATGACCACATTGGTACAGATGAGTACGGCCATAGTGGCCAGCCCCATCGACATACCGTTGAGGGCCGAAGTGGTAGTGGCCAGCGTGGGACACATACCCAGCATCAGGACGAACGTGGGGTTCTCCTTGACGATGCCATTCTTTATAATATCAATGTAACTCATAAATTCATTTTACAATTTTACTATTTCACAATTTTACTATTTCATATTTCAATGGTCCAATAGTGAAATGATCCAATAGTCAGATTATTCAGCAGGGGTAGCCTTATAAGCGTTGTAAGCCTGATTCACTGCGAGCAGGAAGGCACGGCTGGTAATGGTAGAGGCCGTGATGGCATCCACCTGTCCGCCGTCCTTCGATACGGTCAAGGGCTCTGAGGGCGTCTTACCGATGATGTCACCCTTTTCGCCTTTCTGGAACCACTTGTCTGCCTTAGCGCCAAGACCCGGTGTCTCGGCATGCTCCAGCAGCGTGTAACCCAGAATTTTGCCTTCAGGGTCGAAACCCACCAGCACCTTCAGATCGCCGCCGAAGCCACCCGTAGTGGACTCCACGGCAGCACCGAGGTCCTTGCCCTGAGCGTCCTGAATCTGATAGATGGTATAGGTGAGCTCCTTGCCTTTGGCATCGTTCTGCTTCACCTCGTCAGTTTTTGCCACTTTCAGGTCGCTGACACACATCACACTCTTGATGCCATCAGCCAGGGCTTTCTCCTTTTGTTCGTTGATGGGGCCTTCGGTCAGGTGATTTACTCCAGCCAGAATGGCACCCATGATGACTGCTACCCCCGTGAGTACCAGTACCATATTCGTCAATGATGATTCTAACTTCTTCATTTCTTTCGATTTTCGATTTATGTATTTTCGATTTTCGATTTATTACACTTACGGACATACTATTCAATAGAAAATTGTAAATCCGTAAATCGTCAATCATGCAGGTGCTTCACCAAAACGCTTGGGTTTCACATACGTATTAATAAGAGGTGTAAAGGCGTTCATGATGAGGATAGCGAACGACATACCTTCTGGATAGGCTCCCCAGTTACGAATGACAACGGTAAGGAAGCCAATGCAGACACCATAGATGAGTTGACCTTTGACCGTCATAGGCGACGTGACATAGTCGGTAGCCATGAAGATAGCACCCAGCATCAGACCACCGGAGAGAATCACCGAGAACGGGTCGGCGTAGGCAGGGCTGAGCAGATGGCAGATGCCTGCAAAGACGAATACCGTGCAGATGATGCTGACGGGGATGTGCCACGTGATGATCTTCTTCCACAGCATGTAGGCCAGACCTATGAGCAGAGCCAGAGCACAGATTTCACCCATGGCACCGGCACCGTCGGGATGGTTGCCCAGGAAGAGGTCGAGCGACGAAGGCAGCTGGTCGAGCACTGAGGCGTCGCCCGACTTAATGGCTTCCTTCATGATAGCCAGCGGCGTGGCACCTGTCTCAGCGTCGAGATAGCTGGTCAGCTGACCTACCTTCGGCCACGTCGTCATCTGAGCGGGGAAAGCCACCAACAGGGCGGCACGTCCCACCAGAGCAGGATTGAAGAGGTTATTGCCCAGACCTCCGAACGTCATCTTACCCACACCGATGGCAAACAGTGCACCGATGATGATAATCCAGATGGGGAGATTGCTGGGAAGGTTGAAGCCGAGCAGCAGACCCGTCAGCACGGCGGAGCCGTCGCAGATGGTGTTGCGCTCGCTCTTGAGCATAAACTTATTGATGGCCCACTCAAAGCATACGCAGGCCGCAACACTCGTAGCACAGACAATGGCCGAACCCAGGCCAAAGAAGTAGAACGACACGAGCAGCGCAGGCAGCAGGGCGATGATGACGCCATACATGTTGCGCTCCACGGTATCCGTTCCGTGTGCATGAGGTGACAGTGATACTATTAATTTTCCCATTGTATTATTTTCGATTTACACATTTTCGATTTTCGATTTATTTCTTCTGTGCGGCAGCGGCACGGGCGCGGATGATGCCCATGACGGTGCCTTTGGCCTGACGGATGTTGTCGAGCAGCGGACGGTGAGCAGGACACGTGAACTGGCACGAGCCACACTCTATGCAGCTGACCACCTCTTCCTTCTCGGCACGCTCCCAGTTCTTGACGGCAGCGAGCTTTGCCAGCAGGTAGGGTTCCAAGCCCATCGGACAGGCCGACACACACTTGGCACAACGGATGCAGGGGTTGGGCTCCTTGCGGAAGGCCTCCTCGTCGGAAATAATGGTCACCGAGTTGGTGCCTTTGCAAATAGGAACTTCGGTAGAGGTCAGTGCCTTACCCATCATCGGACCGCCGGCCAACAGTTTGTTGTCGCCTTCGGGCATGCCGCCACACGCATCAATCAAGTCCTTCATCGGTGTACCCATACGCACGAGGAAGTTGCCGGGATGAGCCAGCTTCTTGCCCGTCACAGTGGTATAGCGTTCAAACAGTGGCTTATTCTTCATCACCGCCTCATAGACGGCAAAGGCCGTACCTACGTTCTGTACGATGGCACCCACATTGACAGGGATGGCAGGCGGTGCAGGCACTTGCCGGCGGATGACGGCATCGACGAGCTGCTTCTCACCGCCTTGTGGGTAGCGCTGCTTCAGGGGCACTACCTCAACATGGTATTCAGTGCCCCCAAACACTTCAGCACACTTCCGGGTGAGCAGTTCGATGGCCGGCATCTTGTTGGTCTCAATACCAATGTAGCCCGTAGTCACCTTGGCACCCTTCATGAGCAGTTCCAAACCAACCAGAATCTCATCGGCGTGCTCCATCATCAGACGGAAGTCAGCAGTGATGTACGGTTCACACTCCACGGCATTGATGATGACGCACTCGGCCTTGGCCGTAGGCGGAGGAGTCAGCTTGATGAAGGTGGGGAAACAGGCACCGCCCATACCTACCACGCCGGCAGCCTTGATGCGATTGACTATTTCCTCTGGTGTCAGCTCGGGATGCTCCTTGACCTTTTCCAACTTGTCCGAGCGGTCGATGGACTCTTCCCACTCGTCACCTTCCACATTAATTATAATAACAGGCTTGCGGTAACCCGTAGCATCGATGGCCGTGTCGATCTTAAACACGGTGCCGCTGACACTTGAGAAGATGGGAGCCGACACGAAGCCACCGGCCTCGGCTATCATGGTTCCTACCTTCACCTTGTCGCCCTTTTGCACGACGGGCTTAGCAGGTGCTCCGATATGCTGGCTCAGGGGGAAGATGGCCTGCTTAGGCAGGGCAGCCACCTGGGTCTTGGCCTCGTGGGTCAGTTTGTTCTCTTCAGGGTGGACACCACCTATACGGAATGTTCTAATGTTCATGCTTGTTCCTCCTTTCTTTCGTTAACGGTTGTCGGAGTTTCCTGATTAGCAGGAGCTTCCGGTTTTGGCTTGGGAGCCGGGAAGTTGACGGCATGGATAGCTCCTGTGGGACATGCTGCCACACATTTCTTACAGAGGCGGCACTTGGTGTGGTCGATGTAAGCGACATTGCCTTCCACAGTGATGGCACCGAACTTACACTCCTTCTCACACTTGCCGCAACCGATGCAGGCAGCGTCGCAGGCCTTCTTGGCCACAGGCCCCTTGTCCTTGTTGACGCAGGAGACGAACACTCTCCTACCCTTCGGACCTTTCTTGCGCAATTCGATGATGTGTCGCGGACAGGCCTTGACACAGGCACCGCAGGCCACACATTTCTCTTCGTCCACCTCGGGAAGACCAGTCTCCTCGTTCATGTGGATGGCATCAAACTGACAGGCTGCGACACAGTCGCCACAACCCAGACAGCCAAAGCCACAGGCCGTCTCGCCAGCACCGCATGAGTTCATGGCTGCGCAGGTGCGCAGACCACTGTACTCCGCAATCTTCGGACGCAGCGCACATGTTCCGTTGCAACGTACTACGGCAACCATCGGTTCGCCGTTGGCAATGGCCATACCTAAGAGGTCAGCCACCTTGCCCATCACTTCCTGTCCGCCGACGGGACACATCAGCCCGTCCAGGCTTCCGGCATCAGCCCCTTTGACCAGAGCGTCGGCCAGTCCGCCACATCCAGCAAAGCCGCAGCCGCCACAGTTGGCACCGGGCAGCACCTCCTGAACCTGTGCTATGCGCGGGTCCTCGTAGACAGCGAACTTCTTGGAGCAGACATAGAGTACCAGAGCCGCTATCAGTCCGATAGCACCCAGCACTAATACCGCAATTAGAATGAAATTCATAAAATACTTGTTATTGTTAGTTTTGTTTTAAATTTATTTTTCTATAGAAAAAGCCAACTGCTCTCGCATCTTGTCGCGGAAGAGCCACAGGAGCAGGTAATACGGCTGCAAAGCTCCTATGGAGCAAAGTGCCGCAACGCCTTCGCTGTCAGTCAGTTTCAGAGCCACAAAGAGCACTGCCACCAAGACCAGAAAAGGCACACCGAAACCCCAAAGCAAGGCTCGTACTGCCACCTGTCCCGTCGTCGACACGGTCACCGGCTGGCCTTCGGTATAGCTTGCAGCATCCGCACAGGGCACGTCGATGACCTTCTCTTTCGACTCGGCGGCACTGCAGTAACCAGCCACCTTGCAGGCAGCACATGCCGACGCCTGGACAATGCGCACATGCACATATCCATTTTCAATGCTTTCAACGATGCCAGAATGACTTATTTTAGTACTCATTAGTTTGCAATCTCGAGTTTGCAAATGCAAAGATACGATAAAAAAGTGAATTATTCGCGCAATGATATGAGTTTTTTTGAAAAAAAATCGTAATCGTTTGCAATTGTCACATCTTTTGCTTACTTTTGTATCGTCTAAAAATGAACCGGCGATGAAAGCGACAGAACAAACATTGCAACAATTGGAACGAGCCCTGCGAAAAGTGGCCGAAAAGTTTCCCGCAAGCGAAGAGGCGAGCCTGCTCACCGACATCCACCTGCAAGTGAATCAGGAGACGGGCGAGCTGACCGTCTTTGATGACGACGACAAGGAAATCACACGCTGCGTCGTCGAGCAGTGGATTGGCAACACCGACAGCAGTTTCTATAGCGATGCGGCTGCTGTGCTGCGCTCCCTGTTCAACAAGCATGCGAAGATGTTTGAGCAGATGTCCATCCTCAAACCCTACTCCTTTGTGCTGGAAAACGACGACCACGAGCATTTGGCCGAGTTGTACCTTGTAGACGACGACACCGTCATCATCAGCAAGGAGTTAATGACTGGGCTGGACAAGGATTTGAACGACTTCCTTGCAAAACTGCTGAGCGAAGACTGAGCAGCCTACGGTTCAAAGGTCACATCCTCACCCCTCATCATACGCTCCATCTCCTCGTCCACGTTGGCCGGTGCCTTGCCGTGCTCAGGCTCCTGAGGCAGCACGGTCATGGGCTCATCGTCCCAGATGGCAGTATCCTCCTCCTCAACGACAGGTTCAACATGAACGGTGTCTTCCGGCATCCGCATCTGAAGCATCTGCCTGCTGTGGTCATGCTTCACGCGCATCCTGCCGCAAGCACATAGCGTCATGACGACAGCAAAAACAAAAATCGCCTTTCTCATTATCTTCAACAGTTTATCTGACACGTAGCCTGTCACCCACACGAAGCTGATAGTCAGGAGTTAAGCCGTTCATCTTATACAGTTTCTTCAACCTGATGCCATACTTCTGAGCAATGCTATACATAGACTCTCCAGCCTGTACCAGGTGGGGCCGGTTCTTATACTCCTTGGGGGCTTTGGAACGTTTCTTCTCCAGCCACACCACTTCGCCCTCTTCCAGTTGGTCGTTTTTGTCTCGCTCATTGTAGCGCGCCAATTTCCGGTACGAGATGCCAACCTCCTGGGCTATCAGCCTGAACGTGTCTCCACGTCGTGCCAGCAGGTAGTAGTTCTTGTTGAAATGGTAGATGTGGCGCAGGTCTCCATGTTCTATCTGCTGCGTCTGGAACTTGTCGTAGCCCTTGGCCGTATCGTACTCGTAGAGCCGGTAAAGCTGTATGATTTCTATGAGTTTCGACGCATAGGTGGGACTGGTGGCATAACCACAGGCTTTCAGTCCGCGAGCCCATCCCTTGTAGTCAGTCAACTTGAGTTCAAAGAGTCGGCTGTAACGCTTGCTGGATGTCAAAAAGACTGAGTGGTCTTCGTAACTCTGATAGACGTTGTCGTAAGCACGGAAGCACTCGTTGCGCGCATCATCGTCATGGTATGTAGTCCGCCCTCTCCATCCGTTGCACTTGATGCCGAAGTGGTTGTTGCCATTGATGGCCAGCTCGCTTCTTCCCGCTGCCGACTCAAGCACCCCCTGAGCCAGAGTGATACTGGCCGGAATGCGGTGCTTAACCATTTGTTCGATGGCCAGCTCCTTATAACGGTCGAAATAGTCCTGATAGCGCTGCGTCCACACCATGCTCTGCGCCACCGCCGACAGTGCAGTCAAAAAAACAACAGAAAGGAATAAAAAGCGTCGTTTCATCAATAAACTTTGTTTTAATTTTGCAAAAGTAAGGAAAAAGAATTATATTTGCAACAAAAATCATCACATTATGAAATATTTGGATGTAAAGCCCACCATCACGGTGGCACAGATGGAAGAGCTTTCGGAGTCGGAGCAGGGACTTATCAGACAAGCCATTGAGGCCACAGGACGCGCATACGCACCTTACTCCCACTTCCATGTCGGCGCGGCACTGATGCTGGAAAACGGCGTAACAGTCATCGGCTGCAACCAGGAGAATGCGGCCTTTCCGGCAGGCATCTGTGCCGAGCGGTCAGCCATCTTTGCTGCCGGCGCACAATATCCCGACCAGCCCGTGGTGATGCTGGCCATTGCCGCCCGCACTCCGCAGGGCGAGCTGCAAGCGGAGCCTGTCAGTCCGTGCGGTACTTGCCGTCAGGTGCTCATCGAGACCGAGACACGTTTCCATAGGCCTGTCCGCATCTTGCTTTACGGCCAGAAACACATCTACATCGTCAACAGCATCAAAGAACTGATGCCCCTGTCGTTTTCAGAGTTCTGAAAATGGCCATATATTCTCGCATTACTCCCTGTCGCTTTGCACGGGTACATAGAATATTACACCACCTGATTTCTCTCGACTGAAAAGTGGGTGTTCGCCCTCGCACAGACTGTCGAGATAGCGTCTGGCCGACTTGTATTTCAGATGACTGTAGACACAGAATGCCTTGATGGTGACAAAGCCATGCCTGCCCATGCTTTGCTGCAAAGCCTCCTGCATGGCCTGTTCGTCCTGCATCTGGGCATTACCCACATACGTGTCAACCTTGTGACAGCCACGATCGTATTGTTTCACTTTCCGTTTGAAAAATGCGGAGGGAGTATACTCTATGCCTGTCATATCCACATTGCCGTTGCCAACCATCGCCGGGTCAGTAAACTCGCCTGTCATCTTCAGCTTAGGAGCAAACGTGCCTAAGGGGGTCTCGATACGGTATCCGTCAGCGATATACCTGCTCGTCACCACGGCAAATATCTCCATCATGCGGCGCACGTCACCCGGCTGGTATCTACCCTGCCCGCGAAACTCCTCGTCCAACCAGTCAAGCGTCAGTTTGCGCCCGGGTTCTAAATGGGCATACAACAGCGGTTTCCCGTCCGCTCCCTTTGTCGGACGGGGCTGCAGGACGAAGGGTATTCCGTTTTTCTTTCTTGGCATAGCTTTATCTGATTTGATGGGTTAATGGTTCACTTTTCTTCACTTTAAAGTTCAGTTATTTACATTGCTTTGTTAATGTTTGATACATCTTAAACAGCTGCTCTACTATCGGGGACTCCAACTGGCTGTCAAGGATGCTGGTGTCGAAGCCGTATGCCTCCATCACTGCACGGTCATTCTGCTGGTGGGCACGACGCAGTTCTATGGGCATGGTCAAATCGTCATACAGGTCAGCCAGCGAGGACTCCGGATAGAGATTGCGGGCATCCAATATAGCCTGAGCTGTCTGCTCGATCTTCACTTTCTGTGCATCCGTTGGCGAAGGCCATGGGAAGTTGTTATAGACCACATCCTTTGAATAGCGGTAATCGCTCTTTAATCTGCCACATACCGCCCGCATCCATGCCATGTGGACATTGCTTTCCAATATACCGAAGTGGTAAAGGGTGGCATTGGGGATAATTTGAACAGAATCATTAACAACTATATTAGGTGAAACAAACCCCATCGGAACATATTTTCTGTTCTCTGAAGAAACACGAGGTACTATCATATATTCACTATCCGGCTGTCTCACTTCCTGGAACAGCATGGAGGTGTCTGCCGACATCTGCGTTGCTTTCTTTGGACTGTTAAGCCTAAAACTATGCACTTTTTCTATTCGATTACGGATAAACGGTGAATTACGCAAGTCAGACGGACTGGCTTTTGTCAGCCATAAGCAATACCTCTCCTTGTTATTGATATATTCCGCAGAGCCATAAACTCTTTTGATGTACTTATCAATACCTGGTTCTTTGTCAAGTGCCTCAAGTCGTTCCTCTGGAGTCAGGAATAAGAAACCGCCATCAACTGGTTTATTTCCATATAACATAGGGGGAACGTCGCATATTGCCTTATTTCTGCTTCCCACATAAACATCGGGTGCATCAATCAGATAAGCATTGATATTCTTAGCTTGCTTTTGCTTGTCATTGTCATAAATGACCTTGGATACATCTTTTTTACCGAAGCCAATAATGACACAATGCACATGAGCCTTTTGAGAGGCTTCGCTGTCCCAACGGAATGTACGGTAGGCAAAGTCAATATGAATACCAAACATTTCCTTCAGTGGCTTCCAGATGGATGCTACTTGCTCACCTTGCGTGATGCTATTGGTAGATACAAGAGCTGCACGGATATGAGGATTGTAGCTTATCAGTTGCGATGCCTTGTAGTACCAACCTGCGACGTAATCTATCTTGCCTGCCGTCTTTGTCGATTTGCCATTCACACCTAAGAATATTCTTAGGAGGTCATCTTTCTGCTCCTTATTTTGCAATGAATAACCCACAAACGGAGGATTACCAATGATGTAATCGTAGTGAATTTCATATCGTTTGGCATTGGAAACCAGTCCGCGTTGATAATTGTCCACTACCAAATTAGCCTCTTCGTAGTCTAATGCCGACTCACCTGCCATGGGATGATATTCCTCCTCGTAGATATAATGAGCATTTTTTATGTGGAACATAGGAACATCTGACGGTACTTCTATTACATCCCACTCCATTCTCAGTGCGTTGCCCTCACGGATATTGGTGTAGCTTTTCAACGGCAGGAAATCAATGTCCTGATGAATAATGCGTTCAGTTTCTGCTAACATCTGGGCCTCGGAAATCCAGAGGGCTGTCGTTGCAACAGTTACTGCAAAGTCGTTAATCTCTATACCATAGAACTGATGGATACTAACCTTGATAGGGTTCTTGAAAGCACCCATCATGGTCTGGCCATGATAGCGTTCACGAATAACTTCGTTTTCCAATCGACGCAAAGAAAGGTAAGTTTCTGTAAGAAAGTTTCCTGAACCACAGGCTGGGTCGAGGAATGTCAACGAGGCCAAACGGTTTTGGTATTCGTCAAGTTTCCTCTGTCGCTGTTTCTCAACTTTCACTTGCAATATGTCATCCAGTTCTTTGCGCAAATCATTCAAGAAAAGAGGGTCTATCACCTTATGGATATTCTCTATCGAGGTATAATGCATTCCCCCACTGCGGCGTGTCACGGGATTCAGCGTACTCTCAAAGACGGCACCGAAGATAGTAGGCGAAATCTCGCTCCAGTCAAAATCAAGACTTGCATTTTCCAATAACACCTGTTTCAGTTCTTCGGTGAATTGGGGTATCTCTATGTCTTCGGTAAACAAGCCTCCGTTAGTATAAGGAAAAGCCTTTAAATCATCTTTTAAGTATTTGCTCCGCTTGTCGAGTGGCGTATTCATCACTTCAAACAAATCACGCAATGCCCGCCGAATATCCTCTGCCTGATTCTTCGCAAGGTAGTCGTGAAACTGGTCGTGACGGAAAATGCCCGCATCCTCTGCATATAAACAAAACACAATGCGGACACAGAGAATATTCAACCAACGCAAGACCTCAGGAGAATCATCGCCATACTGATTCAGTAATGCCTCATAAATGCGTCCGACAATTTCCCCCGCTTGCATGGAAACCTGCATTTCTTTCTTAAGGTGTTCACTCCGACTGTCAACAAGAAATAGCAGTCTGTAATATTCCCTACCCAAGTCTGCAAGCCGAATCTCCTCTGGTTCACCATGTGGCTGCTCCATATCATAAATGAGAAACGTTGAGAAATTGCAGGTCACTATCCAACGAGGACGTTCAGAATATGGAAGCTCAGCAGAATAACGCTTGGCTTGCTGAAAGGGATTGAGCACCGAACCGTCACTTTGGATGATGCCCTTGCGAAGGTCCTTGTCAATAGACTTCTGTTCTATCAGCACCTTGGTTGCAGCTATATGACCGTCGATGAAGTTGGTCTTATCCACCTTCACCTGCTCCTCAAAACGGATAAAGTCAGCAGCATTGTCAACACCGAAGACATCAGCCAGCAGTTCCATCCAAAACGGCTGGCTGTCGCCTTTCTCATATCCGCGCCCCTGCCATCGGGAGGCAAATGCCGCAGCCCGCTGGGCTATCTGTTTTTCTGTGTTCATCGCCGTATGATTTATTACAACTTACAAAAGTACGAAGAAAAAAAGAAATAATGCGGTTAATCCAAAGAAAAAAAAATAGTTTGATGAAGAAAGCGGCATTGTTGGAGGTGCAAGGAAGCTTGGTTTGAGGGGCGAAGTAACAGCCCAGGCAGGTCAAAGCAGCCCACTTGCATGGATGTCAGCGTTCGGAAAAAGAGTATTTCCCGCGCGGGATAAAAGCTTTTCCCTAAAGGAGAAAAACCGTGCCCCGCCTGGCAAAACCCTCTTCAGTACAACTTGATGGTTAAATATCCTTTTTATGACGTGCGTTCCAGTAGTTACCGTCGTTCGCTCACGCGCACATTCCTAAATTTATCATCTTATTAAGGGCAAAGTTACGAAAAAATTGCAAAATTCGAGTGAATTTCATGATTTTTTTGTATTTTTGCGACGGAAAAGAACATTATTTAATAATACACAAATTCTATGGTAAAGATCTCTAAAGAGGCTGCCCTTGAGTACCATGAGGCCGGCCGTCCTGGTAAAATTGAAGTAAAACCCACCAAAGCGTATCGTACACAGACTGACCTCTCGCTGGCCTACTCGCCCGGCGTGGCCTTTCCATGTCTGGAAATCCAACAGAACCCCGACGATGCGTATAAATATACGGATAAGGGTAATCTGGTGGCCGTCATCTCCAACGGTACTGCCGTCTTAGGACTCGGCGACATCGGCGCCATGAGCGGCAAGCCCGTGATGGAAGGTAAGGGACTGCTCTTCAAGATTTACGGCGGCATTGACGTCTTTGACATCGAGGTGGACGAGAAAGACCCCGAGAAGTTCTGTGAGGCCGTGGAGCGTATAGCCCCCACCTTCGGCGGCATCAACCTCGAAGACATCAAGGCCCCTGAGTGCTTCTATATCGAGGAACGCCTGAAGAAGAGCCTCGACATTCCCGTCATGCACGACGACCAGCACGGCACGGCCATCATCTCCGCTGCCGGTCTGAAGAATGCCTTGGAGGTTATCGGCAAGGACATCAGCAAGGTCAAGGTGGTGGTCAACGGTGCCGGTGCCGCAGCCATCTCATGCACCAAGCTGTATATGGCACTGGGCGTTCTGAAGGAGAATATCGTGATGCTTGACTCTAAGGGCGTCATCAGCACCATCCGCCAGGACCTCAACGAGCAGAAGCGCTTCTTCGCCACCGAGCGTACAGACATACACACCCTGGAGGAAGCCGTCAACGGTGCCGACGTCTTCGTCGGCCTTTCCAAGGGCAACGTGCTCTCGAAGGACATGGTGAGGACTATGGCCAAGGACCCTGTCATCTTTGCG
Source organism: Prevotella sp. (assembly GCA_017458125.1). Taxonomy (GTDB): domain Bacteria; phylum Bacteroidota; class Bacteroidia; order Bacteroidales; family Bacteroidaceae; genus Prevotella. The sequence goes on from JAFTGB010000011.1 coordinate 42,006, forward strand.
CTCGCCAACCCCATACCCGAGATTTCCTATGAAGATGCGATGGATGCACGCCCCGACGTGCTCATGTCAACAGGCCGCACCGACTATCCCAACCAGATCAATAACGTCATCGGCTTCCCCTACATCTTCCGCGGAGCCCTTGACGTGCACGCCACGGCCATCAACGAGGAGATGAAGATGGCTGCCGTTCACGCCATCGCCGACCTCGCCAAACAACCCGTCCCCGACGTGGTGAATGACGTCTACAAGGTGAACAACCTGACCTTCGGCCGTGACTACTTCATCCCCAAACCCGTCGACCCGCGCCTCATCACCGAGGTCAGTGCCGCCGTAGCCCGCGCAGCCATGGAAAGCGGCGTGGCACGTAAGCACATCGAGGACTGGGACGAGTACAAGCGGTCGCTCAGCGTGCTCTTAGGACAGGAGACCAAGCTCACTCAGAAGCTCTATGCCACGGCTGCCGCCCATCCGCAGCGCGTGGTCTTCGCCGAAGCCATCCACCCCACCATGCTCAAGGCTGCCGTACAGGCCAAGGCCGAAGGCATCTGCGTACCCATACTGTTAGGCAACGACGAAGTCATCCAGAAGTTGGCCGACCAGTTGGACCTCAACATCGAAGGCATTGAGATTGTCAACCTGCGTCACCCCTCCGAGCGTGAGCGTCGTGAGCGTTACGCCCGCATCCTGACCGAGAAGCGCCAGCGCGAGGGCTACACCTTCCAAGAGGCCAACGACAAGATGTTCGAGCGCAACTACTTCGGCATGATGATGGTGGAGACGGGCGAGGCCGATGCCTTCATCACGGGTCTCTACACGAAATATTCGAACACCATCAAGGTGGTCAACGAAGTCATAGGCATCCGTCCGCAGTACAAGCACTTCGGTGCCATGCACATCATCAACTCCGCCCGCGGCACACTCTACATCGCCGACACACTGGTCAACGAGAACCCCGACACCGACACCCTCATCGACATTGCCAAGCTGGCATCGAAGTCGGTCAAGTTCTTCAACGAGAAACCTGTCATCAGCATGATTAGCCACTCCAATTTCGGCAGCAACCAGAACGACGGTGCCAAGAAGGTGAAGCGTGCCGTGGAGTACATGCAGGAACACTACCCCGACCTGCCCATCGACGGCGAGATGCAGATAGGCTTTGCCTTGGACCGCGAGCTGCGCGACGAGCAGTACCCCTTCACCAAGCTCAACGGCAAAGACGTCAACACGCTGGTATTCCCCAACCTGACGTCAGCACGCTCCAGCTACAAGATGCTGCAGATGCTCGATGCCGACGTCGAAATTATCGGCCCCATCCAGATGGGACTCAACAAGCCCATTCACTTCATCGACTTCGGAGCCTCCGTGCGCGACGTTGTGAACATCGTAGCCGTGGCTACCATTGACGCCTACGTCGACAAGGTGAAGAAGAACATCAACGAGGCTTTGGCTGAGTAATCATCCACTGTCCTGAGCACTACGACGCAATAAAACAGTCCGGCAGTTTTTTCCCACCTGCCGGACTGTTTTGTACCTTACCATCTTGACCTAAGTCAAAAAGGCGGCATAAGAAGGAAAAATATCATGGAAACGTTTGTTGTGTTCGCACACAATTCGTATCTTTGCATCGTCAAAAGGACAAAAAGATTAGTTTTCAAGGTTAACATTTAAAGGTTTTAGGTTATGATTATTTTGAATTATGTAGTAGTATCGCTTGCCAGCAAAGCCATCTCTTTCATTAAGAAATAAGATAAAGCTGGCAGATTCACTCCGAGGGAATGAACAAAAGCGAAGCCCTGCGCCAAATGTGGTGCAGGGCTTCATTCGTTATTTAGCGGATGAACAGCAGTTCGCGATACTTAGGCAGGGGCCACAGCGAGTCGTCGACGATGAGTTCCAGCTTGTCTATCTGGTAGCGGATGTTGTCCAGAAGAGGCTCCACCGTGTCGTGATAGACTATGGCCTTCTGGTGCTCGTCGTCAATCTTGTTGGCCTGTTTGCGGGCGTTGACCAGTTCCTCAACACCTTTCTCTATGGCCGATGTGCGCTCGGCTATCTCCTCGATGAGCTTCAGGTTGCGGGCAGAGAGTTTCCCGGCCTTGTCGTCATCAAACACCTCAGCCATGTTCTCCACATTCTTCAGCAACTGCGTCTGGTAGCGCGTAGCCACGGGAATGATGTGGTTCATCGAGATGTCACCCAAGACACGGGCCTCAATCTGAATCTTCTTCGTGTACGTTTCCCACTTCACCTCATTACGGGCTTCCAGCTCCTTGCGTGTCATCACACCCAGACGCTCAAACATGCAGATGCTTTCCTCGTCAAGGTAACGCTCGAAAATCTTCGGGCACGACTTCTCGACGTCAAGACCACGCTTCTCGGCCTCTATCACCCACTCGTCAGAGTAGCCGTTGCCGTCGAAACGAATGGGTTTGCACGTCTTGATGTCCTCGCGCAGCACGTCGATGATGGCATGCATGACGGGACTGTGATCCGTACCGGCCAACTGTTTCTCGAACTCGGGGATGCGGGCGTCCACACGCTTCTTAAAGTCAACCAAGGCTTCAGCCACTGCCGAGTTGAGTGCTATCATGGCCGAGGCACAGTTGGCTTCGCTACCTACGGCACGGAACTCAAAGCGGTTACCCGTAAAGGCGAAGGGACTGGTGCGGTTGCGGTCGGTGTTGTCGATGAACAGTTCCGGTATCTCAGGAATGTCCATCTTCATGCCCTGCTTACCTGCCATGGCGAGAACGTCAGCGACGTCGGCTCGCTCTATATGGTCTAACAACTCTGACACCTGCTTGCCCAAGAAGCTGGAAATGATGGCAGGAGGAGCCTCGTTGGCACCCAAGCGGTGGGCGTTGGTAGCCGACATAATGCTGGCTTTCAGCAGACCGTTGTGGCGGTAGACACCCATCAGCGTCTCTACGATGAAGGTGGCGAAACGCAGATTCTGCTCTGCGGTCTTGCCGGGAGCGTGCAGCAACACGCCATTGTCTGTCGAGAGGCTCCAGTTGTTGTGTTTGCCCGAGCCGTTGATGCCGTCAAAGGGCTTCTCGTGCAGCAGCACGCGGAACCCATGCTTACGGGCCACGCGTTTCATGACCGACATGAGCAACATGTTATGGTCGACGGCCAGATTGGTCTCCTCAAAGATGGGAGCCAGCTCAAACTGGTTGGGAGCCACCTCGTTGTGACGCGTCTTGCAGGGGATGCCCAGTTCGAGAGCCACTATCTCCAGTTCACGCATAAAAGCGGCAACACGCTCGGGTATGGCCCCGAAGTAGTGGTCGTCCATCTGCTGGTTCTTGGCCGAGTCATGCCCCATCAGCGTGCGCCCCGTCAGCAGCAGGTCGGGACGTGCTGCGTAGAGTCCTTCGTCAACGAGGAAGTATTCCTGTTCCCATCCTAAGTTCGACGTCACCTTCTTGACCGAGGGGTCAAAGTAGTGGCAGACCTCCGTGGCAGCCACGTTGACGGCATGCAAGGCACGCAACAGGGGTGCCTTGTAGTCAAGCGCTTCACCGCTGTAACTGATGAACACGGTGGGGATGCACAGCGTATCATCAATAATGAACACGGGGCTGGTGGGGTCCCAGGCAGAGTAGCCACGGGCCTCGAAGGTAGAGCGGATGCCACCGCTGGGGAACGACGAGGCATCGGGTTCTTGCTGCACAAGCAGCTTGCCGGTGAACTCCTCCACCATGCCGCCCTTGCCGTCATGCTCTATGAACGAGTCATGCTTCTCGGCTGTTCCTTCGGTCAGTGGCTGGAACCAGTGCGTGTAATGCGTCACGCCATTCTCCGTAGCCCATTGTTTCATGCCTACAGCGACAGCATCGGCCACGCTGCGGTCCAGACGGGCACCGTTGTCAATGACGTCAAGCATCTGCTCGTAGACCTCCTTGGGCAGGTACTTATACATCTTCTCGCGGTTAAACACTTTCTTTCCAAAATACTGGGCGGGACGCTCCGCCGGTGCTTTTACGTCAAGCGGCTTCTTCTTGAAAGCCTCTCCGACAACCTGAAATCTTAATGTTTCCATCTTTTTTGATTTACGATTTAACGATTTACTATTTACTATTTATTTACGATTTGCTTATTTTACCCAATTCTTAATACGTTCCAGTGCTTCCCTCGTCTGCTCGTGACTGCCGAAGGCGGTAAAGCGGACGTAGCCCTCGCCACTGGGACCGAAGCCGACACCCGGTGTGCACACCACGTTGGCACCATAGAGCAGCGACTCGAAGAACTTCCAAGAAGAAGTCGGTGCCATAGCGCCAACTTCCTCTTGGAAGCCGTCGGGTGTGCGCATCCATACGTAGGGAGCATTCTCGCCGCCATAGCACTCGAAGCCGAGACTGCGCAGCGTGGTGAGCATCTCGTGGGCGTTCCGCATGTAGTAGGCTATGGTCTGTTGCACCTGCTGCTTGCCATCCGGCGTGTAGATGGCCTCTGCCGCACGCTGACTGACGTAGCTCGTACCGTTGAACTTTGTAGTCTGGCGGCGCAACCACAGTTGGTTCAAGGGTATGCGCTCACCTTCAAAAGTAGATACCGTCACCTCCTTGGGTACGATGGTGTAGCCACAGCGGATGCCTGTAAAGCCTGCTGTCTTTGAGTAGGAACGGAACTCGACGGCACACTTGCGGGCGCCACGAATCTCATAGATGCTATGCGGGATGGACGCATCCTGGATGTAAGCCTGATAGGCGGCATCGAAGAGGATGAGGGCGTCGTTCTTCAACGCATAGTTCACCCACTTGCGCAACTCCTGCTTGCTGATGACCGTACCCGTAGGATTGTTGGGGTAGCACAGATAGATGACGTCTACAGGACGGCCCTTGGGCAACTCCGGCACAAAGCCGTTCTCTGCCGTGATGGGCATATAGCGCACGTTGGTCCAACGGCCGTCGCGGTAGCTGCCGCAGCGTCCTATCATCACGTTGGAGTCGATGTAGACAGGATAGATGGGGTCGGTGACACCAATGAAGTTGTCCCAGTGCAGCAGTTCCTGGAAGTTGCCGGTATCGCTCTTGGCACCGTCGTTGATGAAGACCTCATCCATGTCGAGGTGTATGCCACGAGGCACGAAGTCGTTTTTCAGGATGGCTTCGCGCAGGAAGTCATAGCCTTGCTCAGGACCGTAGCCGCGGAACGTGGCCGCCTGCGCCATCTCGTCGGTGGCGCGGTGCATGGCCTCTAATACGGCAGGACATAGCGGTTGCGTGACATCACCGATGCCAAGGCTGATGATGTCGGCTTTGGGGTGCGTCACCTTGAAAGCATTCACCTTCTTGGCAATGTCTGCAAAGAGGTAGTTTGCCTGAAGGTTCAGAAAGTGGATGTTTACTAATGCCATGGGGATATTTTACTATTTGACTATTTTACTATTGGACTATTGTTATTTTCGATTTACGGATTTTCGATTTTCGATTTATTTCTTTATCCGCTTCGTCATTTCTTCATTTCTCATTTACATTTCTCATTACTCATTACTCATTTCTCATTTGGAACGTCAGTTCCTCAATTTCGCCGTCGAAGACAAAGGTGGCGGGGCCAGTCATGTAGACGTGATTATCGCTTTCGCACCACTCGATATGCAGTGTGCCGCCGTCCATGACGATGTGCGACCGTTGCCCGGCCTTGCCGGTGACGAAGGCGGCAACGGCGGTAGCACAGGCTCCTGTCCCGCAGGCCTGCGTGATGCCGCTGCCCCGTTCCCAGACACGCGTGCGGATGGTGTCACCCTCAATGCGTGCAAACTCAATGTTGCAGCGTTGCGGGAAGGCGCGATGATGTTCGAGGGCCGGACCTTTCTCTGCTATTTTGTCGACGTCATCGGTAAAGATAACGTAGTGCGGATTGCCCATCGAGACAAAGGTGCCTGTATCAAGACCACCATCCGGCAGGAACTGTCCTACCACGTCGAACTGCGGTTCGCCCATATCGACGGTGACGCTCTCCACCACCTTATTATATATATGCAGGCTGAGCGTCTTGATGCCTGAGAGCGTCAGCAGACGGATCTCCGTTTTGTCCGTGATGCCTTTCTCGTAGAGATACTTCCCAATACAGCGCGAGGCATTGCCGCACATCATGGCCTCGCTGCCGTCGGCATTGAAGATGCGCATGGAGAAGTCGGCTTCGGGCACCGGCGAACGGTCGATGAGTACGAGTCCATCCGACCCGATACCCTTATGGCGGTCGCTGTACTTGACAGCGAACGCTGCCGGGTCGGCTATGGGGTACTGCGTGACGTCGACATAGATGTAGTCGTTGCCGCAGCCGTGCATTTTGGAAAAACTAATCATTGGACTATTTGATTATTTGACTATTGCTATTTTCGATTTACGGATTTTCGATTTTCGATTTATTTCTTTATCCGCTTCGTCATTTCTTCATTTCTCATTTACATTTCTCATTACTCATTACTCATTTCTCATTTGGAACATTACGGAGGTATTCGTTTACTCTTTTTGCTGTCTCTATGCCACTGGCCATGGCACGCACGACGAGGGATGCGCCGTTCTTTGCATCGCCACAGACGAAGACGTTCTCCGGGTAGTCCGGGTGCTCGGGCTTCAGAAATCCCATGGCCAGCAGCACCATCTCAGCCTTGATGACTTCGGGCTTGCCTTTCTCCACCATCAGCGGACGGCCACCATTGGGGTTGGGCTGCCAGTCTATCTCTTGCACTCGGACACCCGTCAGCCGACCGTCCTTGCCCAGGAATTCCAGCGTATTGATGTTCCAGCGTCGCGTGCAGCCCTCCTCATGACTCGACGTCGTCTTCAGTGTACGCGGGAAGTCAGGCCAAGGGTTCTTGGGGTCTTCGGGACCCTCTACGGGGCGCGGCATGATTTCTATCTGCGTCACGCTGCGGCATCCCTGACGGTGTGCCGTGCCGATGCAGTCCGAACCCGTGTCGCCACCGCCGATGACCAGCACGTCTTTGTCTTTGGCGCTGATGCGCTCGTCCTTGCTGAACTCCATGCCAGCCAGCACACGGTTCTGCTGCGATAGCAGTTCGAGTGCTAAGTGTACGCCCTTCAGCTTGCGACCCGGTATGTTGAGGTCGCGTGCCGTAGGTGTGCCGGTGGCGAGGACATAAGCCTCCCACCCGTCCTCCCCTCGGGGAGGGATAGAGAGGGGGCTATTATACCTGAACTCAACGCCTTCCTGCTCCATCAGTCGGATGCGACGGTCGATGACGGCTTTGTTCAACTTGAAGTTAGGAATGCCATAGCGCAGCAGTCCGCCAGCGGCCTCATTCTTCTCAAAGACACAAACCTTGTAGCCCATCTGGTTGAGGGCGTCAGCAGCGGCAAGACCGGCGGGGCCTGCACCGACGACGGCGACCCGCAGACCGTTGCGGCTGCCGGGTATGCGGGGCTGAATGTATCCTTCGCGGTAGGCCGCTTCAATGATGGCGCACTCGTCTTCGCGGTTGGTGGTCGGCTCGTGGTTGAAGAGGTTCAGCACACAAGCCTTCTCGCACAAGGCGGGACAGATACGTCCCGTGAACTCCGGGAACGGATTGGTAGACGTAAGCAGACGGAAGGCCCTCTCCCACTCTCCCTTATATAAGGCGTCGTTCCACTCTGGTGCCTTGTTGCCCAGCGGACAAGCCCAATGGCAGAAAGGCACGCCGCAGTCCATACAGCGGCTGGCTTGTTCGCGGCGCTGATGGGTGTTCAGCGTCTGTTCCACTTCCCCAAAGTCACGTATTCTGTCGTGAACAGGACGGTAGCCAGCCTCCTGTCTGTGTATCTCTAAAAATGCTTTCGGATTTCCCATCGTTTTATTTTACTATTTCACTATTTCACTATTTCACCATTTTACTATTTCACTATTTTACTATTTCACCATTTTACTATTGTTGCGGCATTTGTCCAATAGTCCAATAGTCAAATTGTCAAATTGTCCAATTGCCTGATTTTCTGCTGTAGCTTCTTCATCTGCTCCTCCTGCAGCACACGCTTGTACTCAATGGGAAGCACCTGGATGAAATCGTCCGCATAGTGCTGCCAGTCGTCGAGCATGCGTCCGGCCAGTGCCGACCCCGTATGCAGGTAGTGCTGACGGATGAGCTCAAGCAGCTCCTTGCGCGAACTGCTGTCCTCGACCAGCGACAGCTCCACCATGTCCATGTTGCAGAAGTAGTCGAACGTGTGAGCAGGGTCATAGACGTAGGCCACGCCTCCCGACATGCCTGCCGCAAAGTTGCGTCCTGTCTGGCCGAGCACCACCACGCGTCCTCCTGTCATGTACTCACAGCAGTGGTCGCCGGCACCCTCTATGACGGCAATGGCTCCCGAGTTGCGCACGCCGAAGCGCTCGCCCACCCTGCCGTTGACGTAGAGTTCGCCCGAGGTGGCACCGTAGAGTCCGGTATTGCCTGCAATGACGTTGTCTTCTGCACGGAAATCATCGTTGCATCGCGCCGGTGGCAGTATGGCCATGCGCCCTCCCGACAGTCCCTTGGCAAAATAGTCGTTGCACTCCCCTTCCAGTTTCAAGTTCAACCCCTTCACGGCGAAGGCGCCGAACGACTGGCCGGCAGCACCCTTGAAGCGTATGTTGATGGTGTCGGCAGGCAGTCCTTCCTCGCCATACTTCCTGGCTATGAGTCCTGACAGCATCGTCGTTACGGCACGGTCAGTATTCTTGATGGCAAAGTCCAGGTTGACAGGTTCCTTACTCTCAACGGCCTTCCGGGCAGCAGCTATGATCTCCTCGTCCTTCACGCCGCTGACCTTCGTGAACTCGCCGCGGTCCCAATACAGGGCCTTGTCAGTCTCAGGCCGGTGCAGCAGACGGCTGAAGTCGATGGTTGCCCATTTGGAGGCCCCCCAACCGCCCTCCCCTCGGGGAGGGATGGGGAGGGGGCTGAACTCTATCAAGTCAGTCCTTCCGATGATGTCCTTCAGGTGAGTGACCCCTATCTCGGCCAGATACTCACGCACCTGCCGAGCCAGGAAGGTGAAGTAGTTGACCACATAGTCAGCACGCCCCATGAAGTGCTTGCGCAACTCCGGGTTCTGCGTGGCCACGCCCATAGGGCAGGTGTTGGTGTTGCACTTGCGCATCATCACACAGCCCAGGACGATGAGCGGCAGCGTGCCGAACGAAAACTCGTCGGCGCCGAGCATGGCCATGATGACGACGTCCTTGGCGGTCTTCAGCTGGCCGTCCGTCTGCAGGCGCACCTGGTTGCGCAGTCCGTTCCCCACCAGCGTCTGCTGCGTCTCGGCCAGTCCTATCTCCGGCGAGATGCCGGCGAACCGCATGCTGCTGGCCGGTGACGCTCCCGTGCCGCCCTCGGCCCCGCTGATGACGATAAGGTCTGCCTTGGCTTTAGCCACTCCGGCGGCTATGGTGCCCACTCCGCTCTCGGCCACCAGTTTCACCGATACGGCAGCCGTGGGGTTGATGTTCTTCAAGTCAAAGATAAGTTGTGCTAAGTCTTCTATGGAGTAGATGTCGTGGTGAGGGGGCGGCGATATGAGCGAGATGCCGGGAATGGAGTGGCGCGTCCTGGCGATGACCTCGTTCACCTTAAATCCGGGCAGCTGTCCGCCCTCGCCGGGCTTGGCACCCTGGGCCACCTTAATCTGTATCTCCTCTGCATTCACCAGATACTCGGCAGTCACGCCGAAGCGGCCCGACGCTATCTGCTTGGTCTTGCTCGACAGGCTGACACCAATGGATTTACCATTTGCAGATTTACAATTTACTATTTGGTGGTAGCGTCGATTGTCCTCGCCGCCCTCGCCGGTATTGCTGCGTGTCCCCAGCCTGTTCATGGCCAGTGCCAGGGCTTCGTGGGCCTCGATGCTCAGTGCTCCGAACGACATGGCACCGGTGACGAAGTGTCTGACGATGGACTCCACGGGTTCCACATCAAGACTCTCTCCCTGCCCCTCCCTGTGAGGGAGGGGAGTAGACACTTTCTTAAAAGTGAGGAAATCGCGAAGGAAAATGGGTGACTCTTTTTCATCAACAGCCTTTGACCATTCTTTAAACATTTCATAGTCTCCCCTGCGACAAGCCAACTGCAATTTCGCAATCGTTTCTGGGTTCCAGGCATGCTTAATACCATCCTTGCGCCAGGAGAATTGCCCCTGATTAACAAGGTAGCCACTCCCCTCCCTCACAGGGAGGGGCCGAGAGAGGGTCTGCATCCTTATCTGGTCGCGCGCTATCTCCTTCAGCCCAATGCCGCCGATGGTGCTCACCTCAGTGCCGAAGTATTGGCGCAGCAGTTCCTCACCCAGCCCGATGCTCTCGAAAATCTTTGCACCACGGTACGAACGGATGGTCGATATGCCCATCTTCGACATGATTTTTTTCAGCCCCTTGTCTACGGCCTGGATGTAGTGGGCCTCGGCAGTGGCGTATTCCTCCTGCATCTTGCCTCGCTTCACCAGGTCGTCCAACACGGCAAACACCATGTACGGACACAGTGCCGACGCACCGTAGCCCAGCAGTAGGGCGGCATGCATGGTCTCGCGCACCTCGCCGCTCTCCACGATGAGCGCCGTCTGCACGCGCTTGCCTACAGCTATCAGATAGTGGTGAACGGCCGAGACAGCGAGGAGGGAAGGGATAAAGAAAGACCCAACCAGACTCTCCCCCGTCCCCTCCCTGTGAGGGAGGGGAGTAGATAGTTCTGCGTCTTCTATAGGCAATTTGTCTGTCAGTATGATGTAGTTGTAGCCATCATCCACCGCCTGTTCCGCATCCTTGCATAGTTTGTCGAGCGCCTCCCTTAAGGCCTCTCCGGCTTGAGAGTAATCACTCCCTTCCCTCACAGGGAGGGGCCGGGGGTGGGTCTTCATCGACAGCTTCTTGGTCTTAAACCCCTTGTACCTGATGTTACATAGTATATCGAGCTGCGTATTGGTCAGCACGGGTTGTGGCAGCCGCACCATCTTGCAGTTGGCCGCATCGGGGGTAAGAATGCTGGTACCCACAGCACCGATATACTCCGTCAGCGACATCACCAGTTCCTCACGAATGGGGTCGATGGCCGGATTGGTCACCTGGGCAAACTGCTGCCTGAAGTAGTTGAACAGCACTTGCGGACGGCCGTCCACCACGGCCAGCGGCGTGTCGTTGCCCATAGCGGCAACAGGCTCCTGCCCCGTGGTAGCCATGGGGACGATGGTGCGGTCAATGTCTTCCTGTCCGAAACCGAACTGCACCAGCTTCCGCTCCAGCCCTTCTACGCTGTTGTCCACATGACGGCCGCTCTTCAGCGTCTCTAACTGTATGCGGTTCGTCGAGAGCCATTCGCGGTAGGGGTAGGCCTTGGCTAACTGCTCCTTGATTTCGCCGTCATAGTATATCCTGCCCTCCTGCGTGTCGACGAGCAGAATCTTGCCCGGCTGCAGGCGCCCCTTCTGCACCACGTCGCCCGGTTCAAAGTCCGTCACGCCCACCTCCGACGCCACCACCATCATCCCTTGTCGGGTGATGGTGTAGCGCGAGGGGCGCAGACCGTTGCGGTCCAGCATGCCGCCGGCGTAGCGACCGTCCGAGAACAGCAGCGCCGCCGGGCCGTCCCACGGTTCCATCAGTATGGAGTGATACTCGTAGAACGCCTTCAAGTCGTCGCTGATGGGGTTCTTTTCGTTGAAACTCTCCGGCACCAGTATGGCCATGGCCTGAGGCAGCGACATGCCGCTCATGACAAGAAACTCAAACACGTTGTCCAGCGATGCCGAGTCGCTCATGCCCTCCTGGACAATAGGGGCGATGTCTGACGTAAAAGCCTCCCCAAGCAGCACGCTCTCACGGGCTTTCATCCAGCCCCGGTTGCCACGTATGGTGTTGATCTCTCCGTTGTGGGCCAGCAGTCGGAAGGGCTGCGCCAGCGACCATGTGGGGAAGGTGTTGGTTGAGAAACGCGAGTGCACCACGGCCAGTCCGCTCGTCAGATAGGGGTTCGACAGGTCGGGGAAGTAGCGCCGTAGCTGTCCGCTGGTCAGCATGCCTTTATAGACAATGTTCCTGGTAGACAGCGAACAGATGTAGAAGTCCTTGTCGGTCACCCTCCGCTCTATGCGCTTCCTTATTATATATAAGGTGTAATCGAGGTTATCGGCACTGCCCGTCACAAACACCTGCTTGATGACGGGTTCCACCGCGCGGGCTGCCTTGCCCAAGACCTCCGGACAGGTGGGCACCGTGCGGGTGTGCATCAGCTGCAGGCCCTCGCGCTCCGTCTCCTCCATCATAATGGAGAGTATCTGTAGCTGCGCCTCCTCGTCCCGGGGCAGAAACACGAGTCCCGTGCCGTAGCATCCCTTCTCGGGTACGGGAATGCCTTGCAACAGGATGAACTCATGCGGTATCTGCAGCATGATGCCGGCACCGTCGCCAGTCTTGTCACGCGTCTCCGCTCCCCGGTGTTCCATGTTTTCCAGCACGTGCAGTGCCTGGTCGACTAGTTCATGGCTCTTGCCACCGTGTATGTTGACCACCATGCCCACACCGCAGGCATCGTGTTCGTAGGCCGGCTGGTAGAGTCCTCTGGTCATGTCGTCTTGCTTACGTTTTGTCATTTTATCCTTATTCTATTTAGCGTTAAGTCTGATTTTGCGTGCAAAGTTATATCATTTTGTCGTAATAACAAAAGTTTTGTTTACACTTTTGTGCTACATTCGCATTACATCTTACATTTTGTTACTAAATCGTTCTATTTCTCGTCAAAGTGTCAAACGCAAAGGTTTTCGTGACTTTCCAACGTTTACAATTTGTCAGAAGATAATATTTTTTACATTCAAAGATTACTCTTTCTGCTTGTCTTCAGCGCCAAAGCCCGTATCTTTGCACCGTCGAAACGTTTCAGTACAGCAAAGAAAGTAAACAAAGGTAAAAAGTAAAAAGGTATGAAAAAGATTGAAGCAATTATCCGCAAGACTAAGTTTGAGGAGTTGAAGGAAGCCCTGCTCTCGTCGGATATCGACTGGTTTGAGTACCACGACGTGCACGGCATCGGGCAGAGCCGTCAGGAACGCGTGTACCGCGGCGTGCAGTATTCGACGGATGTCATCGAGCGCGTCTGCATCACCATTGTGTGCCGCGACATCATCATGCAACCCACCGTCAACGTCATCCTGAAGGTGGCGCATACGGGACAGGTCGGCGACGGCCGCATCTTCGTCAGTGACGTCATCGACACGTGGAGCATACGCACTGGCGAACACGGCGACACGGTGCTGAGAGACAAGAAGTAAAAAGGGGAGGAGCCCCCTCCCCGACCCTCCCCGAGGGGAGGGTATGTCAACACAAAACACAAACACAAGACCCAATGCCCCCGCTTAGGTCTTCCCCCTCGGGGGATTAGAGGGGGGCTACGATTATTATGGACACATTAGCATTATCACTTGATACAGTATGGATGCTGCTTGCAGCCATGTTGGTGTTCTGGATGCAGCCCGGTTTTGCCCTGTGCGAGGCAGGCTTCACACGCAGCAAGAACACCGTCAACATTCTGATGAAAAACTTCGTCGACTTCATGTTCGGCTCACTGCTTTTCTTCTTCCTCGGCTTCGGATTTATGTTCGGCAGCGAGGGAGCCGGTTTCATCGGCGCACCCAACTGGGGCGACCTGTCGTTCTACAAGGGCGACCTGCCCGTGGAGGGTTTCCTCATTTTCGAGACCGTCTTCTGCGCCACCAGTGCCACCATCGTCAGCGGTGCCATGGCTGAGCGCACCAAATTCTCGATGTACCTCATCTATTCGGCCGTCATATCGCTCATCATCTACCCCGTCGAGGGCCACTGGACGTGGGGCGGCGGATGGCTGTGCAACGCTGCCGACGACTCGTTCATGATGACTACCTTCGGCGACGTGTTCCACGACTTTGCCGGTTCGGCCATCGTCCACAGCGTGGGCGGCGTGCTGGCCTTCGTCGGCGCACTGGCACTGGGTCCGCGCCGTGGCAAGTACGGACGCGACGGCAAGAGCCGTGCCATACCCGGCCACAACCTGGCCATGGCCGCCCTCGGTGTCTTCATCCTCTGGTTGGGCTGGTTCGGCTTCAACCCGGGTTCGCAGTTAGCCGCCTCCGGCGAGGTCAACCGCATCGCCATCAGCCATGTGTTTCTGACCACTAATCTTGCCGCCGTAGCCGGCGGTACGGCCACCATGTTCCTCACCTATATCAAGTACGGCAAGCCGTCGCTGTCGCTGACGCTCAACGGCGTGCTGGCCGGACTGGTGGGCATCACGGCGGGTTGCGACCTTGTGTCGCCCGTGGGCGCCGTCATCATCGGACTGGTCTGCGGCATCGTGCTGGTCTATGCCATTGAGTTCATCGACCACCGTCTGCACATCGACGACCCCGTAGGTGCCAGCTCGGTGCATGGTGTCTGCGGCATTCTGGGCACACTGATGACGGGTCTGCTCTCCACCTCCAACGGTGCCTGTTATGGTCATGGCTTCGGGTTCTTCGGTGCCGAGCTGTTCGGCATTCTGGTCATCGACTGCTGGGCTGCCCTGTGTGGCATCATCCTCTTCTATGGCATCAAGAAACTGCACGGCCTGCGCGTCGACGACCGTATCGAGGACGAAGGACTGGACATCTATGAGCACGGCGAGACGTGCTATAACTGACGTCCAAATGAGAAAGAACTATTCTCTTGCTTTCTACCTCTATTAAATCGAAAATCGAAAATTCGAAAATCGAAAATAAATCGCATAATTGTCAAATCGTAAAATAGTAAAATAGTAAAATGGTGAAAAAGATTGTTTTATTTGCAATGGGACTGGTGGCTACTGCCACCGCCCTTGCACAGGACCGCGTGGAGACGACCATCAAGGGCGACTTCGTGAACGAGTACATCTGGCGTGGATTGAAGCTGGGCGACGTAGCCGTACAGCCCACCCTCGGCGTAGGCTACAAAGGACTGAGCCTTACGGCCTGGGGCAGCTACGGACTGTCGAACAAGGACGACGCCAAGGAGATGGACCTGACCCTGGCCTATAGCACGGGCGGCCTCAATATCGGCGTGACGGACTATTGGTTCTCGGCCGGCCTCGACCCCGACAACCGCTACTTCAGGTACAATGCGCACTCGACAAACCACGTCTTCGAGGCTTTCGCCAGCTACGACTTCGGAGTGGCCTCGGTAGGATGGTACACCAACTTTGCCGGTAACGACGGCACAAACAAGGACGGCAAACGGGCCTACAGCAGCTATGTCGAAGCCGTTGTCCCATTCAGCCTTGCTGGCGTCGACTGGACCGCCACGGCCGGTGCCGTCCCTTATGCCAGCACCTACTACGGCACGACGGGCTTTGCCGTCACCAACGTCACCTTGCGGGCCACGAAGGACATCCGCGTCAGCGACTCGTTCTCCATCCCCGTCTTCGGACAGCTGACCGGCAACCCCTGCGCGCAGAAAGCCTACCTGGTATTCGGATTTACGCTGCAACCATAATCTTTCGCCAGGTGCGCCCCCTCTCTTGCACGGCCGCAAGAGAGGGGTTTTTCTATGCGCTCATCTAAAAACATCAGCGTTGCGATGGGAAAACATCAGCGTTGCGATGGAAAAGTATCAGCGTTGCGATGGAAAAGTATCAGCCGCAGTGGTAAAAAACATCAGCGACAGTAGCGAATTTCATGTCTGACGGTTCCAGATTTGATTAGCCGATTTACCACAACGGATGATACTTTTTACCACCGCGGGGCATAAAATTCGGTGCCGCGGGGCATAAAATTTCAACGCAATGAACATCAGATACTTACAAATGCACTAAAGAAGCAAATAATACTACACAAAGTTTTGACAGATGATTATTGGGAAAATTTACCGAGAACGCGAAGGAATACGACATTAAAATGTGATTATTTGCTAAATATATGAGCATTTTTGTGTTCTTTCAGAGAAAATGAGTAACTTTGTACCAAAACTATAGCATTCCATCATGGATATTAAAATCGAAGGCAACAAAATATACTCGCCTATCAAAAACAAGATGCTTGTACTGAAACCAGAAGAAGAGGTTCGGCAAAAATACATCTGCCGTTTAGTCAACAACTATGGGTTCAGTATTGAGCAGATGGATCAGGAAAAACAAGTTAACAACACTCATAGGGGTACAGGCAGTGCACGTGCAGACATTATAATCTGGAAAAGTAAAGAAGATAAGCTTTCCGACCCACAGAAAAGCCCCATTATCATCGTTGAGTGTAAGGCTGAGTCTGTGACGATTCATGAAGAAGACTATTATCAGGGATATAACTATGCATTGATTGCTGGAGCAGATTTCTTTGTCACCACCAACCTAAAGGAAACAAGAATATTCAAGGTAATAAAAGGTGAAATGCCAAAACGGTTGGAAGAAATCGTTGACATCCCCAATGCAGAAAAAGCAAAAGACCAGAAAGAGCTGGAAAAACTACTCAGCCAGACCAAGGCTTTCACTCGTGACGAGTTCTCGCGTCTTCTCTTCAAATGCCATAATATCATTCGGAATAATGACAAGCTGTCGCCAGAAGCCGCTTTCGACGAAATCAGCAAGATTCTGTTTATTAAGATTCGTTATGAACGAAGCAATGAAGAAGGCCAGATTTTTTCCAAAGAAAGGTTTGTGGAAAACCGAAAGGCATACGAGAAGCTGAATAAGGAAATGGGGGTGAAAGATGCTATTCCGTTCTATCAGAATCTTTTCACTAAGACCAAAGAGGATTTTGCTGGCCAGCATCTCTTTGAACCTAATGAAATCATCAAGATTCGTGAGAACAGCTTCGAGCAGATAGTTAAGGAACTGCAAATTTACAACCTTTCTACAACCTCTGATGACGTGAAAGGCATCGCCTTTGAGAAATTCCTCGGCCGTACTTTCCGTGGAGAGTTGGGACAGTTCTTCACTCCCCGCACGATAGTGGACTTTATGGTTAGCGTCCTCGATCCACAAGAGGGCGAATATGTCTGCGACCCTTGCTGCGGCTCTGGCGGTTTCCTGATTCGTGCTTTTGAATATGTACGTCAGCATATTGAAGAGGATATTGAGCAACAAAAGGAAACCATCAAGCAGTCGTACTATAAAGACGACTACGACCAGCTGCCGAAGAAAAAGCAGGAGGCGATAGACAAGAAAGTGTCCGAAGTGTTCAGCCGCCTGAACGAAGAGTTGGACATCAACAATTCACAAGGTCGCCTGCGCTCTCTGTCGTTCGACTGCATTTATGGCACGGATGCCAACCCACGTATGGCTCGAACGGCCAAAATGAACATGATTATGCATGGCGATGGTCACGGTGGAGTGCATCATCACGACGGACTGCTGAATGTGAATGGCATCTTCCGTGAACGCTTCGACGTGATACTTACCAATCCGCCGTTTGGTGCAAGAATAGAGAAGGACTTGGTGATTTCTGAGGCCGACCGCTTCACAGACCAAGCCATGATTGACCAATACATAGAACGATACGGCCCTCAATACGAAGAGGCACTTCGTGAGGTAAACGACCATATAGGCGAATCGCTCTTAGAGCAATATGATATAGGCAAGATGAGTTCTCTGACAGAAGTGCTATTTATAGAACGGTGCCTCAACCTGCTGAAACCCGGAGGAAGGATGGGCATTGTGCTTCCCGAAGGCACGCTCAACAACGACAACCTGCAGCGTGTGCGCGAATATGTGGAGAGCCGTGCAAAGATATTGCTCATCGTGTCTATTCCCCAAGATGTATTCATGGCTTCGGGTGCTACGGTGAAGCCAAGCCTGATGTTCTTCAAGAAATTTACATGCGAGGAAGCAGAGGAATACCACAAGATTTCGTCTACGGCAAGAATTGAAGTGCTTGCAGAATATCAGGAAGAATTGGACGATATTGCTGCTAAACTGAGCAAGCGAGGCAAGGAGGCTGTCGCGAAGGATGAAAGGAAGCAACTGACCGCAAGGCGCAAGCAGATAGAGCAAGAGATAGAGCAGCGGGTGAAGCGGCTCGTCAAAGAGCGGTTCGACTATATTATTCCCATTGCAGAGATTCAGAAGGCTGGCATCAGTTCGACTGGCGCAGAGATAGAGAATGAACTTATCCCATTGGAGAAAGAGTTTACGCCTTATCGCAAAGAAAACCAGCTATGGACAAAGCCTGTCAAATCAATGGTTTATAACGTTGTGGAAGGTAATGTCATGCGTGTAAGAATAGCCGACGGCATAGCTTCCGAGCCAGAAGTGTTTTACAGATATTAGCAACGCAGAAATGAATACAGCTTATCAGTTTCTTCACTTCGTGCAGTATGCTGCCATCCGTAACTGGAGTGTGCAGTATATGATTGGTGGTAACAAGATTTCCTCCCTCTTTCCTATCCGTACACTAGGGACATATATAAATGAAGAAAACGAACGTTATGAAATCTCTGACCCATCAAAAGAATATGGAATATTAGGAGTAAACAATCAGGCGGGCATATTTGACGCCTATAAAGAAAATGGAGCGAAGATAAAGCAGAAATACAAGAAAATGCAAGAAGGATGGATTGCCTTTAATCCATACCGTGTGAACGTTGGCTCTGTGGGGGTGAAAAGGAGTTGCCATCAGAATGAGTACATCAGCCCTGCTTATGTGGTTTTTTCATGTAAGAAAGGTTTGTTACCAGACTTCTTATATCTCTTAATGAAGACACAAACTTTCAACCAAACAATCAGATTGAATACAACTGGGTCTGTACGGCAAAGTCTGTCTTTCAAAAATTTGAGTGCCCTAAGCATCCCTATGCCAAGTTTGGAGGAGCAAAACAAATTGATGCATTCTTACAACACTATTATCGGTAAATTTCGGAGAATAGAGCAAAATAATGCCGGAATAGAATTAAAGACTGAGCAATATATAAGAAAAGCATTAGATTTGGATAAGGACAACGGAAATAGAGACAATAGACTGTTGAGATTTATACATTTTAAGAATACGTTGAACAGATGGGATTCTTATGCCATAAAAGAGCAATATAAAAGTAAATGGCCTATTGTAAAATTAGGCGAACTAATTACGAGCATCTCCACAGGAACTACACCACCAACAATCCATAAAGAATACTTTAATGGCAATATCAGATTTTATACACCTGCCGACATAACCGGTGAAATGTATCTTGGTAATACAGAAAGACATATTTCAAAAGAGGCTGTTGATAAAGGAGCGGCGAGAGTCTTTGAAAAAGGAACAATACTGTTTGTAGGCATTGGCTCTACTGTTGGCAAAGTCGGCATTGTAAATGAGGATATGGTATCATCTAATCAACAAATAACAGGCTTTATGGTGGATGAACGTTTAGTGTGTCCAGAATACGTTTATTGCTTTTTGTATTACAACAAAGATATATCAACGGCTGAACAATCAAAAACAACGCTCCCAATAGTTAACCAGTCCAAGATATCAAGAATTCCTATTCCCATACCTTCCAAGGAGATTCAAGAAGAAATTGTTTCCAATGTGAGTGCCGCCAAAGCACGCATCCGTGAGTTAAAGTCCAAAGCCACATCATTAAAGGCCCAAGCCCTTCAGGATTTCGAGCGAGCACTATTCATACTATAATAACCAGTGTAGAATAAACGTTTATGAAGATATGAAAGAAATAGGAATAATAGATAAGGACTATTGGCAATGGATAAAAGCCCTTTTCACGCGCTACCGCCAAAGCCAGATAAAAGCTGCGATGAAAGCAAACCAAGCGTAAACGGTCAAATAAACAAATATGGAAAGTAATATTATACTATACACAACTGACACTGGAAGCGTTAGCGTCCAAGTACAGTATGAGGACGGCACATTTTGGCTGACACAGAAACGCATGGCTGAGCTGTTCGGGGTGGAAGTACCTACAATAAACTACCATCTAAAAGAGATTTATAATAGTGGAGAGCTGACAGAAGAGGCAACTATTAGAAAAATTCGAATAGTTCAGCAGGAAGGTAAGCGCAATGTAGAGCGTGAACTGGATTTCTATCAGTTGAAAGCCATCCTTGCAGTAGGCTACAGGGTGAATAGCAAAGAAGCTACAGCTTTTCGCAGATGGGCGACGAACACTCTGGATGAGTTTGTCACCAAAGGTTATGTTCTCGACAAGGAGAGGTTGAAGAAGGGACCACAGTTCGGAAAGGACTACTTTAAGGATTTACTGGAACAGATTCGTGAGATTCGCGCCAGTGAGCGTCGGTTCTATCAAAAAATCACAGACATCTACGCCCTTTCCACAGACTACGATAAAGATGCACCACAAACACGCGAATTCTTCGCAACTGTGCAGAACAAACTTCACTGGGCCATCTCCGGAAAGACGGCCGCAGAGATTATCTACTACACGGCAGATGCCACCCAACCTCACATGGGACTAACAACATGGCGACATGCGCCAGAGGGGAAAATTCTGAAATCTGATGTCACTGTCGCCAAAAACTATTTGCCGGAAAAACATATCAAAGCGCTTGAGCGCATTGTGTCTGCTTATCTGGACTTGGCAGAAGACCGCGCTGAGCAGGAACTGCCAACGACAATGGCACAGTGGGCACGCATCCTTGATAACTTTCTGACCGTGGCCGAGCGACCTCTGCTAATGGATGCAGGTACCATATCGGCATTGGAGGCTAAGATAAAAGCAGAAAGTGAATATGAAGTATTCCGCAAAATTCAAGACCAACAATACGTCTCAGACTTTGACAAGGAAATAAAGCGGCTAAAGGGTGATGAACATCAATGACAAGGTACGCAATATCTTTGATATAGACAGCAACTGTCACATTGTAACAAAAAGACACGCTTTCAAAGCAAAACGAAAGCAAAATGAAAGTCATTTCAGCCACAAACTTTACATAACGGAACTTAAAACGCAAATTAACAATCAAAACAACACCGAAAGTTTGCAAAAACTTACAAAACCACTTACCTTTGCAGTCCATAAAAACATATGGGTTTATGGAAACAAAATACATCTTTGTCACAGGCGGTGTCGTTTCCTCATTGGGAAAGGGCATCATCGCGGCCAGCATAGGCAAGCTGTTGCAGGCTCGCGGATACAAGGTCACCATACAGAAGTTCGACCCCTACATCAACATTGACCCGGGGACGCTGAACCCCTACGAGCACGGCGAGTGCTACGTGACGGCCGACGGCATGGAGACCGACTTGGACCTGGGGCACTACGAGCGGTTTACGGGCATTGAGACCAGCCGCCACAACTCGATAACGACGGGACGCATCTACAAGACTGTCATCGACCGCGAGCGTCATGGCGACTACTTGGGCAAGACCATCCAGGTGGTGCCGCACATCACGGACGAAATCAAGCGGAGGATGCTGAGAAGTGAAGAGTTAAGAGTGAAGAGTGAAGAATTCGTCATCACCGAGGTGGGCGGCACCATAGGCGACATAGAGAGTGCACCGTTCATGGAGGCCATACGCCAACTCAGATGGGAACTGGGCAGGAACGCCGTGTGTGTGCACCTGACCTACGTGCCCTACCTGAAAGCAGCCGACGAACTAAAGACCAAGCCCACACAGCACAGCGTCAAGGAACTGCAGTCGATGGGCATACAGCCCGACATACTGGTGCTGCGCACCGAGCGCCACTTGGACGACGCGCTGCGCACGAAGGTGGCCTCGTTCTGCAATGTCGACCTGGAGTGTGTAGTGCAGAGCGAGGATATGGCCAGCATCTACGAGGTACCCGTCAGCATGCAGCGACAGGGACTCGACGTTGCCATACTGAGAAAACTAAGCATCACCCCCAACCCCTCTCCCAAGGAGAAAGGAGTAGCGGGCATGGACTCATGGATGGCTTTCCTTGACATGCAAAAGCGTGCCACGCGTGAGGTGCACATCGCACTGGTGGGCAAGTACGACCTGCAGGACGCCTATAAGAGCATCCGCGAGAGCCTGAACCTGGCGGGTATATATAATAATGTAAAGGCACGGTTGCACTTCGTCAACAGCGAGGAGGTGACGACGGAGAATGTCGCCAGGCTATTAGAGGGCATGGCGGGTGTCATCATCTGTCCGGGCTTCGGCCAGCGCGGCATCGAGGGGAAGATAGCTGCCGCCGAATATTGCCGGACGCACGACGTGCCGACCTTCGGCATCTGCCTCGGCATGCAGATGATGGTGATAGAGTTTGCGCGGAATGTGCTGGGCTATCAGGATGCCAACAGCAGCGAAATGTCAGCAGACACCCATCACCCCGTCATCGACCTGATGGAGGAACAGAAGACGGTGACGAATATGGGCGGCACGATGCGACTTGGAGCATACGAATGTCTGCTGTCTCCTGATAGTAAAACCTATGCAGCATATAAACAGATGCAGCCATCTACTCCCCTCCCTCACAGGGAGGGGCCTGGGGTGGGTCTGCTTATCAAAGAGCGTCACCGCCACCGCTACGAGTTCAACAATCAGTATAAAGAGGTGTACGAGCAGGCCGGCATGAGGTGCGTGGGCATCAACCCTGACGTTGACTTGGTGGAGATTGTGGAGATAGCCGACCACAGATGGTACATCGGCACGCAGTTTCACCCGGAATACTCGTCGACGGTGCTGCATCCGAACCCGCTGTTCATGAGTTTCGTCAAAACATGCAGCAGTGAAGAGTGTAAAGTTGATAGTGAATAGTGAATAGTTGACAGATGACTGAAGAACTGAAACATGAGTGTGGAGTGGCCATGATAAGGCTGCTGAAGCCCATAGCATACTACGAACAGAAATACGGCTCATGGGCGTGGGGCTTCAACAAGCTCTACCTGATGATGGAGAAACAGCACAACCGAGGACAGGAGGGTGCGGGGTTCGCCACCGTCAGTCTGACGACGGAGCCGGGCAATGAATACATGTTCCGCGAGAAAGCCGAGGGCAAGAACGCCATCACCGACATCTTCTCGCGTGTCAGCAGGCAGATGGCGGGCGAACTCTACATGGGACACCTGCGCTACTCGACAACGGGGAAGAGCGGTCTGCAGTACGTGCACCCCTTTCTGCGCCGCGACAACTGGAGGGCTAAGAACCTCTGCCTGTGCGGCAACTTCAACATGACCAACATCGACGACGTGTTCAGGAGCATGGTGGCGCAGGGACAGTCGCCACGCATCTACAGCGACTCCTACATCACGCTCGACCTGATGGGGCACCGGCTGGACCGTGAGGTGGAGCGAAACTACGAGGAAGCCGTACGGCGGGGACTGCAGGGACAGGACATCACACACTACATTGACGAACACGTGGACATGGCACGCGTGCTGCGCACCACACTGGCTGACTACGACGGCGGCTACGTCATGTGCGGACTGACGGGCAGCGGCGGATTCTTTGCCGTGCGCGACCCGTGGGGCATACGACCCGCCTACTACTACCAGAACGACGAGGTGGTGGCCGTAGCCTCGGAGCGGCCCGTCATCCAGACCACCTTCGACCTACAGACGGAGGACGTCAGGGAACTGCTGCCGGGCGAGGCACTCATCGTGGGGAAAAGCGGCGTGTGTCAGCTGGAGCAGGTTTTGCCTGCACGGCAGAGGACGGCATGCTCGTTTGAGCGCATCTACTTCAGCCGCGGCAACGACCGCGACATCTACCGGGAGCGCAAGCGCCTGGGCGAACAGCTTACGCCAGCCATCATGCAGGCTGTGGACGGCGACATGGAGCACACGGTATGCTCGTTTGTGCCCAACACGGCCGAGGTGGCGTTCTACGGCATGGTGGAGGGGTTCCGCAAGATGGGGCACGACGTGCGCACGGAGAAGGTGGCATGGAAGGACATCAAGCTGCGAACCTTCATAGCCGAGGGGGCGGAACGCAACGACCTGGCCGCCCACGTCTACGACATCACCTACGGTTCGCTGGAGCCTGACACGGACAATCTGGTCATCATCGACGACAGCATCGTGCGCGGCACCACGCTGCGCGAGAGCATCTTCAAGATACTGGACCGGCTGCATCCCAAAAAGATTGTGATGGTCTCCAGCGCGCCCCAGATACGCTACCCTGACTTCTACGGCATTGACATGGCCCGCTTAGAGGAGCTCTGCGCCTTCCGCGCCGCCATGGCCTTGATAGAGGAGCGTGGCATGCAGCACCTCGCAGACGAGGTGTATCGGAGCTGCAAGGAAGACCCTTGCTCGGCCAACCACGTACGCCGCATCTATGCTCCCTTCACCGTCGGCGACATCAACCGCAAGATAGCCGAGATGTTGCGCCCTGAGGGCATGCGGGCACCTATAGAGCTGGTGTTCCAGAGCATTGAGGGACTGCATCAGGCCTGTCCGCACCATCGGGGCGACTGGTACTTCACCGGCCACTACCCCACCCCCGGCGGCGTACGCTTAGTCAACCAGTCCTTTGTCAACTATATGGAACTTCGTTCCAAATGAGAATTCTCTTGCTTCCTACCTCTATTAAATCGAAAATCGAACATTCGTAAATCGAAAATAAATCGTAAAATAGTCAAATAGTAAAATTGTATAATAGTAAAATAGTAAAATAGTCAAATAGTAAAATAGTCATCATGTGTGGAATTGTAGCAATATTGAACGTAAAGCAACAGACGCAACAACTGCGTGAGAAAGCGTTGAGAATGAGTCAGAAAATCCGTCACCGCGGACCTGACTGGAGTGGAATATACTGCGGAGGATCGGCCATACTGGCACACGAACGACTGAGCATCGTAGACCCGGAGAGCGGCGGGCAGCCCCTCTACTCGCCCGACAGGAAACAGGTGCTGGCCGTCAACGGCGAGATATACAACCATCAGGAAATCCGCCGCCGCTTTGCCGGACACTATGACTTCCAGACGGGCTCGGACTGTGAG
The DNA here is from genome assembly GCA_017458125.1 of Prevotella sp. Classification (GTDB taxonomy): domain Bacteria; phylum Bacteroidota; class Bacteroidia; order Bacteroidales; family Bacteroidaceae; genus Prevotella. The sequence continues at coordinate 66,819 of JAFTGB010000011.1, forward strand.
GTCATCCTCGCCCTTTACCGTGAGAAAGGCATTGACTTCCTGGAAGAACTCAACGGCATCTTCGCCTTCGTGCTCTACGACGAAGAACGCGACATGTTTCTGATAGCCCGCGACCCCATTGGCGTGATACCGTTATATATAGGCTACGACAACGACGGCACCGTCTATGTGACCTCTGAGCTGAAAGCGCTCGAAGGGCAGTGCGACCGCTACGAGCCCTTCCTGCCCGGACACTACCTCTTGGGGGGGGCAGAGTTGGCTGCTCATGATAAAAAAAACGATGAACTATGCACTATAAACTATAAACAGAAAAGGTATTATCAGCGTGACTGGTTCAACTATGACGCCGTCAAGGACAATGCCGCCAGCGTCAGTGCCGTACACGACGCCTTGGAAGCAGCCGTCAGGCGACAGCTGATGTCCGACGTCCCCTACGGCGTGCTCCTCTCTGGAGGACTGGACAGCAGCGTCATATCCGCCATCGCCGAGAAATACAGCGAGCACCGCATAGAAGACAACTCCAAAACGCGTGCCTACTGGCCGCGCCTGCACTCCTTCGCCGTAGGACTGAAAGGGGCACCGGACCTGACTAAGGCGCGGCTGGTGGCCGACCACATAGGCACCGTACACCACGAAATCAACTACACCATTCAGGAGGGGCTTGACGCTATACGCGACGTCATATACTACATCGAGACTTACGACGTGACCACGGTACGGGCTTCGACGCCCATGTACCTGCTGGCGCGTGTCATCAAGTCGATGGGCATCAAGATGGTGCTTTCAGGCGAGGGTGCCGACGAGGTGTTCGGCGGGTACCTCTACTTCCATAAGGCTCCGTCGGCCCGTGAGTTCCACGAGGAGACGGTCAGAAAACTCTCGAAGTTGCACCTCTACGACTGTCTGCGGGCCAACAAGAGCCTGTCGGCATGGGGCGTAGAGGGACGCGTGCCCTTCCTCGACAAGGAGTTTCTAGACGTGGCCATGCGCCAGAACCCGGAGGCGAAGATGTGCCGGGGGGAAACCATAGAGAAAAAGATGGTCCGGGAGGCCTTTGCCGACTTGCTGCCCGAGGCGGTGGCCTGGCGACAGAAGGAACAGTTCTCGGACGGTGTGGGCTATTCGTGGATAGACACGCTGAAAGCCGTCACCGCTGCGGCCGTCAGTGACGAGCAGATGGCACATGCGGCTGAACGGTTCCCCGTCAATCCGCCCAAGAACAAAGAGGAATACTACTACCGCAGCATCTTTGCCGAGCACTTCCCCTCGGACTCCGCAGCACGTAGTGTACCCTCGGAGGCCAGCGTGGCCTGCTCGACGGAGAAAGCACTGGAGTGGGACGCAGCCTTCCAGGGCATGAACGACCCCAGCGGACGGGCCGTCAAGGGCGTGCACGCAGAGGCGTACTAAAAAAGCGGCAAGGGACTATAGGGCCGCACGTACCAGGGCGTAGAGCACCAAAAGGCACAACACACCAACAGGAACCAGCAGGTCGCGCGGCTCATAATGGGCTGGCTTGGCGTAACGGCGGTAGAGCCGGTAGACAAGCCAGCCTACGAAACCGCCCCAGAGCAGCCCTACAGTGATGTCGCCGGGATAGTGGACTCCAAGGTAGAGACGGGTGTAGCAGTTGACTAACGACCAAGCCACCATGGCACAGACGAAGAAGCGTCGGCGTACCATCAGCGAGAAGAAGACGGCAATGCTGAACGTGTTGGCGGCATGGGCCGAGAAGAAGCCGTAGTTGCCTCCGCGATAGCCATTGACGACATCGACAAGATGACCAATCTCCGGGTCGTGGGTGGGACGCCAGCGCGCCACAAGGGGTTTCACGATTTCGTCGTCGACAGCACCGGCGAGCAACACGCACATGCCGGCAGCCAACAGCACCAGCAGCGTCTGGCGCACATCGCGGTGAGCGCGCCACACGACGTAGAGCAGTGCCAAATAAAGGGGTATCCACGTCTGCGCCGTGGTCAGCGTCATGATGAGGGAGTCGAGGAACGTGCTCTCGCTGCCGTTCAAAGTCAGCAGCAGTTGCTTGTCTAATTGGATGAGTTCGTGCATGGTGGTTTCAAATCATTTCTATTTCCTTTGCTTGCAGCCAGCCCTCCTTGCCGTCGGCCACACGCACGCGTCGCCACTGGCGCATGGTGGCATCGGTAACGGAGACCTTAGTGCCTTCATGCAGAATGAAGAGGTCGGTGCCGCCAACGGAGGGCGTACTCTTGACGGTGACGGCCGACTGGATGATGACGGCGCCCGTGCGGTGGCTGAGTTCGTGCTTCTGCTGCCAGGCGAAGAGGTTGCTGAGCAGGAACACCAACAGCAGCAGAAGACCGCCGAAGAACCCTACCTTGCGCAGCCAGATGCGGTCGGAGAAGAGGTAGACCAGCGCCAGAACGATGACCACGACGAGGGCTACCAACGACAAACGAGCCCAGGCATCAACACTCTGCACGTTGACAACAGCGTGGTACCAGGTGACAAAGAACATCTCTGATTCCGGGGTAATCTTGTCGATGGTCTTTGACCTGGCCATTTGCAGGTTGAAGCGGATGTCACGGTCGCCGGGCGAAAGCAGCAGGGCGCGCTCGTAGTTCAGCACGGCCTTCGTGATGTTGTCCATACGATAATAGCTGTTGCCCAGGTTGTAGTACAGGTCGGCCGAAACACCACGCTGCAACAACTGCTCGTAGCAGGCTGCCGCCTTCTGGTAGTGCTCCTGAACGTAAGCGCTGTCGGCTTCGGCCTTGGTCACCGCAGCAGAAGAGGCAAGGGGGAAGAGGCAAGAGGCAGCAAGAAGCAAGAGGCAAGAGAAATGTCTGAGGCTTGAGGCATCCTCTTGCTTCTTGCCTCTTGCACCATACATCTTTCTCCTCATCGTTGTGGCGATGTTCGTAATAGCCGTCATGGCGGCGTCATATACCTTATTCATATTTCCTGTAGCGTCACCGGGAGCATAACGGGCGTACTCACACTCGTCCAAAGCACCGATGAACTGCTGAATAGTTTCATTAGAGACATGGCGGGCCTCCAACTGCTGGGCGATGTTCTCACGTGAAAGCTGCTCAACGGGCATGCTTAACTTATCGCCGACATAACCCCAGAGCGCACGGAGCACCTCGTCATAAAACTCGTTCTGCCTGCCTGCCGACATCAGCTTGTGGGCCTTCTTCAGTCGTTTGGTTGCCACCTTATTGGCACGGCCGGCACGTTGCTTCACAATGTCGGCACGCTCAATGGCACGCTGACGGAAGATGACAAACAACGAAACGAAAGCAGCCAGCAGGACAGCCAGCGTCACCCAGTAACGGGTTGAGGCAAAGAAGAAGTCATCGACAGCATGCTGGCGGGTGTCGCCGGTCTTGATGTAACGAATGTCGCTATTCAGCTGGCGTACGTCTTCCTGACCGGTATAGGCTGAGGCACCGCCCGAACCAGAACCTTTGGCCACATGGAGTGTGAAAGGCTGGCTACTGACGGTCTTATAGTCACCTAAAGAGGTGTCGTAATAGGTATATTGTATGGCTGGAATCTCAAAGGTTCCCTGATGGCGGGGCACGGCCAAGAAGTCGTAGACGATGCTGCCTTCCAGTCCTTGGGTGGTCAGCTTGGTCTGGTCGGTGACCTTGGCATCGTAATGGTCGAAGTCTTTGGGAAACTTCACCTCGGGTTCTTTCAGCAACTTCATATTGCCCACGCCGCTGACGACAACACGCAAGCGGACAGGATCGTTGGCTTTTACCTCGGTCCTGTCAAGGGTAGCGGTGATGGTGTACTTACCAACTCCGCCAGAGAAGCCCGCAGGACGCTGGGGCAAAGGGTCTACCTGAATGGTGATGCCAGGAGCCTTGATTTGCTTTTTCACCTCGATATAGCCGGAACCTCCGTTGAAGAATGCCTCAAAGGGGTCTACATTGCGATTACGCTGAACTACGATGCCCTCATAGGTCAGGCTGGGAACTTCCAACTTTCCCGTAGACTGGGGAAACAGTACGTACTGTTGCCAGGTGACAGTGCGGTAGGGTTTGCCGTTGAGCCTCTCTATATGGAACTGCTTCTCTTGAGGCAGGGGCACCTCACGGGTATAGAAGCTCTTCAGGTCGGCCATCTTGCCATTGAGCTGCGTCAGTCCGACAAGGGTGTAGACCTTGTAGGTCAGCAGAATGGGCTCCTGCTCACGGACACGCTGCTTGGAGGCGATGACCTTGATGAAGAGGTCGCTACCCGATATGGCCGTACCGGCATCGCGCACCTCACCATTGTCGTTTGGCTGCTGACGACCGCCTTGCTGAGAGTTACGCGAATCTCCGGCCACCTTGACACGCACCTCGTTGGAGGTGACGGTCTTGCCATCAACGGTGACGTGGGCAGCAGGAATGGTGAACGTGCCGTTCTTGGTAGCCGAAAGGATATAGGTGTAGGTGATGCTGGACGAACTGGACATGTGGCCGTTGACCATCTGGTAGCTGGACTGCGTGGACGTAGACGGTCCCATGAGAACATCGAAGGCATCGGGGATGTTTCCGGCACGGAAGCCCTTGGCATCCTGTGTGTTGACCGTGTAGCTCAGCCGGAACTGTTCGCCTACGGCAACCTGCGAGGGAGCACGGCCCGTCAGCGTCTGGGCTGACGAAATGAGCAGTGAACTGTGGGTAATGAAAAATGCCAATAGTAGCCTCATCGCCCAACGTCCTCTCCTTTGTCCTATTTCAATATATCTTGTGAAGTTCATTTCTTCATTTCTCATTTTCATTTTTCTTATTTCTCATTTACACAGGAGTTACCAGTTCTTCTGAAGCTGGCGCCGCTGCGGTTGTTGCTGGGCTTTCTTCATACGCTCTTGGGTCTGCTTCTCTTCCTGCATGGCTGCATTGAGCAACTGCTCGGCATTCTCCTTGCTCATCTGCTGGCGGTCTGGCTGGGGTTTCTGCTGATCCTGCTTTTGCTGCCGGTCTTGCTGCTGCTGGTCTTGGTTCTTTTTCTGCTGATCCTGGTTCTGCTGGTTCTGATTCTGCTGTTGGTTCTGCTGCTGACGCTTGCAGAGTGCAAGGTTGTAGCGTGTCTGATCGTCAGTAGGGTTGTTGCGCAGGGCTTCTTTGTAAGCCTCTATGGCCTCACTAAACATCTGGTGCTGCTGACAGATAACACCCATATTGTGATAGGCTTGGGCACGACGCAAGGGATTGGTCTCCAGCTTGGCGGCCTTCTCGTACTGCATGATAGCCAGCGAGTCCTTGCGTTGCTGCATCAGTGCATTGCCCAAGTTATAGTTAGCTTGCGGGTTGCGCTGGTTCTTCTCGACTGCCTTCCGGTAAGACACCTCAGCCTCAGCGGCATTGCCAAGACGAAACTGTTTGTTACCCTGACGCACCAACTGGCGGTCGGTCTGGGCCTGTGCTCCTGTTGCCGCCAGCAACAACAGTAGCAGTGCTACAGTTTTACGGCTGCGTTTGAACAGCGACACGTTCTTCAGCATGGGATTCTTGATTTCCAAAATGCAAACCTCGATGATGAGCAATAACAGTACCAAGATGCCCACAGCCTGGAACTGCTCATCGAAGTCGCTGTAGATGGTACTTGAAATCTCCTTCTTGGCCAACTTGTCCAACTCGTTGTCGAGCTGTTCCTGAGCATGGCTGTTATTCTCGACATGGATATAGGCACCGTGGCCGGCATCGGCCAGTTGACGACACATCTCCTCATTCAGACCTGTCATGACGGTCTGACCTGTATTGTCCTTCAGATAGTCACCATTTCCGGTAGGAATAGGTGCACCCTGGGGCGAACCCACACCCAGAACATAGGTGTTCATGCCTTTATCTAAGGCTTCCTTGGCAGCCTCCATAGCACCACCCTCATGGTCTTCACCGTCGGTAATGACGATGATAGCCTTGCCAACACCTTCCTGTTGGGTGAAACTGTGGGAGGCCATACTGATAGCAGCAGCAATGTCGGTGCCCTGGGTAGCCATCATCGACGGGTCGATGCCTGACAGGAACATCTTAGCACTGACATAATCGCTGGTAATGGGCAGTTGGACGAAGGCATTGCCGGCAAAAACGATGAGACCAATCTTGTCATTGGTGAAATGGTCAATCAGGTTTTCAACCATCATCTTAGAACGCTCCAAACGGCTGGGGGCCACATCCTCGGCCAGCATCGAATTGCTGATGTCTAAACAGATGATGGTCTCAATGCCCGTACGCTTCTCATGGCTGATCTTCGTACCAAGCTGGGGACGGGCCAGCATGACGATGAGCAAAGCCAAAGCTCCTGCCAGCAAACAAAACTTGACTGCGGGACGGAAACGGGACACATCGGGCATCAACTGACGCACCAACTCAGGGTCGCCAAAACGGCGCAGCCGTTTCTTCTGTTGGCGAACCATCAGCCAACGGATGATGAACAGCAGTGGCACGACTGCTAAGAGATAGAGATATGTAGGGTCTTCAAATCGAAACACGGTAAATACTTAATATTTATTATTTTACTTTTTTCAATTAAACGCTTACGGCAGCTTGCGGAAAACGGTGATGCGCAACAAAATCTCCAGCAACAGCAACAGGACGGCAGCAGCAGCAAAAGGCTGGTAGGCCTCGTAGCGGCGGCTGAACTTCTTGACGTTCAGCTTCGACTTCTCCAACTTGTCGATTTCCTTGTAGATGTTCTGGAGCTCGCGGTTGTTGGTGGCACGGTAGAAGTCGCCGTCTGTAGCAGCAGCTATGTCGCCAAGCGTCTTGTTGTCAATCTCGACAGGAATGTTGACATACTGAACACCTCCTGCCACCTGCATAGGATAAGGAGCGACTTTGTTGGTGCCCACACCAATGGTGTAAACACGAATGCCCAGACTCTTGGCAATCTCGGCAGCAGTCATAGGCGACAAGTCACCACGGTTGTTGGAACCGTCAGTAAGCAGAATGACCACACGGCTCTTGGCCTTAGAGTCTTTCAGACGACTGACAGCATTAGCCAGTCCCATACCGATGGCTGTACCGTCTTCTATCAGTCCGCGAGCAGCAATGTCGGTACGCACGTTCTGCAACAGCGACAACAGCGAGGCATGGTCAGTAGTCATAGGACACTGGGTAAAAGCCTCACCGGCAAAGATGCTCAATCCGATGTTGTCGTCGGGACGACCGGCAATGAACTCGGCAGCGACTTGCTTGGCAGCCTCTATACGGTTAGGCTTCAAATCCTCAGCTAACATGGAGGTGGAGACGTCCATGGCCAACATGATGTCAATGCCCTCTACTGACTGGTTCTTCCAGGAATTCTGCGTCTGCGGACGAGCCATGACGAGCACTAACAGCACAAAGACGGCCATGCGCAACAGCGGCTGCAGGGGCATCAGCGTCACCTTCCACGAGCGCGGAGCATAACGGTAGGCATTGGTATCGCTCAGGCGCATCGTAGGCTCGCTCTTCTTCCTATACATCAGATACCAAATGATATAAGGTATCAGCAGAAGCAGCAGAAACAGATATTCTTTATTGGCAAATTCCATTATTTACGTTCTTTCGTTGTTATCGTTAATCCATACCGTTTACGACACATGAAGTCAGACCAGCAGCTGCCAAACCTTGTAGACAACAAAGCAGAACAGAGCTGACGACACCAAGGCGAAACACCAAATGACAGTCTTCAGCACACGACGCTCCTGCTGAGAACGCTGGTCTGCCTCGGACAATTGCGGACGCTCGACCTCCTCCTGAGGCTGGTTTTCGAGCTTGGTCTGATTAATGAAGTCGATGGCATTGACCAGATTGGCATCGTTTTCGTTTATCATGGTGGAATACTTAGCAAACTTCACCAGGTCAGCAGTCATGAAAAGCTGGCGGAGTTCCGAAAGTGACTGCTGGTCGCCATCGGATGTCAGCCGCTCAATAATCTCCGAACTGGTCATCTCCATGGCCGAGAAACCATAACGTTCTTCGATGTACTTGCGCAGGGTGTCTGTCAGCTTGGTATAATATTCCTTGGGGTTTTCAGCACTAACCATCTTGTCGGCCTTAATCTGTTCTATCTCCTTCATAGCCTTCTGATGCGGCAACAGGCGCTTCACTATCTTAATATGAGCAATGACGGGCTTATTGTCACGCAGACGCAGATAGAACCAGTAGCCAATGGCTATCATCACCAGCATGAGCACACTCAGCCAGAAAGCCGGTGACCACTCGCTCCAGAGGAACGGATTGTCCTGAACGTCTTTGGGACCGTAGAATTTGTTCAGCTGTGTGGTGTCCACCTCGACCTCAACAACTTTCAAGGCCAGCTGCTCGGTCTGCACTTCCTTGCCATCGACCTTCACCTTAAAAGGAGGCAAGGGATAAAGATTGCCGTCGAACGAGGTCAGCACCAGCGTCATGGTATGATTGGAGGGATGGTGGAAATTGAGCACTTCAACCCCTGGAACAAGTTGCTGGCGCGGCTTCAGCGACGGCCACTCCACCTTGGCATTATCGGCAGCCTGAACGGTCAGTGTGACCACAGCCTGCTCGCCAATCATCATTTCAATAGGGTTGATACTGGCCTGCACGCTTACTTGCGCAACAGAGCTCAACCAGCTGGTGACCAAGAATATAAACAACAGTATTCTCTTCATCTAACTTCTTTGTTTAAACAGCATCAAAAGGGCTTTCACATAGTCCTCATTAGTTGCTATCGACACCAAATCAACATTGCTCTTGTTCATCGTCTCTCGTAACAAGTCCTGACGTTGACGCCAATAACGCTCGTGAGCCTGACGAAGGCGGCGGCTACTGGTGTCAATGTACTGCTCAAATCCTGTCTCAGCATCGACCACACGCATCAAGCCAACATCAGGCAACTCACGGGCACACAGGTCATAGACCTGCAAGGCCACCACATCATGCTTACGATTGGCTATCTGCAGGGGTTGAAGAAAGTCCTGACGGTCGTAGAAGTCGCTGAGAACGAAAGCCGTACAGCGGCGTTTCGACACGCTGGTCAGGAACTCTAACGCCTGCTTCACGTCGGTACGGTGGGATTCGGGCTTGAAGTCAAGCAGTTCGCGGATGATATAGAGGATATGCTTGCGTCCCTTCTTGGGCGGAATGTACTTCTCTATGCGGTCTGAGAAGAACACCACACCAATCTTGTCGTTATTCTGGATGGCTGAGAAGGCTATGGTGGCAGCTATCTCCGTCACCATGTCGCGTTTCATCTGCCGCTGTGTACCGAAGTCGAGCGACCCGCTGACATCGATGAGCAACATGACAGTAAGCTCACGCTCCTCTTCAAACACCTTGACATAGGGGCGGTGAAAGCGGGCGGTCACATTCCAGTCAATGTCACGAACATCGTCGCCATACTGGTACTCACGCACCTCGCTGAACGCCATACCCCTACCCTTGAAGGCCGAATGGTACTGTCCGGCAAAGACGTTTGAGCTCAGACCACGAGCCTTAATCTCAATCTTACGAACTTTCTTTATAATCTCTGATGTCTCCATTAAGGAACTTCCACCTTATTGATAATCTTTGAAACGATTTCCTCGCTGGTCACATTGGAAGCTTCAGCCTCGTAAGTCAAGCCAATACGGTGGCGTAACACATCATGAGACACAGCACGAACGTCTTCGGGTACCACGTAGCCACGACGCTTTATGAACGCATAGGCACGGGCAGCCTTGGCCAGATTGATACTGGCACGGGGAGAACCGCCAAAGGAAATCAGGTCTTTCATTTCCTTCAGACCATAACGGTCCGGATAACGGGTGGCAAACACGATGTCGGCAATGTACTGTTCTATCTTCTCGTCCAGATAGACCTCACGCACTACCTGACGGGCTTTCAATATCTCTGCCGCTGTCGTCACCGGTGTCACTTTGGGCAGGCCCTCGCCGATGTTCTCACGGATAATCTTCTTCTCCTCCTCTATGGTGGGATAGCCGATGACCACCTTCAGCATAAAGCGGTCTACTTGGGCTTCAGGCAACGGATAAGTACCCTCCTGCTCGATAGGGTTCTGGGTAGCCATGACCAAGAATGGGTTCGGAAGGTCGAAAGTCTCGGAGCCGATGGTCACCTGCTTTTCCTGCATCGCTTCCAACAGGGCGCTCTGCACTTTGGCCGGCGCACGGTTTATCTCGTCAGCCAGCACAAAATTGGCAAACACGGGACCACGCTTCACCTGAAATCTCTCGTCCTTCTGCGAGTAGATCATCGTACCCGTCACGTCGGCAGGTAACAGGTCGGGGGTGAACTGAATGCGACTGTACGTAGCATCTATCAGTTGTGCCAGCGTCTTGATGGCCAACGTCTTGGCCAAGCCAGGCACTCCCTCCAACAGGATGTTGCCATCACTCAGCAAACCGATAAGCAACGAATCCACCAAGTGCTTCTGTCCTACGATTACCTGATCCATGCCCGTCACAAGGTTGGTCACGAATCCACTCTGTTGTTCTATCCGGATGTTTAACTCACGGATGTCAATAGCTTCTGCCATGATATTTTACAAATTACAAAATTATTGTTTTCTTGATTTCAAGCTGCAAATGTACGCATTTCCGCGCGTATTACGTGCGCCCGCATACCTAAATAATATTAAAAAAGTTTCCCAAAACTTATATTTTAGGAAACTTTCAGAATAGGTGTAAAAACAAAGCAAAACCCACCAGGGACTACTTGCGTTTCTTCTTCAACTCAAGCTTGGGAATCTTTATGATCTGACCAGCCTTGACAGTAGGATTCTGAGGAAGGTTATTATACACTTCAACATAACACTCCATGTCAGGACCAAGATTGGCACGGCAGATGCTGTAGAAAGTCTGTCCTGCCAGTACCTTCACTTCGTGGTCAAGCCCCACAATGCGATAGGCTCCATAACGCACACGGGCATCCTTTTGGGCATATTTGTCAGCAGTCTCTGCGGGGGTAGCTGCTGACTTCTTCTCAACAGGTTTCGGCACCGTCTTTTCTGCAGGTTTCACCTCTGGCATATCTTCATGCTTAGCATCTTTCTGCTTATCACTCTCAGTAAGCGGAACATTTTTCTCTACATCGGCTTTCTTCAATGTGTCGGCCTTTGCCTTAACCACTTCCTTTACATAGACGGTATCGGGTAAGACATCAGGAGCCACCGCCCTCGTCATTTCAGCATAGTAATATCCTCCAAGGGCCGATAATGCCATCAAGACAAGAATTCCAAGCAGATTACGCAGCCAACTCCACGAGCGTTTCTTCTCTTTGATATGCTTATGCAAATGGCTGGTAACGAATTCTGGTACCGGCTCTGATTCAGGTTCTGGGGCAGGCTCAGGGGCAGATACGGACTCGGGCTCTGATTTCGGTTCAGGCTCAGGTTCGGACTCAGGGACATCCATCTCTACCAAAGGGGCAACCACTGGAACTTCTTCTACCAATTCTGCTTCAGTTACCTGTTCCTCGCTTTCTGTCTCTGCCTCCGAATCGAGTACAGGCTCCTCATCCTTCATGTCGTCAAACTCGACACCTTCGTTCAGCACCACCGTCTCAAACTGAGAGAAAGGCTTGTTGACCAGTTCCTTCATTGTGGCATCCGGCGTGAAAGTAACTTTAGAATGACCGTCGATGACCACTCGTTCACCTGTGCGAACGCTAACACTCTCGCGGGCTTCAACACCAATAATCTTGAAAGTGCCGAAACCTTTCACCTTGACTATCTGGTCAGTCTCTAAACGTTCCTGTATCAAGGAAAACATTGCTGCAGTAAATCGGTTGGCATCCGACTTATCCATGCCGTTCTTTTCCATCAGCACAGCTGCAATCTCTTGTATTGTCAGTTTTCCCATAGACCTACCTGCCACCTCCTTTCAATTTGTCCTTCCACGACTGATTTGGTTTGAACGACAACACCAATTTAGGCGGCACCAACATACGTTGTCCCGTAGAAGGGTTGACGATGACACGCTCCAACTTCTTCTTAGCCTCGAACGTCCCGAAATTAGGAACCAACACGGCACTGTCCTCCTGAAAGGCATCTCCCATTGCATTGATGATATTGTTCACCAACTTCTGGGTGTCCTTAGGCGTGTAGCCAGTACGAGCAGCAAGTTCGGTAATAAATTCCTTGTTATTCATAGTCTTGTCGTTGCATATAAGTCAAATTCTTCGGCATCAGTGATGCGAGCCTCGTAGAAACAGCCTATGGTCAGGTGTTCACTACTCGGAATCAGCACCTCCGGATCTACCTCTGGCGAGCAGAACTCGGTACGTCCTACATACCACTCTCCTTCTTTCCTGTCTATGACAACCTTCAGCGTCTGACCTATCTTCTGCGCCTCTAACTCTGCGGAAATATTTTGCTGAACGCGCATCAGCTTGTCAAGCCGCTGCTGTTTCACCTCAGCAGGCACATCGTCAGTATAGTGCTCTGCCGAATAGGTTCCGTCTTCCTCTGAGTAAGCAAAGGCTCCCATGCGTTCAAAACGTGCCCACTTGACAAAATCCACCAGTTCGCGGAAGTCATCATCCGTCTCTCCCGGGAAACCAACCATCAGCGTGGTGCGCAGATGAATGCCGGGAACTTCCTTACGCATGCGCTCTATCATTTCGTATGTTTCCTGACGGGTGAACTGCCGTCTCATACGCGATAACATGTGGTCTGTGACATGTTGAAGAGCAATATCCAGATAGTTGCATACATTCTGCCGCTCTCGCATTACGCGCAAAAGGTCCCAAGGGAAGTGGGCCGGATAGGCATAATGCAGACGAATCCACTCCACACCTTCGATATCAGCCATACGCTCTACCAGTTCGGCAATGTGCTGTCGCCCGTCAATGTCAACACCATAATAGGTCAGTTCCTGAGCTATCACCTGCAGTTCTCTGACGCCCTGGCTCACCAACCAACTTACTTCATTAAGGATTTCATCCATCGGACGACTCCTATGATGTCCCGTAATCAGCGGAATGGCACAATAAGCACAGTGACGGTCGCAACCTTCACTGATTTTAAGATAAGCATAATGAGAGGGGGTGGTAAGCTTTCGGAAAACTGACGAAGGCTCCTCGGTGATTGGAAGCGGGGCTTTCAAATCTTCAGCAAGCTGGCGATAGTTGAACTTGCCATACCAACCGTCCACCTCTGGTATCTCTGCTTCAAGGTCTGCCAGATAACGTTCTGACAGGCAACCCATCACATAGATACGCTTCAGTCGCCCTTCTGCTTTGGCCTGAGCAAATTCTAAGATGGTATCGATGCTTTCCTGCTTGGCATCTTCTATGAAACCACATGTGTTGACAACCACTATTTCGCCTTGTGGGTTTTCACTGTCATGAGTGACATGATAGCCACAAGACTCAAAGAGTGCCATAAGCCTCTCGCTGTCCACCAGATTCTTCGAGCACCCAAGCGTTATGAAATCTATTGTAGGTTTCTTGACCATCTCCGCAACAAAAAGCAATAAACTCAACTTTTGAACAGTGAGTCCACAAACTGGCGTTTGTTGAACAACTGCAAATCTGTCATTCCTTCACCCAACCCGATGTATTTGACGGGCACCTTCAACTGGTCGGAGATACCGATAACCACACCACCCTTAGCCGTACCGTCCAGTTTGGTGATGGCCAAACTCGTTATCTGGGTCACTGCCGCAAACTGGCGAGCCTGCTCGAAGGCATTCTGTCCTGTTGAGCCGTCCAGAACCAGCAATACTTCGTCAGGAGCCTCAGGCAGCACCTTCTTCATGACCTCCTTGATTTTCTTCAATTCGTTCATCAGCCCTACCTTATTGTGCAAGCGGCCGGCGGTGTCGATAAGCACGACATCAACGCCATTGGCCTTGGCACTCTGCAGGGTGTCGAAAGCTACAGATGCAGGGTCGGACCCCATCTGCTGCTTAACAACAGGGACACCCACGCGCTCCCCCCAAATGCATAACTGCTCTACAGCCGCAGCGCGGAAGGTGTCAGCAGCTCCCAAACAGACTTTCTTGCCTGCCTGCTTGAATTGCCATGCCAGTTTGCCAATGGTTGTGGTCTTACCCACCCCGTTGACGCCAACTACCAGGATTACATAAGGCTTATGGTCGCCGGGCAGGTCCCAGTTGTCGTTGTCTTCACTATTGTTCTCTGCCAGCAGTGCTGCTATCTCGTCGCGCAGAATGCCGTTCAGTTCGTTGGTGCTGACATACTTGTCGCGTGCCACACGCTCCTCGATGCGCTCAATGACTTTCAGCGTCGTCTCCACACCTACGTCCGAGGTGATGAGCACCTCTTCCAAATTGTCGAGAACATCGTCATCAACCTTCGACTTGCCGGCCACGGCACGCGCCAATTTATCGAAAACACTGGTCTTGGTCTTCTCAAGACCTTTATCCAACGTCTCTTTTTTCTCTTTATTGAAGAAACCAAAAATACCCATAATATTCCTATTTACAGCGCAAAGGTAATAAAAAAAGCTGAAACCGCATAGGATTTCAGCCTTTTCTATTTAGTTTTTTATTCTCAATTCTTAAAGAAGTCCTTAACAGCCTCGTTAGGAACCATCTGCTCGTCGAAGATGTAAGCTCCAGTCTTGGGGCTCTTTACCATCTTGATTACCTTTGTGTATGCGCGACCATCCTTCGAGCCTTCATGGAGGGTTGCAACGGTTTTCTTTGCCATGCTCTAATTCGGATTATTTAATCTCCTTATGCACAGTCATGCGCTTCAGGATGGGATTATACTTCTTCAGTTCCATTCTCTCGGGAGTGTTCTTACGGTTCTTGGTGGTGATGTAACGGCTTGTTCCGGGGAGTCCACTCTCCTTCATCTCCGTGCATTCCAGAATGACCTGAACGCGGTTACCCTTTGCTTTCTTTCCTGCCATAGTTGTTAGTCTCCTATTACTTTAATGTCCTTCCAGTCAACATAACCCTTGGCAACAGCCTGCTTCAGGGCAGCGTCCAGACCCACTTTATTAATCATACGCAGACCAGCGGCGCTGATCTTCAACTGAATCCAGCAAGCCTCCTCGACATAGTAGAACTTCTTGCTGAACAGGTTAACGTCAAAGACGCGCTTTGTGCGGTGCTTTGAGTGCGACACATTGTTACCACGCTGTGCCGTCTTTCCCGTAATCTGACAAATTTTAGACATCTCTATCTACTTTTATTTGTTCCTTAAATTATAACTTATTCCAAACAGGGTGCAAAGGTACTAAAAAGTTTAGAGTTTAAAGTTTAAAGCTCAGAGAAATATCTGACTATTAAGTTTTTTTAACCATCCGCTCTATCCTTCCGTCACTACTTCCAGCGATTTTGCCTCTTCCTTGATGAAGTCGAGCAACATCTGCATGGCATGATTGGTGGCAATGGCAAGGTTGATGTCACGTCCGTAGTCTTCCTGCACCACCTTGGCCACCTGACGCTCTGGTGTGCCGACGGCAAGCCAGATGGTGCCGACGGGGATGTCCTTGGTGCCTCCCGTAGGCCCGGCAAAACCTGTGGCCGAGACGGCATAGTCCGTGTTCAGCGTCTTGCATGCACCGGCTACCATCTGGCAGGCCACTTCCTCACACACTGCCGTTTTCTCGGCCAACACATCGGCACTGACTCCAAGCATGTTTTCCTTCACCTCGTCGACATAGGATATGATGCCGCCTTTAAAATACTTTGAAGCTCCAGGCACCGAGATGATGGCCTCGGCAATGCGCCCTCCCGTGCAGCTTTCTGCCGTGCTCACGGTTTTCTCCATCTCCCACAGCAGCTGGCTGATCTCTCTGCTGATAATCTTGCTTTCAAAATCCATCTGTTCTTATTTACGATTTTACGATTTACAATTTACGATTTAAGCGGTCCGGCTACTTGAACGTCACTCTCGAAAATGCTGGAGCATCTATGGAGCAGAACTCGCCGTCCAAATACTTGTAGTACCCCACGACACCTATCATGGCAGCATTGTCGGTGGTATAGCTGAACTTGGGTATATAGACCGTCCATCCGTAGCGGCGGGCATGGTCGTGGAAAGCATTACGCAACCCATTGTTGGCACTAACACCGCCGGCCACAGCTACATGTTTGACACCTGTCTGCTTAACGGCCTGACGGAGCTTCTTCATCAGAATGTCCACAACTGTCCATTCCAGCGATGCCGCAATGTCCTCCTTGTGGTGCGCTATGAAGTCGGGGTCTTCCTCTATCCACTTGCGTAAGCTGTAGAGGAAGGAGGTCTTCAGCCCCGAGAAACTGTAGTCCAAGCCCGGAATGTGAGGTTCTGCGAACTGGTAAGCCTTCGGATTGCCCTGACGGGCCAGACGGTCGATGATGGGACCGCCGGGATAACCCAGGCCCATGACTTTCGAGCACTTGTCGATAGCCTCGCCTGCAGCATCGTCAATAGTCTGTCCCAGCACCTCCATGTCGTTGTAGGCACGTACTAATACAATCTGGGAGTTGCCGCCACTCACCAGCAGGCAGAGGAAGGGATAAGGAGGGATGTTGGCAGCCTCGTCTGGCGTTTTGATAAAGTGCGCCATCACATGCCCCTGCAGGTGGTTGACATCGATGAGAGGAATGCCTAACGAACGGGCAAAGCCCTTGGCAAAGTTAACACCGACCAGCAGTGAGCCCATCAGTCCGGGACCACGGGTGAAGGCCACAGCCGACAGCTGCTCCTTGGTGATGCCGGCGCGCTTGATGGCCTCGTGAACCACCGGCACGACGTTCTGCTGATGAGCACGGCTGGCCAGCTCAGGCACTACGCCGCCGTAGGACTCATGGACGGCCTGTGACGCCGTGACGTTCGACAGCAGCACATCGTTGTGCAGCACGGCGGCCGACGTGTCGTCACAACTCGACTCTATACCTAATATATATATATCGTTCATCTTTTTTCGGAATAACGGAATTACAGGATTACACGGAAATCAGTACGTCAGCACCTCCACGCCATGCTCCGTCATCAGCAGCGTATGCTCCCACTGGGCCGAAGGCTGCTCGTCCTCCGAGATGACTTCCCAGCCGTACGGGTCGTCGGCATCAATGAAAACCCGCCATGTCCCCATGTTAATCATCGGCTCGATGGTGAACACCATGCCCGGCACCAGCAGCATGCCCTTTCCGCGCTGCGAGAAGTGGGCCACCTCGGGCTCTTCGTGGAAGTCAAGCCCTACCCCATGACCGCACAAGTCGCGCACCACGCCGTAGTGATACTTCTTGGCGTGCTTCTCGATGGCCCTGCCTATATCGTTGACATAGCCCCAAGGCTTGGCAGCCTCCATGCCAATCTCCAGACACTCCTTGGTGACGCGCACCAGCTGCTCCTTCTCGGGCGTCGTCTTACCTATTATATACATACGCGAGGCGTCAGCGTAGTAACCGTCCAGGATGGTGGTGAAGTCGACGTTGATGATGTCGCCCTCCTGCAGTATATCATCCGCCTTGGGAATGCCGTGGCACACCACCTCGTTGATGCTCGTGCAGACACTCATGGGAAACGGCACCGTCTCCTCGTCGCCGCCGTAGTTCAGGCAGGCCGGGATGGCACCGTGGCAATCGCAGTAGTCGCGGCATATCTGGTCTATCTCCAGCGTCGACATGCCGACATGGATGGCCTCGCCCACGGCGTCCAGCACCCCCGTGTTCACCACTCCGGCGCGGCGGATGCCTTCCACCTGCTCCGGTGTCTTCACCAGGTCCGGTGTAGGCACCAGGCCCCCCTTGTTCTCTAAATACATGATGCGCTTGTCAAACTCCGTAGGCTGTTGCCCGGACTTGCAGTGCCACCTTCTTTTCATCATCGTTTCATTTGAATTTGGGTGCAAAGGTACTACTTTTTTTTGAATATGGCACGATATTTGCTATTTTACGATCAAAAAGTTTAATCAAGTTATAACATCAGAACATGCAAAAAGGTAACATCGGGGTTACTACCGAGAACATCTTCCCCGTCATCAAAAAGTTTCTCTATTCAGACCACGAAATATTCCTGCGCGAGATGGTGTCCAACGCCGTCGACGCCACGCAGAAGCTGAAAACGCTGGCCCAGCAGGGCGAGTTCAAGGGCGAACAGGGCGACCTGACGGTGCGTGTCAGCCTGGACGCTGACAAGGGCACGCTGACCATCTCCGACCGCGGCATCGGCATGACCGAGGAGGAGATTGACAAGTATATCAACCAGATAGCATTCTCTGGAGTCAACGACTTCTTGGAGAAGTACAAGGACAACGCCAACAACATCATCGGACACTTCGGACTGGGTTTCTACTCCAGCTTTATGGTGTCGAAGAAGGTCGAGATTGTCACACTCTCCTACAAGGAGGGTGCAAAGGCCGTCAAGTGGAGCTGCGACGGCAGCCCTGCCTACGAGATAGACGAGGCAGACAAGACAGACCGCGGCACCGACATCATCCTGTATATCGACGACGACTGCAAGGAATTCCTGGAGCGCGAGCGCATCAGTCAGCTGCTTAATAAATACTGCAAGTTCATGGCCGTACCCGTAGCTTTCGGCAAGAAGCAGAAGTGGTCCAGCGATGAGAAGAAAATGGTTGACACCCAGGAGGACAACGTCATCAACAGCGTGGAGCCGCTGTGGACAAAAGCTCCCTCGACACTGAAAGACGAAGACTACAAGTCGTTCTACCGCACGCTCTACCCGATGTCGGACGAGCCGATGTTCTGGATTCACCTCAACGTCGACTATCCCTTCAACCTCACGGGTATTCTCTATTTCCCCCGCATCAAGTCGAACATCGACCTGCAGCGCAACAAGATACAGCTCTACTGCAACCAGGTCTTCGTCACCGACCAGGTGGAGGGCATCGTGCCGGAGTTCCTCACCCTGCTGCACGGCGTCATTGATTCGCCCGACATTCCGCTGAATGTTTCACGCTCTTATCTGCAGAGCGACCGTGAGGTGAAGAAGATTTCGACCTACATCACCAAGAAAGTGGCCGACCGTCTGCAAAGCATCTTCAAGGAGGACCGCAAGCAGTATGAAGAGAAATGGGACGACCTGAAACTCTTCATCAACTACGGCATCCTCAGCGAGGAGTCGTTCTACGACCGCGCCAAGGATTTCGCACTCTTCAAGGATGTCGACGGCAAGCACTTCACCTTCGACGAGTACAAAGCCCTCATCGAGGGAGCACAGAAGGACAAGGACGGCAACCTCATCTACCTCTATGCCACCGACCGTGACGAGCAGTATTCCTACATCAGTGCTGCCCGTGACAAGGGCTACTCCGTGCTGCTGCTTGACGGCCAGCTCGACGTGCCCACCATCCAGACGCTGGAGCAGAAGTTTGAGAAGAGCCGCTTCACACGTGTCGACGCCGACATCATCGACCGCCTCATTCAGAAGGACGACCAGCCGAAGTCTGCGCTCACCGACGACGAGTCTGCCAATTTGTCAGAGGTATTCCGCTCGCAGATGCCGAAGATGGAAAAGACGGAATTCATGGTCGAAGTGCAGTCGCTTGGCGCAGAGCAGCGTCCTGTTGTCATCACCCAGAACGAATGGATGCGCCGCATGAAGGAGATGAGCCGCTTCCAGCCCGGCATGAACTTCTACGGACAGATGCCGGACTCGCTGAACCTCGTGCTCAACAGCGACCACCCATTGGTAAAGCGGGTGCTCGACGACACAAAGGCTGCTACCGACGAAACACTGAAGCCCATCCTCTCTGAACTGAAGGGCCAGGAGGCCCGACTGGCCGCCATACGCCAGCAGCAGGAGAAGAAGAAGCCCGAGGAACTCACTCAGGACGACAAGGACATGAAGACCGAGTGCGAGAAGGCCGTCGAGGAGCAGAAGCACAAGAAGCAGCAGGTGCTCACCGACTATGCCACGAAGAACGACATCGTTCACCAGCTCATCGACCTGGCCTTGCTGCAGAACGGTCTGCTGAAGGGTGAGGCTTTGGACAAGTTCCTCAAACGCTCGGTAGACCTCATCAAGTAAACCCTAAAAACAAGACTCCTTTTCAGACTTACGGTTTGGAAAGGAGTCTTTTTTGTGTCAGCCCGTCAGCAACGCGGAGACGAAAGCAGCGTTGACGCAGACGATTTTTATTTCGCGTATTTCCTTCCGCCTTTGATGACGACGCCCTTGTGACCGGCAGAAGGACGAACACCGTTCAAAGTATATTCAGGCGAACAGGAGTGCACGGCAGCAACTGTGACGGCGGCAACGCCGGATGCACCACCGGCGGCCTCCACCCGAATAGTCCCTGAGAGGTTCCTGACACCTGCGGCACCGTCAACGGCTTTGCCGAGGATATAGAGTCCGCTGTAGCGGCTGGCAGCACCATAGTACATCACGACATTACCCCATGGCGAGAACAGTGCCAGCGTTCCGGCAGGACAATCGCCCTCGATGCAGTCGGCTCCATGGCTGACAGCCATGGGCGGATAGAATATTTTCTCGTTGCTGCCGTAGTCCTGCACCGCTACCTCCAAGGGCAGCATCTGATAGAGCGACTTGGCTGCGCTGGTTTCATTCAGTTCGTAGACGATAGTGTTTGTTCCGTCTGACACCCGTATCTTCATGGCATCCGATGTGTTGTTGTCCATAAAATCAGCCTTTTGAAGCCCAATGCTGACTATCGAGGTATCATTGCCTTCCTGCGACGAGCGTTTACCCTGCCCCCACGCCATGGCGGATGTCAACATCAGAGTGAATAATAAGAATGTTCTTTTCATGTCTTTTTTTATGTTTCTTTGAATGCTTGTTATCACCTCATCCATTCTAAATAACGAATGCAAAATTACAAAAAAACGGGCAAAAGAAAGAGTACCTTTTCAAATAATTTTGTAAACAAGAAAAAAAATGACATCGACTCCCCTGCAGCCAGAAATCAGGAAATTCATTTGGCCGTGTCAGAAATTAATATTAATTTTGCAACAAAAAGGAGAGAAGGAACTATATGGAGCTTATTTCTATTTTCTTTAGTTTGCTTGCCCTCGGCTTTGTTCTGTGGATTCTTGGAGTGGCTGCGTTATATGTCTTAAAAGTTGTGATAGGCTTTTGCAGTATTCCTTTCTTGTTGTCCGGAGACAGTCCTGCCCCGAAAAAAGAATCTGCAAAAACCTTAGCCCCAAAGACAAAAGGGGCTGTCAAGCTCTCATTCAGTAGCGATAATTCGTTCTACATAATAGACGAGGAACCGGAAGAAAGAAAAATCAAGAGATACTCTGCGAACAACATTATTTTCAGTCTATATAAGGAAAACAGCCTTTACCTGTCCAATGTCAAGAACCTGCGCATGGGACAAAGTATGAATTTAAAGGCCACAAACGCAACAGACATGATTCGTCAGATAGAGAGTTATTTCTGCAAATGGAGCATCGACGATCCAGGTCGTCATTTCGCATACGAGTAATCCCTCTTTTCCCTCAAAACCCTCACCGATAGCGGACTGTTGTACTTCATCAACCATAGGTCGGAGCGACTCCTTCCTCAGGTTGGTGACGCTTCTTCCGGTGGTTGGTGACGCTCCATCCCCGTAAAGCGTTGAATTCTATCGAAGAAAAGTGTACGACAAGACACATTATTCAACGATAATTCAACGATAAAATGTGATTTTTGCAAAAAAATCGGCGAAATATTTGGCAGTTCGGAAGAAAAAGACTACCTTTGCACCCGCTATTCAGATGGTGCCCGTAGTTCAGTTGGTTAGAGCGTCAGATTGTGGTTCTGAATGTCGACGGTTCGAGTCCGTCCGGGCACCCAAAAGTTAAAGTCCTGTAAGTTAATTACTTACGGGATTTTTGTTTCCTAAATATTTCAAAGTTGTAGGCACATTGTAGGCACACTATAATCGACTTATTAGTATCACAGGTTAAATCCGATTTTATTGCGACGCTCATAAGGGATGGAGCATATATCTTCTGCTGTTATCTCTCTATCCAATGTTCCGCCTTTGCCATATCGCATAGCTCGTTTTACGTAACAGTTCTCTATTATACTCTTTACAGAACGTGCATTTGCCCATGTCTTTGTTCTGCTCGCCATTGCCTTTGATAGTTCCTCGCGGAAAGCTGCCAAACCGTCTAAAGAAAAGGTGTGCCCAAAGGACTTTAGGTAACGGATTCCTATCTCGGTAAGCTCATCGAGAGTGTAATCTTTGAACTCGAAGCGATTCACAAATCTGGAGTATAGGCCGGGATTCTGTTCTATCATCTTATCGAGTTTGTCTTTATAGCCGCAAAGGACAACTGCGAAATCCTTGTTCTTTTCATCAGCAAGTGCAGATAACAGAAGTGGCAACACCATCTTGTTAGGGTCTTCACTATGTACTCCCTCCAACAGGTATGCTTCATCAAACATCAAGATGCCACCTTTGCTCATTTCAATGAGTTCCGGAATCATTGCCTCTGTGTCGCCGAAACAATCTCCACAGAATATATTCCTGTCTGCAACCACCACATGGCCTTTGCTCAGCAGTCCCGCTTCCTTCAAGAGCGCACCATATAGGCGGCAGATTGTGGTCTTACCCGTACCTGGGTTTCCATAGAAGACAGAATGGAGGAAAATCTGCATGACAGGATACTCCCTTGATTGACGAAGACAAGCCTTATTATACTCAGCAAGACTTTTGAACTCTTCCAACCGATGCTTAATATCTTCACAGCCAACCATGTTGTTTAACTTTACAAAGGGGTGAGACGGCGGCACAAGGACATCGACAATGATTTTCCTCTTACCAGCGCACATGCGTCCGTCAGGATAACCTTCCTCAACAGGTGTAAGCTTTTCGAAATGCGGTCTGACTTCAATGTAGTCCCTTTCGTCATCAATAAGGATATTCTCTTGATTATCGATGTTAATAACCCCCACACATCTGTCAAGACACCATGAATGTCCTTTGTAAACGGGTGTTAACGCATTGAAATTCTCAGCTGTAATCCTTTGCGGAACTGAAGGGCTTGCATCCTTGTCTGTATTGTCTTGAACAAGAATCTGGTAGTGTCCCATATTCTTTACCTGATAGAACCTTAGTCCTGCATCATTAAAATGAAATACTCTTTCTTCCATATTCACTATAATTTAAGATAGATATTCATATAAGTTCCTGATTCTCTTATGCCGGTGCGTATTGACAAGACTCATTTCTGGAATGTAATCCAATGAAGTCCAAAGTTGAATTTCTCTGTCACGCATTGATTTCAGTTCTTTTATGTAAATGGGGATGGTAGCCCTGTTTCCATTCTGATCAATTTTTGAAAGGCCTTCTATGAGCCTTTCCCAAAACGAAACGTTGACACTGGTATCCTCATTCTTGATGCGGATAATTGCAAAATCGTTATCACCGAACACTTGGTCTTTTCTCTCATCACGGCCAATTTGTTTTTGCCCGTTGTGGTAGCCACCGTCTATCTCGATAATAATTTGCTCATCTAACAGAACAAAATCAGGATAATAGGCCGTATCATAGCCTTCAAAAGCAATGGGATAGTTCCTCTTCACATTGGCCTTCATCTTTTCAGGGAAATACCAGTATGCAGTATTCTCTTCTTTCGAACGCGAAGATAGTTGCTCATGCGCATACGCCATTTCTTGGGTTGTTAATGTTCTATACTTCATTGTAGTAAATGTTTAATACTAACGCAAAGGTAGTTGATTTTAATCATACCACCAAACAATTTGCAATGTTTTTGAATGATTTTAATCATACTTAACAATAATGCAAATGTATGACGATAATCTTAAATTATTTTAATAATGTATGTGTATATGCAATAATATTAAAAGTTTTATCTAATTTTGCCTGCACATATTAAAATCATACATATGGATGTTAAGTCAATAATAAAGGAAAAGGGCTGGACGATAGAACGAGTTGCAGCTGAAATGGGAATCACACGTGTTACCCTTTCCCAAAATCTTAGTCGGAACCCAACAGTCAATACCCTACAACGTATAGCAGATGTTATAGGGTGTAATGTCGGTGATTTCTTTCGTGATGAAGTTGACTTGCTTCCTTCTTCTGGTATTTGCCCTCACTGTGGGAAGCCTATCATAATAAAGACTGAACTGTTGAAAGAATAGAAGAAGAGTGAAGTATATTAATAAATAGCGGTACGACCAATTTTGATCGTACCGCTCAATTATTTCAGATTGCAATGCCAGTTACTTGATGGTGAAGAAAAATGCTCCTTCCGTTAAAACGGAAATGTCAAAGTTCTGAAGATCTTTGTCCTCCGACTCTTCTTTCATCTGCTTAAAATACTGCTCAACTTCTGGCTTGCGAATTATGAAGGCATATTCTCCTGGTTCTGCATCTATAGTAATATCAAGGGCTGTCACATGACCAATCTTACGAGTATTGGATGACATCCTTACGTTCTTGGCAGCAGGAATAATGCTCGTGTAAAGGAACTTGTCTTTATTCTGACGCATCTCCAAGAGTTTCCCAACCTTGAATTGGAATTCCATCTTGTCTATTGCTTTGAATAGTTCATCGTCAGAGAGTTTTTGATTGATATTTGCATCAATGTACCCTTCATTAACCAGACGCTTGCTGATATAATCCATCAATTCACTCTGCTTATAGTTGATCTTTGAATACATATACTCCATGTATCGGCATCCAATTCCCTTATGTACCTTGAATACAAAAATATTCTTAGGGTCAATCGGTTCTGTGAAATCTGAAATCTTACGAGAAAGGAACTCATTGACTTTTAATTCCTGCATGTTTGTTTCAAGGTTAGAGTAAAGTGTGAACCTTGCCGTCCCCTTAAACTGTTCGTCAGCGTGCCTATTATTGTATATCATGTAATTCTGTACACTATCAACAATCTCCCTGTCTGCAAGAGGCTTTTTTAAAAACGCTATATAGTTCTGCACATACTGTTTTATAGCATCCTGTCCGAAATCGGGCACAGGCTTCTCGTCAGTAATTGCCTCATATTTGGTAATACCCATTGGTTTCATACCATTGGCAAAGCGGGCAAATACGCCAACTGAGTCATTAAGAGTCTCCATGCCTTGGTATTCAAAGGTTGTTCCATACTTCTCATTCAGGTAGGTTGCTTCCTGCATAGTAGGCTGACGTTGTTCTGCCATAATCTTCTTGAAAACAGGATCGTCCTGAAATCCCGACATTCTCTGGGCTTTTGTATAAGCATCCTGGAACTCCTTGCTGTCGTAGTCAATCCCCGCTTCTTCCAGCATTTTTCTGGTCATCTCCTCCTGAGACATACCGCCGTATTTTTCTTCGTAGTACTTCTTCAAAGCAGCCGTATCACCTTGCATCTCCATAAGTTTCTTAAGCTCAGGATTGTTTTCGTACATCCGTTGCTGTGCTTCAGCCATAGCTTTCTTGTACTCGACACTGGCAGTGTCGATGGTGGCATCTCTACGGATGTCTTTCACTTTTGTATTGCCCCATGCTTCCTGGGCCTTCTTCTTTGCTTTTCGTGCATCATTAGCAGCCTTGGCTCCTTTGAGCAAACCGCCGAGACCACCGAATTGAGCTTGACACGGTGCTGTGCATAGTGTCAATGTAAATAGAATTGATAGTAACTGTTTCATAATATACCGTTATTTGTTTTTCAAAAGATACTTATGCGCTGTATATATAGCATAAACCCAGACAATACTGCTTAGGAATGCTGACCATAAATATATTGTTGGGTCATAACCTGATCGCAACAAAGTTCTAAGAATGATAAACGCGATAATGACATTTGCAATGAATGCCTTGCCGATATTGACAAGCATTGAATCCTTTTCATTTTTCAAAATAAATCCATTAATAGCCATTAGGATTACGAGCAATATACCAAGCACCAGTAGAATTCCTCCTTCCATAAAACAACCAATAATATTACTTGCAACATATAAAATGGAAAGGGCTCTTAATAGAAGAGATGTGGCATCATCATCTCCTCCTTCGGCTTTCTTTTGGCTCCTGATACAGTCAGCAACGTTCCATAAAAGAAATATCGTTCCGATACCATCAAGGACAGCTCCTATCCATGATGGGACAGCACGACCGTAGCTTACAAATTGTCCTACCAATCCACCTACTTCTGATGTGTATTCTTCAGCAAAATCATTTGCAAAGGAAAGAATGTTTCCTAATATTACTGCCCCAAATGCAAACTGAATATAATACTTGTAAGGAATGCTTTCTTCTGCATTATTAGAGTCCTTATTACATTCAATTGTCTTTGGAACATGTGGATTAGTTGTTATCTCATTGTCTTTCTCTTCATTCGTGGGTTCTTTGCAGTGTGGACAGATTATGAGACCTTCATCTACAAGTTCACCGCAGATGGGACATGGTTTCTTTACCTTTGGAGTCTCTTTAGGCTCCAACCACTCCCCACAGTGCTTACATTTCTTGGCAACGGCAAGAATCTCTTCCCCACAATACGGGCAACGTTTTGTCTCTTCCATATTATTCAACTCCCATTGTTTCTAATGCTTTTTTAGCTTTCTCATATTCTTGTGCTGCAGAACGCTGCATCCACATTATCGCCGCATCTCGGTTTTTCCCAACACCGATGCCATCCCAATAACACCACGCAATATTATGTTGAGCATATTTATTGCCCTTTTCGGCAGCGGAAAGGTAGTAGGAAGCTGCTTTTGACAGATTCTTGGCACATCCTTTCCCTTGCGCATACATATTACCTATTTTGTTCAATGCTGCAGGATCACCCGTCTCAGCAGCCTTTTGATAGTAGTAGAAGGCTGTTTCGTGGTTTTCTTCAACACCGATTCCCTTCTCGTAACTTTCTCCACGACTCAAATATTCTTCAGAACCGTAGTTATCCATTACAGCAGTGTCAGCGTCAACTTGCTCTATGACATCTTCATGCTTCTCGATTTCAGGAGTCGGCTGTTCGTTTTCCTTCCTATGATATACCATTCCGTCCTCAGTTCCTTCTGGCTCAGCAAAGTTGATGACAGGATCTTCCTTAATTGTCTGCGCCATACTATCTTCTTTGCTTTGATGGCCTGGTATTATAATGAGGCCGCCAATAACAAGTGCCAGTAGAACTAATATGGCAATAATTACTCCTTTACTTATGCCTTTTCTCTTTGGCATAATTGTTTGCTCTGGCTGTGAAAGTTGTGGTTCTGAATGTGAAGCAGGCTTCACGTCCTCATCCAGCCACTCACCGCAATGCCTACATTTCTTTGCTACGGCTAATATCTCCTCGCCGCAATAAGGGCATTTCTTTGTCTGTTCCATATTACTATTCTTTCAAAAAGTCTTTTATCAGATTCATTGGGATGCCAAAGTTGAAATCATCATTGAGGGTAGCTTTGGCAAAGTTAACTCCCCTAAGAGTTCCGTCCTCGTCAAAAACGGGGCTTCCTGATGACCCTTGCATCGTTGGAATACTGTAGAGTAATCTCACGCCATCGGGTAGTTGGGTAATCTTCCCGCTCGTCATCTGTGCTTTGATTCCTTCTCTGGTCTGAGCTATAGCAATACCGTGGTTATAGCCTATCATATAGAGTTGTTGATCCATCTTCAGGTCATCTGCTTCAACCTCTTCGGTTACTGTCTCGCCAAAGAAAATCTGATTAACGTAGTCACCAAAGGACTTTGTTTCCTTTTCCTTCATAACCTTTCCAGAGACATCAAACACATGTGCATGCTCTGGAGTCTGCTTCTTCTTTAGTTGTATGATTGCCAAGTCTGCATCCTCGCGTCTTGATATTTTACGGACGGTGCAAGGATTACCTTTCAAAAAG
>JAFTGB010000012.1 GCA_017458125.1 Prevotella sp.
ATGCCGTCACTCGTCACGCCGGAGGCACACAGCATGGTGTGTACCTTCAGCGCAACCTCTCTCGTTATAGCCGGAGCAATATAGTTCTTCTTCATTTTACAAATACTTTTTTGTTTCCCTTGATATACAGTCCCCTCGTCGGTTTCTCCACGCGACGGCCGCTCAGGTCGTAGTAAGTTCCCTCGTTTTCGGAGAGGGCCGGGGTGAGGCTTCCTATTCCCGTGGTGCTCTCGCTGTCGTTGAACGACATGCTGATACGGGCGGAGGCGTCGCCTGTTCAATTCGGACATTCTGTTTTTCAGGGCATCCAGATAGTCCTGGGTCTTTTTGTAGTAGTCGCTGTTCGGATCCAGGTGTCTGATCAGTTCCCGGTACTGGCGGTACTCCTTCGACAACTCGAAGACGGTCATCGTCTCCAGCTTGTTCTGCTTAACGTATTCCGTCTTCTTCTGGTCAAGCTGCTCGTATTCCCGTTTTGCCTGAGCCAAACGTGCGGTGAGCTGCTGCAGTTCCTTTGACGGTTTCGCACTTCTATCTCCAGCTGGATTTTATCTACGCGTATTGGCATACCTTTGCTTTTATTGGGCAAAGATATATATAATAAGGTAAATTGAAAGGACAAAAAAAGAGAGCCCAGAAAAGACTCTCCCTATCGTTGGCGTGAAGGCTATTTATCTATTTGCGCCGATCCTGACCGGTTATTGTTTTAATGTCGTTTCTGCAGGCCGTTGCCATCCTGTACGACTGGAGGCACCCACTTTTAAGCGCTTTCGAGAACACCTACACTTTCAGTAGTGCCAATGTTAATAATAAGACGTGTATCCTGGATAAGTGGTGGAATTTCTTCCGTTTGACCTGAACTTATTCGGCTTCCACGGTTTCGGCTTCGGTTTGTCCATTCCCGACATATGGTCGAGGATGGCGGCAATGGTGTAGACAACCACCAGCAGGATGATAAAACTGAAGTACGTCATAGCATTTAATTGTTTCTCCGATGCAAAGATAGGGAATAAATTTGAAACGGCAAAGGAAACGGCAAGGATTTTTCAGTTTCCCTGCCGTTGTAAGCGTGTTATTGCTATTCGCCTGGTTTGTTAGTAAGCGATACTGCCGTTCGGTCAAAGTCGGCAGTAATGTCTGTCAGCAGCGTTGTAGCCATAGACTTCTGCTGTCTTTCGGTCCAGCGTTGTTTCACTTCCTGCTGCCACTCCTGCTGACGCTTTTGCGCTGCCTTGAGCCAGTTGATAGCATGTTCGCGTGTTGTTTCCATAATCGTCGTAGCTGCTACGTCTTTCTTATACTATAAGACCGCCCGCTACCCCTCAGGGCTAACAAACGGTGTTGCAAAGATAGGGAATAAATTTGAAACGGCAAAGGAAACGGCAAGGAATTTTTGTCATAACATACTACTTTACTTGTTCAGCCAAAGAGCTGGGTTCGCGACGAACATCCCAGAAGTCTACGACCTCAATATGGTCATCCGCTACACGATAAATAATTTTATTCAGACGATTTACAAGGTAACTGCGGTACTTTTCAGCACAATCTTCCAAGAGCGGCTCAACGATACCTACTGATGGAGATTGACCAATTTGTCTGCTTGACTCGCGCACACCACGAATAAAACTATCACGTGCATTCTTGCCAAACTCTTTACGGATGTACTTGGCAATGTCGCGCACTTGGCACTTGGCTTGTGGCATCCATATAACTTTCATGTTGCTCCTGCCATTTCAAGTGACTGCTCTTCACGGGCAAATTCTTCTTCTAATTCGTCAAACATTGCGTCACTGTCTTGGCCGAGTCCTAAGGCAGACTCATGTTCTGCTTGAGAAATACGAGCGTGAAGTTCTGCAGCGGTATATGGTTTAAGGGAAGATTCCACTTCGGCCGTTTTTACGTCTTTGGCCACGGCAGTTCGCACACTATCTGCAAGCATGGTCACAAGTTCCAACTTCTGGCTGTCATCCATGTCTTTCACCAGATTCCAGTAGTGGTAAGTGCTGTATCGTCTCGTTGCTGTTTCCATAATCGTCGTAGCTACTACGTCTTTCTTATACTATAAGACCGCCCGCTCACCCCTCAGGGCTAACAAGCGATGCTGCAAAGATAGGGAATAAATTTGAAACGGCAAAGGGATGCGGGTGATTTTTACCAGCACGCAACGGAAAAACATTAGCAACGGTGGCAAAAAAAGATTAGCGACGCTACCAAATTGGATTAGCCGATTTGGCAGTGTCGCTGACACACCCTCCAACAACTATAAGGTTCTCAGGTTCTGAATGACGATGTTGTCGATAAGGTGCCGGCTGTTGTAGCGGCTCGACAGCACGTTGATGCCCTGAGCGTAAGGCGTCGTGCCGTCGGGCAGTTCGCGGGTGCCGGAGGCGAGGACGCTACCGTTGCGGCGCTGTATCTGCCAGTCTACTGTCCGGGTGCCAACGTTGACGTCAAGGGCTATGGTGTACCACGTACCCACCGTGGGGACGAAGGTGTTGTTCGCATCGCCGTTGACGGCAAACACGCGGTCTGCGTTGAGCTGTGACAGGCAGAAGAGCCAGTGTGCGCCCGTATTGGCATACAGCTGGCTATTATTAACAGTCGGCTGGCTGTCCGTGAAGACGCACACCTCACTCGAATACTGGTTGTTGGCATTAGCCGCGAAGTTCCAGTCGAACTGCAGGTGGCAGGTGCCGCCAGCGGCGTTATCGTAGATGCCGGTACCCCAGGCGACGTAGGCGCTGCGGCCATTCTGGCTGCCACAAGTCATACTCAGACAACTGCCGGAGTCGTCACTCGCAATGGTCAGTCCTGCGGGATAGTTGGGCGACGTCCATCCGGCAGCGGCGGCATCGGCGACGCTCTCGAAGTCCTGCGTGTAAAGGGTGGTGGTCACGATACCGCGGATGTTGCCCGTATGAATGATGTTGGCCACGCCGGTATAGTCCAGCACGTCGATGGTGCCGTTCTGGTCCACGTCGGCGGCATTCTCGTTGAAGTTCTCAGGGGTGTCGCCGTGGATGTAGTTGGCCAGTCCCGTATAGTCCAAGACGTCCACCGTGCCGTCGCTGTTGACGTCGCCCACCACGTAGTGCGCTCCCGACTCTGTGTAGAGCACGCCCTCGATGCGGAGGTTGCAGAAGCCTATCTGCTTGGTGTCGTCCAGATTGTAGACGTTCAGCCGCACGCCAAAGGTGCCCGTGCAGTTCTTAGCGCTGGCTATGTCCGTCGTCAGCACGGTGTAGTAGGGAGCGTGGGTGGTGCCGCCGCTCTCGTCGGCCGACCGTTCTGGCGTCACGCCGCTCAGCAGGGTGGTCGTCGTGCCGTCGTCGGCAACCCACTTCATGTCCACTGCTCCGCCGTTGGTACCGTAACGGCTGGCGTAGACGGTGACGCTGGTAGGCCGGAACTCGTAGCCTTCCTTCAACGTCACCATGAAGTTGACAGCATTGCCGTCAGTAGCGGCTGTAGTCTTTACCGTGGGTTGGAATGCCGTCTGCGTCTGGTTGGCACTGTTCTTCTTCGTGCCCGTGACGTTCAGTCCGTTACCCACCGTGACGCTGCTGGACCCGAAGTATTTGGGCTGGGCGAAGGTGGCGGTCTCATTGGCGACCTCCGTCCCCGACTCCAACGCCCAGCTGATGACGCCAGCGCCAATCTCCTGCGGCTGCAGCTCGTCGGCATCGTAGAAGACGGTCTCGTTGTCGGCGGCGCTGACGTCGATGGTGGTTGCCGCGTCGGGCAGGTAATAGCCTAAGTGCGGCGGCTGGTTGTATGAAGACATCTGCCAGACTATGCCTAAGCGGTAGACGTGGTCGGTCAGCAGGCAGGGCACCTTGTAGCCAGTAGGCATGGCCGAGGAATGGATGTAGAGATTGTTGTCGTCGTGCAGGATGACCTCCTCGCGCCAGTCGCCGAAAAGGTCGCATGACAGGTTGGGACTGCGCTTCGTCGTGTTGCACGACGAACCTTCAAGGGTAGCAACTGTCGTGAAGCTGCTGCCGTTCCAGTGGGTGATGCTGTAAGCCTCCGTGTAGCCTCCGTCGGCTAAGCAGTCCTGCAGCGTGCCGTCCCAGTAGAGACGGAAGTTCAGACTCGACGACTTGGTGCTCACCACCTTTCCTGTGACGGCAGAGCGCTGCTGACGGTCGTTGCTCGACGAGAACTCGGAGCCGCGGTTGGCCTTGTTGAAGTCGCCAGCCATGCCGCGCCCGTTGTCTTCACTGCCCGCGGCACTGAACAGCACCTCGCCGGTACGGGCGTCGTGCAAGTCCCAGCCGTAGTTGTTGCCGCTGATTGTCTCCTCGTGCACATGAAACACCTCCAAGCCGGGACGGGCGGGGTTATGGTCGGCCACATGGATGGCGTCGCCATGGCCATAGCCCACGGCATACATCAGTTGTCCGTCGTCGTCGATGGCGGCCGAGCCGAAGGTGATTTCGTCCTTACCGTCGCCGTCGTAGTCGCCCACGCTGATGTTGTGGTTACCGTTGCCGTATGCGGTGTAGTGGCTGCCCTTACCGCTGGTGTTGCTGCTGTAGGTCTTGGTGGTCTTGGTCCAATTGGCATCGTAGTGCTCCACCTTCGTGTCGCTGACCGAGGCGTGCAGCCAGCGGTGCACCAACTTGCCACCGCTGAAGTCGACGGCCCAGAAGTAGGCGCGCGTGTAGTAGCCACGGTTGAAGATGGCCGTGGGGTTAGCATTCACGCCGTCAAGGTAGGCCACGCAAGCGTTGTAGCGCTCTGAGCGATTACCATAATTGTCACCCCAAAAGCTCTCAGAAGGATAGCTGCTCTCCTTATTGAACGCACCCGCGCGGTTGGGGTTATACCATATCGTGTGTATGGCTTCACCGGTCTGTCCGTTGAAGACGGTGAGGAACTCAGGGCCGGCAAGTACATGTCCGTTGCCATTGCGGTGGCTTGTGCTGTTGCTGACGCTCCTGATGTCGCTGTCGTCGGCAGCGGCGCTGACGTAGTTGCCCTTGCCGTCCTTGCTCCATGATGCCGTCTTGCACATCATCTCGGCCTTGCCGTCACCGTCGAAGTCGTAGACCAGAAACTGGGTGTAGTGGGCTCCGGCGCGGATGTTGGGGCCGAGGTTGACACTCCACAGGCGGGTGCCGTCCAACTTGTAGCAGTCGATGATGACGTTCGACGTCTTGCCGCTCTGCGAGTTGTCCTTCGAGTCGGCAGGGTCCCACTTGACAAACAGCTCCATCTGGCCGTCGCCGTCCACATCGCCTATCGAGACGTCGTTGGGCGTGTAGCTGCTGCTGTTGTTGTTGACCGTAGCGTCGGGCTTGGTCAGTGCTATCTTCAGAGCACCGTTGAAAGGCGTGGTCTCGGCCTGTTCGACAACCGTGGTGCCGTTGAGCACCTCTAACTTGTACGTGTCGGTAAGCTTGCTGGCCACGGGGAAGGTGTGCGACGTGCGACGAGTCTCCACCATCTTCACGCCGTTGCGGTAGAGGCGGTAGGTGTAGTTCTGCTCGCCGTCGAAGAAGCGCCACGACACGAACGTCGTATTGTCGTCGGTGTTGAAAGCCACGAGGGCACGGTTCAGCGTCTCCGTGGCATGGAGCGCTGACAGTGCCGTAAGGCAGGTGACTATGAGAATAGCCAGTCGTCTTATTTTCATACAGACAATGATTACGATTTTCTGTTATAAAGACGCACCGGAAGGAGTATCCTTGACGGTGCGCTATATAATAAGGTGTAGTAATTAGTCAAGCGTGATGGGCTTGTACTTCGGCACCAATGCCTTCATAATGCACCAGCCGATGAGGTAAGCTACGGCGCAGATGCAGAATACCACCATGTAGGCGGCAGGCTTGCCCTCGAAGCCGAAGAACGAGAAGGCAGCGCCCTGCTCGGCGGCCCAGTCGAAGAACTTACCGCTACCCAGGTTGATGCTCATGGAACCTAAGCCACCGGCCATGGTGCCCAGTCCGACAATGGTACCAATGGTGCTCTTGGGGAACATGTCGCCGACGGTCGAGAAGATGTTGGCCGACCAGGCCTGGTGTCCGGCACCGAGCAGACCGATGAGGATGGCAGGCCACCAGGCGCTGTAGGCACCGAGAGGCTGTGCAAACAGTCCGAGCACGGGGAAGCAGGCGAAGATGAACATGGCGCGCATGCGTCCTGCGTAGGGGTTCATGCCCTTCTGCTCCACAAAGTATTTGGGCAGGTAGCCACCGCCGATGGAGAGCACCGTCACAATGAAGTAGAGGGTGAAGATGAGCAGGATGCCCATGGTAGAGTCGGAGGTGTAGCCGTACTGGTCAGAGAAGTAGGCGGGAGCCCAGAACAGGAAGAACCACCACACGCCGTCGGTCATGAACTTACCCACAAGGAACGACCACGTCTGCTTGTAGGTGAAGCACTTTAGGAACGGGATGGTCTTCTCCTCCTTCTGCTCGTCACGGTTCTGCGCCTCGGCCAGGTCGTTGTCTTGCTCGATGTAGTTGAGCTCGGCCTGGTTGACGCGCGGGTTCTTGGCAGGCTTCTCGTAGAGCCACATCCACAGACCCATCCAGATGAAGCCTAAGGCACCGATGATGATGAAAGCCATCTCCCAACCCCAGGCACGAGCCAGCAGGGGAATGGTGGCGGGAGCTGCCAAGGCACCTACCGAGGCACCGCTGTTGAAGATGGAGGTAGAGAAGGCACGGTCCTTCTTGGGGAAGTATTCGGCTGTGGCCTTGATGGCTGCAGGGAAGTTACCGGCCTCACCGACGGCGAGAATCAGACGGCAGCTCAGGAACAGCCATACCGAGATGGTGGCGATGGCCACGGCGGCATCGCTGCCAGCCTCCACCATGCGCAAAGCCTCGATAGAGTCATAGCCCTCGACTGTCATGGCCACCCAGCCGCAACCGGCGTGCAGCACAGCACCAAGCGACCACACAAAGATAGCGATAAGGTAACCCTTCTTGGTGCCCATCCAGTCGATGAACTTACCGGCGAAGAGGTTGGCAATGGCATAGAACAGCGAGAACAGACCGGTAATCGTACCATAGTCACCGTCAGTCCAGTGGAACTCTGGGGCGATGAAGTCTTTCCAGGTTAGTGACAAGACCTGACGGTCCATGTAGTTAATCGTGGTTGCCAGAAAGAGCAGCGCACAGATGACCCAACGGAAGTTGGACATCTTGGTAGTTGTTATTGGTGTCATAGTTTTATTGATTTATTTCAGCTTATTCACGGGAATCTCGTCCTTGTCGTTATAGTACAGGTTCTCGCCGGCCATACCCCAGATGAAGGTGTAGTAGTAGGTGCCGGCAGCGGCGTGGATGCTCCACTCGGGCGACATGATAGCTTGCTCGTTGTGCAGCCAGACGACGCGGCTCTCCTGCGGCTCACCCATGATGTGGGCAATAGTCTGCGTCTCGGGCAGGTTGAAGTAGTAGTAGGCCTCGATGCGGCGGCCGTGGGTGTGCGGGGGCATGGTGTTCCATGCAGCGCCGGGGTTCAACTGCGTCAGGCCGAGCTGCAGCTGGCAGGGACCTTCCTCCAGAACGTCGTTGACGATGAGCTTGTAGACGGTGCGGTTGTTACACTCCTCCAAGGAGCCGACAGGTCCCCACACGGCGGCCTTCAGCGAACCCTTGCGGCCGTCCAACGTTATCCACTGCGTCTTGTAGTGCTGGTGGGCGGTGGCGGAGTTCAGGTAGAACTTGGCAGGCTTCGAGGCATCCTTGGAACGGAACTCGACAACCTTGTTAACGTCCTTGTCCTTGCCGATGTGGCCGCGTCCGATGTAAAGGGCCTCCTTGGGCGACAGGGCATATTCCTTGCCGTCGACGATAACCCAGCCGTCGCCCTCGCCGCAGTTCACTACGCCGAGTTCACGGTTATACATGAAATATTTCTCCTTGATGGTCTTGTCGACGTCGAGTCCCAACTCCAGGAAGTTCTCTAACTTCAGCGTCTTGTGGACGGGCATGGCACCGCCGAAGATGAAACGGTCGTAGTGCGAGTAGGTCAGGTGAATCTTGTCGGCCTCCATCACCTTCTCCATCACGAAACGGTCGCGCAGCTTCTCGGTGGTGTAGTGCTTCACGTCGTCCGGATGGCATGCCGTCTGGAACTTTACATCCTGCTGAGCCTGCATGCCCAGCGTGCCCATAAGCAGGGCAATGCTTAAAATGGTCTTTTTCATTTTCTTTATTGTTTTGTTTTATTTATCTTTAGCTATACGCATGCGGTTCCACACCACCATGCCAATGGTAATCAGCGTCAGCAGGCCAGCACCAATCCACTTCAGATAAGCCACGCACTTGTAGATGACCCAACCGAAGAGACTGGAGGCGAAGTCAAGGGCGCCGCCCTCGAAGCCTGCGGGAATGTCGGCAGCCTTGTCGCCGGTCTGCTCAAACACGGTGTGGGCGGCCTGTGTGAAGGCGGGAGCCATGTCCGTGACGAAATAGAGGCCGATGGCCAGAGCTACCAGTCCGATGATGAACGTCTTGACAACGTTACCCTTGGTGAAGGGCAGAACCATGGGAAACAGGTAGAACATACCGGCCAGCGAGGCCAGAGGCAGGAACTGGTTGCCGGGCAGCACCACAGCCAGTCCTAAGGCTACGGGGATGAGCAGCAGCGAGACGACAAGTGTCGTGGGGTGGCCGATGACGACGGCTGGCGACATGCCGATATACACTTTCTTGCCGTTGAACTTCTGCTTCACCACCTCCTGCGTCTTCTCGGCGATAGGCTTCAGACCTTCAATGAACAGCGAGGTGATGCGGGGGATGAGCTCCATAACGGCACCCATGGTGACGCCGAGGAAGAGCACCTTCTTGATGTCGAGCTGAGCCAGCGCGCCGATGAGGCAGCCCACGATGACACCGAGGATGAGCGGCTCGCCCATGACGCCGAACTTCTTCTTCATTCCTTCGGCGTCAATGTTCAGCTTCTCAAAGCCGGGTATCTTGTCCAGGGCCTTGCCAATGAGCAGGGCGAAGGGTACGAAACTCTGGCAGAAGGGCTGGGGAATGCTGATGCCCTGCCACTCGGTATAGTATTCCTGGAACTTGTCGGCAGTCAGGTCGGCCATGACCAGCGTGATGATGTAGCACACGATGGCGGCGAAGTAGCCCCATGCCAACGACTCATCCATGACGAAGTAGGCCACGGCGCCGATGAAGGCAAAGTGCCAGTAGTTCCATAGGTCGATGTTGACGGTGCGCGTACAGCCCGTGATGAGCAGCAGGAAGTTGACACCTAAGCAGATGGGGATGATGAGCGCGCCCACGGCGGTGTTATACGCCACGGCAGCAGCGGCCGGCCAACCCATGTCAAACACCTTCAGCTGCAGGTCATAGAGCTTGGATATCTCGCTCAGCGGGCCTCCGAAGTTGGTAGTCAGCAGGGCTGTCACAATGCCCAAGCCCACAAAACCGACACCTACATAAAGGCCACTCTTCAGCGAGCGGCCGAACTTCAGCCCTATGCACAGGCCGATAATGGTGAAGAGGATGGGCATCATCACCGATGCGCCCAGACTAATAATGTAACTAAAGACTTGTTCCATTGTTTGTTAAAAATATCGATATTTGGTTTGTTTTAGTGTATTTGGTTGCAAAGATAATAAAAAAGGACGAATTAAAAGAATTAATGCGTCCTTATTTTTGCGTAAACGTTTAAAATCAATCAATCTTGGAAGTAAACCTTCTTCACACGCGAGCTGACGCTGGTCAGCACTTCGTAGGGGATGGTGTCGAGGATGTCACTGAGCACACTGGCAGGCAGATGCTCGCCAAAGATTTCCACCTGGTCGCCCTCGTGGCAGGGAATGCCGGTGACGTCAATCATGGCTACATCCATGCAGATGTTGCCTACGTAGGGAGCCTTCTGCCCGTTGACCAAGCAATAGCCTGCCCCGCGCCCCAAGTGGCGGTTCAAGCCGTCGGCATAGCCTATGGGGATGGCGGCGATGACGCTGTCACGCGTCAGGATGCCCTTGCGCGAATAGCCCACCGTCTCGTCCTTGGGCACGTTGCGCAGCTGCAGTATGGTGGTCTTGAGGGTTGACACAGGTTCCAAAGAGGCCTGCTTGGCCTCGCGCGGGTCATAGCCATAGAGTCCCAGTCCCAAGCGGCACATGTCGAGCTGCCGCTCGGGGAAGTGCTCGATGGCGGCCGAGTTGTCCATGTGTCGCAGTATCTTGTGGCTAAAGGCAGCCTGCAAGCGTTGGCTGGCTTTGTCGAAGCGTTCAAACTGCATGGCAGAGAAACGGTCGAAGTCGTCGCTATCGCTGCCCACAAAGTGGCTGAACACGGAGCGCGGGATGATGGCATTCTGGCTCTTCAGCCGACGGATGACCTCGTCGATGTCACGTTCCGGGTCGAAACCGAGGCGGTGCATGCCTGTGTCGAGCTTGATGTGGACGGGCCAACCAGTGATACCCTCCTTCTCTGCGGCGCGGATGAGGGCGTCCATCAGGCGGAAGGAGTAGACCTCGGGTTCCAAGTCGTAGTCGAACATGGTCTTGAAGGCCGTCATCTCGGGGTTCATCACCATAATGTTCTGCGTGATACCGTTGCGGCGCAGCGTGACGCCCTCGTCGGCCACGGCCACGGCTAAATAGTCGACGCGGTGTTCCTGCAGCGTCTTAGCCACCTCGACGGCTCCGGCACCGTAGGCGTCGGCCTTGACCATACACACCAGCTTGGTCTCCGGTTTCAGGAACGAGCGGTAGTAGTTGAGGTTGTTGACCAGCGCGTTGAGGTTGACTTCTAGTATGGTCTCATGCACTTTCTGTTCCAGCCGTTCGCTGATGCGGTCGAAGCCAAAGGGGCGTGCCCCTTTGATAAGCACCACCTCGTCGTGCAACTGGCGGAACGCGTTGCTGTTCAGGAAGTCGTCGGTAGTAGTAAAAAACTGAGAGGAGTGAAGCGTGAAGCGTGAGGAATGAGCGCTGATGTGCGGACCGATGGCTATGAGTTTGTTGACGCCGCGCTTCACACACAGCGTGTTCACCTCGTCATACAGTTCCGCGTCAGACATGCCGCTCTGGTAGATGTCGCTGAGTATCAGCGTGCGGCGTGTCTCCTCGCGCCGCGACATGAAATCAAGTGCAATGTCAAGCGAGTTGATGTCGGAGTTGTAGGAGTCGTTGATGAGCGTGCAGCCGTGCTGTCCCTCCTTGACCTCCAACCGCATGGCTACAGGTTCCAGCCGGGCCATGCGTTCGCGGAGCTGTTCAGGGGTTACGCCTAAGTAGAGAGCCGTGGCAGCCACCGCCAAGGAGCACTCCACGGAGGCCTCGTCGCTGAACGGCAACTGGTACATGCCGGCCAGCTCCTCCCTGCGCCAGCCAATCCTTTTGCCCCTGAAGTCGGAACGGCGCACACATCGGCTTACCAGGTCGTCGTCGGCATTGTAGATGATGACCTGTGCGTCATGGAACAGGCGCAGCTTCTCCATGCACTTCTCCTCCAAAGAACGGAAGTTCTCCTGATGGGCAGCACCTATCGATGTCAGCACGCCAATGGTGGGCTGGATGATGTCGCGCAGACGCTCCATCTCGCCCAACTGGCTGATGCCGGCTTCAAAGAGTCCTATCTCGGTCTGCTCGTTCAGCAGCCATACGCTCAGGGGCACGCCAATCTGCGAGTTGTAGCTTTTGGGCGACCGCGTAACAGCATGGTCGGGCGAAAGCACCTGATAGAGCCACTCCTTAACCATGGTCTTGCCGTTGGAGCCGGTAATG
Source organism: Prevotella sp. (assembly GCA_017458125.1). Lineage (GTDB taxonomy): Bacteria > Bacteroidota > Bacteroidia > Bacteroidales > Bacteroidaceae > Prevotella. The sequence goes on from JAFTGB010000012.1 coordinate 11,723, forward strand.
CCCACGATGGGGATGTCGAACTCGTCGCGGTGCCGCTCGGCCAGTCGCTGCAAGGCAGCCAAGGGTGACGGTACGACGAGGAAGTTAGCGTCCCCTTCGGGGGACGAAGGGGGAGCATCCACCACAAAGTTTCTCACGCCACGCCGATACAGGTCTGCGATATAGCGGTGGCCGTCGTTGCGCTGGGTCTTCAGCGCAAAGAACAGTGTCTCTTCAGGAAAACATAGTGAGCGGCTGTCGGTCAGCAGCCACCCTATCTGTGCGTCGGCTGTGCCGATGCGCCGCGCTCCGATGAGCGTCGTAATCTTTTCTATGGTGTAATTCATAGTGCAAAGGTAGGATATTTCTTTCGTATCGCATCTACTTTTAACATAGTTTTATCCATGAAAGCCTGATAATCGGCACTGTCCGGATGGAACGGCTTATGGCTGAGTGCCTGTTTCAGGGGGCGCCACTCTTCAAGATAAGCCTTGGCCTCAGCCGAGAAGCAGCTATCCACCAGCCGCTCCCAGATGTATTCGACAGCCTGCTGCGAGGGGTGCAGCATGTCAGCGGCGTAGAAGCGGTAGTCGCGCAACTCGTCCATCATAATCTCATACGACGGGAAGTAGTGAGTTGAGGGGTGAAGGTTGAGGGGTGAAGGTTGAGGGTTGAGAGTTGACATTTCTGCCTTCAGCAGATGGTCGACAGCCAGCAGCAGGGTGGCCTTGGACAGCTGACTTTCATGGTAACCGTATTTACGGTAACGGATGGGACTGACCGTCAGCACGACGCGCACCTCAGGATTGCGCTGCCGCAGCAGGTCTACGGCTTGCTGCAGAGCAGTCTCACATTCGGCGACGCTCAACACTTCCTCCTGAAAGAGGCTCTGCGGACGCTTCGCGCAGTTGTCCACAATCTCGCCCGTAGCCTTCAGCCGGTAGACGTGGTTGGTGCCCAGCGTCAAGAAGACGGTACGCGGATGGCCTGTATAGCGCGCTATGGTATGCAGTACCGACACAGGATTATACATGGTACCATACGGATTGACCGTCACCGGGAAGCCCTCCTCACGGAACCGCTGTCCGATGGCATCAGCGAAGCACGACCCGACAAAGAGCATCTCCTCGCAAGGCGCTATCTCGAAGTCCGCCTTCGGTATATCTATGACCGTCCTAAACTCCACCTCGAAAACTATGAACTATAAACTATGAACTATTAACTAACTGCGGCTCACCTGCAGTCCTGTCTTCGACAGCGTCATGTCGACGAACCGTGCATTAGCATTAGGCTGTGCGGCAGTCAGCGTCTGCTTGATGCGCGCCGCCGCCTCCGGGTCCTTGGCCACCATGTAGAGGAAGCCGCCACCACCGGCCCCGGGCAGTTTGTAGCCTAAGCAGAGGTCGTCGACCATACTGGTGATGCGCTGCACGCTCTCGGGGTTGGTGCCGCTGTCGATGAGCTGGTTCTGCTGCCACGTCTTGCGCACCAGCATTCCCAACTGGCGGAAGTCCTGCCGCTGAATGGCCTCATACGTGTCCTGAGCATGCGCCTTCATAGCCCGCAGCTGACGCAGTTCGCCACCATGGTTGAGGAACATGCGGCGCACTATCTCGGCCAGTATCTTCTTGGCCGTGCGCGTGACGCCCGTATAGTACAACAAGTGGCACTGAGCATACTCCGGCTGGGTATAGAGACCATCGGGCAGCCAGCGCACCAACGGGTTCTGGTCGAAGCCGCGCTGCGTCTCCAACAGCTTCACGCCGGCTAAGACACCGCCAAACTGGTCCTGCCAACCGCCGCCGGTGGTCAGCAGCTGTTCCAGCACCAACGTTCGCTTGCCTATCTCGTTCTTGTCCCAACCCAAGCCGCAGAAATCGCTGACGGCTCCCAACACGGTGGAAGCCAGAATGCTGGACGTGCCCAGTCCGCTGCCTGCCGGTATGGCCGACAGCAGCGTCAGCTCTATGCCGCTGCCGAAGGCCTCCAACTGTGCCTGCAGCGAAGGATAGTCCTGCGCCGAGAAACCAGGCAGGAAACCGGCCAAGGCCAGTGCCGCCTTGGGTATGGAGAAGGGTGAGCCTACCTTATTATATGCTGCCAACTGCTCGTAGGTCGTTATCTGTTCCATGGCACCGAGGTCGATGCTGCGCAGTATGATGTGCGGCTGCCGACACGGTTTGACGTAGGCCTGCAAGGGCGGCTGGCCGTTCAGCTCTATGGCGATATTGACCACCGAGCCACCTTCCATCAGGCAATAGGGCGGCGTGTCTGTCCAGCCGCCGGCCAAGTCGATGCGCACCGGCGAACGCCCCCACACAATCTGGTCCTGATAGACGGACAGCCGCGGCTGCTGCCTGACGGCCAGTGCACTCTCCGTCAACCCCTCACGCAATAGCGAAAAGGCGCGGTTGCTGTCGCCACGGAACATGGCGTCATGGATGCGCGTCATCAGTGGGGCATCGTCGTCGACGGGTGCCGGCATGGGCAGCTGCAACGCACTGAACTCGCGGGCGGCGTCATCCAAGTCCAACTGGTAGAAGACGCTGTGCTGCCAGTTGCGGGCCATGGCTGGCCAGTTGCTGCTGCGGAAGTGGCGCCGCTGTACAAAGAGGCGCCGCAGGTTGGCCTCGTTGCTGATGTCCTCGGCGGAGAGCATGGGGCACTGGGCCTGGGACTTGCTGCATTGGCCGTTGAGCCATGCCGCTATCTCCGTCACACTGTCCACCACGGGGAAACGCTTCTCCTGCTGTTCCTTGCCAGCGAAGCGGTCGTCAATATGGTAGCGGCGCACACAGTATTGTGTCTCGCCTATGGGTATGACGTCAATGCACTCGCCGGGAGCAAGCGTCACGGTCCAGTCGTTGTCAGGCACTCCAGTCACGATATTGTCACGCGTCAGCGTCCAGTGGCTGCCGACGCAGCTGTTCTCCACCCAGATGTTCTGGTTGTCCTGCGTGAACTTGCACTGTGTCACGGCGTTCTGCGTGAAGATGCTGGGGTGCGGCTTGCGGTCGTGGTGCATGATGTCGCGCTGGTCGTTGACGATGTTCTGGATGGCCACCGTCGACGATATCATCTCGCGGCTGGTGCCGAAATGGTAGAACTCGCCACCCTGCAACGGGACGATGGCCACCGAGAGCTCACGCAGCTCCGGGTCGTCAATGGTGGGATGGGTGCCTAACGTGCAGCCGAACTCGGAGTAGAGGTCGTATTCTTTGAGGTGAGAGGTGAGAGATGAGAGGTGAGCGTTCTCACTGTCTGCCATGCTGCGCTTCATCAGCAGCCTGACGGCGCGGTCGCTGAGCATCCATACGCCGATGTCGGTCAGGTAGTAGTGGTCTTTCTGCAGTGCCGTCAGCTGTTCAGTCGAGGGCTTCTGCAGCATCATCTTCAGCACACCGGGGTTACGGCGGTCGCTGACAAAGACACCGTGGTTCTTGGCCACTGAGGCGTCGAGCCACAGACCGTAGCACACCACGTCGGCGTCGGGCACGGAGCCGATGCGCTCAGCAGCACGCACATAGACGTCGCCGCTGACTATCATCGTGGTCAGCCGCCGCGGGGCCTGAGCCATCATGCGCTCATAGAGCGGCAGCTGCAAGTCGAGCAGCGTCTGCGACAGCCGCTGGCCGCGCTCCCAACGGAACACGGGTATGGGGGTGAGTATCTTGCCGCTGGGCGCGTAGGCCGGCAGTCGGCGGCTCTGTCCGCCGGCATGCAGCACGATGCGCCGTTCGCTGGACAGCCACTGGTCGAGGGACTGTCCGCTGCCCTCATGCTGCCAGGCCTGCATGAGAAGCCATGTGGTGCCTCCCCCTGAGCCGAGCTTGTGGCCTACCGGGTCGTTAGTACAGAAATATTCTTCGCGCGAGAAACCCGTCACGTCGTGGAAGCTCTCCACGAGGTTAGGCGGCAACGATAACAGTTTCTTCATCATATCATTGGTTTTTGCGGGCACCGTGCCTGCGCCAGGTGCTCCACACAAGGTACAAAAGGATGAGCAGCAGCACGACGTAGGCCACGTAGACCACCGTCTCCGTGCGGTCGATGCTCTTGGGGAAGAAGCTCAGCACCACCTTGTGACGGCCGGGTTTCACCTTCAGCGCACGCAGCACGTAGTTGACACGGCCCAGCTCCTGCTCCTGACCGTCGACGGTGACTGTCCAGCCGGGATAGTAGATTTCCGAGAACACCACTACTCCACCCTTGCCCGAGTTGACCTCGTAGGTCAGCTGGTTAGGCTCGTACTGCTTGAGGGTCACCACGCTCAGCGTGTCCTGGGCGGTGCTCTCGCCCAACACGTCATGGAACTTCTTGTCGGCCACAGCCTCGTGACGCAGCGGCAGCACTCCCGTCAGGTCCAGTTCCTCGTTGGCATTGTCAGCATAGTGCACCTTGTCCACTATCCAGGCATTGCCGTAAGTATAGGGGTTCTCCACGGGCACGCTCTGTCCGTCCTGCAACGGCAGTATCAGGTATTTGGTGTTCAACATGTTCAGCACGGGGTATATGCTGTCGCCGTTGACCAGCGTCATGTCGCCGCCAGCCTTTGCCACGGCATCGTACAGTGCGGTGATTTCAGGCTGTATGTGGGCATCTATGAGTTCCTGGTAGCGGCGCAGCTTGGCAGCGTGGTAGCCTCCGATGCTCTTCAGATAGAACGACGTCTCGTTCTCGTTGAAGGTCGACGTGGCCAGGTTCAGCACGCGGTAGTCCAACGACTGGTCCTGCAGGATGCGGTCGATGGCTGCCGTTTTCTGTATGGGTTGCTCGCGCATGCTCTTCGACACAAACATGTCGTCGTTCAGGTAGCGCTTGTTGACCAGCCACATGTCAGCCAGGCAGAGCACAGCCAGGGCACCCACCATCAGCTGGGCGCGCAGTTTGCCGTACTTATAGAGCAACAGCAGTGCGGTGCCCGCAACAATAATCCAGAACGAGCGCCAACAGTCGGCAGTGAACATGGCGACGCGCATCTCCGTCAGGTTCTGCACCAACGGTGCCAGCTCCTCGGCGGGTATCTGGCTCATGGCCTGCATCTCGCTGCTGCTGATGTAGTCGGGGAAGAACAGCTTGGGCAGCAGTGCAAACAAAAGGCAGGCACCGCCAGTCAGGGCGAAGGAGACGACGAGCCACTTGGTCTTGGTTTTCAGCAGGTCGGGTTCGTCAACTATCTTCTTCAGGGCCATCATGGCCAACAAGGGTATGGTGAACTCGGCAATGACCAGTATGCTGGCCACAGTGCGGAACTTGGCATACATGGGCACGTAGTCGATGAACAGGTCGGTGAACGGCATGAAGTTGCGCCCCCACGACAGCAGCACCGACAGGATGGTGACACCCAGCAGTGCCCACTTCATGGGACCTTTGACGATGAACAGTCCCAACACGAACAGCAGCAGCACGAAGGCTCCGACGTAGACAGGGCCCATGGTCATGGGCTGCTCGCCCCAGTACTGTCCTATCTGCTGATAGATGCCCATAAACTCGGGGTTGGCATGCTTCATGGCTGTCTTGTTCTGCGCCAGGGGCACCGAGGCGCCGCCCTTGGTGTTGGGCACCAAGAGTGTCCACGTCTCGTCCAGTCCGTAGCTCCACTGCGTGATGTAGTCGCGGTCCAGACCGCTACTGGTCTGGTTGCCGGCATTCTTTTTCACCAGCTCGCTCTGGCTGCGCATCGACTCCTGACCGTACTGCCACGTATGATAGAGGTTCGACAGGTTCAGGCAGATGCCGATGGCTGCTCCCGCTATGCACACGCCCGTAGCCTTCAGCAGGTGGGCGTAGTCTTTGCGGCGTAAGCCCTCGATGAGGAAGGCAATGACCATGGCAGCAATGACGAACAGGTAGTAATAGGTCATCTGCACATGATTGGCCAGCACCTCGAAGGCCGCAAAGACGGCCGTCACCGCCAGTCCCCACAGGTAGCGTCCCCTGAAGGCCAGCACCACGCCGGCTATCATGGGCGGCAGGTAGGCCAGGGCCATCACCTTCCAGTAGTGGCCTGCGGCAATGATGATGAAGAAGTAGCTGGAGAACGCCCACACCACGGCACCCAGCATGGCCAGATACCAGCGGAAGTCGAAGGCACGCAGCAGGATGTAGAAGCCCAAGAGGTAGGCAAAGACGTACCACACGATGTCGGGCAGCCACAGGTGGTAGCTGTTGGCAACCTTCGACAGCATGCTGGTACTGTTGTATGACGGTGCCATCTGGTAGGTGGGCATGCCGCCGAACAGGGCGTTGGTCCACCGGGTGCGCTCTCCCGTGCGCTGTTCGTACTGGTGAGCCTCCTCGCCTGCGCCGCGCGACGCTGACGAGTCGTGTCTGTAAAGGATGCGCCCCTCAAAGTCGGCGGGGAAGAAATAAACCAGCGAAATAGCGGCAAACAAAACGACTACCAACACGTCAGGCAGCCATGCTTTCAAACTTTTCATAACATTATCTTTTAAACTGGCCGCAAAGGTACGAATAAGCGAGTAGAAAACAAAATGAAAAACTCTTTTTTTCATTTTTATTGTCGAGCGTGAGTACCTTCGGCAAAGCCAAAGGTACGAAATAACGAGTGAAATTCGTAAGAAAAACAAGCTTTTCTTTTTGCATTTCACTCGTTTATTTGTACCTTTGCAACAAATTATATGAATGATATGAAACGAATGATTTTTATGATGGCTGTCTGTGCTGTGGCCTTGGCGGGCTGGGCGCAGGTGACTCCGATGTTACAGGTCAAGGAACTGAAGCTCAGCAACGGCATGACGGTATGGCTGAACGAAGACCACTCGCAGCCGAAGGTGTTTGGTGCCGTGGTGGTCAAGGCGGGTGCCAAGGACTGTCCGAATACGGGCATTGCCCACTACTTCGAGCATATCATGTTCAAGGGTACCGACCGCATAGGAACGGTGGACTACCAGGCCGAGAAGCCCTGGTTGGACAGCATCTCGGTGCAGTACGACCTGCTCTCGCAGACCAAGGACGAGGCTGAGCGCACCAAGATACAGCAGCACATCAACGAGCTGAGCCTGAAGGCTGCGGACTACATGATTCCCAACGAGTTCAGCCGCCTCATCTCGAAATATGGCGGCAGCGGACTGAATGCCGGCACAGGACACGACATGACGTACTACTACAACATGTTTCTGCCACAATACATGGAGCAATGGTGCTGGCTCAATTCCGAGCGCCTCATCAAGCCCGTATTCCGTGGTTTCCAGGGTGAACTGGAGAATGTCTACGAGGAGAAGAACCGCTCTGCCGACGGCATGGGCAATGCGATGGAGAAGGTTTTCAGCGCCGTGTTCAAGACACAGCCCTACGCCTACCCCATCATCGGCTCGACGGAGAACCTGAAGAACCCGCGCCTGTCGGACATGGAGGCTTTCTACAAGAAATACTATGTGGCCTCGAACATGGGACTCATACTCTGTGGCGACTTCACGCCCGACGCGACGCTGACGGCCTTGCTCGAACAGACCTTCGGACGCGTGCAGACGGGACCGGTGCCCCAGCGCGGCTACAGTCCCATGCCCGACATCAAGGCTGGCGAGGAGTATGAAATCAAGCTGCCCATCCCGCTCATCAGTGCCGAGGTGATGGTGTATAAGTCGCCCACGGACTTCGAGCCTGATGCCGATGCCATGGACCTGGCCAATATGCTGCTGTCGAACGGCAAGGCGGGCAGGCTGGACTCGCTGATGAACGAGCACAAGGTGATGATGGCGTTGGCTATCAGCACGGCGTTCAACGATGCCGGCGGCACGGCTGTCGTCGTCATTCCCAAGCTGCTGGGCAAGATGAAGACGGCCGAGGAGCGTGTGATGGAGCAGGTGCGATGCGTCATGGACGGTCAGTTCAGCGACGAGCAGTTAGAGGCGCTGAAACGGGAGCTGGTGATGGAGGCCGAGCGCAACATGGAGACTGTCAAAGACCGTTCGCAGCTGATGGTTGATGCATTCTCGCAGGGCAAGACGTGGCAGGACGTGCTCAACAAGGTGGCGCACATCAAACGTCTGACCCGCGACGACGTCATTGCTGCTGCCAAGAAGTACTATGACGCCAACCACCTGACCCTACGAAAGAAATACGGCACAGCGGACAAGGAGACACTGAAGCAGCCCGGCTACAAACCGGTAACGCCCAAGAACAGCGATGCCAAGTCGGCCTTTGCCATGCAACTGGAGCAGATACCCGTCAAGGAGGCTGCCATCCGCACGGTGGACTTCGCCCACGACGTGACGACGCAGAAAATCAATGACCATGCCACCTTATATTATAAGGAGAACCCTATCAACGACATCTTCACGTTCACGCTGCGCTACAAGGACGGCACGCTGCATACGCCCAAGCTCGACGTGCTGGCGCCATACCTTGATGCCATCGGCACCGACTCGCTGAAGAAGCAGCAGCTGGAACAGGCCTGGCAGCGCATAGGCACGACGATGGATGTGGCACAGGACAACGAGACGTTCAGCATCAACCTGACGGGTCCTGACCACCAGCTGAAGCCTGCCCTGCAACTGCTGGCACACTTCCTGCGCGCAGCCAAGGGCGACGGGGATGCGCTGGACGAGGCTAAGGATGCCGACAAGGTGAACCGCAAGAGCTTTGGCAAGCAGAAGAACGACGTGATCATGCCCGTATTCTCGAAGGTGGCCTATGGCGAGAAGTCGAATTACCTGACGCAGCTGTCGAAGAAGGAAATCAAGGCCCTGACAAACGACGAGCTGCTGGCACTCTTCCGCGAGCTGCAGCAGTATGACTGCGAGTTGTTCTACTGCGGGCGCCAGAGCCTTGAGGCTGTTAACAGGGTTTGCCAACAGACGCTGCCCTTGGCGCAGTGCAGCAAGCCGCAGGCTGACACCTACCGTCGCCTGCTGCAGTACCAGGAGCCCATGGTGTTCTTCTACGACGTCCCCAAGTCGCGCCAGAACTATGTCGTCTCCTACGACGTGCTTGGTGCGCTGCCAACAGCCCAGGAGCGTGTCCAGCTGAAGCTGTGGAGCGAATACTTCGGCGGCGGCATGTCGTCAGTGCTGTTCCAGAACGTCCGCGAATTCCGTTCGCTGGCCTACTCGTGCAACGGCATGCCCATCGTGAAGAGTCTGGCCCTGCATGCCCAGGAGCCCCTTGCCTATGTCACCATCACAGGCACCCAGGCCGACAAGACCATGGAGGCTGTCGCCGTCATCGACTCGCTGCTGCGCCAGATGCCTGTCAAGGAAGAGAACCTGAAGTCGGCACGCCAGGAGGCCATCAGCGACATGCAGAACAAATACCCCACATTCCGCGACATTGCCAAATATGTGGCGAACGAGCGCATGAAGGGCTACGCCACAGACCCCAACGCTGAACAGGCACGCCTGTTGCCCGCCGTCAGCACACAGGACGTCGTGCAGTTCCACCGCCAGCATGTTGCCGGCAACCAGAACCGCGTCTGGATCATCATCGGCGACAAGAAGCTCACGGACCTCAAAGCCCTGGCCCGCTATGGCAAGGTGGTGGAGCTGAAGAAAGCGGACGTGTATAGGTAAAATTTAAAAATTATAAAATTAAAGAATTGAAGTATATATGAGAATTGGTATTATTGTAGCTATGGATAAGGAGCTGAAGCAGCTCCAGGCGCTGTTTAACGACGGCAGCGTGCGCATCGAGAAGTGCGGCATAGGCAAGGTAAACGCCGCCTTAGGTGCCCAGCGCTTGATTAACGAGTTCCACCCCGACTGCATCATCAGCAGCGGCTGCGCCGGCGGCAACGGCGACGACATTCAGGTGCAGGACATCATTGTGGGCAGCGAGGTGACGTACCACGACGTGTACTGCGGCACGGCCATCGACAACACGACGGTGTACGGCCAGGTGCAGGGACTGCCTGTCCGCTATCAGCCCGACCCCATGCTGCTGCAGAAGGCGCAGCAGTTGTCAATTGCCAATAGTCAACTGTCCATCCACACGGGCCTCATCGTCACCGGCGACTGGTTCGTCGACTCGAAGGAGAAGATGCAGTCCATCGTCAACCTGTTCCCCGAGGCGCGTGCCGTCGACATGGAGTCGTGTGCCATTGCGCAGACATGTTATATAAATAAGGTGCCGTTCATTTCGTTCCGCGTCATCAGCGACATCCCGCTGCGCGACACCGACGCCTCACAGTACCACAACTTCTGGGACACCGTGGCCGAGAACTCGTTCCACACCACCCGTGCCTTTGTAGAGAGCCTGTAGCAGGCGGTAGCATTGCGTGCCACACTTTGCACCTTTAGGTCAAAGAAATTCTTCACTTTTCACTCTTCACTTTTCACTTATAATATGGAAGTCATACAAAGTTTCACCATTGACCACACCCGCCTGAAACCGGGTATCTACATATCGCGCCAGGACAAGGGGTTCACCACCTTCGACCTGCGCATTACCGAGCCAAACAAGGAGCCGGCGGTGGCTCCTGCAGCCATACACAGTATGGAACACCTGATGGCTACATGGTTCCGCAACAGCGACGTCAAGGACGACGTGGTGTATGTGGGGCCGATGGGCTGCCTGACGGGCATGTATGTCGTCATGACGGGCGACTACAGCGTGCAGGACATGCGCCGACTGACCATCGAGTGTCTGAAGTGGATACTGACGCAGGACGAGGTACCGGCTACCACGCCGCAGACCTGCGGCAACTACCTGCTGCACGACTTGCCGATGTGCAAGTGGGAGACGGTCCGCTACCTGGACCGTCTTGAGAACGACTTCCACTGCGAGTACCAAACGCTGCAGGTCACCTTAGAGGACGGCAAGGTGTTTGCCGACGCCTAAGATGACCTGCAGAGTCTGCGGGCTGACTCCTCCAGCCGTTGAGCCGACTGATACTACTATCGCTTGACGGCTGCTTTCTTTCGCTGGTCGTGGTCCAAGATGACCTTGCGCATGCGCATGGACTTGGGCGTGACCTCGACCAGTTCGTCTTCCTTGATATACTCTAAGCACTCCTCCAGGGACATGACGACCTTGGGGACGATGCGGGCTTTCTCGTCAGTGCCGGAGGCACGCACGTTGGTCAGCTGCTTGGCCTTGCAGACGTTGACGACCAGGTCGTTGTCGTGGACGTGCTCGCCCACCACCTGACCCATGTAGACGTCCTCGCCCGGGTCGATGAAGAACTTGCCGCGATCCTGCAGCTTGTCGATGGCGTAGGCGAAGGCGTTGCCCGTTTCCAAAGCTATCATAGAGCCGTTGACGCGACGCTCAATCTCGCCCTTATAAGGCTGATACTCCTTGAAGCGGTGGGCCATGATGGCTTCGCCCTGGCTGGCTGTGAGCACGTTGGTGCGCAGACCGATGATGCCGCGCGAGGGGATGTTGAACTCAATGTTCGTGCGCTCGCCCTGACTCTCCATCGACGTCATCTCGCCCTTGCGGCGCGTCACCATGTCAATCATCTTCGAAGCAAACTCCTCAGGGACGTTGATGGTCAGCTCCTCGATGGGTTCGCACTTCTGGCCGTCAATCTCCTTATAAATCACCTGCGGCTGTCCCACCTGCAACTCGTAGCCCTCGCGACGCATGGTCTCGATGAGCACGGAGAGGTGCAGCACGCCACGACCTGAGACAATCCACTTGTCGGTAGAGTCCTCGAAGGGTTCTACGCGCAGAGCGAGGTTCTTCTCCAACTCCTTCTCTAAACGGTCGTTGATGTGGCGCGAGGTCACAAACTTACCCTCCTTGCCGAAGAACGGCGAGTCGTTGATGGTGAAGAGCATCGACATCGTTGGCTCGTCAATGGCTATGGGGGGCAGCGGCTCGGGGTTCTCGACATCGCAGATGGTGTCGCCAATCTCAAACTTCTCCAGTCCGATGACGGCGCAGATATCGCCACAGTCGGCCTGCTCGGTGCGCACATGACTCATGCCGTCGAAGGTGTGCAACTCCTTGATTTTGGTCTTCTCCATCGTGCCGTCGCGGTGGGCAATGGTCACCTGCTGGCCGTCCTTCAGCTGGCCGCGGTGCACGCGGCCTACGGCGATACGGCCGGTATAGCTCGAATAGTCCAGGCTCGTGATGAGCATCTGGGGGGTGCCCTCTATCTGCTGCGGAGCGGGGATGACCTCCACGATCTTGTCCAACAGGTAGGTGATGTCGCCCGTAGGCGTGTTATAGTCCTCGCCCATCCAGCCGTTCTTGGCCGAGCCGTAGACCACCGGAAAGTCCAGCTGGTCCTCGGTGGCGTTGAGCGAGAACATCAGGTCGAACACCATCTCGTACACTTCCTCCGGCCTGCAGTTGGGCTTGTCCACCTTGTTGACCACCACTATGGGCTTCAGACCTATCTGAAGAGCCTTCTGCAGCACGAAGCGCGTCTGCGGCATCGGCCCCTCGAAGGCGTCGACCAGCAGCAGACAACCGTCAGCCATGTTGAGCACGCGCTCCACTTCGCCGCCGAAGTCGCTGTGTCCCGGCGTGTCGATGATGTTGATTTTTGTTCCTTTCCAGTTGATGCTCACATTCTTCGACAGAATGGTGATGCCTCGCTCGCGCTCCAAGTCGTTGGCGTCCAACACCTGGCTCGACAGGTTCTGTCCCTCACGGAACAGGTTTCCGGCCAGCATCATCTTGTCCACGAGCGTAGTCTTGCCGTGGTCTACATGCGCTATAATCGCAATGTTCCTGATGTCCTGCATATTTCTTTTCCGTTATTTTCGGCTGCAAAGGTACACATTTTCCCCGAATTATCCACTATGTTACCCGCAGATTTTAGCATCCTTCGGCAGCAAACGGTCAAAAGGCACCCCCACAAACTGGTGGCGGATGCACGATAAATATGGACTTTTCGCTCGAAAAAGCAAAAAAAACGACGTTTTCTTTGGCTTTTTGAACGCTTATTCGTACCTTTGCAGCCGCTAATCGGAAAATCCGATGCATTCGACGATGTGAAACGGCTGTGATTAGAGGCCTGGAGCGTCAGAAGGATGTAATGGCAAACAACTTATTTAATCATCAAACAATGTATTTAGATTCAGCAAAGAAGACGGAGATCTTCACTGAGTATGGCCAGTCGGCCACCGACACCGGTTCCGTTGAGAGCCAGGTAGCTTTGTTCACCTTCCGCATCAAGCACCTCACAGAGCACCTGAAGAAGAACCACAAGGACTTCGGCACTGCCCGCGCACTGACCAAGATGGTAGGTCGCCGCCGCAAACTCCTGAAGTACCTCTACAACAAGGACATCAACCGCTACCGCGCACTCATCAAGGCTCTCGGCCTGCGTAAGTAAGCGACGAGCGAGAAGAAACAAGAAAGCCTCCCAGAACGGGAGGCTTTTTCGTGTCTTTACTTCTCTATGGAGATGTTGATGTTCTCCTTCTTGATGTTCTCGCAGTTGGTGAAGGTGGCGTCCTTCTTTGCCTTGATGACCACGTTCTTCAGGTTGATGCCCTGAATAGGCATCTCGGGCAGTCCGTTGAACTCCATGGCCCGTCCGGCACCGTTGCAGACGATGTCCTGAATGTCGATGTTGCGGAAGATGGGCGTCTCCTCGGTGACGGGCATCTTGGTGGTGTTGTCGGGATTGTCGCCGTCGGCCAGCATCTCGGCCACCGACTTGCCGCCGTAGTACATATTGAAGGTGATGGCGTCGGTCTTGATGTCAGTCATCGAGATGTCGCGGATGAAGATGTTCTCCACGATGCCGCCACGGCCACGGGTAGACTTGAAGCGCAGGCCTACGTCAGTGCCGAGGAACTGGCAGCTCTTGACCAGGATGTTCCTGACGCCGCCGCTCATCTCGGAGCCTACGACGAAGCCGCCATGGCCGGCAAAGACGGTGCAGCCGTCGACGACCACATTCTCGCAGGGACGGCCACGACGGCGACCGTCCTTGTCCTTACCGCTCTTGATGCAGATGCCGTCGTCACCAGCGTCGAACTTAGAATTGACGATGAGTGCGTTCTTGCACGACTCCAAGTCCAGCGCGTCACCGTTCTGTGCGTAGGAAGGATTGCGTGCCAGCACATTGTCGAGGATGATGTTCTCGCACATCAGCGGATGGATGTTCCAAGCCGGTGAGTTCTGGAAGATGACACCCTGCAGCAGCACGTTCTTACAGTTGACGAGGCTAATCATGACGGGACGCAGGAAGCGCTTGTAGCTGTTCCACTCCTCGTCAGACGAGGCCTTGACCACATTCATGTCGGCATTCTTCTCGGCATTGGCATAGCCTTGCGAGGGCACCCAGTAGCCTTTCTTCGACTCCACGCCGCCGGGACGCGAGAGCACCGCCTTCCACTGAGCGTCGGTGACCTTCGCCTTCTTGACAGGACGCCAATACTGGCCGTTGCCGTCGATGACGCCACGACCCGTGATGGCAATGTTCTCGCAGCCGTTGGCCGTCAGCGGCGACTGGCAGCGCTTGGTGTCGAGTCCCTCGAAGGAGGTGTCGATGAGTCCGTAGAGGCTGTCGTCGCCCGAGAACTGGATGACGGCACCCACCTCCAAGTGCAGATTGATATTGGACTTGAGGGTGATAGGTCCGGTGAACCACACGCCTGCGGGGACTATCAGCTTGCCACCGCCCTGCTTGGCCAGGGCGTCGATGGCCTTGGCAAAGGCGTCGGTATTGAGCGTGATGCCGTCGCCCACGGCGCCGAACTCGCGCAGGTTGACGCTGCGGTTGGGGATGGCAGGAGCCTTGACCTCAGGCATCTGGAAGGGCAGGTTCTGGGTGTAGTGCTTGTAGGGGTTCTCACATTGGGCACAGGGCTTGCCTTCAGCGCAAGCGTGCTTTTGAGCCGTGGCAGTCATGGTGACGCCTAACAGCAGGAGGCAGATTAGTTTTTTCATACGCAGTTAGTTTGTTAGTTTTACGATTTACGAATATACTTTTACTGTTGGTCAGCTATCATCCTGTGGTTATTTCGCGCAGGGGTTTCATCACGAAGTCGCGCTCATGCATCAGCGGATGTGGGATAGTCAGGTCGGGTTCGTCAATGTGCCGGTCGTCGTAGAGCAGGATGTCGATGTCGATGGGGCGGTCTTGGTATGTACGATGTACGTATGTGCCATGTACGGACTTATGGCGACCCATGTCGCGCTCTATCTTTTGCGTCAGCCGCAGCACCTCGCGCGGTGTGCGCTCGGTAAGGCAGAGGATGACGGCGTTGAGAAACCGGTTGTCCGACTGGAACCCCCATGGCTCCGTTTCGATGAATGACGACTGGCGCGTCACCTCCCCCACCCTTTCGCCTATCAGCCGTATGGCTGTCAGCAGCTGCTGCTCCCTGTCGCCCATGTTGGAACCCAGTCCCAAGTAGACGGCATGTAAATGCTCACCTCTCAACTATGAACTATGAATTATGAACTATGAACTCTAAACTCTAAACTAATCATCCATAATCAGCATGCAGTCACCGTAGCAGCCGAACTTATAGCCATTGTCGACAGCCTTCTGGTAAGCCTCCATCACCAGGTCGTAGCCGCCAAAGGCAGCCGTAGCCATAAGCATGGTAGACTCGGGATGGTAGAAGTTGACAATCATCGAGTCGGCCAGGCCGAACTCATACGGCGGGAAGATGAAACGGTTGGTCCAGCCGTCGTACTCCTTCAGCATGCCGTCAGTGCCCACGGCGCTTTCGGTTGCGCGCAGCGTGGTGACGCCCACCACACAGACATGACGCCCCTCGGCCTTGGCCTTGTTGACCACCTGGCAGGCTTCTGAGTCGATGCGCATCTGCTCGGAACTCATCTTGTGCTTCGTCAGGTCTTCCACCTCGATGGTGTCGAAACAGCCTAAGCTGCAATGCACAGTGATGAACGAGAAGTTGACGCCACGAATCTCAAGGCGCTTCATCAGTTCGCGACTGAAGTGCAGGCCGGAGGCCGGAGCCGTCACGGCACCCTCGTTGCGCGCATAGATGGTCTGGAAGTTCTCCATGTCGTCATCAGTCACCGGGCGACGATCCACGATGTAGCGGGGCAGCGGAGCGGAACCCAAGGCGAACAGCTCGCGCTTGAACTCGTCGTGCGGACAGTCGTAGAGGAAGCGCAGCGTGCGGCCTCGGCTGGTGGTATTGTCGATGACTTCAGCCACCATGGGACCGTCATCCTCGAAGAAGAGCTTGTTGCCGATACGTATTTTGCGGGCCGGTTCCACCAACACATCCCACAGGCGCAGCTCCCTGTTGAGCTCACGCAGCAGGAACACCTCTATCTTGGCGTCGGTCTTCTCCTTGGTGCCATAGAGGCGGGCGGGAAACACCTTGGTGTCGTTAAGCACAATGGCGTCGCCCTCGTCGAAGTAGTCGATGACGTTGCGGAATGTCAGGAACTGGTCGGTGTCATTGCCGTCGTCATCCTTGACATACATGTCGATGGTCTGGCTCTTGCGGTGCACCACCATCATGCGGCATTCGTCGCGACGGTAGACCTTCTCGACGGTACCGTCATCGTTGGCGAAAGCTTTGTGGGGCGGCTCTAAGGCCAGCAGCTCTTCGGGGAGCTTGAATCTGAATTGTGACAGTTTCATCTGGTTTTATTTTCGATTTACGGATTTTCTATTTTCAATTCTCACCTGCTCCAGCCACTGGGGAAAGTCGTCGATGGTCAGGCAGTCTTCGATTCGGATAGCGCCCAGCTGCGTGCGGCAGAGCGCCGTCAGATAGGCCCCGCTGCCCAAAGCCTCGCCGATGTCGCGGGCCAGCGAGCGGATGTAGGTGCCCTTGCCGCAGCGGACGCGGATGCTCATCAGCATGGTGGCGGGGTCGAAGGCGGTCAGCTCTATCTCGTCAATATGCACCGTCTTGGCCTTCAGCTCAACGGTGGCTCCCTTGCGCATGAGGTCGTAAGCGCGGTCGCCGGCAATCTTACAGGCAGAATACTGGGGCGGCACCTGCCGGATGTCGCCTTCAAAGCGGGAAAGCGTCTGCAGTATGAGGTCGCGGGTGATGTGCGCCGTGGGATAAGTGGCGTCCACCTCGTGCTCCATGTCGTAGCTGGGCGTGGTGGCTCCAAGCTGAAGGGTGGCCGTGTACTCCTTGCTGTCGAGCTGCAGGCGCTCTATCTCCTTGGTCTTCTTGCCCGTGCAGAGGATGAGCACACCAGTGGCCAGCGGGTCCAGCGTACCGGCATGGCCTATCTTCACACGCCGTACCCCGCACTTGCGCGACACTCTGGTGCGCACGAAAGCCAAGGCACCGAATGAGGTCATGCGGTAGGGCTTGTTGATGTATATGTATTCGCCTTCTAAAAAATTCATTAGTCAACCATTGCAAGTGAGTGTCCCGTCAGCAGCAGAATGATGATGATGCAGCCAACAATGATGCGGTAGTAGCCAAAAGCCTTGAAGCCGTACTTGGTAAGGAAGCCCACAAACCACTTCATGGCCAATAAGGCGACGATGAATGACACCACACAGCCCAGCACGAGCATGGTGATGTTGTGGGTGGTGGCCCACGACGCTTCCTCCTTGACGAGGTCCAGCAGGTCGAGCAGAGTAGCTCCTGCCATGGTAGGCACAGCCAGGAAGAAGGAGAACTCTGCCGCTTTCTTGCGCGTCAGTCCCTGCGTCATACCGCCGACAATGGTTGCCATGGAGCGCGAGACACCGGGAATGACAGAGATGCACTGATAGAGACCGATGCGGAAGGCACGCTTCTCGTTGACAGTGTTGGCGTCGCTGCCCTTGTTGAACAGCTTGTCGCAGTAGAGCATGAAGACTCCTCCCACGACGAGCATGACGGCAACGACCTCCACGCTGTCAAGCAGCCAGTCGAGCAGTCCCGACTTCTTAGCCAACAGACCTATCACCACAGCGGGGATGACGCCCACAATGAGCAGCCAGTAGAAGTAATACTTGTGTCTGAGCCGCTGCAACAGCGTGCTGCCCTCCGGGGCGGGCGTGTTGTCGAACTGAAAGAAGCGCTTCCAGTAGAGACACACCACCGACAGGATGGCACCAAATTGAATGATGAAGGTAAAGGCGTGGACAAAGGGGTCGCCCTGCGGGATGCCCAACAGGTTCTGGGTGATAATCATGTGCCCAGTGGAGGACACGGGGAGAAACTCTGTCAGCCCCTCAACGATGGAGATGATGATGGTTTCTATCCACGTCATTTCACATCCTCCCTATCTTTAGGACGACGGACAACGGCATAAATCATTGAAACAAAGCCGACCAGACACACCAGCGGGGCCACCTTGATGCGGCGTGCGCTGAAGATGTCGGGATTGTAGGCTGTCTCCGTGGAGCCTGAACCGCTCATCAGCAGGAAGCCAATAATGACAACCGCCATGCCTACGGCCAGCAGGATGTAGTTTACTTTGTCAAAGGCAAAATCTCTCTTACTCATTGTTGTTTTAATTTTTCGGGGTTTTCGGGCGGTATTCCGGTATTTCGGTATACCGTTATTCCGTCATATCTTATACAGCTCGCCCGCTTTCATGCGCAGGAACCTGTTGACGGCAAGCCAGGCACAGAACAGCGTGATGAGGATGCCGAAGGCAAACACGCTGCCGGCAGTGATGGACAGCACCTGCCATGTCACCACGTCCAACAAGCCGGGTTGCTTGAGATAGAGGGCGTAGACACCAAGTCCCAACACCATATTGGCCAGCACGGCAGCCACGATGCCCACCCCGACGGCCTGCCTCAGGAAAGGCCGGCGTATGAAGCTCCACGAGGCTCCCACCAGTTTCATGGTGTGGATAAGGAAACGGCGAGCGTAGACGCTCAGGCGCACCGCATTGCTGATGAGCGTGAACGACACAAAGGTAAGCAGGACGGCCAGCACTAAGAGGACGATGCTGACACGACTCAGGTTGATGTTCACCTGGTCCATCAGGTCTTCCATGTAGGCAAGGTCGTTCACACGCTTGTCGTTCTTGATTTCACGGGCTATCCACCGCAGGGAGTCGCGGTTGGCGTAGTCAGCCTTGAGCTGGACTTCAAGGGTGGCTGGGAACGGGTTGAACCCCAAAAACTCCGTGGGGTCGCTGCCCAGCTCCTTGATTTGCTCACGCGCAGCCTGCGCTTTGCTGATGTAGTCGATGTTATGGGCGTACGGGCGGTGGTAGAGGTCGCGGCAGAACAACTTAGCGTCGTTGACGCTCACGCTGTCTTTCAGCATTATCGTCATCGTCAGGTTCTGCTTCATGTGTGCCGACAGGTTGCGTGCCGACAGCACAAAGAAGACCACCATACCCAGCAGAATGAGCACCATTGTGGTGCTTATACATAACGTTACGACCTGCATGCCACGGCGGCTGCGGGTCCTTTTCCGTTTCTTACTCATCATATCATTTAGACGTAATACACCTAATTTCGTGCAAAATTACAAAATAAAACTGAAATACGCTGCACTATTTAAGAATAATTTTATAATTTTGTCCCCCACTATGAGTACCATCATCTATCCTTCACCCATTTTCGGCCCTGTCCACAGCCGCCGCTTAGGGGTTTCGTTAGGCATCAACCTGCTGCCTGCCGACGGCAAAGCATGCACGTTTGACTGCATCTACTGTGAGTGTGGCTTCAACAAAGACCACCGTCCCACCCTGCCCTTGCCCACGCGCCAGGAGGTAGCTGCCCACTTAGAGCAAAAGCTCGGGCAGATGCAGCAGGAGGGACTGCTGCCCGACGTGCTGACATTTGCCGGCAACGGCGAGCCGACGAGTCACCCGCACTTTGCCGAAATCATCGGCGACACGCTGAAGCTGCGCGACCGTTACTGCCCAAAGGCTAAGGTCAGCGTGCTCAGCAACTCCACCATGCTGCACCGCCAGCAGGTGCACGAGGCACTGCTGCTCGTGGACAACAACATTCTGAAGTTAGACACCATAGACCCCCTATATATAAATAAGGTGGACCGTCCCAACAGTGCCTACGACGTGCAGCAAATCATTGAGCACATGAAAGCCTTCCACGGCCACGTCATCATACAGACCATGTTCATGAGCGGCACCTTCAACGGTGAGTCCGTAGACAACACCGGCGAGGAGTATGTGGGGCCGTGGCTCGATGCCGTCAAAGACATCCGGCCGCAGCAGGTGATGGTTTACACCATCGACCGCGAGACACCGGCTAAAGGACTGGAAAAAGCCAGTCGCGAACAGCTTGATGCCATCCGCGACCGTGTCATAGCTGCCGGCATTCCCTGCACGGCCAGTTACTAAGCGTTCTGTCCTCTACAGTTCCTCCTTCGAGATGATACCCTTTTGGGTAGCACGCAGGAACTCAATGATGTGACGGATGAAGGGTCCGTCAGGCACCTGCTCCTCTATCTGGTTGACGGCATCGAACGTCGACGTTTTGCCGTGGAACACCAATCGGTAGGCGTTGGCAATATGACTGAGCGTCTTCTCGTCGACACCGTGCATGCGTGCCACATGGTTGTTGACGCCACCATAGCTGCGCTGGTTGGTGCAAATGATGTAGGGTGGCACGTCGTGCGAGAAGGTGGTGCCTGCCTGAATCATGCTTCCCTTGCCGACACGCGTCTTGGCGTTCTCGATGACCGAACTGGAGAAGATGACACCGTCCTCTATCTCGCAGTCGCCTGCAATCTTGGTGCCGTAGCCGAAGACGCAGCGGTTGCCCACTTTGGTGTCGTGCGAGATATGGGCACCCTCCATCAGCACGTTGTCGTTGCCGATGACGGTCTGCCCGCCCTTGTGGGTGGCGCGGTTGACGACGACGTTCTCGCGGAAGATGTTGTTGTCGCCGATGATGCACTCCGTCTTCTCGCCACGGAACTCAAAGTCCTGAGGCAGTGCGCTGATGACCGTTCCCTGATGCACCTTGTTGCCGTTGCCCATGCGGGTACCGCTGCAGATGCTGACGAAGGGGAAGATGATGCAGTTGTCGCCTATCACCACGTCGTCCTCGATATAGGCAAAGGGGAATATCTTACAGTTTTTGCCGATTTTCGCACCAGGGGCTATCTCGGCTTTGGGAGAAATATCACTCATAACTTTAATGCTTAATGTTTAATGTTCAATTCACTTGCCGCCACCGCCGAGGGCTGTGTAGAGGCTGATGACGTTAACCATCTTGTTATAGTCGTCGGTGACCTTGTTGAGCTGTGCCGACAACAGCTGCGTCTGGGCGGTGATGACCTCCAGATAGCTGCTGCCGCTGCTCTTGTAGAGGGCACGGGTGTCCTCCACATTCTTGGTCAGCACCTGCACGCGCTGGGCCTCGATGCGCGAGTTGGCATCGTAGGTGTTGTAGTTGACCAACGCGTTGCTGACCTCGTTGCCTGCCGACAGGATGGCGTTCTGCCAGGAGTTGAAGGCCTGCTCGTACTGCAGCTTCGACACCTTGAGGTTGGCGATGAGCGCACCGCGGGCGAAGATGGGCTGCGTGAGGGAGCCGAACAGCGTGGTAAGCCACTTGCCTGGGTTTATGCTGCCGTTGGAGTTGGCGAAAGCTCCCGTGGCACCGATGGTGATGGTGGGGTAGAACTTCGAGCGGGCAGTCTGTACGTCGTGGAAGCAGGCAGCCAGCTGCATCTCGGCATTATGCACGTCGGGGCGGTTCTTCAACAGCTGTACGCCCACGCCTGTGGCGAACTCGGCGGGCAGCGACTGCTGAGCCAGCGTCGAACGGGGTATCTGCTGTCCAGCCTGGCCGATGAGCAGACAGAGTGCATTCTCCGTGGCACGTATCTGACGGCGGAATTCGTTAGCCTGCGTCTGCGTGGAGAGGTAGGCCGCCTCGGCACTCTGCACGCTGGTAGAGCGCATGCGTCCTAACTGGTGCTGCAGCTTCATCATGTCCCACGTCTCCTTGGCCATCTGCGACATCTCGGTGACGATGCGCAGCTGCTCGTCCAGCATGAGCAGGGTATAGTAGCAGTTGGCCACGCCGCTGACCACCGAGGCCCGCACGGCCATCTGGTAGTCCTTGTAGCCTAAGAGCTTCATCTGCGTGGAACGCTTCTGCGACAGGACATTGCCGAAGAGGTCCAGTGTCCACGACGCCGTAACGGGCAGCGAGTAGGCCTTGGTGGTCACCGACGGGTCGGTGTAGACGGTGGTGATGCTACCCATGTTGTTTGTCGTGCCGAAGCTGATGGCGGGCAGGAAGGCCAGCTTGGCAGCCTTCAGCATGGTTTCGTACATCTGCACCGTCAGGGCGGCATTCAGCAGGTTGGCATTCTTCTGCAGTCCCTGCTCAATGAGCTGCTGCAACTGGGGGTCGGTGAACACGGCGCGCCAGGGCAGGTTGCCGAAGGATGCCGTGTCCTGCACGGCCAGCGTGTCCACGTCGCTGACGGCGTCGCGTATGAGTCCCGTCGTATTGACGTCAGGACGCTCGTACTTATTATATAATCCGCAACTGCCCAAAAGCATGGTTGCGGCAGCAAATATCAATATCTTCTTCATAGCTTCTCTTTACTTCTCTAACTCGTAGTTTACAGGACGGTGAGCGTACTGCTCAATCTCGGAGAGTACACCGTGATGAGTATCTTCACCCTCAAACTTCATGGGCGAAATCTTCTCCTGCAGGCTCTGGAAGATGACGAACAGCGAGGGCACCACAAGCACCTGCAGCAGGGTACCGATGAGCATGCCGCCCACGGCTGCCGCGCCTAAGGTCTGGTTACCGTTCTTGCCCACGCCCGATGCGAACATCATAGGCAGCAGACCGATGACCATGGCCAACGACGTCATCAGGATAGGACGCAGACGGGCGGCGGCGCCCAGCACGGCCGACCACGTGATGGCCATACCCAACTGGCGGCGCTCCAGGGCGAACTGCACGATAAGGATGGCGTTCTTAGCCAGCAGACCAATCAGCATGATGAGCGAAATCTGCATGTAGATGTCGTTCGCGTGGCCGAAGAGCTGGGTGAACAGGAAACAGCCTGCCAGTCCGAAGGGTACGGAGAGCACCACGGCGAGCGGCAGGATGTACGACTCGTACTGTGCCGACAGGATGAGGTAGATGAAGATGATACAGAGCACGAAGATGACGGCCGTCGTGTTGGAGGCTTTGGCCTCCTCACGGGTCAGACCCGAGAACTCGTAGGTGTAACCCTGCGGCAGCACGTCCTCGCCCACCTCACGGATGGCCTGCAGGGCCTCACCGGTGGAGTAGCCGCTTGCCACGGTACCCGTCACGGTGATGCTGGTGAACAGGTTGAAGCGGTTGATGTTGGACGGTCCGTAGACGCGCTCCATGCGGCAGAACTCCTGAACGGGCGACATGCCGCCGGGTGTGCGCACATAGATGCTGTTGAGCGACTCGGGCGTCATGCGCGTCTCGGGCGAGCCTTGTATCATCACGCGGTACAGCTTACCGTAGGCGTTGAAGTTCGAGGCGTAGAGTCCGCCGTAGTAACCCTGCAGCGTGGACAGCACGGTGCTGGGCGACACGCCGGCCTGCTTACACTTGGCCACGTCGACGTGCAGCATGTACTGCGGATAGTTGGGGTTGTACGACGTCTGTGCCGTCTGGAACTCGGGGCGCTTGTTCAGCTGGTCGAGGAACTCCTTGGTAATCTCGAAGAAGCGGGTCAGCGAGCCGCCGGTGCGGTCCTGCATGACCAGCGAGATACCGCTGTTGGCAGAGAAGCCGGGAATCATGGGCGGTCCGAAAGCCAGTATCTGCGCGTCCTTGATGTGGGCTGTCTTCAGGTATATCTGCGCCAGCACACCACTTGACTCGTAAGGGTTCAGGAAGAAACGGTAGATGCCGTCGCCCTGCCACAGTCCGCTGAGCTTCCACCAGAATCCTTTCTGGCGCTCCTCAAAGGGCTTGAGCTTGATGATGAACGTGGCCTGGTCGCTACCAGCACCGGCAATGAAGTTGTAGCCCTGTATCTGCTCACGGCTCAGGATGGCCGGGTCGGCAGCCAGGATGCTGTCAACCTCGCTGATGACCTTCTTGGTGCGGGCCACCGAGGTGGCAGGGGGCATGGAGACGGTGCAGAAGATGGTGCCGGTGTCCTCGTCGGGGACGAGTCCCGTCTTGGTGGTAGCCATGGTGCCGATAAGGGCTGCTATGCCGATGATGACGGCAAGGATGATGGCCACGGGCTTGTGCACCAGTTTCTGGACGGCATTCTTATACTTGCCCAACACCTTGTCGTAGGCCGTGTTGAACGACGCATGGAAACGGTCTACCATCGACATCTTCCGCTCGTGCCCCTCCTTGTCGTGAGGCTTCAGGAAGATGGCGCAGAGCGCAGGCGACAGCGTCAGGGCGTTCAGTGCCGAGATGAAGATGCTGACAGCCATCGTCACACCGAACTCGCGGTAGAACGTACCGCTGGTGCCGCCGATGAACGACACGGGAATGAACACTGAGGCCATCACGAGGGTGATGGAGATGATAGCGCCCGAAATCTCGTTCATGGCATCAATCGATGCCGTCAGTGCCGACTTGTAGCCTTGGTCCAGCTTGGCGTGCACGGCCTCGACCACCACGATGGCGTCGTCCACCACGATGGCAATAGCCAGCAGCAGTGCCGACAGCGTGAGCAGGTTGATGGAGAAACCGAAGACGCTCAGGAAGAAGAAGGTACCGATGAGCGACACCGGCACGGCAATCAGCGGGATGAGCGTCGAGCGCCAGTCCTGTAGGAAGATGTAGATGACGATGAACACCAGTATCAGGGTGAACACGAGGGTGAACACCACCTCCTCGATAGAGGCATAGAGGAACTCGGTGACGTCGTAGTTAATCTTATAGAACATGCCCGGCGGCATCAGCTTCTGCTGCTCCTCCAGCTCGGCCTTCACCTGCTTGGCTATCTCGTTGGCGTTGGAGCCGGCAATCTGCTGCACCATACCCATCACCGACGGGATGTTGTTGTTCTTCATCGACACGCTGTACTGCTGTCCGCCCAACTCTATCTTGGCCACGTCCTTCAGTCTCAGCGTCTGGCCGTTGGCATCGCTGGAGATGATGATGTTGCCAAACTCCTCGGGCGACTTCAGGCGGCCCGTGTAGCGCATGGCATACTCGTACTGCACGTCGCTCTCCTGGCCGAAGTTACCGGGAGCGGCCTCAATGTTCTGTTCGGCCAGCACGCCGCTGATGTCAGAGGGCATCAGGTCGTGCTGCTTCATCACGTCGGGCTTCAGCCAGATGCGCATGGCGTAGGTCTTCAGACCGGGGCTCTGCACGTCGCCCACACCCTGTATACGCTTCAGTGCGGGCACGATGTTGATGTTGGCGTAGTTGGTCAGGAACTCGTCGTCGTAGCGGCCGTCAGAGGTCAGCGAGTACATGATGACCTGCGACGTCTGACGCTTCATCACGGTGACACCGATGCGCGTCACCTCGGCCGGCAGCAGTGCCTGCGCCTGCGAGACGCGGTTCTGCACGTTGACGGCACACATGTCGGCATTCATGCCCTGACGGAAGAGGACGGAGAGCTGCGCCGAACCCGACGATGCGGTGGAGGTGATGTAGTCCATACCTTCCACACCGTTGATGCTCTCCTCCAACGGGGTGATGACGGAGTTCTTCACCGTCTCGGCGTCAGCACCGGGGTAGCTGGTGTAGACGGCAACGGTAGGCGGCGCAATATCCGGGTACTGCTCGAT
The DNA here is from genome assembly GCA_017458125.1 of Prevotella sp. Taxonomy (GTDB): domain Bacteria; phylum Bacteroidota; class Bacteroidia; order Bacteroidales; family Bacteroidaceae; genus Prevotella. Next base: position 37,229 of record JAFTGB010000012.1, read on the forward strand.
AGGCAGCGAGGCCAGTCCTATGAAACCCAGCAGCACGAGGAGGATGGAAATCACCGTCGACAGCACCGGGCGTTTGATAAATGTTGTAAATGTCATTGTTATTTACGATTTACCGATTTACAATTTTCGATTTAGCGATTTACAATTTACGTTTTATTTCTTCGTGGCTTTCTGCACAGCTTCCACTATCTCGCCGGCCGACATCTCCTTGGCCTGCTCCTGAATCTTCTGCTGGTAGCGCTCGGGGGTGATGGGCACTATCTCCATGCCGTCCTTGAGCTTGGTGATGCCGTTGGTGACATACTTGTCGCCGGGCTTCAGACCCTCGGTGACGATGTAGCTGTTGCCGTCGTCCTGCGGGTCGACCTTGATTTCGGAGTATTTCACCTTGTTGCCGTCGGCCAGCATGTAGACGAACTTCTTGTTCTGCACCTCCGACACGCACGACTGCGGGATGACGATGGCCGTCGTGTTCTGGCGCGGAATAATCAGCTTGCCCGTGGCACCGCTCTTCAGCTGACGCTCCGGGTTGGGGAACGTGGCAATGAGCTGCACGGAGCCTGTCGACTGGTCAATGACACCGCTCATGCGGGCCACCTTACCCTCGTGGCCATAGATGCTGCCGTCGGCCAGCTGCAGCTTGACGGCAGGCAGACTGCCCAGACCGTGCTGCGAGAGGAGCATGCCCTCCTTCTCGGTCACGGAGAAGTAGATGTCCATGGACGAGATGTTGCTGACCGTCGTCAGCACATTGGAACCGCTCACTAAGGCACCCTTCTTGAAGGGCAGCGTGCCGACGACACCCGAGGCGGGACTCTTCACGTAGCAGAAGCTCAGTGCCTCCTTGGCCGAAGCCAGGGCAGCATTGGCCTGAGCCAGCTGAGCCTTGGCGCTCTCAAAGGTATTCTTCGACGTCTGCAGCTCGTAGTCGCCAATCACCTTGTTCTGGTGCAGCTGCTGGGCGTTGTCGTAGGTCAGCTTGGCCGTGTTCACCTGCTGCTGCGCCGTGTTGACGGCAGCCTGTGCCTGGCGCACCTGTGCCTGGTAGGTCTCATTGTCTATCACAAACAGGGTCTGTCCGGCACTCACTGCCTGACCCTCTTTCACGTTAATCTGCACCAGGAAACCCGACGCCTTCGGACGGATTTCAACGTCCTGCACACCCTTGATGGAGGCAGGATAGGTGGTCTGCATGTCGGCCTCCGACGTTCCGGCAGTCACTACCGGATACTCGTTATCGCCGAACTGGGGACGGCCACCGCCGCCGCCACAGGAAACCAACGTTGCAGCAAGTGCTGCAAACATCATCACTTTTTTCATTCTCTTATCCATTTTTTTGTTATTATTTTCGTTACGCCTTATTTACGGTCTTATCACCTATTTAAAAGGACATTTCACTTCTTTCAGCCTGCAAAGGTACGAAAAAAACGGCACACCTTTATTAATAGCAACTTAAACTTTAACAATCATTATTACATTATAACACCAACGCACTGCGACCGTCACAAAATATTTTTTTAATGCCATAAATGCCATTTTGCAAGACTTGCTGATTTTCAGCTACTTACGTATGGCATTTTATATGGCATCAAAGGCAATTTACCATGAAAATTTTCCCATCGTTGGAAAAAGTTTTTCCCACGCTGGGGAAAATTTTTCTGATGCTGATGACGGACGGCACGGCACGCTGAATATGCCATAATACCACACAAAATGCCATACGTAAGTAATTGAAAATCTGCAAGTCTTGCAAAATGGCATTTATTTTCTAAAAATAAAATTCCGGCTACGCTAACCCCATCTGGTGCGCTTTCTCCTTGAGCAGCCGCATGAGCGGTTCCCGCTCGTTGGCCACGCGGTTGTCGAGGACGGCATCCTTGAGGTACTGCTTGAGCGTGCCCACCTCGCGCGAGGGCTGCAGGTGGAAGAGCTGCATGATTTCGTTGCCGTCGATGACGGGCTGCAGCAGCCGCTTGTAGTCTTTCTCCTTGAGGTCGGCCAGCTTCTCGCGGACCATGCGGAAGTTTTCGAGAAACATGCGCTTCTTCACCTCGTTCTTCGACGTGATGTCGGCCTCGCAGAGCAGCATCAGGTCGTCAATGTCGTCGCCGGCATCGTTGAGCAGGCGGCGCACGGCGGAGTCGGTGACCTCGTCGTCGGCAATGGCCTGCGGCCGCATGTGCAGGTCTACGAGCTTCTGCACATACTTCATCTCAGCCCCCATGGGCAGCTTGAGACGGCGGAAAATGACGGGCACCATCTTGGCGCCTATGATGTTGTGGTTGTGGAACGTCCACCCCACTCCGGGCTCCCACCGCTTCGACCTGGTCTTGCCGATGTCGTGCAGCAGAGCGGCCCATCTCAAATACAATTTCTCATTTCTCATTTTACAAATGTTCTCCACCACTTCCAGCGAATGGTAGAAATTGTTTTTGTGGGCACGGCCTTCGCGCTTCTCCACGATGTCGAGGGCAGCGACCTCGGGCAGGATGAGCTGCATGAGTCCCGCGCGCTGCAGCAGTTCCAGGCCGATGCTGGGGTGGCGCGCCATCATGATTTTGTTGAGTTCCACCTCAATGCGCTCGCCGCTGACGATGCTGATGCGCTCCGCCATGTGCTGCAGGGCCGTGAAGGTCTCCTCCTCTATCTGGAAGTTGAGCTGGGTGGCGAAACGGATGCACCGCATCATGCGCAGCGGGTCATCGCTGAAGGTCACCTCCGGCTCCAAGGGCGTGGCGATGATGCCGTCCTGCAGGTCGGCCAGACCGTTGAAGGGGTCCACCAGCTCGCCGAAGCGTCCGCTGTTCAGACAGATGGCCATGGCGTTGATGGTGAAGTCGCGGCGGTTCTGGTCGTCCTCCAACGTGCCGTCCTCGACGACGGGCTTGCGCGAGTCGTGGCTGTAGCTCTCGCGGCGGGCACCCACGAACTCTATCTCAAGGAACGAGCCTTCACCGCTCATGGGGACCTTCACCTGCGCCGTACCGAAATTCCGGAACACGCTGAGGTGAGCCTTGCGCCCTAAACGTTTCTTCAACGCTGAAGCCACGTCGATGCCGCTGCCCACCACCACGACGTCGATGTCGTCGGAAGGGCGCTCCAGGAAAATGTCGCGCACGTAACCGCCCACCACGTAGCATTCCACGCCAAGCTGGTCGGCGACAGCCGAAATCTGGCGGAAGATGGGCTTATCTAATATGTTTGCTAACGCCTTGTCGGAATAAAGCTTCATCGTAAATGACTGAATTGGGCTGCAAAGGTACAAAAATTAAAAATTATATTAGGAGGTTTTAGTTTTTTTTGCTAACTTTGCACCCAAAATAACGGCAAAAACATCATGTATGCTGCCAAGAATGCGCATCACCATGGAGAAAAACGAGACGAAGACCAACCAGCAGTTTGAGCAGACCATAGCCGAGTGCCGAGCCCTGTTCGAGAAGAAGCTACACGACTACGGAGCGTCGTGGCGCATCCTGCGGCCACAGTCGCTCACCGACCAGCTGTTCATCAAGGCCAAGCGCATCCGCTCGCTGGAAATCAAGCGCGAGTCGCTGGTCGGCGAGGGCATACGGCCGGAGTTCATCGCGCTCATCAACTATGGCATCGTGGGACTCGTGCAGCTGGCTCAGGGCTTTGTCGACACCGTGGACATCAGCAACGACGAGGCCATGCGGCTGTACGACAAATACGCCCGCGAGGCCTTAGAACTGATGAAGCGCAAGAACCACGACTACGACGAGGCTTGGCGCGGCATGAGGGTCAGCTCGTACACCGACTTCATACTGACCAAGATAGAACGTATCAAGGAGATTGAGAACCTGGGCGGCGACACGCTCGTGAGCGAGGGCATCGACGCCAACTATATGGACATCATCAACTACGCCGTCTTTGGGGCGATCAAGTTGAAAGCTGAGAGTTAAGAGTTGAAAGTTGCAGTTAACATAGCCCGCATCGTACTGGCCGTCACCCTGATATTCTCGGGGTTCGTCAAGGCTGTCGACCCGATGGGCACGCAATACAAGATTGCCGACTACCTGACGGCACTGAAACTGGGAAGTTTCGTGCCCGACTTCATGGCACTGGGCGCATCGGTGCTGCTGTCGGGCTTTGAGTTCGTGTTAGGCATCTGCCTGCTGTTCGCCATACAGCGCCGGCTGTCGTCGCTGATGGCACTGGTGCTCATGGCTGTCATGACGGTCATCACCCTGTGGCTGGCAGTGGCCAACCCCGTCAGCGACTGCGGATGCTTCGGCGATGCCATCGTGCTGACCAACTGGCAGACCTTCGGCAAGAACGTGGTGCTCTTAGTGCTGGCTTTCGTCGTGTGGCGCCACGCCCTCGACATGGTCAGGTTCATTTCACGGGGCAACCAGTGGATAGTCACCAACTACACGGTGCTCTTCATACTCGTGGTGTCAGGATGGTCGCTGTACTACCTGCCCTACTTCGACTTCAGGCCCTACCACATCGGCACCGACCTGCACAAGGGATGGCAACAGACCATGGAGGGTGCCGACCTGCCCTACGCCGACCTCTTCATAGAGCGCATGGACAACGGCGAGGACATCACTGAACAGCTGCTCAGCCACAAGGGCTACGTGTGGCTGCTCGTCTCGCCGCACTTGGAGACGGCCGACGACAGCCAGCTCGACCTGATGAACCAGGTCTACGAGTATGCTGACGACAACGGCTACCCGTTCTACTGCCTGACGGCAAGCAGCCAGAAAGCCATCGACGACTGGCGCATCACGACGGGAGCAGAATACCCGTTTGCACAGACGGACGACATCGTGCTGAAGACCATGATACGCAGCAATCCCGGTCTGCTGCTGCTCAAGGACGGCGTCATCATCCGCAAATGGAGCGACGCGGCACTGCCTGACGAGTACGCCCTGAACGGACGGTTAGAGCAGCTGGAGATAGGAAAGATGCCTGAGGACTCCATACCGCAGAAGATACTCATCATCCTGCTATGGTACGTCCTGCCCCTCCTCCTGCTGACCATTGCCGACCGCCTGTGGAGCTGGACGCGCTGGATGAGAAAAAACAGAAACAACACCCCGGAAAATCCGGAACCCCCGGAAAGTACGGAATAAAAATTAAAAAAAAAACAAAACAACAATGAGAAAGAAAATCGTAGCAGGCAACTGGAAGATGAACCTGAACCTGCAAGAGGGCATTGCCCTGGCCAAGGAACTGAACGAGGCACTCGCTGCCGACAAGCCCAACTGTGGCGTCATCATCTGCACGCCCTTCATCCACCTGGCCTCTGTTGCTAACGTCATTGACCAGAACACCATCGGCCTGGGTGCCGAGAACTGCGCCGACAAGGAGAAGGGTGCCTTCACCGGTGAGGTCAGTGCCGAGATGGTCAAGTCGACGGGTGCTCAGTATGTCATCCTGGGTCACAGCGAGCGTCGCGAATACTACAAGGAGACGCCGGAAATCCTGAAGGAGAAGGTGCTGCTGGCCCTGAAGAACGGTCTGAAGGTCATCTTCTGCATCGGCGAGACGCTGGCTGAGCGCGAGGCCAACAAGCAGAACGAGGTGGTGAAGGCCGAGCTGGAAGGCAGCGTGTTCAACCTCAGCGAAGAGGAGTTCCGCAACATCGTCATTGCCTACGAACCCATCTGGGCCATCGGCACCGGCAAGACCGCCACGGCTGAGCAGGCAGAGGAAATACACGCCTACATCCGCAGCATCGTGGCTGAGAAGTACGGCCAGGCTGTAGCCGACGACACCAGCATCCTCTACGGCGGCTCGTGCAAGGCTTCCAACGCCCCGGAACTGTTTGCCAAGCCCGACATCGACGGCGGACTCATCGGAGGTGCTTCGCTGAAGTGTGCCGACTTCAAAGGCATCATCGACGCTTGGAAATAAAATGAAGAAACTCATACATATCATCATGCTGTGTGCTGGCATTCTGACGAGTGCCAGCGCACAGACTTTCACGCAGCGCATCCAGCAGAAGGTGGACGGCATGGGCACCGTCACCATCCACGAGTCGGACTCCATAGACCAGCTGGTGAACAGCGCTACGCTGGGGAACACGGCAGCCAAGCAGGCAACCGCCGGCAACCGCGTGACACCGGCAGCACCAGCGACAGCCAACCCGCACGCCACCGCCACGACGACACCCAAGCCTGTCGCCGACGACGACACTGAAGAGAAGGACGATGCTCCCGTGGAGATCACGAAGAAGATGCTGGTGGGCGGCTACAAGGTGCAAGGCTACCGCGTGCAGGCCTTCGCCGGCGGCAACTCGCGCAAAGACCGCCAGAAAGCCGAGAGAATCGGCAACGACATCAAAGCCAGCTTCCCCGACGAGCCCGTCTACGTACACTTCTACTCGCCACGCTGGATTTGCCGCGTAGGCAACTACCGCACCTACGAGGAGGCGCACCAGATGCTGGTGAGCCTGCGCAAGATGGGCTTCACACAGTCCACCATCGTCAAAGGAAAAATCACCGTAACAGACTAACGCATGAATTCAGACTCAGAATACAGGGAAGGCCTTGACGCACTGGCTGCCCACTACCGCGACGTGCTGCAACTGTTGGGCGAAGACCCTACCCGTGAGGGACTGCAGAAGACGCCCATGCGCGTGGCCAAAGCCATGCAGGTGCTGACACGCGGCTACGAGATGGATGCCCACAAGGTGCTGACCGACGCCCTGTTCAGGGAGGACTACTCGCAGATGGTCATCGTCAAGGACATCGACTTCTTCTCGCTCTGCGAGCACCACATGCTGCCTTTCTACGGCAAGGCGCACGTAGCCTACATCCCCAACGGCTACATCACCGGACTGTCGAAGATAGCGCGCGTGGTGGACATCTACAGTCACCGCCTGCAGGTGCAGGAGCGGCTGACGCTGCAAATCAAGGAGTGCATAGAGCAGACGCTACACCCCTTGGGCGTGATGGTGGTCGTCGAGGCCCGCCACATGTGCATGCAGATGCGGGGGGTGGAGAAGCAGAACAGCATCACGACCACCAGCGACTTCAGCGGAGCCTTCAACCAGGCCAAGACGCGACAGGAGTTCATGAACCTGCTGCATAACGACAAGAGTAACCTTTAACACAAAACTATGAATCAATTCAACCCTAACACCTACAAGAAACGCTCGGCACTACAGGAGTTCTACCACAGCTGTCTGGGCAAGCTCGTCATACTGGTGGCCATCGTGGCCGTAGTGCTGACTGTGGCCTTTATGACACGCCCCACCGACAACATGATGTACTGGCAGGCCGAAGACAGCATCAGGGAGTGCCTGAACGACAACGACAGCATACAGCAGGATGTCATAGACGACTACGTCGCCAACATAGGCCGCCTATTCACTCATGCCGACACCACTGAAACGGACAGGGAACTGTGGGCAACATTCTGCAAGCACAACAGGGTGGCCGTCTACGCCCACCCGTTCTTCAAAACGGCGTATGTCCACCACAACAACCACCCCGAGGGCGTGCGCATAGGCATCGGCGTCTTCGGCATTGTAATCCCAACCATCAAGTACACCGACCTGCTGATGAACACGGGCACCATACGCGGCGAATACGGCGAACAGCTCATTGAGCAGCCGCAAGTCCCCGAACAGTCGTTGGGCGAAAACCCTGACGTACAGCCCTATCACTATCAAGGCAACCCGGACAACTAAGAGAACATTGCCATGAACACGAAATGGCGCGTATCGCTTAGGACTTTCTCGTGCATCGTCAGCATAGGGACGCTGTTGCTCTACAACATTCCTTTCTTTCAGTATGTTGCCGGCAACAGCAATGAGACGACGGCGGGGAAGACCTTCCTGCTGGTGTCGCTGGCAGTGGTCATGCTGGCGCTCAACTTCATGATGACCTACCTCGTCATGTTCCTGTTGAGGAAGGCAGGGCGCGTACTGCTGGCTCTCCTGGCGCTCATCAACGCCACGGCGGTCTACTTCATCATCACCTACAGTGTGATGATGGATGCAACGACCATTGGCAACGTGTTCAACACCCGATACTCGGAAGCCTCCGGCTTCTTCAGCTGGTCGCTGTGGCTCTTCATCGCGGTCTTCGGCGTGCTGCCTGCCCTCTACTGCCTGTGGCAGCCAGTGGTCATCGGCAAAGCGAAGCAGATGGGGATATGCTGCGGCAGCGCATTAGCCATGGTTCTCGTGGCAGCAGCACTGAACATCAACCAGACGCTTTGGATAAGCCAGCACGACACGGAGCTGGGCGGACTGTTGCAGCCCTGGTCTTACATCGTGAACAGCGTGCGGTTAGTCAGCAGCAGGTTTGACGAGCAGGCAGAGGAAATCAAGCTCCCTGACGGCAAGATACGCGACCGTGACAAGGCCGTCGTGGTGCTCGTCATCGGTGAGTCGGCACGCAAAGCCAACTTCCAGCTCTACGGATACAAGCGCGAGACCAATCCGCTGCTGTCCAAGCAAAAGGACCTGAAGGTGTACCAAGCCACGTCGTGCGCCACCTACACCACCGCCGGCACCAAGGCCATCCTGGAACCCAAGAACAGCGGCGACCTGTATGAGCTGCTGCCGAACTATGCCTACAGGACGGGCGTCGACGTGTCGTGGCGCACCTCCAACTGGGGGGAGCCTCCCATCCATATCGGCGAATACCTGAGCGACGACGACCTGTGCAAACTGTACCCCAACGAGAGTAACGACTACGACGGCATCCTCTTTGCCGGACTGCGCCAGCGCATCGCGTCGAGCACCAAAGACAAGGTGCTCGTCATCCTGCACACCAGCACCAGCCACGGTCCGAACTATGCCAGCAAATACCCCAAAGCGTTCGAGGTCTTCAAACCCGTGGCCAGGAATGTGGAGGAAGGCGAGAAGAATGTGGCGACACTGGTGAATGCCTACGACAACACCATACGCTATACCGACTTCCTCTTAGACAGCCTTATCAACACCCTCCGCGGGATGACCGACTGGAAGAGTGCCATGTTTTTCATCTCCGACCACGGGGAGTCATTGGGCGAGAACGGCATGTTCATGCACGGACTGCCCATGCGTCTTGCGCCAAAGGTGCAGTACGAGATTCCCTTCCTCGTATGGACCTCCGAAGGGTTCAGACAGTACAAGCAAACCGCCACCGAGCTGCCTGCGGTTCTGGAACAGCACTACATCTTCCACTCTGTCCTCAACCTGTTGTCCATAGACTCACCGGCATACAACAAAGACTTCGACATCTTCATGAATGAATGACTGATGACCATGCAAAGAATTTCCGTCTTCCTTATGCTACTGTCCGTGGCTCTGACAAGGCATAGTGTTGCAGGAAATCCTCATTCATTAGGTTCCTGTTGCACAAAGCCTCCACCCGGCCCACTATTCACTTCTCACTATTCACTCTTCACTTAAAACTTAAAATGGCATCCCTGATGAGCGAGATTTTGCTTCTCGAAACAGGAATGCTTTCGGGGCAAAGCTTCATGACGAGTTGCATGCTTCCTGATTTGTAAATCACTTGATCTATTTGAGCGAGATTGACGAGGAAGGCGCGGTGACAGCGGACAATCATGGGATAGTCACGCAACTCTTCTTCTATCTGTTTGGAAGTGGCGCGGAGCATGTCGGCACGGACAGCCCCGTCACGAAGGTGATAGACCTTCACGTAGTTACCTACGGCCTCTATATATAAGAGGTCAGAGACCTGAAGCGTGACGGTCTCATTGGTTGTCCCGGTTAGAGTCAGATCTGCCGGGGCTGACGAAACAGGTGAGGGCTTTATTGCCTTCAACTGCTCATTCAGCAGTTTCGTTTCCGCCAGTTCTTCAGCCAGATAGCGGCTGCGGAACTTGAAGCGCCAGTAGAGCCCGATGGCAAAGGAGCAGAAGGCGATAATTAAAAGCGTCTCGAAGAAATTGCTCCATGAAAGGTGATTGGCAGGAATATGCCCGCTCATCACGAAATGGCGATAGAGACAAATCATCAGCGTCACCAGCAGGGTGTTGATAATCTGGAAGTACAGATTACGGCGAATGAAATAATCGACATCCCTACGACTATCGTCCATAGAAACGGGGTTGCGGACAAGATATTTCATCACGGCATCCGTCAACATGCACACGACGACACCCAGCGCAAAGATACATGCCAGATGCATATAGCCCTGCCAATGCCATGCATCAAGTCCGAAGGGCTTGAATACGGCAAGGGCAAGTGTCGTAAAGGCAGTACTGACGACACGCATGCGGATGATCTCTTTCTGTCCTTGATCCATGATGTCGGCAAAAGTACGAAGAAAAAGTGAAAAGGTAAGAGTGAAAAGAGAAAAATTTGCTACTGCTCGTCACTTTTACTGTCATTCATCACACTTTCATTACCATTCATCACATAATGATACAGAATATCCCAGATATTTGCACCTTCCAGCGATGCCACTTAACTTTGCACTCGCAATCATGCAAAACCATCAAATGTTTTAGGTTATGAGAAGAAGAACTTTTATTGGCGTTATTTTCATCGTGGCCGCTCTGTTGAAGTTGGCCACACTGTGGGGTATTCTCCAGTGGAGATGGTTTGAAACCATGTCGGAAGGCCGATGGGCCATGTACTTCGGCATATTCGTTTTGCTATATGTCGGTGTACATCTTGTTATCGACAGTTATCGTCGCGACCCAAGTCAATGGCTGCAGCGACCCATTCCACCTGCCGAAGAGGGAAAGCGCATCTGCTGTTCGGTCCACTATGGCGGCGACGAGTATATATATAAAGGTGAGCCGTTCCACGGAGCCCGACTTGATGCTTTCTGCGGAGGGCTTCGTCTGGACTTGCGCGAGGCTGTCATCACGGAGGATGAGGAGATAGACATCCACACCTTCATGGGTGGCGTGGAACTGATAGTGCCCGACTGGCTGAATGTCGAGACGAAAAGCCGCAGTTTCATCGGCGGTGTGGGCAATGAGACGAACCGCAACGTCAAGGACGGTGCGCCTACCCTGCACATTGTTGCCAGTAATTTTCTTGGTAGTGTAAGTATAAAAAACAATTAGGAAGTATAATAATATGAGAAGTATTGGTTTTAAGATGGCAACATTGATGACTGCCTTGATGAGCACAATGACAGTGTATGCCAAGTCTCAAGACGTGGGTGGTAGAGTGATTAATGAGAATGGCCAGCCGATGCCCTATGTGAACGTGGTGCTGCTGTCGCTGCCTGACTCGGCCTTTGTGCAGGGTGCGATGACTGACGAGCAGGGTGTGTTTAAGATTGTGACAGATATAAGCGATGGTCTGTTCAAGGTGACTAGCGTGGGCTATCAGACCTTATATATAAACGCGGGCGAGGGGCTGACCATCCAGATGAAGGAGGAAGCCAAACTGCTCAGCGAGGTCGTGGTGAAGGGGCAATTGCCGAAGACGCATGTGAAAGGTGACGCCATGCGCACCACCGTCGCTGGTACGATACTGGAGAAAGCCGGAACCGTGAGCGATGCCTTAGGAAAGATTCCGTCGCTTGAGGCTGAGCGCGACGGTGGTGTGAAGGTGCTGGGGCGTGGCGATGCCGAAGTGTATATCAACGGTCGGCGGGTGCAGGACATGAAGGAACTCTCTCGCCTGCGCTCCGACCAGATTCAGCACGTCGATGTGGTGCAAAATCCCGGAGCCCGCTATGCCGCCTCGGTAAAGGCCGTCGTTCGCATCACGCTGAAAAAAGCACAGGGCGAGGGCCTGAGCTTTGAGGATAACCTCGGTGGCGTTTATCAGTATGGGCACACACTGACGAACAATCTGGATGTGAACTACCGAACTGGCGGTCTCGACATTACCGCCTCGCTGTGGGCTGGGCGCTACGGTCACTATAAGTCGTTGCAGGAGCATGAACTGACTTATTTTGTCGGTCCAGATTACATCGAGAGCAACAGCTCGCAGGAGTCGAAGGGCATCTGGAAGGGCTGGTCGCCTCAATTGCAGGTGAACTACATGGTGAATGAAAACCATAGTTTTGGTGCATTCTACAAATACGACCGTCATCCGAGTAGTGACTACAATGGTATGATCTTTACAGACAATAACGAGAATGGTCAGTTCACGGAACATTCAGAGAGCCGTGTCTGGCAGGACGAGACTATCAGCAAACACATATTCAATGCCTACTATAACGGCAAGATAGGACAACTGGGTATTGACCTCAACGTGGATGGTCTTTTCGACGACACCAAGACGCCAGGCAGTACCACAGAGACGACAAAGGATGCCACAGGCGGCTCTACGGAGCGTAGCTTTGAGAGCAGCACCAACAGCGGAAACAACTTCTGGGCCACAAAACTCATCCTCTCCTATCCTGTATGGAAAGGTAATTTCTCTCTGGGTGGCGAATATAGCTATAACCATCGCACTGACTCCTACTCGTTTACAGCCACCGACTATGTGCCTGTGAAAACCACCGACACAGAGATCAATGAGAAATCATCGGCCGCCTTCCTGGAGTATGGTCGTTCTTTTGGCAAAGTCTATGCCCAGGTAGGACTGCGCTATGAACACCTGACAAACGACTACTTCAATTTTGGTAAAAAGGAGGATGAGGTCTGCCGCGACTATGGCGACTGGTTCCCTACGGCAGTCATCTCTACCCCTGTAGGCAAGGCACAACTCTCGCTCTCTTACCGTCGTGACATCCAGCGTCCTAACTATGCTAATCTGACCAGTTCGACGGTTTATGTCAACCGCTATACTTACCAGAGCGGTAATCCATATTTATTGCCGACTTATACCCATAGTCTGGTGCTCAATGCTGCCTACAAATGGGCGAACCTGATGCTGAACTATGGCCGTGTGAAGGATGCCCTCACTATGTCGACAGAACCTTTCCCAGGTTCAGAAGATCCCCTAGTCAGCCTTGTGCGTCCCATCAACAGCTGGGAGGATTACAACCAATTCAGCATCCAATTGTCTGCACGCCCCGTCATCGGCTGCTGGCATCCGGCATGGAGCGTCATCACCCAGATACAGGATTTCAAGGCACCGAGTGTGCGAGGGGAGAACGATGCTCGCATCAGTTCTCCCGAGCGTGAGGTGGCTCGACCTTCGGTCAAGTCGCCCACGGCTGTCGGCTCCACCATTACGCTCAACCACCCTTGGTTCATTATCGGCTGGCAGAATGACATCGAATTGTCCCATGGTTTCCGCCTCAATGTCTCTGCCCAGTGGTATTCTAAAGGTGACTACAACAATTTCCGCATGACCAAGCCCCGTCTCTTCACCAACGTCGGACTGCAGCGCGACTTCAATCTGAAGCGCATGGGCACGCTGACCTTCGACCTCCGTTGTAGCGATCCCTTCCATACTAACAAGACGGATGCTATCGTCTACGGATACCGGGAGCTGACAACGCACAATCCTGCTCGTCGTACCTTCACACTCGACCTTACCTGGAAGTTCAACGAGGCCCGCTCGAAATATCGCGGCTCTGGTGCCGGAGAGAAACAGAAGGCAAGAATGTAAAATAGTTCCGTTTGGATGTAATTATTTCGCCTTTTCTGCGACTAATAGGTCAAAAGGATTCAGTTGAACAATGGAGACAAAAGAATTAGAGAAAGAATTCCTGATGATGATCGAGGCGCAGAAACGTACCATCTACAAGGTGTGCTACATCTATGCCAACGACCAGGACGACCTGAACGACCTGTATCAGGAGACGGTGCTCAACCTGTGGAAGAGTTTCCCCCGCTATCGGGGAGATAGCACACTCAACACATGGGTCTACCGCATCGCCATGAACACCTGTATCACGTTCCTCCGACGCTCCAATGCCCGCCCGCAGATTGTACCGATGACGGCTAATGTGGCAAGCATGGCAGCAGAAGACAACGAGACGGCAGGACAACTCAGGGAACTCTACCGACTCATCAGCCAACTGGGGAAATTGGAACGCGCGCTGATTTTCCTCTGGCTGGAAGAACGGAGCTATGAGGAAATCGCCAACATCCTCGGCATCACTAAGACTAACGTCGCCGTGAAACTGAATCGCACCAAAGAGAAATTAAAGAAAATGTCGAACCGTTAAATTTGAATTGTTATGGAACTTGAAGCATTGAAAGCCAGTTGGAACAAGCTCGATGAGCGTCTGGCAGAAATGGAAATTGTGAACCTTCGCGTGGTAAAGGAAGTGATTCAGCAGAAGACCAAGTCGGCCTATGATGGTATCATGGGACAGAACATCTACAACTTCGTGATGAATATGCTCATCATCTGCGTGGTATTCCCGTATGTCTATATGAATACGCCCATCCAGGCCACCTCATTCGCTATCGTTGAGGGTGTGATGGTAATAGGACTGATTCCTCTGGTATGGAAACTCTCTCTGCTGTCGAAATTCGATCTGGGCGGCAAAAGCAGCCGCGAACTCAGCCGTTTGGTGCTCACTTACAAGAAGATCTGCCATCAGGAGAAGGTCTGGCTGATTGGTGCCGTATGCCTGGCGTTGATAGCTTTTTACATCCTAGAGTTGGGATTCAACACGAAAGCAGGCTACGAGTATAGTACAAGATTGTTGTTGCCTCTCGGACTCTCATTGCTCACCTTTGGTCTCGGTCTTGTCTTTGCCAAATGGCAGCTTCGCCGCCACACCCAGCAGATTCAGGAGATAGAGTGCGGGCTGGAGGAACTCCGTGAGTTCGAGAAATAATAAATATCATACTTTGTTTGTATGATTGTTAATATTTAGTTAGAGTAAGAAAACAGCACTCGTCGCGATGACGGGTGCTGCATTATTAGCCACTCGTCACAGAATCATGCAGAATATCCCAGAAATTTGCAATAATCCGCTAGTATCAGTAATTTTGCAGCGTCAAACTTAATAAATGAAGATATGCAAACAAAAGCACTTGTCGTTATCGACATTCAGAACGACATCACCAAGCACTATCGAGACATCATCGAGAACATCAATGCTGCCATTGAATGGGCTGTGGCTGAGCGCCTGCACATTGTCTATATCAAGCATAATAACACCACAGCAGGCACGCGAACGTTCAAACCTGGTAGCAAAGGCGAGGAACTGGTGCCTGAATTGAAGGTCGTGTCAGACAATATCTTCGTGAAGACGAAAAGCAATGCCCTCACGAGTGAGGCTTTTTCTGCTTTCATCACAACGAACGATATTAATGAGTTCTACGTGGCAGGTGCTGACGCTACCGCTTGTGTGAAATCGACGTGTTTCAATATGACTAAAGCTGGATACACGGTGCATGTCCTCTCCGACTGTATCACCAGCTATGATCTGAAAAAGTTGCCAGAGATGTTAGCCTATTACGAAAGCAAAGGCTGTGATATAAAGGAATTCATATGGATAAAATGATTGGATATTGTGGCATTAACTGTGAGAAATGTGAAGCTCGCATTGCCACTGTTAGAGATGATGACAACATGCGTGAAGAGG
>JAFTGB010000013.1 GCA_017458125.1 Prevotella sp.
GGCCGCAGCAAATTCTTCACTCTTCACTCTTCCCTCTTCACTTGTATTGTACAACAAACAGCAGAACTACAAGCTCTATATGATTCCGGCCCTGCTGGCCATCGTGATGATGCTGATGACGGGATTCCTGCCCACGCTCAATATCGTAGGTGAAAAAGAGAGCGGCACCATCGAACAAATCAACGTCACGCCCGTCTCGAAGTGGGCCTTCATCCTCTCCAAGCTCATCCCTTACTGGCTTATTGCCCTCTTCGTCGTCACCGTCTGTCTTCTGCTGGCATGGCTTATCTATGGTCTCACACCTGTCGGACCGCTCTGGCTGGTCTACGTGCTGGCCATGCTGTTAGCGCTGTTCTTCTCATCTTTCGGCCTCATCATCTCCAACTACAGCGACACCATGCAGCAAGCCATGTTTGTCATGTGGTTCTTCATCGTCTGCATCATGCTGCTCAGCGGTCTTTTTACCCCCACCCGCTCCATGCCCGACTGGGCATACCTGACCACCTACGTCAACCCCATGCATTATTTCATCGACGCCATCCGTACTGTCTTTATTCGTGGCGGCGGCTTCAACGAGGTGGTTCATCAGGTGCTGGCCCTCCTCGCCATCGGCCTGTTCATGGCCACTTGGGCTGTCAAGAGCTATAAGAAGAACAAGAAACCGTGACGTTATCCGTTATTACAGTAGAAACAATGCTATGGCGGCGCACGCTTCAGCGTCGGCTAAGGCATGATGATGGCAGGTGAGGTCGTAGCCACAGGCAGCGGCGACGGTGTGCAGTTGGTGGTTAGGCAGTGCGTGGCCGAACTGTCGGCGTGAAGCGGCGAGGGTGTCGAGGAAACAATAGTTGGGGTAGTCCATCTGGTAGACTTTGAAAGCAGCCTTCAGGCACCCTTCATCGAAACGGGCATTATGCGCAACAAACGGAATGTGGGCTATTAGGTCAGTCCGGTTTTCGGGTGCCTGCCCGTCAGCAAAGAACACACTGGCTATGCGCTCCTCTAACTGCTGCCACACCGTTGGAAACACCGGTGCGTCGTCTGTGTCGTCATGCCCCAATCCGTGTACCCGCTGACAGAAATAGCTGTAGTAGTTAGGTTCGGGCTGAATAAGGCTGTAGTATGTAGTGGCCACCTGTCCGTTACGAACCATGACTACTCCCACGGAGCAGACACTTGACGGCTGCTGGTTAGCCGTCTCAAAATCGATGGCAATGAAGTCTCTGAGCATTTTCAGCTGCAAAGTTACACATTTTTTCGGTTTTTCAAGAGTTTTTTTCGTACCTTTGTGGGCATGAACAAGAAATGGAATGACATTCGCGTGGTAGCGTTCGATGCCGATGATACGCTGTGGGACTGCCAGTCGTGGTTTGACGACGTGGAGCGCAAGTGCTGTGAACTGCTGAAGCCGTGGGCTACACCGCGCGAGGTGAGCGAGGGCCTTTTCGACACCGAACGTCGTAACCTGTCGCTGACAGGCTACGGCACCAAGGCGTTCACGCTGTCGCTGATAGAGAATGCGGTGCGCGTCAGCCACGAGCAGCTGACGGGCGACGTGGTGCGTCAGCTGTTGGAGCTGGGCCGTGAGCTGTTGCTCTTTCCCACGACGCCGTTGCCCGAGGTCGCCGAGACGCTGGAACAGCTGTCGCTGTCGCGCCGCTACCAGTTGGTGGTGTTCACCAAGGGTGAGCTGTTAGACCAGCAGAACAAGTTGCGGCGGTCGGGGTTAGAGCAGTATTTTGCCCGCATGGAGACGGTGTCGAACAAGACCGTGGAGGAGTACCAGCGGCTGTGCGAGAACCTTGGTGTGGCTCCCGAGCAGACCGTCATGGTGGGCAACTCGTTCCGCTCCGACGTCATTCCGGCCTTGGCGGCAGGAGCCTACGCCGTCCACATCCCCTACCATGTGGTATGGGAGTTGGAGAAAATCGAGGAATTTCCGCACGAACGGTTGCAGAAAATCAGCCATTTCAACGAGCTGTTAAGCATCTTGGCTTAACGGCAGGGTGGCCTCGCGCAGCCACTGGCGGTCGGCCTCGTCGTCAAGGAGCGGCGACAGCCGTTCGTAGACGGTCTGGTGATAGCTGTCGAGCCATGCCCGTTCGTCGTCGGTAAGCAGATGCGCCAGAATAGGGCTCTTGTCGATGGGGCAGAGCGTCAGCGTCTCAAACTGTAGGAAGCGTCCGCACGGCGTCTCGCGGTAAGGCTGCACAAGCAGCGTGTTCTCAATGCGCACGCCGAAGCGCCCTTCAAGATAAACACCCGGTTCGTCGGTGACGGTCATGTCGGCGTGTATCGGTGCCGGCCGGTACTGCATGCGTATCTGGTGCGGGCCTTCGTGGACGCAGAGGTAGGACCCCACGCCGTGCCCCGTGCCGTGCAGGTAGTTGAATCCCGCGTGCCACAGTGGTCTGCGGGCTATGGCGTCGAGTTGTGTGCCGCTTACACCGTCGGGGAATTGCAGGAGTTGCAGTTGTATGTGTCCCTTTAATACTAAGGTGTAGACCTCCTTCTGTTCGTCGCTGACGGATCCGAGTGCAATGGTGCGCGTAATGTCAGTGGTGCCGTCGCGGTATTGGGCGCCGCTGTCAAGCAGTAGCAGACCTTCGGGGCGCAGCGGGGCGTCGGTTTGCGGTGTGGCCTCATAGTGGACGATGGCACCGTGCGCTTGATAGGCGGCGATGGTGTCGAAGGACTTGCCCTCGTATAGTGGCTGTTCAGCGCGCAGAGCTGTCAGCTTGCTGTCGATACTCATCTCGGTCTGACCGCCAGCCTCTACGGCCGGCTTCAGCCAGCGCAGGAAACGCACCATGGCCACGCCGTCGCGCAGCATGGCATGGCGGAAACCCTCCTGTTCGGCTTGGCTCTTGACGGCCTTGAGGGCAGGCACAGGCGACGCTTCCCTGACGACTTCCTGGGCATGGATGGCCTGCATGAGGGAGTAACTCACCTCGTCGGGGTCGGCCAGGATGTTGTATTCCGGATAGCGTGTGAGGGCATCACCGATGGTGGTGTAGGGAGCTGTGGCGATGCCGGCAGTGGAGAGCTGGCGCTGGGCGTCGGCCGTCAGCTTGCCGTCGTGGATGAAGAGCGTGGCCGTCTGGGTGGTAATGAGCAGGTAGCTCATGAAGACGGGGTTGCATGGTATGTCGCTGCCCCGCAGGTTGAGTGTCCAGGCGATGTCGTCGAGCCGTGCCATGAGCATGCCGTCAGCGTGCTGGCCGCGCAGGGCTTTGCGTATGCGTTGGAGTTTGGAGGCAGCGTCTTCGCCAGTGTAGGCTATGGGCTGTGGTGTGACGGGTTGCATGGGCACGGCAGGGCGGTCAGTCCAGATGCGCTGCAGGATGTCTAAGTTAGTGCGCAGCGTCAGTCCTCCCTGTCGGCGCAGGTCGCTGATGAGCTGTTCGACGGTGCTGCATGTGGCGGTGCTGCCGTCGATGGCAACTTCTGTAGAGCTTTGTGGTGAGTGGTTAGAAGTGAGCGTTGAATTTAACCATTCAGCAATGGTGGGTGTGCCCTCCACACCCTCTTTCATGAGTTGGAAGCCGCTGCCCTCCAACTGCTGGGCGGCAGCAATGAAGTAGCGTGAGTCCGTCCACAGGGCTGCGCTGTGCAGCGTCACCACGGCGGTACCGGCAGAACCGTTGAAGCCGCTGATCCACTCGCGTCCCTTCCAGCGGGGCGCGGTGTACTCGGAGTCGTGAGGGTCGGAAGTGGGAAAGATGAAGGCTGCCAACTGTTCGCGTTGCAGCTCTTCGCGCAGGGCGGTAAGTCGTTGTTCTATCATAGTCAGTATGGTTTTTGCTGGCGAAGTTACGAAAAAAATGCAATAAACGGCAACGCTTTACGTTATTTTAAACGTGTTCGGACGCAAATTGCTAACTATCGGTATGCTGCTGGTGACCGTTTTGAGGGTGTCAGCGCAGCAGGAACCCTCCTTCTCCCACTATTGGGCGATGGAGCCATCGTTCAATCCTGCCGCTGCCGGCAAGCACTCGGTCATTAACGTGACAGGAGCCTACGCCATGACGATGGCGGGCTTCGAGCATAACCCTAAGACCATGTATTTGGCTGCCGACATGCCGTTCTACCTTATCAACAATTACCACGGTGTAGGCCTGCAGCTGATGAACGACGACATCGGACTCTTTGCGCACCAGCGGTTGGCCGTGCAGTATGCTTTCAAGAAGCGGCTGTGGGGCGGTACGCTGAGCATCGGCATTCAGGGCGGACTGCTGAGCGAACGCTTCAAGGGTTCGGAACTGGACTTGGAAACGCCAACGGGTGACGACGCCTTCACGACGACGGACGTCAACGGAACGGCACTCGACCTGGCGGCAGGATTCTACTACCAGCACGGCGACTGGTACGCCGGAGCCTCCGTGCAGCACGCCACGGCACCGTCGGTGGAACTGGGCGAGCGCTCCATCATCGACATCAGCCGAACGTATTATTTGACAGGCGGATACAATATTCGGCTACATATCCCGTTCTTAACAATACACCCCTCTGTGCTGGCACGTACCGACGGGACGGGTTACAGGGTGGACGTGACGGCACGTGTGAAGTATTCGCACGAGAAGCGCATGTTCTACGGAGGAGTGGCCTACAGCCCCACCAATAGCGTGACACTGCTCTTCGGTGGCAATTTCCACGGCATCAGCCTGGGCTACAGCTACGAGCTCTACACTCAGGGCATCAGTTTCAAGAACGGCAGCCATGAACTCTTTGTGGGCTATCAGACGGAGCTGAACCTGTTCAAGAAGGGGCGCAACCGCCACCAGAGTGTGAGAATACTGTAGGCCCGACCAAGCCTTCCCCAAAGGAGGAATGTCAGGAATGATACACATATTATATAATATATATAAGAACAGATAGAAAGTTATGGACATAAAACTGAGACAACAGGTAGTCAGACATCCCTCCCTTTTGGAGGGCGTGGTTGGGCTTTTCGCAATGCTTCTGCTGACGGGCTGCTTCGGCAGCAAGATGTCGTCGGCTGCTGGCGGCGAGGTGACGGGAGCCAGTGGACGGACGTTCACCGAACCCACACCCCATGGCATGACACTCATTAAGCGCGGACACCTGAAGATGGGCATCGAGAAGCAGGATTCGCTGTGGGGCAAGCAGACCCCCGTGCGCGACATCTCGGTGGAAGGCTTCTGGATGGACGAGCACGAGGTGACCAACTCGATGTACCGTCAGTTTGTGAACTATGTGCGCGACAGCATTCTGCGCGAACGTCTGGCCGACCCCGCCTATGGTGGCGACGAGAGCTACAAGATAGAGGAGGACAAGAACGGCGACCCCGTCAAGCCCCACCTGAACTGGAAGAAGTCGCTGCCGCGCAAGCCCAACGAGGATGAGCAGCGTGCCATAGAGAGCCTCTACGTCACCAACGCCGTGACCGGCGAGAAGATGTTGGACTGGCGGCAGATGAACTTCCGCTACGAGGTCTACGACTACACCGAGGCAGCCAAACGCAAGTACCGTCCCAACGCCGAGGAGCGCATTCTGAACACCGACATCCGTCCTAACCCCAACGAGGAAATATGGATATCGAAGGACACGGCATACATTGACGACGAGGGTAAGATAGTGCGCGAGACCATCAACCGGCAGTACACCGGTGAGTGGGACTTCCTGAACACCTACATCGTCAACATCTACCCTGACACGACGTGCTGGGTCAACGACTTCCCCAACGCCGAGAACGAGACCTACATGCGCTACTACTTCTCGAACGCCGCCTACAACGACTACCCCGTGGTGGGCGTGACGTGGGAGCAGGCCACAGCTTTCTGTGCCTGGCGTACCGAGTACCTGTTGCGCGGCTTGGGTCCGGCGGCGCGCTTCGTGCAGCGCTACCGTCTGCCGACCGAAGCCGAGTGGGAGTATGCTGCACGCGGCAAGGACCAGAACGAGTTTCCGTGGGAGAACGAGGATGTCATGTCGGGTAACGGCTGCTTCTTTGCCAACTTCAAGCCCGACAACGGCAACTACACCAAAGACGGTAATCTGATAACCAGCAGGGTAGGCATCTACGGAGCCAACTCGAACGGACTCTACGACATGGCAGGCAACGTGGCCGAGTGGTGCAGCACCATCTATACCGAGGCTGGCGTGGACGCCATGAACGACATCAACCCGCAGCTGAGGTACAACGCTGCCAAGGAGGACCCCTACCGGCTGAAGAAGAAGAGCGTGCGCGGCGGCTCGTGGAAAGACCCCGAGAGCTACATCCGCTCGGCCTGGCGCTCGTATGAGTACCAGAACCAGCCCCGCTCCTATGTCGGCTTCCGCTGTGTGCGCAGTCTGGCCAACACGACGAGCGACAAGATTAAGCTGAAGAAAGGCAAGAAATAAAGAATAGAAAATCTGTAAATCGTAAATAGCAAGATGACAAAATACAGCAAACTGAACTTTATCTACCGCTTGCAGAAGTGGATGGACAGCGTGCCGGGACAGACCTTCCTGAACTACGCCTACTCGTGGGGTGCCTCCATCGTCATTCTGGGTACACTCTTCAAACTGACTCACCTGCCGGGAGCAAACTTCTTCCTGTTCTTAGGTATGGGAACGGAGGTCTTCGTCTTCTTCCTCGCCGCCTTCGATCGTCCGTTCGACAAGACTACCGACGGCATGAACCTCGACATACACATGGCTGAGGAGGGTGAGCAGGCTGCTGCTGCAACCACGGCGGCAGGCGGTACAGTAATCATCAATGGTGGTGGCGGAGGTGCTGCTGTTGGCAACGTTGTAGGCAGTGGCGACGAGGCCGCCCGTTGGGAGGGCGAGCCCATCAGCTTTGCCGGTGCTACCGGCGGTGTCGGTGGTGCTGTGGTAGCCGGTGGTGCGCCCGTGGCACAGGTGCCTGCCGATGTGGCTGAAGACCTGAAGGATGCCACCAGCAACTACGTGGACGAGCTGAACCGTCTGACGGAAATGCTGCAAAAGGTGTCGGAGCAGAGCCAGCGACTGACCCGCGACTCGGAGGAGATGGAGAACCTGAACCGCACGCTGACGGGCATCAGCCGCGTCTACGAGATGCAGCTTAAAAGTGCCTCGTCGCAAATCAGCACCATCGACGAAATCAATGAGCAGACGCGCCACATGGCAGAACAAATCCAGGAGCTGAACAAGATTTACGCCCGCATGATTGAGGCCATGCAGGTCAGGGCTAATATTTAGTTGGGTTTTACCGTAATTCCGCTATACCGTAATACCGAAAAAAAGAAGAAATCAATGGCAATCAAGAAACGACCGGTATCCCCTCGCCAGAAGATGATTAACCTGATGTACGTCGTACTGATGGCGATGCTGGCGTTGAACGTCTCGACAGAGGTGCTCAACGGTTTCTCCATCGTGGAGGAGAGCCTGAAGCGTACCACGCTCAGCGCCATCAGGGAGAACCTGGCCATATACGACGACTTTGCCGTCCAGATGAAGAAGAACCCGCAGAAGGTACAGCAGTGGTACGACATGTCGCAGAGGGTGAAGCACCTGAGCGACTCGCTCTACAACCTGGCTGACGACTTGAAGCTGGCCATCGTGCAGGAGGCTGACGGCAAGAACGGCGATGTCAAGAACATACGCAACAAAGAGGACTTGGAGGCTGCCAATCAGGTGATGCTGGCTCCCGGCCGCGGTCGTGGCAAGGAGCTCTACAACGCCATCAACAACTACCGCAACGAGATGCTGAAGATGGTGAGCACGTACCACCAGAAGAAGTCGATAGCCGAAAACCTGACTACCGAAATACCCAAGGACGCCCAGGCCATGGGCAAGAACTGGCAGGAGTACATGTTTGAGTCGATGCCTGCCGCTGCCGCCGTCACGCTGCTGTCGAAGTTGCAGAACGACGTGCGCCATGCCGAGGGTGAGGTGCTGCACACGCTGGTCAGCAACATTGACGTGAAAGATATCCGCGTCAACGCGCTCAATGCTTTCGTCATTCCCAACTCGCAGACCATCGTCCGCGGCGACAAGTTCTCGGCACATATCGTCATGGCTGCCGTGGACACCACACAGGTGCCGCAGATATTCATAGGCGGGCGGGAGGTGAACCTGCCTAACGGAGTCTATGAGACGGTGACCGGACGCACGGGAGACTTTACGCTCTCCGGATATATACAGGTGGAGAACGGCAACGGCGAGTTCATCAAGCGGAACTTTGAACAGAAGTACACCGTCGTTGACCCGTCGGCAACCGTATCGGCCGACCTGATGAACGTGCTCTATGCCGGATACAACAACCCGCTGAGCGTGTCGGTGCCGGGTGTACCCCTGAACAAGGTGCAGGCCACCATGTCGGGAGGTACGCTGCAGCCCGTAGGACCGGGACGCTACATTGCACGCCCGACAGCAGTAGGCCAGAACGTGACCATCACCGTCACCTCCACAAATACGGGACGCGCCCAGCAAATGGGACAGTTCACGTTCCGCGTGCGCCGACTGCCTGACCCCACGCCTTACATCGCCATGAAGGACGACTCGGGTAGTCCTGTGCGCTACAAGGGTGGCGGACTGTCGAAACAGCAGTTGCTGGCTGCCGACGGCATCGGGGCCGCCATCGACGACGGCATCCTCGACATTGCTTTCCGCGTGCAGTCCTTCGAGACCGTCTTCTTCGACAACATGGGTAATGCCGTGCCGATGGTCAGCGATGGAGCCTCCTTCTCGGCCCGACAGCGCGATACCTTCCGCAAGCTGCAGCGCAACAAGCGTTTCTACATCTCGCGTGTGACGGCCATCGGTCCCGACGGCATCTCGCGCAAACTCAACGCCTCGATGGAAGTCATCGTCAAATAGTTTAGAGTTTAGGGGTTTAAAAGTATATAAACAAAAAGAAATATGAAGAAAGTATTGTTCTTATTGATGATAACATTGGTAGCTGGTGTAGCTGTCGCGCAACCTAAGGTGCGCCGCCAGCAACAGGCTCAGCAACAGCGCCAGCAGAAGCAGAACCAGGGGCTGTCGATGCGGGCCAGACTGATGTTCCCCACGGCTACCGACATGCCGGAGAACGTGGTGTGGCGTCGCGACATCTACAGGGAGATAGACCTCAACAAGGATGCCAATGCCGGATTGTACTACCCGGTGGAGCCCATCGACAAGCAGCTGAACCTGTTCACCTATGTCTTCAAACTGGCACTCAACGGCTACATTCCCATCTATGAATACCGCTTGGACGGCAACGAGCTGTTCACCGACTCAGCCCGCGTGCAGATGAAGACCGTGCTGGATAACTACCACATTTTCTACGAGGAGAAGGACGGCAAGCTGCGTGTCGACAACAGCGACATCCCGTCGGCTGAAGTAAAGATGTACTACCTGAAGGAGAGTGCCTACTTCGACGATGCCAACTCGACGTTCCACCGCAAGGTGCAGAGCATCTGTCCCGTCATGTTGCGTGAGGACGACTTTGGCGGTGAGGCTTCCAAATACCCCTTGTTCTGGGTGAAGTACACGGACTTGGAGCCTTTCCTCAGCCGCCAGACGGTGATGACGTCCAATCTGAACAATGCCGCCGTCATGTCGATGGAGGACTTCTTTACGATGAACCGTTACGAAGGTAAAATCTACAAGACCAACAACATGCTGGGTAAGACGCTGGCACAGTATTGTCCCAACGACTCGGCACTGGCCAAGGAGCAGAAGAAGATAGAGGGCGAGTTGAAAGCCTTTGAGCAGAACATCTTCGGCGACCAGCACAAGAAGGACTCGCTGGACTCCATTGCCAAGCTGGACCCGAAGCAGTTGAAGGCTTCCAAGAGGTCGTCGAAGCGGACAGGGCGCAGCGGTAGTGCTAAGGTGAAGAAGAGCAGGGTGAAGGGTAGCAGTAGCTCGTCGTCAGGAGGCACAGCCCGCATCAGTGTTCGCCGTCAGCGGCATTAACCAATAAAACCAACGAGTATGAAAAAGCTGTTCGTGACCTTGCTGGTGGCTATGGCCATGACGACGCCGGTGCTGGCTCAAGTCAGTTTCGGCTTCAAAGGAGGCTTGAACCTGACAAAGATGACGTTCGACAGGAGCGAACTGGAAGAAGCCATCTCCAACAAGTCCGGCTTTTTCTTCGGTCCGACAGTCAAGTTCACACTCCCTATTGCCGGTATGGGCATGGATGCTGCCGTGTTCTACGACCAGCGCGAGGGCGAAATCAAAGGGGTGGGAGAGAAACTGAAGCAGAAGAGCATCCAGATACCTGTCAACCTGCGCTATAGTTTCGGAATAGGCAGCTTTGGCTCCTTTTTCCTTTTTGCAGGACCGCAGTTTGGCTTCAGCGTCAGCGGTGACGACAAGCTGAACATCAGAGACTGGTCACTGCGCAATGCGCACATCAGTGGAAATGCCGGTTTGGGCGTCTTGATAGTCAGTCATCTGCAGTTGAGCGTGGGCTACAACTTTGCCCTGAGCAAGAGTGCCAAGTACAAGGTTTATGAAGAAGACGGTGGCACGCGTGTAGAAAAGGAAGCCGACGTCAAGAACAATGCCTGGCAAATAGCTTTGGCGTACTACTTTTAGAGAAAAAAGACAAGAACCATGATGAGGGTCTGCCACACGGAAGGCAGGCCCTCATTATTTTCTCGTGCAAATGATTACATTAATAATGCTAAAACGTCTTAAAGGATGTAAAACTATATAGTCTACAACTACTAAATGAACAAATCAAGGCTTGCGAGATGCCTTTTTGTATTGGCTTTTATGACGTTGGTTACGGTGCCTACAGGCTTGCGTGCCCAACGGCAGTACCGTGTGGGTGCTTGCGACTGGATGATGCTGAAACGTCAGAAATTAGGAGAGTTTCAGTTGGCCAAAGACATCAAGGCTGACGGTGTGGAGGTGGACATGGGCCCGCTGGGAAAGCGTGTCCTGTTTGAGAACAAGCTGCGCGAACCCCACTTCCAGCACCTGTTCCGGCGTACGGCGGACTCGTTGGGCATAGCAGTGCCCTCGATAGCCATGTCGGGCTTCTTTGCGCAGAGTTTCCTGAAGCGTGAGAACTACAAGGACCTTATTCAGGACTGCCTGCTGACGATGGACGTGATGGGTGCCACCATTGCCTTCCTGCCTTTGGGTGGCAGTGGCCATGACTGGAAGCAGCCCGGTGAGGCTCATGACGAGATGGTGCGCCGCCTGCACGAGGCGGGCGAGATGGCTGTGCAAAGCGGCAAGGTGATTGCTGTCAGGACAGCCCTTGACGCGTGCGCGAACATCAAGTTATTAAAGGAGGTGGACAGCAAAGGCATCAAGATTTATTATAATTTGCAGGATGCCGTCGACGCAGGCTGGGACGTTTGCAAGGATCTGAAGAAACTCGGTGCCGCGAACATAGCCCAGATTCATGCTTCGCTCACCGACAGCGTCACCTTAGACAAAGACCCGCGCATTGACCTGCTGAAGGTCAGGAAGACACTTGACAAGATGAAGTGGAGCGGGTGGCTCGTCGTGGAGCGCAGCCGCAATGCCAAGGATGTGCGCAACGTGCGTGGTAACTTCGGAACCAACGTGGCCTACTTGAAAGAGATTTTCAAAGATGAGAGATAAAATAATAATAAGTTAAACTAAATGAAGGATTTTATGAAGAAGAATCATTTCTTTACGTACAGTAAGATGTGCGTGCTTGCCCTGACAGGAGCAAGTGCCCTCTTCCTTGCTTCGTGCGCCAGAGATGGTTACGACGAAGAATCGTTCGACAGTGGTGTGTCCAACAAGCAGGTGGAAGCTATTTCTGCTGATGACATTACGATTACGACCAGTGCCGACGGCAAGTCGCAGACCATTTCGTGGCCCGTGGTGATGGGAGCAGGTGGTTATCGCGTCAACCTGATTGATGTCAGCAATCCTGACGAGCCCATCATCAACGACTCCATCGTTGACGGCTGTTCGGTGACAAGTAAGCGCGAAGAGGATGTCAACTATAAGATGACTATCCTGACACTAGGTAACAAGAAAAAGAACAACACTGATGCTACAGATGCAGCGGTGAAGGAGTTCTCAACGTTTACCCCGACCTACATGACGATTCCCGCCGGTTCTGACCTGGCCGAGTGGTTTGCTGCCAATCCGCTGCCTGCCGACAAGGTTGGCGAAAACCTGAACTTCGACCTTGTGGGCGGTGCAGAGTACACGCTTTCAAACCTTATCGACTTTGGTGCCAACTCGGTGACGCTGCGCTCCAACAGCAAGTCGGACTGGGCTAAGATCAGGTTCACGGGTGCCACATCGGAGTTCAGCACGTCGGCCGGCTTCGTTCTGAAGTACTTAGACATTGACTGCAGTGCTTCGACGGCTGCCTTCCTGTCGCTGAGCCGCAACCCTGCCGTTGCACCTATCGTGGTTAACGCATGGAGCACAGACTATAATTTCTACCGCGTGAAGGACAACATCACCATCATGAACTGCAACATCAGCGGTGTGAACTCTTACTTCCTGTGGGACAACCAGGTGTCCTGCTGGTTTGCGGACAACGTGCTGATTGACAACTGTCTTGTGCACCTGACCACGCCTACTGGTTCCAAAGCCATCAGCGGTGGCTACTTCTGGACAAACAAGGGTGCTGGTTTCTTCCGCAATCTCACCTTCAACAACTCCACGTTCTACGATACTGGTGAGGGCGATGTGAAGTATTTCGTGCAGTACGGTGGCTTCGGCAACGACCAGGTGAAAGACCCTGATACCCAGCTGGGTTGGGCCGACAACACTATCACTTACACTAATTGTACGTTCTACAATGTTTGCACAAACGGTCAGTGGGGTAACTACAATGGTGTAGCAGGTAAGAAAACCTCTTACTGGAACATGAAGAACTGTATCTTCTACAATTGCTCTACTTCTGGTGTTGCCCGTCGTTTCCTGGCTGGTAAGCAGAATCAGGAGACTGCCTCCTTTGAGAACAATACCTACATGAAGGCGGATGGCTCGTTTGATGATCCTGGCAATTACGACAAGTCAGGCACTGACATCAAGGAAGACCCGCAGTTCAAGGATCCTGCTAATGGCGACTTTACCATCAGTGGTGCTACTCAGGTAGCTCGCAGAACCGGTGACCCCCGTTGGCTTCCTGCAAATTAATAGGTAAAACAGAAAAACGGTAAAGACTATGAAAAAATATATGAAAACCTTATGTCTCGGACTGATGTTGATGTTCTCGGCATCAGCCATGGCTCAGGACCAGACGGTGACAGGTACTGTACTTGACGAACTGGGTGAGCCGGTCATCGGTGCTACGGTGACTGTTGCAGGCACGAAGACAGCAACCGTAACCGACTTGGATGGTAATTATTCTATTAAGGTTCCTAAGGACGGTAAGATAACGATTACTTATATCGGATACCTGCCTATGACCGTCAAGGGCGGCGGTACCGTCAAACTGCAGGAAGACAGACAGAGTCTGGAAGAGGTCGTCGTCGTGGGTTACGGCTCACAGAAGAAGGCCCACCTGACGGGTTCGGTGGCTACCGTCCCTGTGGACGAGATTCAGGACCTCGCCAATGGCGGACTGGCCAGCTCGCTGAGCGGTCTGGTGAACGGTATGTCCGTCAGCGGTGGTGACGCCCGTCCCGGCGAGAACGCCCGCATTGCTATCCGTGACGTCAACGCACTGGGTGAAATCGGTTCTACCGCACAGCAGCCGCTGTTCGTCATCGACGGCTATATCTATCCTAACGACGTGAAAGTGGGTAACATCACCCAGAACCTTGGTGCTGAGGCTTTCAACAACCTCGATCCCTCTGAGGTGGAGAGCATCTCCGTGCTGAAGGATGCCTCGGCTGCCGTCTATGGTGCCCGTGCTGCTAACGGTGTCATTCTGGTGACTACGAAGAAAGGTAAGCAGGGTGCACCCAGCATCAGTTACAGTGGAACGTTTGGCTTCACTAACGAGATTTCACGTCCCAGCATGCTGTCGGCCTACCAGTTTGGCAGACTCTACAATACGATTGCTGCTGCTGACCCGACGAACACGAGCCTGAACAAAACCACAGCCCTCTATCAGGCTGACGAGTTGGAGGCCATGAAGGCTTTGAACTACGACTTGTTAGATAAATACTGGGAGACAGGATTCACTACTCGTCATGCCGTGAATGTCAGCGGTGCTACAGATAAGGTCAACTATTTCGCCGGTGTCTCCTACTTCAAGCAGGACGGTAACCTGGGCAAGCTGGACTACGACCGCTGGAACTACCGTGCAGGTGTCGACGTGAAAATCAGCGACTGGTTGAGTGCCAACCTGACGGTGAGCGGTGACTATGGCAAGAAGGACAAACCCCTCTTGAAAGTCGGTGGAACAAATGCTGAGAAGGACTACAACCTTCTGCTGACGCGTCCGCGCTACATGCCTGAAGAAGTTGACGGCTATCCCATTCTGTCCTACGGTATTACCAACGGTGAGAAAGTGCAGAACCAGCGTTACTCGTTTAATCTGCTGCAGAACAACGGTGACTTCAGCAAGAACATGACGTCGAACACCAACATCAACGCCAGCCTGTCCTACGACTTTGGCTGGAGCAAGATATTGAAAGGCTTGAAGTTGAAGTTCTCGTATTCTAAGAGTATTAACAATGACAAGACCAACGAGTATGGTTCGTCGTACAAGATTTATCAGATGACCCGCCGTTATGGTAGTGGCATGCACATGTATACACCCACTGCTGGCGACGACGCATCGTTCGACTACCTCTCCGAGTCTAACTTCAACGGTCTGACCTATGCTAACGGCGACTATCTGAGCCGTAACATGATTCGCACGGACAACTACCAGATTAACTTCACCGTGAACTATGCCCGCGACTTCGGCAAGCACCATGTGGGTGCCTTGTTCTCTATTGAGAAGTCGGAGGCAGAGAGTGAGTTCGTCACCGGTCAGGTTAACAATCCGCTGCCCTATACCAACCATCAGTCTAACTCTGGTCAGGGCACACAGACCACCGAGTTCAACCGTGCCGAGAGCGGTACGCTGTCGTACATCGGTCGTTTCAACTACGCCTACATGGACCGCTACCTGTTTGAGTTCCTGTTGCGTACGGATGCTTCTACCAAGTTTGCTCCCGAGAACTACTGGGGAACCTTCCCCGCCATCTCTGCCGGTTGGGTAGCCAGTGAGGAGCCTTGGTTCCAGAACACGAAGTGGCTCAAGTGGATTGACTGGTTGAAGCTGCGCGTCAGCTGGGGTCTCACCGGCCGCGACAACCTGACAGCATGGCAGTGGATGGAGGTCTACACCTTGGACAAGAAGGGTAACCCCATCTTCGGCGAGGGTTCCGCGATTGACCCGTCGGCGTCTACGCTGAACGGTAAGAAGAAGGAGCTGGCAGCTGTCAACCGTGACGTGCACTGGGACAAGTCCTATAAGACCAACATCGGTCTGGACTTCCAGGTGTTGAACCGTCGTCTGGCCATAACCTTCGACTACTACTTTGAGAAGAACAAGGAGATGCTGATGAATATCTCGCAGGATGTGCCGGGTACCGTTGGTACACAGTCGGCTTCCACTAACCTTGGTGAGATGAAGAACTGGGGTTGGGAGTTAGGCATCACCTGGCGCGACAAGATTGGCAAGGACTTCAAGTACCGTGTGGGTATCAACACTGGTTACAGCGACAATGAGGTTGTCAACATGGACTTTGCTACCGACTATGTCTACCGTCAGATTCGCGCCGGTGGACGTACCGATATCGGTACCTGGGGCTTGCAGTGCCTCGGAATGTTCCGTACATTCCAGGACATCGAAGAGTATTTCCAGAAGTACAACATCACCTCGTACATGGGTATGACCAAGGATCAGGTTCGCCCCGGTATGCTGATTTACAAGGATGTCCGCGGTGCCTACAACTCCGAGACGGGAACCTACGACGGTCCTGACGGCATCGTAGACGCAAACAACGACCAGGTGCAGGTGGGTAAACGTGGCAACATCTACGGTTTCACCATGAACTTGGGTGCCGAGTGGAAGGGTATCTCGCTGACTGCTCAGTTCAATGCCAACTGGGGCGGCTACACCTACGTGCCTGCTGCCGCCCGCGGTATTGCTTCGGGCAGTAACGTGGAGTTCTATAACATGCCTTCGTTCTGGAATCCCGATAACGTCTATGCCTATCAGGATGTCTACGACGGCAGTGGCAACCTTATTGTGAGGGAGAACCGCGACGCCTACTATCCTAACCTTGCGTACTCCATCAACAGCAACGAGTCGACCTTCTGGCGTGTCAGCGCCGCCCGCGTGACGCTGAACCGTCTGACCATCGCCTATACCATTCCGTCTAAGTTGTTCAAGAACATTGGTATCAAGAGCTGCCGCGTGAATGTGACAGGTCAGAACCTGATAAACTTCTACAATCCGTATCCTGACAAGTTTACCAGCCCCATTGCCGGAACCTACGGCTCTTATCCGAACTTGCGCAAGTGGACGCTGGGTATCAACTTGAGTTTCTAATATAATCAATTAAGATAAGAATTATGAAAGCAATAAAATATTTCGGTTTTGGCCTTGCTTCTGTCTTAGCCGTTTCTGCTTGTAGCGACCAGTTCCTGCAAGACAAGAAGAACTACGGACAGGTAAGTTCTGAAATTTATGAATACTACGAGGGCGCTCTTGGACGTCTGAACGACATCTATTCTCTGTGCCTTCCTACGGTCAACGGCATTAGCTGGCGCTATCCGTCAATGGGTATCAACGACGATGCTGCCAAGTCTACCGAAGAATATGTAGGCTTCAGTGCTTTTGTCAATCCTGAGACTGAACTCTCGTCCATGAGTGGTGGCGTGTCTGTTCCTGACTACTTTCAGGGTACTCAATACAGTATCCGTGAGAATGCCTGGGGACATATCCGCGACATCAACGACTTCATCGCTGGTGTCACCAATGGTCCGCTGACTGAGGAGCAGAAGAACGAAGTGCTCGGACAGGCCTACTTCTTCCGTGCTTGGAGATATTACAATATGTTCAAGTTCTATGGTGGTGTGCCCATCGTTACGGAAGTGCTTAACCCTACTGCCGAGTCTTTCACTCCCCGTGCTTCTTCCAAGGAGACATACGAGTTCATTCTTTCCGACTTGAACAAGTCTGCTGAGCTGCTGGCAGCCCAGACGACTAATGGCGGATGGAACAGCAGCAACTGGGGCCGCATCACTTCCGGTACTGCCCTGGCTCTGAAAGGCCGTCTCATGCTGTTGTGGGCAAGCCCGCTGTTCAACCGTGCCAACGACCAGAGCCGCTGGCAGAATGCCTATAGCGAGATGAAGAAAGACCTTACCACCATTCAGGCTTGTGGCTATGGTCTCTATCAGACTTCTAATAACGTCAATGGCAGCGACTTCGCCAACCAGTTTGTCCAGACGACCAAGAACCCCGAGGCTGTGTTTGTTGTCAACTACAATACCACACAGATACTCACCGGTATTGACGATGCTGCCAAGAATAATGCCTGGGAGCGCTACATCCGTCCTGACAATCAGGGTGGTAATGGTTACGGTGCCGGTCTGATGTTAGTTCAGCTGTTCCCCATGGCTGATGGTAAGCTGCCTGCCGGCCTCAACAACTATACTAAGTTAGAGACTTCGAGCTACACCTACGAGAGCGATTATCCCTTCATGAACCGTGACCCGCGTTTCTACCGCACCTTTGCCTTCCCCGGTTTCCGTTGGGCTTATAACGGCAATGCCGCTGAGCATGATGCCCACAACCCCAGCAACGGTGCTAACTACACGCTGTGGAACTACGTGTGGTACACCAGCATTACCGACCAGGGCAACGTAGAGAGCGGTAACTCGTACGGTCCCGACAACCTGTTAGGCAGCAAGCAGTCTATCTATGTCCGTAAGAGAAGCGACGACTTGGATTGCAACGCATCCTCTGCTTATATTTACAACTCCAGTGGTTGGAAGAGTGGTGCCGGTCCGTTCTATTCCGCTGCTCAGCTGATGGAAATCCGCTATGCCGAGGTGCTGCTTAACTTGGCTGAGGTGGCCTGTGGTGCTGGCCAGATGGGCGATGCTGTCTCTTACCTGCAGCAGATTCGTGCCCGTGCCGGTTATTCCGCCGAAAACAACTATGGTCTGCAGGCCAATCTGGCCAGCGACCAGGCAACGTGTATGAGTGCTATCCTCTATGAGCGTCAGATTGAGCTGGCTTACGAAGGCAAGCGCTTCGACGACATGCGTCGCTGGATGCTCTTCGATGGTGGCGCACAGTTGCCTGACGGTGCTCCCGCTACTTGGAAGCTCTCTGGCTGGGGTGGCAATACGTGCACATGGCTTGGCTACAAGGCCCTCAATGGACAGCGTCGTGAGAGCATGGAGTATCGTCTGGCCGACAAGTATGGTGTAGGTACCACGCTGTGGAATGGCGACCCCTTAATCAACGCGAAACTTGACGGTCAGGAGGACTCTCCCCTCAATCTGGCTGCCAAGGCTTACATTGCCGACCATCCGAATGTGAAGCTTGACGATGCCAAAAACATGGCTGAAGTCGTTTACGCTGCTGAAAATTCCGTGCGTCCCGCGGGTGTTAACTTCAGCAAGGGCGACATGAATGCTCAGTTAGAGTCGCTGAAGGCCTGGTATCAGGACAATCTGGTTGTCAAGATGAAGAAGGGTGACGGTCGTGACTCCCAGCACAACGACCTTTACATTAACTTCCGTCCTAAGTATTACTTCCTGGGCTTCTCTTCCGGCGTTCAGAATGCCAATAAGGGACTGCCCCAGACCATTGGTTGGCAGGACTATAACAATGGTGGTAGCAACGGTACTTTCGACCCCTTGGCCGAATAAGCTGTTCACCATGTTTACAAACAAGAGGCTCCGTGCAACGATGCGCGGAGCCTTTCGTTTTAACTTGATGTCGCGGAAATGCATGGTGTGGAACAGCACCAGTATCGTCATCACCTCGCTGTCGGAAAGACGGCACGGACGGTTGCGACGCCGCTTGCCTGAGGTGTCAACCAAATGTTTTTTCAACTTTGGAGTAAAATATTTGCAGAATTCGTCGAGAATACAGAAAATTCTTATGAAATTTGCAGTCGTCATAGGAGTGAGTGTTATTTGTGTCTGTTTGATTTTCACCTATAAAGGTACAAATAGTATTTCACTCCTATAACTTTTTGAATACTTTTCTTACATCGAACTCACGTTAATCCACATACCAAAGTCATGCGTCGTTTGCGCCTTAGACAGCGCAACAAATACAAATGTCAGGAGTACTGCGAGGATGATGTATCTCACCCAATTGACAATCTTGATGATTCTTTCAGCTTTTTCTTTATCCATACTTCTGTGTCAACGAGGAATATGGTTTGCCCTCCGTTGACGCTGCAAAAGTACATCCAGGATATTACAGACATATTGCACAGGTAATACATGGTTATTGCAACCTCACAATGTCATGAGATTGCAATAACAGCGAAACGGCATTGTCACGAATATTATTTTTCAAAGTCTTCATCCCGCATCGGGACAGCCGTTTCCGATTTCAAATCACTCATAAAGATTGTCAATAATCCTCAATCTACTTTCACTTTGCCTTGAAAATCCGCAAAAATTTGATATTTTTGGCTATAATCGCAGAAATATGGAATCTTATTTGTATTTTTGCAATCATATTTCATTGCTATATCAAATATAATACTTATGCAAGATAATAAATTTCAATACAAAGAAGACGTTGAAAGGAACCGGGTTTTCACAGTTGCTCTGATTTATGATAAAACCGCAGACAAACTTGTTTCATGGGATGCTGCAGCTGCAGAGGAATGTTATCAGAAGAAAATAGATTTGCTTACTCCACTGGCTCCTGTAAGCTTCGGACTTGCCGAAACTCTGAGAAAGTTGGCTGATGTCCAAGAAAAACAAGGGAAGAAAGAGCTTGCAGATGCAACTCGCAGGCGACACGATGAAATGACACAGAAACTTTCAGATATGGAGGCCGAAGTGCGAAGCGAAAATCCAGAACTTGGGGAGTACGTGAAGAATCTATACAAGCAATTGTTTGACGGACTGAATTTGGAGGAATGGGAACACGATATGCAGTTGGCAATAGAGTACAAAAAGGCTTTGGACAGTTCAATGTATCCTAATGACTATTTCCCAGAACTTTGTGATTTCTTTAGTAAGCGTAAGATATGCCTCTGCGTCGGCAATCCTGTAGGTGGTATTTTGATAACAGGGATAAACCCATCCCGCAAGCGTTTTGCAGAAGACAAAGAACTTGCCTATACATTCAGAGGTGCTACGGTTGAGGAAAAACGCAAGACAGGCAGGGTATCTAACTCTTATTGGAGGCAGAAATACAAAATGCTTGGCGACAAACTGATAAAAGAGACTGCTTATCTTGACCTTTATCCCTTGGGCTTTACCAGTCAGGAGGGCTTTGAAGACCTGATAGAAAAGAACTATCAATTTCGTGCGGCCATAGTCTCTATAACTCAAAGAGAGATTGAAACGCATATTAAGCCTGTGCTAATTATTGTTGCCAACAAAAAGTCATCTTATTATTGGGGTAGGAACGAAGATTCCACATGGATGGGCTATGATATGGAGAAAATAAGTGATGAAATGGAACTTTATCAAATCAAAGGTTTTAAGAACAAACCAGACAGACTGAATCCTGACTTGAAAGAATCCGCCCTGAGAGGTTCGCTTATTTTGTTCTATGGCATGTACGATGAACGCAATAAAGATAGACTATTGAGCGAAAACGATTTCAATCATCTTTATGAGAAGGCAAAAGTAATGAAAAAAGAATGGGGAGTGCTATAACGGGCATTTACTTCATATTCAATATGCAAGTGCGGGAACCCGCGCCGACATCCTCGGCTCACGGTTCCCCGCCCTTTGTTTCTCCACATTATTATATCTTACAGACCGTCCGTCGTGGCGGTCTTTTTTGGAGACTATACACAGAAATTCAAACTAAAAGGATGCTATATAGAAAAAGTTTTGTAACTTTACACCCAAAAGCATATGAAGTATGAGAACGGAGTATTTTATGTCTGTCGTTCTAACCTCTCATTTTGCTTTCAGTTTGTTCTTCTTGTCGAACAGGTCGGAGTGAGTGCCTGTCCGCGATAGTGAGATAATCTTGATGTCGGTTCGCATAGGGGGCAGTCCCGTAATTTAATATCCATAGTTCTGCTTAAAATACGCATGCCCATCCGAACTTGCGCACCAGTTCTTGAAGCAAGTTTCGGTCTCTGACGGGAATAGTGACACTGACCGTCTCACGCTGATTGCCACGCTCAGCAATATTGGCTATGTCTAAATCGTACTGTGTCTGAAGATTCATCCAGATGTCAGCAGGTATGCCCAGTGTTTTCTCCAAAGCCAAAGCCACGTTAAGTGATACACTGCGCTTACCATTGATAGTCTCGCTCAGCACAGAAGGTTTGATTCCGCTTTCTGCAGCAAGCTGCTTCTGCGTCATACCACGCTCTTTCAGTTCCTCTCTAATCATCTCACCGGGATGAGTAGCCACAAATGGGGTCAAATTATTCTTATTCATAATGCTTGGATATTTCAAATAACAATGCGTTTACTATGATACCACTCTCATCGGGGGAAGAATGGAAGAACAGACGATACTGATCGTTAATCCAAACGGCATCCACTCCATTGAGATCGCCTTTCTTCTTCTCATAATGGAGTGACTTTATCAGGAAAAGGTCTTCCAACCGTCGGGCAGCCCTCAGGTAGTTCACCACCTTCACATAGCGCTTGATGATATCTTTGGACAACCGCTTGTATTGATGGTCTTGAGTTGTTCCTTGTGTAATTCCTATTTGTTTTAAAGATTACACCTTTATTATTATTCTCTTAGAAGATGGCCGCAATGCGGCGAATTTGCTTTAGTTTCTCCATAAACGAGGCATCGCGCTCGGCCATCAGCATGTCATATTCATTCTGCATTGCCAGCAGTGGGGCGGCATCCACACCGAGAGCTGCCTCCATCATCATGGCCAGTTCGGGACTAAGCGACCGCTTGCCATTAAGCATTTCGTTGAAGGCTGAATAGGAGATGCCTATCTCCTTTGCCAGTCCGCGTTGCGAAATGCCACGATATTCCAGTTCGTCCTTCAACACCTCGCCAGGATGAGTGGGCTGATAGGGCTTCAGGTTGTTTGCTATCATCTGCGGGTTTATTCCTTCAAGTGTTGTCATATCTCGTCCTCCTTCTACTTATAATGGTTTGACAATTCCGTAATGTTACATATCGTGGCAATCTGCTTGCCGGCTTCCATGCTTTCAGTGAACTCAATGCGGTATTGGTCGTTGACACGAACGGAGGATAACCCCTCTTTATCGCCATGCAGTTTCTCATAGTGCAAGGAGCCGTACTTAGCCAGCCCTAAAACATTTTCCTGCTGTTTCATCAGGTTGACCACTTTTACATACTTGCTGACTATCTGAGGCTGAAAGCGGTGTTTCTTATCACTCGCCTTGCCCTCCGTATAGAGTTCCTGTAGGTATGTCTGCTCGAATGTAACTATCATACGGCTGCAAAGGTACAAAAAGTTTTGGGTGTTCGCAAATATAAGAACAATTATTTGCTGAAAAATTATATTAAGTATGCCTTTGGGGAAAATTACATATACCGTTTCATTTCTTCACCCTCAACTCCTGCATACAACTCTAACATGCTCTTGGCAGGACTTGACTGAATCTTGGGAATCAGGACTTCCTCGACCTGGAAGAAGCCTGCCTCTGCCTTAAAGGAAAAGCGGGAAGCCTTGCCGACATCCTCGGCCTCGGTTTCCCGCCCTTTGTTTCTCCATTACACCGCCACGCCTGTCCGCATCACGTCTTTATAGAGTGGCGACCAGCGGTCTTCGGCCATGAGGACTGGCTCAATGAGCAGGCTCACCTCATCGACATTGTGCCACAACACCTGGGCAATGTCGAACTCACGTTAAACACACACCCAAATAAGAGCAAGACTTTTCTGCTTGTAACTATTTGATTGCCATGGTGTTGAAATTTTATGCCCCGCGGCATCGAATTTTATGCCCCGCGGTGGTAAAAAGTATCGCCCGTTTTGGTAAATCGGGCAATCAAATTTGCAACCGCCGGCAATGAAATTCGCTACCGCGGCTGATGCTTTTTACCACTGTCGCTGATATTTTTAGACCGTAACGCCTATAAGATTGCAGGACTGTCATAGTGTTTGAAAGTGTTTTGTTCCGGCATTCTTGACGATAGGAAGGCCGAGAAGACCGGTGATAAGGCTTATGTCGAACTCATGTTAAAACGAGAGGCTCCGTGCATCGTTGCGCGGAGCCTCTCGTTTTATGATGCTTGTCGGTTTACTTCTGTATGCCGAAGTCAGCCTGCTGGGCTTCCACTTCCTGCAGCATCTTAGCCTTCTCAGCATCGGAAAGGTTAGACGGAGTGTTGCCAAAGTGGCTCTGCTCGTTAGCGCGACGCTGTTGCACTTCCTTGCCGTCGAAGCACATAGGCATGTCGTAAGGCACGCTCTCAATCTCCAGTTCAGCAGGAGTGGGGGCATGAGTACCGGGGAACTGTACTTCAGCTTTGATACGTATCTTGCCAGCCTGACGTGTGGAGCGGATGAGAACGGGTGCCGAGCCCCATTCTACGGTACGCGGATTGGCCAGGATGCTGGCATCGCCAATGATTTCGCCTTCCCCTTCCACGGTGAAGCGAATGTTCTCTTTAGCCAGACGACGCACATGTCCCAAGTCGTCGGTAACCTCGCAGACGACGACAATAAAGTCAGAACCGTCAGCCACCAACTGTTTGCCCATGTCGTCGGCACGGAGCTGTAGCTTGGTGCTTCGGCGTGAGGGCATCTTCTCTGCCGTGCATACCACCTTGCCGCCAACGAAGCCCTCAGCCACCATCTTCACGTTCTGCCACGACTTTTTGTTGTAGCTCCAGCGGCGGGCCTCAAAGAAGTCCCAGGCGTCGCGGAAGACGAAGGGTTGAGCCGGGGCTGCCGTCGTTTGTTCCGTCCATCGTTGGGCGGGCAGCGTCCAGCAGTGCTCACCATCGTACATGGTCAGGCGTACGCTGTCGCAGTTGCTGAAGACGGTGACATCCTTCTCCGAGAACTGCGTCATCTCGTGGGCGATATAGACGACGGGGTGTTCCGTGGGTTGCGACAGCGCTGCAACATACATGGGGAGGGCCGTCTTAGGCTGGCGGAAGGCATCCCAGATGCCGCCCCAGTAGGGGTCAGGGTGGTAGCCGCGCTGATGGTCGAAGGGGTGCCACAGACAGCCACCGAGGAACTGTCCCGTGGTGTTGAATAGCTCGCCGGTACTCCTGGCTAACGTCAGCGCCTGAATGAGCATAGGTCGCTCGCCCCACGAGCGCGAGGCGCGGTTCAGGTTGTTGTGGGCATACCAGTCGTCCACCAGTTCGCCGTACTCACGGGTGAAGATGCACTGTCGGATTTTGGTGGGGTCTCCGACGCGTGAACCTTCGGACACGGTGTCATCGCCCGGCCAGCCGTAGACCAAATCGTAGTTGTCCTTGATGCCGGCTGAATGGACGTCGGCAGCAGCTATGGGGCGATAGGGGTAGGGATATTCGTCACGGGTGATTTGCAGTGCCTTTAAAGCAAAATCCTCCGGGTAACGCGTCTCGTTGAGTATGGGTTCCCACATCAGCACGCAGGGGTGGTTGCGGTCGCGGCGGATGATGGAGCGCGTATTCTGGTGCACCTTTTCGGCCCACCCTTCTTCCTTGTTCCAGTATTGCCAGCCAGGGGTGGCCACGATGATGAACAGTCCTAACTCGTCGCAGGCATCCATGAAGCTGGGGTCCTGTGGGTAGTGTGCCGTGCGGATGATGGTAAATCCGGCGTCGCGCAGTCGCTTGGCGTCGCGCCACTGCTGCGAGTTAGGCAGGGCATTGCCCACGTAGGCGAAGTCCTGATGGCGGTTGGCACCCACCAGCTGGTGGTAACGCTTGCCGTTGAGGTAGAAGCCCGCCTGCCGGCCCTGAGCGTCGTCGGTGCATACGAATTCAAAGGAGCGTATGCCTATGCGGGTGATGCCTCCGTCCAGCGACTGGCGTCCTTCCTTGATGCGGGTGGTAAGGTTGTAGAGGTAGGGCGTCTCTGGCGACCACAGGTGCGGCTTCTTGACCACGAGGCGCTGGGTGACGGTCTTGGTCTCACCCGGTGCCAACTTCAGTTTTGTTTGTTGTCGTGCTGCGGCAACAGACAGGACGTTCTCCACCGTGACGGTGCGGGGACGGGAGTCGCTGTTGCGCACCTCGGTGTTGACGTAGACCTCGGCGCTCCGTTCGCTGATGTTGGCAAAGTGTACGAAGATGCCTCCGCCAGCCACCTTGTTTTCCTCCACGGCATCGGTGATGGCCACCTTCTGCTTGGCAATGAGCCACACGTCACGGTATATGCCACCGTGGTAGGCGAAGTCGAGCGTCATCTGTTTCTTTCCGGGAGGGTACGTCTTGTCGTCGCTGTTGTCGGCTTTGATGGCAACGATGATGTCGTCGCCCACAGAACAGCCGAGGGTGGTCAGGTTAAGGGTGACGGGCAGGTAGCCGCCCTCGTGCTCTTTCACCTTCTCGCCGTTGACGTAGATGGTCTGCTTGCCCATGATGGCCTCGAAGTGCATGGTGACGTCGCGCCCCTCGCACTCCTTGGGCAGCTGGAAGTGCTTGCGGTACCAGGCTATGCCTTGGTAGTTGCGGCAGCCGCTGGCCTCTGCAGGCATCAGCTGTACGGTGTGGGGAGTCGAGACGACCTCCCATGACCGGTCGTCAAAGTCCTTCGCCTCAGCCCCGGCGATGTCGCCCAGGTGGAAGCGCCAGGCGGCGTTGAAGTTCCACACCAGGCGTCCGCTGTTCTCCAAAGGGAAGAATCCGGCGACGGAGGTCTGGGCAGTTAATGGCAGAAGCGTGAAAAGGTAAAAAAGTAAAAAGCCTGTCTTCTTCATAGTGCTCATGATTTATTGGGGGTTATTATAGTCTTTTCCCGTCTGGGTACTTGCGGGCTGCATATCCCAGTCGTCAGTACGGAACGACGAGACGGGCAGGCCGTCGTGCATGAGGTCGCCTTCCACCCAGTCCTTGAAGGCATAGCGCACGGCAGTGGGCTGTTTCACCTCGTCACACTTGACGTAGACGCGGTTGCGGCTGACCCACACCTTTGTGGCAGGGTGGAACTCTTTGTCGCTTCCTGCCACTTCGAAGTTCTTGCTGGTGGTGCCGTGCTCAAAGTACACCCACTCCTTCGAGCGGTCGAAGCTGATGACGCAGGTGTCGTTCTGGATGGTCATCTCCTTATAGGTGGCGAAGTCGGGCAGCCCCTTCACGTCATACGTGTTGCTGAGGGCGAGGATGGCCAACCGCTCGCCGGCCTGACGTTTCTTGCGGGGGTGGATGCCGTACTCCAGTCCGGCGTCCATCAGCACTGCCATGCGGGCGTTGGGAATCATCGTCTCAGCCTTGAGCTGTTGTTCGCGCAGATACTGGCTGTCCTTCCAGTCGATGAGGCTGTAGTCGTAAGGCGCTATCTGACAGTAGTAGAACGGAAACTCGCCCTGCTTCCAGTCGTCGCGCCAGCCCCGTACCATGCGGGCCAGCAGTGGGGCATAGTAGTCGTAGCGTGGAATATTGTCCTCGCCTTGATACCAGATGGCCCCTTTCATGGTGTAGCCTATCAGCGGTTTCAGCTGTCCGTTGTATAGGGCTGTCGGACAGCGCTGCTTCAGCTTGTCTACATCGTCTTGGGTGACATGCTGGTTGACCTTGGGGAAGGCTTTCAGCCAGTCCGCCTGCATCCATGCCTCGCAGGCCGAGCCGCCCCATGAGGTACAGATGAGTCCTACGGGTACACCTAAGGTAGAGCGCAAGGCCCGACCGAAGTAGTAAGCCGTGGCCGAGAAGTCGCGCACGCTGGCGCTGTTGGCCTCGTCCCAATGACCCGTCACGCTGTCAACGGGTGTCAGCGAGGCATGGCGCTTGACGGTGAACAGGCGCAGCTGTGCGTCACGGCAGCGCAGCAGTTCCTCCGTCGTTCCCTCCACGGGCTGCTGCTTGAAGCCTTTCATCTGCATCTCCATATTCGACTGGCCGGAGCATATCCACACCTCGCCAATCATGACGTTTTGCAGCTGCACTACGGCATCGTCGTGGAATGTAATGGTATAAGGCCCGCCGGCCTCAGGCGTCTTTACCGTCAGAGCGAAGCGTCCGTCCTTACGCGCTGTCGCCATGTACGACTTCTTGTCCCACGAAGTGCTGACGGACACCTTCTTGCCGGGCTCCGTCCATCCCCACAGGTTACACTCCGACTGCTGCTGCAGCACCATGTTGTCGGCAAAGAAAGCCGGCAGCGTGACTCGCGCCCCTATGGGGCTAAATAATAAATAAAAAATAAAAAATAAAACAATGCGTCTCATAACTTTTCTATTTCTCAAATTTCAATACTGGAGGTTCCAATAATCCTGCAGGCAGCAGACCGTCGCCCTTGGTGCGATAGCGGGCGTTGGTCCAGATGCCGTCGTATGGCGCCTTGCCCTGGTCGAGTCCGCGCAGGGCGTTGTGCCATGTGTTGACCACCTCTATCTCTATCAGGTTCTTGCCCTTCTTCAGTGCACCCGTTATCTCCACCTCGTAGGGGGCCGTCCACGCCGTGCCGCAGTCACGGCCGTTCACCCAGACGTGGGCGATGTCCCTGACGTCAGGCAGTGTGAGCCATGCACGTCCGGCAGGCACCTCCTTCGCCTTCAGTTTCAGCGTGGTTGTGTAGCGGGCGTGTCCGCTGAAGTAGCGTATCCTGTCGT
The DNA here is from genome assembly GCA_017458125.1 of Prevotella sp. Classification (GTDB taxonomy): domain Bacteria; phylum Bacteroidota; class Bacteroidia; order Bacteroidales; family Bacteroidaceae; genus Prevotella. Next base: position 27,768 of record JAFTGB010000013.1, read on the forward strand.
CACCCGACTGGCTCCAGTCTTGTAGCGGCTGGTCTTTCAGCGTGATGTTGCTTTCTTTGAAGTGGATGTCCCAACGTAGCTCAGAAATTTTCCGTACGGCGCGGAAAATGTTTCCGTACGGCGCGGAAAGTGTTTCCGCGCCGTACGGACTGATTATTACAAAGCAGGAGCCGTATGGCGGTAGCGCGATGGTGTCGTTGAAGTGGCGGCTCTCGTCGTTGACCGGGTTGTAGACGATGGCGTGCTCCGTCCGTTTGCTGTTGCGGAACGCGACGGGGCTGCTGATGGCTGCGGCCGTCTGGTTGCTGAGGAAGTAGATGTCCTTGTCGCCTGTGGTTCGGTGGCAGTAGGCGATGCCCTCGGGCAGGACGATGTCGGGGGCGATGCCGGGGAGGGTGGCCTGCTGGTAGGGTTTGTTGATGACAAGCACGCCCTGTTGTCTTAGTTCGGCAATGCGGTTCAGGGCTTCGGGAGAAACCTGAAGCCACTGTGGCACCACCAGTACCTTATAGTGGAAGGGCAGATGGAGCAGAGCATCCTTGTTCATCGAGTCGTACTGATAGCCATGCAGCGGGTTCACCCAGTCTTTCAGGTCTACGATGCCTGCCGAGTGCCAAACGCCCACGGGCGACTCCACCATAGGCTGACCCACATTCGCCAGACGCTTGCGCTCTGAAGCTACTCGCTCAGTACCGAACAGTCCTGGCAGCATGGGCACGATGCGGTCGGGGGTGAAGGCACGACGGGGCATCTCTTCACCCGTATAGACGGCAATGTCCACTACGGGCTTGCCTTGCTGCAACAGCCGCTGACAGCGCGTGACATAGTCGACGAAAGCCTTGGCCTCTGGGAACCATGTCTGGTCGCGCTGGAAGAAGAGTCCTATGCCGTCGAGCGTCATGCCCGGCTTGCGGTCGAGCCACGGGTTGTGCGTGTTGACATGAAAGAACAGACGGTTCATACCCAGGGCGAAGTTGCGGTCCAGCAAGGGCTTGATGCTCGCCGGCGTCTCGTCCCATACACCACGCACCTCCGTAAAGCCTTCAGCCTGCACGATGGGCTTTCCATAGACATGCGCTCCGCTGATGGCATCCAGCATGTCGTTGGGCTTGTCGTGGGTAGGCGAGTTGAGCCAGTATTCGCCCATGGGGATGTCTACATACCGATAATGGTCCATGCCATCCGAAACCATGGTAGGAGCTACGCTCTCTGACGACAGGCCCACGCCATAGTCGCGGGCCTTCTGGGCTACGGTGGCAAAGAACTTCTCGTTGATGAGCTCGTTGATGGTCAGTCGTACATCACGTAACACCTCGTCACTCTTGGCAGCTGATTCGATGGGGATGCCCACCATCACGGGCAGCCACTTGAGCAGGTCGTAGCCACGACGCTTTTGAAACTCCTGTGCAAACTGGTAGCCCCAGTTCTGCGAGCCACACTCCCATGAGTCTACATGCAGGTACTTGATGACGTCGGCATGGGGGCGCTGCTTGAACTGTCCGAACCATGCGTCCATCTGCTTCCGCACGGCTTCGGGCGAGAACTTGTCGCACTCCAGTCCCTTGGCACCGCCAGCCGTAGCATTGGTGTGTCCCGTCGAAGTATGCCCGATACGGATGATGCGATAACTCTGGTTGAGGTCTATGTCCTGTAGGTTGAAGCCCGTCACACGGTCTCCGTCTAAGGTCAGACGGGCTATCTCGCGCTGTTTCCAGCAGATGCTGTCAGGCAGCTCTTTGGCTGAGGCCTTGGGAGCGATGCGCCACACGTAGCCCGCCTTGCCCTCCCAGTTGTCAATGCGGGGCTGGGTATAGAAAGTGGCATTCTTCAGTCCTAAGCGTGGCCGCCACTTGGCGGCATCCAGGTCCTCGCTGCCTGGCTCCGTGCGCTTGGGAGTCCACGATAGTCGCCAGTAGCGGCCCTCAGTGGGAGGAATGGCGAAGGTGGTGTTATGGTCATAGTTCTGCCAGCCCTGACGCGGCGGTACTAACTGCTTGACCAGACGGAAGTTCACGCCGTCGTCTGACGCCTCTACAGCCATGCGCTGGCCTTGTATGTTGGTGCCATTGGCAGCTATCTCGATGTTGGTAAACAGGCGCTTGGCTCCCATGTCGATGGCTATCCATGCCGGTTCGGAGGCGGCAAAGATACCCTTGGCGTTACGTGTCATCGTGGGCGACATGGTGATGGGAAACATCGCCATGTCGCGCTGCAGGTTGAAGTTATAGGGGAAGGGATGGAACGAAGAGCGCGTCAGGGGGATGGCATAGGTGGCAATGTCCTCATAGTAGCCCTCGTAGCCCTGCGGGCGAGCCAGCTTCAGGCCGCCCTTCTGGTGTATCTGTCCTGCCAGACTGCCAACTATTATGGTGTCGCAGTAGACGATGCGCTGCATCGACTCCTCGGGCCGTATCCACGGCCCGCCAGCCAGCGCAAAGCCGTCGCAGATGTGGATGCCCATGTCCAGCCCTAACGAGTCGGCCTGCTGCAGCGACAGGTCTATCATGCGCCAGAAGTTTTCACTTAGCGCATCCGCCTTGCCCTCGTATTCAGGCTTCTCCACAGCCCCCCGGATGGGCATCAGGTAGCAGCCGCCCAAGCCTACCTCCTTCATAGCCTTCAGGTCGGCACGGATGCCTTCCTCTGATACGGCGCCATACATCCAGTACCAAAACGTCCAGGGGCGGGTGGTGTCGGCTTTCATACTCGTTGAGATTAAGCAAAAAAGCATCGTAATCATCATTTGTACTCTCCTCCTTGGAAAGGAATACATTTCCTCTATTACTCCCCTCCTTAGAAATGAGTACGCTTCCTCTATTACTCCCCTCCTTGGAAATGAGTACGCTTCCTCTATTACTCCCCTCCTTGGAAATGAGTACGCTTCCTCTATTACTCCCCTCCTTGGAAAGGAGGGGTTGGGGGTGGTTGATATTCTCATAGCCATTCGTTAATATGGTATCCTTTTAATAATATATTCCTCTCTGCAAAGTGCAGAACGCTATTCATAATACCTTGGACATTATTAAATACCAC
>JAFTGB010000014.1 GCA_017458125.1 Prevotella sp.
GAGTGTGTAGTAGTCGCAGTCGGCGCGGGTGGTGTCGGCCTGCTCGGCGGCCCGCTGGTAGCAGTCGAGGGCTTGCGGGGCCTCGCCCATGTCGTGGTGGACGCGGCCTGCAACGTAATGGGCCATCATGCGGTCGTTGGCTGAGCCGTGGTGGGCAAAGTAGCTGACGAGGGAGTCCACGGTGGGCAGCCAGCGCTGGGTGAACACGGTGTCGGCACGGTTGCAGGCGAAGACGTACTGCAAGCGCTCGCGCATGTGCTCCTGTCGGCCTGTGCAGGCCGACAGGAGACATAGAACGGCAAAGGAGATTATTGTCCGATCCGTGATCTTCAGCATTTCATTCCTCCGTGATTCTGTAACGGGATTACTTCACAAGAATCTTCAGCGTGCGGACATGGCCGTCGGGCAGCGACTCGCGACGCAGGTAGAGGCCGGGCTTCACTGGGGCGTTGGTGCCAAGTGCAGTGCCGTCGGGCAGGTAGTAGGTGGGGGGCTCGTGGAGTGTGGAGGGTGAAGTGTGAAGGGTGGAGTGTGGCGTGGCGGGAATCTCCTCGATGCCACTGATGATGTCGTCGAGGTTCTCGATGCTGACGGGGTCGATGCCGCGGTTGGTGGGCGTGACGCGCTGGATGGTGCCGTCGGCATTGAACGTCAGCTTGTCAACGCAGACTTCGCGGTGGTAGCCCGGGCCGTTGTTCAGATAGTTGCGGTTGATGCGGTGGTAGACTATGTAATAGTCGTCGGTTCCAGGAATGTTGACAATGGAATTATGCCCCGTGCCATAGATGCCGTCGTCGGGTCGCTGGATGATGACGATGGGTTGGCGGGCCACCTGAATGGGGCCCGTGGGCGAGGTGGAGGTGCCGTAGGCCACGTGGTAGTTGGTAGCTCCGGTGTCGTCGACCGACCAGAGGAAGTAGTAGAGGCCGTTGCGGTAGAACACGTAGGCTCCCTCGCGGAAGGCATAGTCAGAGAGCGAGCCGCCGGTGGGCGTGATGACGTACTCGGTGCCCTCGACGGAGAGCATGTCGTCAGACAGCAGCCGGTAGCAGAGCTTGCCGTTGCCGTAGTAGAGATAGGTCTGTCCGGAGACGGGATCGGTGAAGACGTCGGAGTCGATCATCTGGCCTGCGGCAGAGGTGGTGAACAGTGGTTTCGACGAAGCCTTGAAGGGGCCTGTAGGACTCTCGCTGGTGGCCACGCCGAGGGTTTTCTTTCCGTAGCTGGTGTTCTGTCCGCTGAAGTAGAAGAAGTAGTGCCACTTGCCGTTCATGAACTTCTCCTCGATGCACGGTGCCCAGGCGTTGCCCGATGCCCAGGCGACGTCTTGTCCGCGCTGCAGGTTGAGGATGGTGCCCTCGTTGGTGAAGTTGACGAGGTCTGGCGAGGAGAACACGTCGAACGTGTAGCCGCCCCAGGAGGGGTAGCCGTCGGTGGTGGGATAGACGTAGAAGCGTCCCGTCTTGCGCGAGAAGAGCACTTCGGGGTCGGCATGGAAGTCGGGTATGACGGGATTGCCAGTGGCTTCGACGGTGACTCGGTAATAATTGACAGGAGCAGTGCTGCTGTGGTTGCGGCCGCCAACGGTGTAGAGGACTGAACCCTTCGTGAAGTCCTGCGGGCCCTGCGGGCTTATGAAGTCGGCAGGCGAAGTATAGAGCTGCGGGTCGAACGAGGAGAGGTCGGCCAACGCCTCTACGGGAATGTAGACTTCGACAGGATTCGCCTCGGTGCCAACGCCATCGGCAATGACGACTCCCGTCTGCTTGATGTGGCCGTTGCGCGCACCGGCAATCTTCGGCGTCTCGCTGCTACCGATGGGGAAGGCCTGAAGAAGGCGCTCGGTCTCTTCCTGCGTGATGGGCAACACGGTGCCGTGGCGTGGCGTGAAGGCTCCGCTGGTGCGTGTGTTCTGCACAAAGGTGAAGTTCTCCAGGTCGGGGCTGGAGCAGAACTGGTAGTGGCCGTTGGAGTAGCAGTCGTACATCAGGATCCAGGAGTCCTCGTTGATGAGCTTGAACACGCCTGCGCCCTCTACGGCCTCGGTGGTCTGCTGGAGCGTGCCCGAGGGTGCCGACCACTGGCTGCCGGGAGCCTCGCCGGGACGGGCGGTGAGGTGGCGGGCCGTGACCTTGCAGATGCCGCCGGAGCCTTCGTTCTTGTAGAATCCGTGGTAGAGCGAGTCTGACTCGTTGTAGACGATGTCCATGTCGATGGTGGCCGAGCCGCGGTCGTAGAAGTAGACGGGTTCGCCCTCCAGGTCGGTGAAGTCGGCGTTGGCGTAGCAGTAGTAGTCCTTGTCGTAGGGTATGGATCGGTCGCTGGTGAGGAGCGAGAAGTAGACCATGAACTTACCTGCCTCGGGATCCCAGATGGTTTCGGGTGCCCAGACGCGGGTGACATTGGCGAAGTGGGTGCCGCGATACTTGTCGGGGAAGTGCACGGTGGAGTGGGTCCAGTGGACGAGGTCGGCAGACTTCATCATGACCAGTCCGCGATTGGAGGACCATCCTTCAGCCGAGCGCATGTCGGTGTTGACCATGTAGAACATGCCGTCGGGGCCACGCAGGATGTGGGGGTCGCGCACGCCGCGCTTCAGTGCGATGGAGTCGGCACGGACGACGGCCTTGCCGCCGTTGAGCGGAGTGAAGTTGTAGCCGTCGTTGGAGATGGCGTAGTAGAGGTTTTCGTCGGTGTTGGACGGGAAGTAGACGAAGAGGTAGTTCTGATAGGGCTCGCGCTCGTGGATGACGACGTCGAAGTCGCGCGTGGTCTCAGCCTCTCCCTTGCGCACGGTTGCGGTGAGCGTGACGTGGCGCTTCTCGCCCTCGGGCTGCTTCACGACGCGGCCTTCATTGGTCATCCATTCGGGGTCGTGCGAGCGCCAGAACACCACGGAGCCGTCGGGGGCCACGGTGGGCAGCGTGAGCGCGGTGTAGACGTTGTTCGGGTGGCCGGGAATGCGCAGTGCTGCGGCGTCGAGGACCACGGTTTCCTCGTCGGTGAGCTCGGGCAGCACGCTCACGGGGAACTGGCGCGTCATCGTCTGCGCGCCGGCAGAGAGCGTGGCGGTGAGCGTGGCGGTGGCCACGGGGCTACCGGCCACGGGCCGCGTGATGTGGCCGTCGGCGGTGATGACGCCGTTGTCGCTCGACGTCCACTCTATCTTCACGTCCTCGTAGCTCGTGGGCAGTTCGACGTCAGTCTTCAGCTGAGTGAGGTCGCCGGGCGTGAACTCGCGCATGAGACGGTCGATGCGCAGGGAGTCGGCATAGGCGTTGAGGGCCTTCGTGCGCTGCACGATGCGGGTGATGTCGCTCGTGGAGAGCTCGTAGTTGTAGACGCGGAAGTCGCTGTAGAGCGCACCCTTCAGGTAGGCGTCGCCGCTGTAGCAGCTGCGGCCGAGGTAGCTCTGGCTGATCTGCTGAATGTCGCTGGGGTGGATGGTGACGTTCTTGCTGGTGCTCACGCCGTTGAGGTAGAGGCGCGAGCTCTGGTTGCGCTGCATGACGAGAAGGTTGTTCCACTGGCCCTTCTGCAGCTTGTTCTTGGAGGTGACGCCCTGCTCGTCGTTGTAGTCGGTGAGGGTGATGGCGAAACGTGTGTCCTTGGCGCTGAGGAAGAGGTAGCCCGAGGACGACGAGTTGGCAAAGCACCACACGAAGTTGCCGTTTGACGTGATATTGGTCTCCTCGGGAATGAAGACGTTGACCGACACGACGTAGTTGTCGCTAAGCGATTTGACGAACTGGCCGAACGGCTGGCCGAAGTCGAAGTAGCCGTTGTCGGTGCCCAGATCGAGCACGTAGCCATCGGCATAAGGCACGAGCTGCGCTCCCTGACAGAGCGTGCCGGTGTAGGTGCCTGTGGCGTCGGCAACGGTCGAGAAGTCGAACTGCAGCATCAGACTGTCGGTCTGAGCCGAGGCTTTCAGCATGGCTGTCAGCATCATGCATGCAAAGAGGATTTTTTTCATTGTCGCTATTCTGTTAGTGTTGATTGATTTCGTAAAACCGCACGGCACCACTGCTGTCGGCTGCCTCCACGCTCGGCCCAAGCCGGAGCGTCACGTGACATCACGACAGACAAAGCGGTGTTTCAGCTTACAAATTTACAATAATTATTGAAATTGGGAAAGAAATTCGCAGAGAATTATAGATTGTTAGCGAAATAATGGCGAGTTGGGGTGAGGAGGGCGGTGAGTTGAAACGGGCAGGTTGGCGAGTTGGTGTGGGCAGGTCTGCGAGTTGGAGTAGACAGGTCTGCGAGTTCGTGTGACTATCTGCATGAGATAGTCGAACTATATCAGCGAGATAGTCGAACTATATCAGCGAGATAGTCGAACTATAACAGCGAGATAGAACGACTAATTGCAGGAGTGGGGGCAGGGAAAAGGAGGAGTGGGGGCAGGGAAAAGGAGGAGTGGGGGCAGGGAAAAGGAGGAGTGGGAACAGGGAAAAGGATGAGTGGGAACAGGGAAAAGGAGGAGTGGGAACAGGGAAAAGGATGAGTGGGAACAGGGAAAAAGAGGAGTGGGGGCAGGGAAAAGGAGGAGTGGCATCGCAGATGGCGAATGCGACTTTATGCAATCTCGGTGATTAGAGTTCTTTGCAATCTGCCTCTTTATAGCGAAGAACGGAGTCACTTTGCAGTCCCCTCCTCCGGGAAGGAGGGGTGAGGGGTGGTGGCGAAAAAAATAAATTCACTTGCTTCAAATCAAATATTTAGTAAAAGTTGGACTTGATGTGTGGAAACCACCCCAAACCCCTCCTCCCCGGAGGAGGGGAATACAAAATGACACCGTTCTACATTTTGATGCGACCACAGCAAAATACCCCCTTTCTGCATCTTGAAGCACCCTATTTCATTTCCTCGCGCTTCTGCACCGGGATGCAAAATACCTCCTTTCTGCATCTTGAAACGCCCTATTTCATTTCCTCGCGCTACTGCACCGGGCTGCAAAATACCTCCTCTATACATCATGAAGCACCCTCTATACACAAAACAAAGTGAACCCCAGAAGTCAGACAGCGACTTCTGGGGTTCACTTCATGTTGACACCTCCCGCTGCAAAAACGGGGGAGCTGATGGGTTGGGCGCCAATCTTTCTGGCAAAATAGCTGGCTTCCGCCCCGTTTGCAGACAGCCGCAAGCGGGACAGAGCGGCTACTTACTGGAAGGTAACGATGCGCATTTTGACCTTAGCCATGTAGGGACGCGGCATGCCGCGTTACTGGTGAGGGCTGGGCCATCCATTTACGCGCCAAAGGCTACGGGTAGGCGAGCTTGCCTCGGGAATCACCGCGTCCCTACTTGGTTCGTTCTGTTTCCGTCAGGGTCTAAAAGTTTACAAGCCCCTATTGGAAAGGCAGATACCAGTTCTGCGGGTCGGCAAGGTTGACGACGGGATTCTTGAAGGCGAGCTTGCTGGCAAGCCAACGGCTGCCGAAGTCGGCTCCATAGGTGCCTGCGGCATTCTTGTGGCGGGCCAGTCGGCAGAGGTCGCCGAAGCGGTTGCCCTCGAAGGCGAACTCCAGGGCATACTCGTCGCAGATGAGGTCCTCGACGGCATTGATGTAGTCAGCCTGTGTGGGCTCGGCGATGCTGAGACCAAACTGATTGCTGATGTTCAGAAGCTTGCCGCCGACGATGGCGTCGTACTGATAGGGCGAGAAGGTGCCGCTGGTGTATCCACTACCGTAGGAGTGGATGCCGTGGTTGTAGGAGAAGGTCTCGATGTTCTCAGGCGAGAAGAAGGGCAGCGTCGTGCGCAGCATCTCCTGCGTTTCGGGCTTGATGTAGGTCGTGTCGGTTGAGACCTGCAGGTTCAGACCGTCTTTCAGGATGGCAAACGCAGCGTCGGGGTAGCCCATGCGGTTGACGGCCTCGGCCAGACGGAGGTAGACCGTGGTGCCGCGATAGATGGGGATGTTGGCGCCTTCATACTTGCTCATCTCGTAGTAGGAAGAGTCGTTCTTCGTGACATAGGAAAGAGTCTGGTAGCGGCGCAGGTCGCCCAGGGCCGTGAGCGTCTTGACGTTTCCAGCATCGGTCGTGGCCGACTCGGGCACATAGTAATAATCCTGCGAGGCAGCGAGCGAGAGGTAAGCCGGCGAGGGGTCGATCTCGCGCTCAAGGATGTAGATGTTGTCATAGCCCTGGACGAAGGTGAGCGCACCCTGCTCCGTTACTTTCACATCGGTGGTGTAGAAGTCGTAGCCGAAGAGGCGCGGCAGGTCGGTGGTCTCACCGTTCAGGCGGTTGACGGCCATTGGCACGTAGGTGATGACGTCGTTGGGATAGTTCATGGAGAAGATGTACTCCCAACTGTAACGCGAGTAGGTGGTCAGGTTGGTGTAATAGTACGAGATGTCGCTGGGCAACGTTCTGCGCACACTTGCCGGGAAGTTGGGACTGCAATAGTACCAACGGGCTTCCAGATTGCGGGTGCGCAGGTAGTTGAAGTAGGACTGGGCAGCCTGGGTGTACTCGCCTGACTCCAGATAGAGGTCGCCCAGCACGAGGTCGACGGGGAACATGGTCAGCATGGTGTTGACATACTTCGTGCTACCGCTGTTGACGCGGCCCACGTTGACTTCGGTTCCGTAAGTCGGCACGGCATAGCCGGCATACTTGGCCAGCTCGGGCGCCAGGGCGTCGCAGATGCCGCGGATGTCCTTCTTCTCTCTCACGGCGTTGGCCTGGCTGATGCTGGTGACGGGCTCAGTGTAGAACGGCACGGAGCCGTAGATCTTGGCCAGCTGCAGGTAAGCCCACGCACGGATGCTCTGGGCCTGCACATACTCGGGCATCGAGACGTTGCGGCTACCGGTGAGGAGCGTGGTGTCGCGATGGGCAATGAAGTAGTTGCAGTTGTTGATGATGCGATAGAACACGTAGGCCGAGTCGTACTTGTTCTCGACGGTGGCCGAGAAGTTGGCCAGGGCACGCAGGTCGGACTCGGTGTACTGGTTGACTTGTGTCAGGTCGCCACGCATCTCGTTGACCAGCACATACTGGTCGATGGCCTGCTGCACGCCCTTGAGGATGCCCAGGGTGTAGAACATGGAGTCGGTCTTCTGGTCGAGTGCCGGATCGAAGATCTGGCGGTCGGACTCGGTCTCAAGCATGTCCTCACAAGAGGTGGTGACGAAGAGCATTCCGAAGAGTGCTGCTATAATGAATATATGCTTCTTCATAAGATTCTATAGTTTTATGTTGGATGTTGGGTCCTATGTTCACAAAATTTAGAGGTTGATCTTCAGTCCGAGGGAGAAGGTGCGGCTGAGTGCGACGTTTCCGGCATCGATGCCCTGATAGAGCACGCTGTTGGACACGGAGAACTCAGGATCGCTGCCCAGATAGTGGGTGAGCGTGAAGAGGTTGTTGGCCTCGGCCCAGACCTGGAGTCCCTGCAGCCAGGAGAGGTTGACGGGCACCTTGTAGTTCAGGCGAAGCGTCTTCAGGCGGAGATAGGAGCCATCCTCGATCCAGCGGGAGCTGAAGCGGCTGTTGCCCATCGGGTCGTCGTAGGAGATGCGGGGCACGTCGGTGACCTGTCCCTCATAGCGCCAGCGGTTGGTGATTGCGGTGGTCTGGTTGAAGAAGTTGCTGCCAGACTCCAGAACGCTGCGCTGGTAGTTGAAGACATCGTTGCCCAGCGAGTAGTTGAAGCCCACGGTGAGCGTGAAGTTCTTCCACATGATGTTGGCGAAGATGTTGCCGTAGATGTCGGGGTTGGGATTGCCGATGATGGTCTTGTCGGCCTCGGTGATGATGCCGTCGCCATTGATGTCGGCAAAGTGGGCATCGCCAGCCGTGAAGTACTGGGGAGCACCTGCCGCGTCGTACATGTAGAGGTAGCCGTTGTTGCCTGCGGCACGGGCCTCGGCGTCGTTGGCAAACACGCCCTCGAAGCGGTAGCCATAGAAGCTGCCGGCAGCTTGGCCGACGATGGTAGCCACGTTGTTGGTTCCATAGATGGACGAGACGAAGCCCTGGGCGTTGCGGTTGCCGTTCACGTAGAGCAGGTCGTCGTTGGGAAGCGACTTGATCTTGTTGACGTAGTGGCCCATCGAGGCACCGATTTCAACATTGAAGTCCTTCGAGATGATGGGCTTGCCCGTGACGGTGAGCTCGAAGCCAGTGTTGTCGAGCGAGCCGCCGTTGGACCAGTAGTTGTTGATACCGGCAACGGGATTGTCGAACGACTTCAGGGTGAGCAGGTTGGAGGTATGGCTGAGGTAGTAGTCGAAGTCGACACCGAGGCGGTTGTTCAGCCAGTAGGACTTCAGGCCGACGTTGAACTTGCCGGTCTTCTCGTAGGTGATCTCGTCGTTACCGATGTTGTTGAGCTGAGCTGCGGTCATGCGCTCAAGATACTTCAGCACACCGAACGAGGTGCGGGCGGCATAGTTGTTGATGTCGTCGTTGCCGGAGATGTCGTAACCGGCCTTGAGAAGCAGGTAGTTGATGGCGTCGGTCTTCGGGAACCAGGCTTCGTTGGTGAGGGCCCAGCCAAGCTGAACGCTGGGGAAGATGCCCCACTTCACGCCAGCCAGCGAAAGACCGGAGGAGTTTTCGCCGAAACGGCTGCTGCTCTCAGCAGCTAAAGTGGCTTCGACGAAATAGCGGTTGCGGTAGTTGTAGTCGAGGTTGGCATACCACGTCATGCTCTTCCAGCTGTCGTTGACACCGATGACATCAATGTAGGCCATACCGCTGGAGATGTTGGGCTGCTTGTCGTTGGTTCCGGAGTCGCGCTGGCCTTCCGGCGAGTTGTCGTCGAAGGCAAACGACGTGTAGCGGAAACCACCGTAAAGGTCGACGAAGTGGCGACCGAACTGCTTGGTGAACTGCAGTCGGGTGTCGCTCGACACGCTGGTCTCTTTGGAGAACATGGTGCTGGTGAGTGCCTGCACGCGGCCGATGCCCTCGATGAGGAACATGGGCATGCCGCCTTTCGGACGATAGTAGCGCTGGGACACGCGGTCGAGCGTGTAGCTGAAGATTTCGCTAAGCGAGAAGTTCGGCGAGAACTCATACTTAGGAGCGATGACAGCATTGAAATTGGTCATCTCAACACGGTTCTTGTTGATGCCCTTACCGTTTTTCAGCAGTGCCGTGGGGTTACCGAGCGTCAGGTCCTCGTCGAGGTCAACAAGGAAGTCGTCGGCTTCAGAAAGCGTCGAGGTCAGCAGGCCCGTGACATTGTTGAACGTGTAGGGGCTGAGGAACGGCGACTTGATGAGCGACAGGAATGTGGGCGAGGAGACGGGGGCTGCCGAGAAGTCGGCAGGAGCACCGTTGTCGAAGACGTTGCGGTTGATCTTGACGTAAGACATGTCGAAGCGCGTGGTGAGCTTGTCGATGACGTTGATGTCGGTGTTGAAACGCACGTTCAGACGGTTGAAGCCGTTCTCGCGGGCTGTGCTCTGGGCATTGGTGTAGCCGAGCGAAAGGTTGTACATACCTACATCGTCACCACCCTGCACGTTGATGTTGTAGTTCTGGGTGATGGCTGTGTGGTAAGCCTCGTCCTTCCAGTCGGTCTCGTTGTGAAGCGAGCTGTAGTAGTACTTCTCGGGGTTGTCGATAAGGAACTTCAGATCGCCGTCGAAGCTGTTGATGTCGGGATAGGTTCCGAGCATCTCGGTGGCGTAGAGTCGATACTGCGAGGCATTCATCACCTCGGGCAAGCGGCCTAACGTCACGACACCTGCGCCGACATTGGCATTGATGCGCGTTGCCATGGAGCGACCACGCTTGGTCGTAATCTGGATGACGCCGTTGGCGCCCTTAGCACCGTAAAGGGCCGTTCCGTTCTTGAGCACCTGCACCTTCTCGATGTCCTCGGGGTTGATGTTGAGGAAGAAGTTGGTGTAGTCGCCATAGTGGAGCGTGGAGCGTGACTCCTGCATGTCGCGGATGATGCCATCGACGACGACAAGCGGCTGTGCATTGGCGTTGAGTGAGTTCAAACCGCGGATGAACATGGCCGAGCCGTAGCCGGGGCCACCGGAGCGGCTGATTGCACGGACGTCGGCTCCCAGGTTGCCCTCGACCTCGGTCTCTACGGAGTAGGCCGTGGTGTTGTTGACGACAGCCTCGCTGAGCGCTGAGACCTCCGTGCCGTTTTCATACATGGTCTTGAACTTATCAGAAATCATCGTGATGCGCAAAGGCGTGTCGCCCGTGCCGATGCCCACCTGCTGCGAAAGGTAGCGAGGCGAACGCACGAACAACGAGGTGGCAAACGTGGGCACCTTGATGGTGAACTCGCCCTTCTCGTTGGTCATGGCGGCATAGTTGCGATCATTAAGCGTCTGAATCTGAATACCAGCCAGAGGCTCCTTGGTCACAGCGTCAACGACAGTGCCCTTGACCTCCATGGTCGGATACTGGGGCTTCTTCACCTGTACTTTCTTCTTGACGACCGTTTCCTGAACGTCATCGGCATATTCTACATCGTCCTGAGCTACAACAGGCAAGGTAGCTGCCATTGACAGGAGAATGCTAATGCTAAGAATGCAAAATCTTTTCATTATATCTTAGATATTAAGAGGTGAAACTTCAATCAAAAGAATAAAGAGCTGAAAGCGTCTGACTGATACTTGTAATCAGGATGCTCCTTGACGTACTCGTCGAGTTCCTTCGGAACCAGCAGCAGGCAGTCAATGCGCAAGTGGTTGTCGTAGTTGTCACGATTGCCACTGGTGAGCCTGCTGGTGACGCGCAGGTAGGGATAGTAGTTGCCCGTTCCGAAGTAGGCGATGGGGAACGTGAACTCGCCGAAGTAGACGGTGTCGACCTTCGTCGGGTCGTTGGAGAAATTAGAGCCGAGCACGTCAGGACGACGAGGCACCGAACCATCGGCATTATTGTAACCGATGCCGACCTCGACGAGGTGAGGCTTCACCTCGGTAATGTAGGTGTTGGTAATGTTGGCCGGCACGAACACACCGTAAATGCGGTAGGTCGTTGAGCGAACATTAGGCAGATAGAACGTCACAATGGGGTTGCTGACGTTGGTGGCAGGCTGCACGTCGACGTAGCCGCGATTGGAAACCACGCCCGGAACATCAGGATTCTGTCGGCCGGAAGAGATGAAAGTCGATGTGAGGGTACCGTTCTGGCTGCTGGCCTGGTATTGTGAGAGCTCAGCCTCGACCTTAATGAGCGGATTCCAGAACAGCCACGGATGGGTGTAAAGGGAGTCGCCCGTGACGAAGAAATCGCCATTGCTCTTCTTCAGGTGGGTGGTGCCGCGGAAGAGGTTGGCAGCATCCTCGCTGAAGAGGACATCATAGCCCGTGGTGACCAACGAGTCGACAACGAGGCTCTGACCATCCTTAAGCTGCTGAATCTTGCCGTTGTCGTAGAGGTTGTTGTTGTAGAACAGGCCACGGGCAAGCATGAAGTGGGTGACGGAGTCGCGCAACTGGGCGGCATCAATCTTCACCGGAACGGGGTTCTGCTGGGAGGTTGTGGTCGAGGGTGTTTCAATGAACGTGAAACTGTCGACGTAGTTATAATAAGGTGCGATGGCGGCCATTGCCTTGTTCCAGGCTGTGTTGGTGGGCACAATCATCGTGTAATTACTGTCCTCCCGACTGATGTGCGTAGCGTACAGGTTCTCTGTCAGGTAGTTGTAGTCGTCGAACACGGAGTCCAGGTAGGTGATCTGACCATTGACAACCGGTCCCTGGATGCTCTTCGACTCGCTGAGTCGCAACACGTCGTAGGCATGGAAGTAGTTGCTGATAGAGTCGATGGCGAACTCGCCGGGCTCAAGCGACTCGAAGATGTTGCTCAGGAAATCGACCTTGCCGTTAGTGGTGTGGATGACACCGTTCAGGCTCGACACGTTGGGCTGGGCAACTTCGATTCCGCCGATGGTGTAGCTGCCGGCGCCCTCGAAGTCGATCACCTTCTCATTGAGCATGAAGATGCGCTCGTTGAGGGTGCCCGTGGCGGGGAAGTTGCTGCGGGCGATGTGGTTCTGAACGAATTCCTTCACCAGCTTGTCATTGCCTAAGCTGCTGAGCGCCTCGTAGTCGAAGGTGCCGTTGAGCGGCGCCCAGACCGTGTAGGTCTGCGTGGTGTTGAGCACGGCGTCGTAGCCGGCCTTCTTGACAAGCGCGGCAAACTGGGAAAGGTTGTTGTTGCTTTCAATGTTCTGCCAGATAGTGGACGTTGCCGACCCCGAGACGGCCGACCCGGCGTCGTAGTGGTCATCCCAATCTGAACAGGCGGTAATCATCGCACCCATTGCGAAGGTTGCCATGACGACCATTGCTTTCTTAAATATAATGTCTCTTTTCATAATCGTATGAAGTATGGTTGCTAATTAATACATGTCTTCCACATACTGCGGATTGTTATACACATTCTCAGGACAGAGCTCGATGTAGTCGAGGTGGAACTGGCAGTTGGTGTTGTCGGGCAACACGGTCTTGAATCGCAGCCAATAGTCACCCTGCTCGAACTGCTGGCGGGTAATGATGCGGCGCAGGTCCTGAGCGTTTGCACGAGCGACCGTAGAGCCTCCCTTACCTACAGTATAGTAGAGCGGGCCACGCATCCAGCCGAGGTTGTGCATGTTGGCATCGCTTTCGATACCCATGTCTTCAGTAGACAGATAGGGAAGCCAGCCGGTGACGACATCGGGGGAGTAAGTGGTGACACCGTTGTTCTGGGTGGTCTGGTTGCTGGGAACATGACGCATGTCAAGAGGGATGTCGAGGGCCTTCATGTCTGAAAGCGTGGGAGTACGGCCAAGATAGAACTGAAGCATGCCTCGGTTGCCATTGGCGGTGTAGCCCATGCGGAGCTCGTAGGTGCCATCGGGAACCGGCGGCAGACGGAAGGCAAAGTCATAGGCTCCCATACAGTTGAACTCGTCGCCCTGGTAATTGCTCCAGCCATTGCTCTGGCCGGCCAGGTAATAAAGGCGAGTGTTGTTGCCGTTGTAGATGACAAGGTTCTCGAAGAAGCCGTTCGGGCAACGGATGTAGTCGCCACCCAGAGCGCCGTCAGAACCCGACTTTCCACCATTAAGGGCTCGTACTTCAGTATCGGAGATCATTCGGAAATTGTTGGACATCATCTCGCCGACAATGGCGGTGTCGTCGAAGCGCATGCGCTCGTTGAGCACACCGCGGGGCACGCTTACATCATAGACCAGCATGTCCTTGATGGGATGCAGGTAGCCGTTCAGGGCCTGGATGTTGTTGGTCTGAACTTCAACGCCTTCACGCATCACGGTCTGGATGGATGCCGAGGCCTCTTCGCCCACACGGTCGGTGAGGGTGCTGTTTGTCACCCAACGGTTGATCAGGCGCTTGCCACTAATACGACTGATCTTGAAAAGCGTATTGGGCAGCATGGTCTCATAGTACTCGTAGAGAGTGACCTTCGACACCTCGTTGAACGTGCGAACCAGCTTGTCGTAGGACACCTTGCACTTCAGGATGTGATAACGCACAAACATGTTCAGGGTGTTGGCGGGATTCGTGTAATCGGTACCGGTGCTGACCTCGACACCCTTGTTGCGATAGTAGTCGTACCAGCCAGAGCCGGGCTTTGCACAATCAGCGTACTCCTTGTTGGCGAAGGCAATCAGGTCGTCCATGTTCCGAATGCCGTTTGCCGCAAAGGCCTCGTCAGTCTCGGCAAAGATTGTATAGCCAAGTGCGCACTCTTCTGGAACATAGAAATTGTAGGTCGAAGTGACTTCTTCGAAATCGGTGCGCTTCTGAGCGGTGAGGGAGTCGGCAAGACCTGTCATGATCAGAGCCTGCGAGAACAGGCTGAACAGTTCAGGATTTTCTGCCATCTCACCAGACACGAAGCGGTTGGAGCGCTGCAACACATGGTCGATTTCGTGGAGCACGCCGTTCTCAAGCTCATTATCCATACCCGTGATGGCAGAATAGCGGTTGATGACGGTGAGGCCCGAAATGGAATCGATGGAAGTATTGATGTCTCGACCGAGCATGGTGCTGAGCGTCATGCCGTTGCTCATGTTCACACCCATGACCTCTGTATAAAGCAGGTGGAACAGGGCAATATCCTTACAAAGCGAGTCGGTGAGACCCTCAAGGCCACGCGCAGTCATGCCATTGTGGGGAAGGTCGGCATTGGACACGTCGTCGTAAAGACTGTCGATATATGCCTCTACGGCCTGATTGTTCGGAGCAAAGCACGTGTACATGCCATAGGCTGAGAGGATCTTGTCGTAACCGATACGCGTGAGAATGTAGTTGAAACTACTATACTCATCGCTGCGATTGGTCAGGAAGTCTTCGATGGTTTCACCTGTGAAGGTGTAAAGATTGGACTCATCAATGTCTTCCTTGCAGCTTGCAAGAAGCGCTGTTGAAGCCAGAAGAACGGCTACAGCCTTCATCGCGTGTTTGAAATAGTTGCGTCTCGTCATATCTTTTATCTTATTTTGTTACGTTAGAATATTACAATGCTTAGTGGGGCTTAATACATGTCTTCAGCATAGACTGAATTGTTATAAATAGCCTCTGGACAAAACTCAATGTAGTCAAGATGGAACTCTGTTGAGGTGTTGTCGGGAAGCACAGTCTTGAAACGAAGCCAGTAGTCTCCCTGCTCAAACTGTCCTTTGGTGATGATGCGGCGGAGGTTGCCGGCATAGCCACGGGATACCGTCTGGCCGTAGTTATAGCACAGCGGGCCACGCATCCAACCCAGTGAATGCATGTTGGCATCGCTCTCCACGCCCATGTCCTCGGTTGACAGATAGGGCAGCCAGCCTGTGACGGCATCGGGGGAGTAGGTGGTGACACCGTTGTTCTGGGTGGTCTGGTTGCTGGGCACATGGCGCATATCAAGCGGGATGTCAAGAGTGCGCATGGAGTTGACCGACGAGTTGCGTCCCATGTAGAACTGCACCATACCGCGATTGCCGTTGGCTGAATAGCCGAGTCGCAATTCGTAGGTTCCATCGGGGACAGGAGGCAAGCGGAATGCAAAGTCGTATGCGCCCATACAAAGGATTTCGTCTCCCTGGTAGTTGGCCCAAGTACAATCTTGTCCGCCGAGGTAATAAACCTCTGTGTTGTCTCCATTGTACACCCGCATCGTCGAACAATAGTTCTCAGGCAAGCGAATGTTGCCGTTGCCTCCGAACGTGTCATAGACACCACCTGCGATGGCGCGGACTTCTGAAGGATTCTTGCAACGCAATCCGTTAGACATCAGCTCCGGCAGGAAAGACGTGTCATCGAAACGCATACGCTCATTGAGCACTCCATGCGGAACATTCGTGTCATAGACCAACAGGCCGTCGATGGGATGGATATAGCCATTTAACGACTGGATATTGTCCTTATCAACTTCGATGCCCTCTTGCATTACCGTGGATATGGCATCAGAGGCCATTTCACCGACACGATCGGTAAGCGTGCTGTTGGCAACCCAGCGGTTGAGGAGAACCCTTCCAGAAATGCGAGATGCCTTAACCAGCGTGTAAGGCAGCATGGTTTCGAGGTACTCGTAAAGCAAGGCCTTCGACGTCATGGAATAGGTGTAGAAGAACTTGTTGTAAGGCAAAACGTAGCGCAAGATGTGGTAACGGACAAACATGTTCAGCACGTTAGCAGGATTCTGATAGTCCTTACCGGAACTGACCTGAATGCCGTTGTTGCGATAATAGTCGTACCATCCCGCAGCATCAGCACTCTTTTCATAAACGCTCTTTGCGTAATTAAAGAGGTCGTCGAAAGAGTTGATGCCATTGCGGCGCAGCACCTCATCGGTCTCGGCAAAGATGGTGAAGCCCACCTTGCAGACATCTGGGGTGTACATCTTTGCATTGCCTTTGCCTGTGTACTTCATCGGCTTGACTATGCCCTTGCGTTCCTGAGCAGAAAGCGAGTCGGCAAGACCTGTCAGGACAAGTGCTTGCAGGAAAATAGAGAACTGAGGATGCTTCTCCATCTCACCCGCAATCAGATTGTTGGAACGCGTCAGCACGTGGTTGATCTCGTGGAGGACACCATTTTCCAGCTCGTTGTCCATCACCGTAACAAGAGAATGGTTGTTTAGGGCGAGCTGACCAGAGATTGAGTCAACCGACGTGTTGATGTCGCGGCCAAGCATGGTACTGATTGTCATTCCGTTATTCATCTCAACACCCATCACCTCGCTGTACAGCAAGTGGAAGAGTGCGATGTCAGTGCAGAGAGAATCCGTCAGGCCTTCCAGGCCACGAGATGTCATGCCATTGTGAGGCAACTGCTCATTGCTCATGTCGTCGTAGAGGCTGTCGACATAGGCTTCGACAGCATCGTTGTCCGGAGCAAAGCAGGTGTATGTCCCGTAAGCTGAAAGGATCTTGTCATACCCAATGCGTGAGAGGATGTAGTTGAAACTGCTGAATCGGTCGCTTCGGTTCACCAGATAGTCTTCAATCGTCTCACCTGTAAAGGTATAGAGATTGGAGTCATCTATTTTCTCCGAACAGCCTACCAAGCCGAGCAGGGCAACTACTGCAAAGGATATTACGGATCTTCTCATTATACTATGTAATTTTAGGTGTAACATGATAGTGGGGTTTTCACTTTACTGCCTAATTCTTACTTGAGGTCTTCTCAGTCACGAAGACAGGATTCTGCCTAAGTAGGTTGTTGACCTTAATTTCGTATTCATAAATAGGCCAGTAGAGGTAGGGCTCGCTCTTCATCTTGTAGGAAACGGCTTCACCACCATTGACGTATTTACGAACGATCAGACGAAGCATTGGTGCATACAGTGCCGGCCAATCTGTCTTGTCTGCCAGCTTTGTTGTAATGTCTACGCCATCCATATGACGATAGCAATATCTGACGAGGTCGAACCAACGCTTGCCCTCGAAGCACAACTCACGCTCACGCTCTGCCAACACCAGCAATTCCATTGAGGAACGGTCGGGGAAGTCATTGAACTGAAGCGTGTCGTTAGCAGTCTTCGGCATAGAACGCTTATTGACGGCCTGAACGAGGTTGAACGCCCGTTCGAGGACGACGGCGTCACTGTCAGACGCAGCAGTCTGAACCAAGGCCTCGGCCTTCATCAGCATGATGTCAGTCAGACGATAGGCAACCCAGTTCTGCTGATAATTGTCAAATGCACGGCTGTTTGACTTGGAGAACGACTCATTCATCGTTGCAGGGTCAAACATGACTATGGATTGATCGACCATCTTTCTGATGGACAGTTCAGTAGCTTCTTCACTGCCAACACCGTAAACATTCATCCAGTAACGATAGTCGTTCTTCGTATAGAACGCCTTAAGGCCTTGAATCGTGTTTGCATTTTCGGCAATAGAGTTGAAGATCTGGGAAGCCATAAGAATACTGGTTGTCTTATGACTGCTCGAAGAACCTTCTTCATAATAGTAGTTCTCCAGAGCCGTATTGGAGTTATTGCTGCCATCATACTGCCACTCAAGAATACTTTCACGAGAATTCATTGAGAGGAAAATGTTTGTGAAGGCATCCTCGCGGGTCAACAAATGGTAGGGGTCTGCATTCAACGTTGAGACTCTTCCTGCCTGATTGTTGGTATAATACTCATCCTTCGACTGAATCACCTTGTCGGCATATTCAATGCACCTCTGATAGTCTGACTGGCTATGAGTCATCGATGCACGCCAAAGATAAATGTCTGAGAGCAGCGCCCAAACGGCATCACGAGTGAAGTAGCCGACGTTGCGCCAGTCGCTACGTCCATAGGCTCCAGAATGCATGATGTAACGCTCAGCCTCTTCAAGATCACGGATACAGAACTGCATCACGCTGTCAGGAGTAGTCTGCGGCAAGACCATGATCTGGTCGTCGTCTTCGTAGGACTGGGTTGTGTAGGGCACATCACGGAAAGCGCGCACAAGGTAGAAATAGCAGAAGCTACGAAGAGCCAGCATCTGCGCTCTCGTTTCGTTGTAGTCACCTTCTGTGAAAGCCGGATCCAGCTCAAGAACATCAGCTGCGTGGTTCAACACGATATTGCAACGATTGATGACACCATAGAAGCTGGCCCAGTCATTGAAGCCATTGGTCGGCAGGAGATTGACAGCGTTGATGTTGTCAAGCGCAGTGTTGCTCGCGCTGGAATATTTCACCAACTCGTCAGAACGGAAAGCACCCCAAATGATGGCACGCTCCTGGCAACCATAACTAATCATACTGCCATAGGCACCAGTCACCATATTTTTCACATCTTCCTTCGTCTTCCAGAAATCCTCGCCGATGGTCTTATCGGTAGGATAAATGGTCAGGAAGTCGTTACATGAGCTAAGGCCTGCAACGAAGACGGCCATCATGGCAAATAGTTTAAATATATTATTGCATTTCATACTGGTATCTGTTTTTAGAATCCGACATTAATGTTCAGTGTAACAGACTTTGCTCGCGGTGTCTGTGAGCTGTCATAAGCGATGCCCCATGCACCGGCAGAGTGTTCAGGATCAGTTCCGCTGTACTTCGAGAAGCAAAGCAGGTTCTGGCCAGAAAGGCTAAGCTGCAAGCGACGGAGACCGATAGCCTTGAGAAGTTTCTTGTTGAAGTTGTAAACCAACTGAACATAGCTCATACGAACGAAGGAAGCATCCTCAACGTAGCGATCGCTACCAAGCCAGTTGTAACCGGTGTCGTACATGGCACGTGGAATATAGGTGACGTCACCGTTCTTGCGCCAGCGCCAGTTCACAGCAGAACTCTGGTTATAGGCATTGAACATTTCCTCAAGTCCCATCTTGGCCGAGTTCACGATCTTCACACCCGAACGATATGTGAAGCTCGTCTTGAGCGACCAGTCACCATAATAGAAACTTACGCCGAAACCACCACTGATCTTCGGGTTTGAGTTGCCAAGATAAACAATGTCGAGCGAGTTGATCTGACCATCATGATTGATGTCCTCATAGATGGCATCACCTCCCTGGAACTTGTAGGTGGAGGTTCCTTCCTGATAATTGTAGACCTGCTGGATTGGATTGCCACGCGAGTCCATCAAGACATGTCCCTCGTTGTCAATGGCAATAGGAGCCGTCTTGTTTGCAGCAAGGAAGGTGTTGTCGATGTAATCCCGGAACTCCTCGGAAGTCCAGCCGTAGCTCTCCTTCATATTAACAAGGTACTCGTAAGAATACTGGTACACGCCCTTATAGCGCAGACCATAGATAGAACCCAGCGGGTTGCCCGTCTGGATACGGTTCAGGTATCCGCCACGATTGGAGGCATCCCACTCTGCATTAATGGATTCCAGCACACTCTCGTCCATCTTCACAATCTCATTGAAGTTCTGACAGATGTTGAAGTTTGCACTCATGGAGAACTTACCGACCTTCAAGAAACGGTTGGCATTCAGGTTCAACTCCCAACCTTTGTTCGTCATCTCACCCACATTGGTCCAGGCGAGCGTTGAGAAACCGGCAGTTGAAGGAATGCGGACATTCTTCATCAACAGGTTCTTCGTGCGCTTGTAGTAGTAGTTGAAATCACCCGTGATGATATCATTGAAGAAACCGAAGTCGCCACCTATATTATATTGGGCTGTACGCTCCCATTGCAGGCGATTCAGTTGAAGGCCCTCCAGATACATGATGTTGTCATTACCCGTACCATTTCCGTAGTAGCCACTTGGGTTATAACGTGCATACTGCAGATATTCATTATCCGGCTGCTTACCGACAATACCCCATGACGGACGGAAAGACAGCATGGAAAGCCACGAATCAGACCACTTCATCCAGGGCTCGTCGCTGATGTTCCAACGGGCAGAGACACCGGGGAAGTAGCCCCATTTCTTTGAGTTACCGAACTTTGTCGTACCGTCAGCGCGGACAGATGCATCAAGAGCATAGCGAGACTTGTAGGAGAAGTGTCCCTGATAGATTCCAGACATCGAGCGCCACTCACCATTACCAGAACCTAAAGAGGGGTGATAAGCATTTACTGACGACGATGTTGCGCCGTTGGGGGCGTTTACCGACGATGTTGTCTGGCTCGTGTTATTACCGGTGGTCATCTCCCAGCGTCCCAGCATGGTCACATACCAGTCTTGATTACGGAAATGCGGCGTCAGGGTCAGCGTATGACGGGTTGTGAAGGCCAGAGAGTTGTAGTCATAAACCTCACTGTAGTTATAGTTGCCGTCCTGCCAGCCGTTGGTGCTCAATGAGCCGGGCCAGTACTTGGGTTCACTCTTTGAGAAGATGTCCATGTAGACCAGACCTGTGTAGTCCAGACGAGTCTTCTCGTCGTCCTTGCCAAGCAGGTAGTAATCCAGACGGAACTCGGGCGAAATACGATAGGTCTTCTCGTCGTGCCAGGCCTGATTGGCTATGGCGACGGGATTTCCGAGGTTACGGATGGACTCCAGCTGTTTTGAGGATGTGCCAGCCGCTGTCGATCCGGCACCTTCTGCACCTACGGGGAGCATCACGTAGAACTCATCCGTGTTGGAGCCATCGGCATTCTGACGATAGACACTCATGTTCGGCGCCATCCTCTGGGCACGTTCCAGAATCTTGTCGTCATAGTTCTTGTGGTTGCTCGTGTAGGTCAGCGGGAACGTGGTACGGAAGATGATACGGTCGCTGACGAAATAGTCCAAAGCAAGTTTCGTTGTGAAACGGTCAAGCGTCTGCTTGATAATGGTACCGTTCTGACGGTCATAACCGGCAGAGATACGGAAGTTAGCCTTCTCACCACCACCAGTAATCGTCAGGTAGTGATACTGGCTCCAACCAGTCTGCTGAACTTCCTTCACCCAGTCGGTGTTGTTGTTCCAGTTTTCAAATTCTGCCCAAGAACGGTTGTAGTTGATTTCGTTGATGTTCGTCGTTGCCGTGGCGTTCTGCGAAGGATTGTAATACATTTCCTTCAGCATCATCGTGTAATCGTCACCATTCAGCAGGTTGTAGCCGGCGGGCTGCCAGTTGGCCTGCACACGCAAGGAGTAGTCCACGACGGTCTTACCACGCGAACCACGCTTTGTCGTAATCGAAATCACACCATTTGCACCACGCGAACCCCAGATTGCCGTTGCGGCAGCGTCTTTCAGCACGTCGATCTTGTCGATATCCGACGGGTTCACCGAAAGCAGGGATGCGTAGGTCTCCTCGTTGGCAGACGTGAAGTCAAAGTTTTCATCTGGATTGTCGAAGATGTTGCCGTCAACAACAATCAGAGGCTCAGCCGATCCGTTGATCGACGTCACACCACGCAGACGCATTGAAGTACCGGAACCCAGGTTACCCGAGTTGGCCACGATGTCCAGACCTGCAATCTTACCTTGCAGTGCCTCGTCAGCCGATGTGAATGACAGACCTTCCACCTCACTCATGTTGAAGGTCTGCTTGGCTGCCGACACCTCGTTTTCAGGAATCACCAGACCACCCTGACGGAACTTGGCCTTTGCCTTGACGACGACCTCCTTCAGCGTGTTCTCCTCTTCAAGCATAATGTCGAAGACCGTCTTGTCGCCGATGGGAATGGTCACCTTCTTGTATCCTACATAAGAGATCTGAAGTTTATTCTTGGTATTCACGACTTCCATCGAGAAGTTACCATTGATATCGGTCTGCGAGTAGGACACGTTACGGTTGTTGGCATCGATCTCAACGACGTTACACATCATGACGGGGCCTTCAACGTCATTGACGGTACCCGAGATGCGCGTGCCCTGTGCCATTGCTGCAGATGAGAAGATGCAGCAAATTGCCAGTAACAAATATTTTATATTGTTTGTTTTCATATTCCAATACTGTATTTATTCCTAATACTGCTTATACAACTGGCTGTCGTACAATCGCCTGTAAGCGGCCAGTTTTTGCTTGGCATTCTGTCCTGTCCAGAGCGCATCGTAGCGATCAGAATCCGAGTGACGGTTCAGAGGAGTGTCAATCTGGTGAATCACGGCAAACGACGAGGTACTGATCTGAGTAGCCGTTCGAGCCGTCTGGTTGAACACATAGTCGCGTGTCATCTGGTTGACGAGTCGTCCGCCGCCAGTGCTGATGTTGATTTGCTGGCCACGGTTGTCAGTTACCGTCATCTGGCGCGCACTGCCGCCCACGGTGAGCTTCTCACGCACGCCGAGCGTATCAGAACATGCTGTTGCATACACGCCAGCGTCGATTACGTTGTCCACATATACCGCGTTGTCCTGGAAGTGGTAGCGGATGAACGCATTGATTTCTTCAAGCATTGCCAGAGCCTTGTTGCGGGCATTGATGACGTCGTCCGAGTAGATTCCGTCCTCCTGCTGCTCTGTCCACTTGTCCTTGTATTCATCGTAAATAGCGTGCACGTCCTCCCATCTGGGCAAGCCGCGCTCGTAGGCCTTCTTCATGGCCTCGTTATCAGGAGCGTAGACCGTGTAGTTGTAAGAGTTGAAGAACTTCACGTCGTAGTCGAGACCGAAGTGTCCGATTTCGTTGACGAACAGCTCGTAACCTCTCACGCGCTGCTTGCCGGTCACCTTGTTCACTTCCTTCATCTTGTCGCTGGCGAAGAAGAAGAGTGTGTCATTGAAGCCATTGCAGAGATTGTTGAATTCAGAGATCTGCTGCGTTTCGCCGAGCACAGAGTACACCGACTTCTGCGGAGCCTGAATGAGATGGTCAATGGCATAAGACGTACCGTTCTTCTGGTTGTAGGTCTTTGTCACATAGGAGATGGGCAGGCCGTTATCAATCTGTCCACCACTGGACACACGACCATCGCCAAAGCGAATCTCGCCGCCGTGCTTGGTCTTGTAGTACTGGTTTGTACCCACCTTCTCTCCGTCGGCGAGCACCACCGTGTGGAAGTTCAGGACGTCGATCATCTGAGAGCGGAAGTTAGCCGTAGCGACAACACCGATGGAGTCACCCACTTCGCCCGTCAGCGGATTGTACTGCCAAGCTGAGCAGAAGACATACGGCGAGCGGTTCTGATAATAGAAGCGCAGTGCGCGTGGCTGGTCATGCTTCAGGTTGGTCGGGTCGACATAGTACTGTCCGAAGGCCTGGTCTGTCGGAATGAAGAACGCATAGTTTGCGGTCATGGCGAGCAGGTAGGCATAGAAGTTCTGGTCAAAGTTCAGGGGCTTATTGTCTTTGTAACCGTCCTGAATAGCCGTGTTCATGATTTTCATGTTGTCGGTGAGCAGGGCCGGTGCCGACACAGCCACGAAGCGGTTAGGAGCAAACACCGTGTTCAGCATGTAGGCCACACCGTTGTTGGCAATCTTCACGTCGTAGGTTCCGTCGGCATTCTTGTTCAGCACGTCAAGCGTGAGACCCATCGGGTCTGAGGCGTCATCCATCACATCGCCGAACTTGCTGGGCACGGTGCCCGTGAACGAAGACTTCATCAGGTTGTCAAGGAAAGCCTGCACAATGTCGTGAGGAATAGAGTCGATATTCTCCTTGAGGTTTTCCTCCGTATTCTCCTTCGCACCGTACTGGTCAATGATGAACGAACCGCTACCGCCAGGCAGGAAGTACTCCTTCATGGCCTCATCGGTAGGCACGAAGATGGCTGCGAGGTCGCTCAGCGCGTTCGAACCTGTCAGACCGTTGGTATAGGCGTTCCATCCCGGATCATAGGGCAACAGCTCCTTGACTTCCGTTCCGTTGGGGTCGAGCTTCAGGGCTGCACCCTGCGAGCGGTTACTGAAGTAGCGCTTCTGATAAACGGAGTCGATGAGCGGCAGACCGTTGGCCTGTGCATAGTCGTTATAGTTATTGGTCGTTGCGACATCGTAGAACGGAGCCGAGAAGCGCTCCATCATGCGACTGAAGTAGTTGCTTTCGCCGTTGGTACGAATCAGTTCTGCGATATTGCCTGGAGGCACCAACACGTCCTGCAACTGGTGGATGTATCCGTTCTGACAGGTCACGTCGGCATTGATGATCTTGTTACGGAAGATGTAGGCCGAGTTTTCCTCGTCGTTGTACGGTGAGCCAGTAATCACCTCGAAGTCGCTGTTCTCGCCGCGGGTGGTGATGCTGTTGGTCGTGAGCTGCTCAGCCGTGAAGTGCACCATCATCGGGCGTGTAGCATCCATCACCAGGTAAATACCCTTGTCGTAGAACCGCTCCCAGTAAGCGTTGTTTTCCGGCATACCAGCAGCCCCGTAGATGTGGGTAATGGTGTCAATGACATTGGCACCGGTGGTGTGTTTCATGGCAATACCCTGTGTTACGCTCGTTGCGTCGTAGGAGACGTTGGACAGCATCTCCACCAGAATGGCATTGTCGAGCATTGACGAGTAGAGCAGCTGCTTCTTCATGGCTTCCGTCAGATCCTCATACCTTCTCACGCCCCACGAGTTGTTGGCGTAGAAACGGTCGAAGGCTTCATCGTTAGCCGGGAACACGGTCTTCGAACCTGTCTTCCCCAGCGTCTCGGCATAACCCATGTCTTCAATGAGCCGCACATAATTGTTGAAAGTACCTGTGAGTACTTCTTGGTTAGGATTCTTCAACTGGTCGTACACACTACTGCCCAGCCAACTCGGATAATTACCCTTGTCGTCCAGGTCATAGCGATCCGTACAAGAAAAGAATCCACCACTGACAACTGCCAAGCACAAGCCATAGAAGGCTTTCTTGGTCAGTTCAAAAAAGCGGTAATTCATACATTTAACGATTTAGTTATTACTTTATTTTCTGTCTTTACGCGTTAGGTTTTCTTATTTCGCAGGCAAATTTAAATATTTTTTTTGAAACAAATACGTTTTTAACACTATTTTTTGCAATCGTGTGCACTTTTTTTTATTTTCTGACATACTTCTTCCCATTTTGTATGTATATCGGGGGCCATCCGAGACCCTGATGTGGTTGCGTGCCAGTGGCCAGCCGTCGGCCACCGAGGTCGTACACAGCGCTGCGTGTTTCCATGCCTGCATGCTCTGTTGTGGGCTGCGCTATGGCCGTGGGAATCTTGCGCAGCAGCCTCACGTGGTCTATATATAATAAGGTGTTGTTGGCCGCACCTACCGACGCCGTCGTCTGGTAGCCCAACGAGATGGTCACGTCCTGGGTGCTTTCCAGCGAGAAGTCGTAGCACAGCGTTTCCCAGGCATTGGGCTCCGAGGGGTATCGGTAGTCGGTCGTCGTGCCTATCATCACACCCGTGAGCGACGTGTTGTTGTTGCCCACCGCAGCAACGCGCCGTCCGTCGTTGCCCGTTTGGTTGGGACACTCATATTTCATGTTCAGCAGCACGCGGTACTCCCCTGCCGGCAGGTTCACCACCTGCGTGACGGCGTTCGCACCGCGATCCCACGAGTTCAGCACGGTCAGCGTGCGCAGGCCCTTGCCGTCGTCGGCCATCATGCCTGCCGTCTGCGCGGCATAGTTGCCCACGTTCGACGGGCTGACGCAAAACTTCTCCAGCGAGTAGGGCATCGAGTACATTCTCGCATAGTTCGACCCGCTTGACAGCTTGCAGCCCGGCGTCCATCCCTTCACGGGCAAGACGTTCGGCCACTTCGAGCTGGCTGCCGCCACGGTGTTCACGTAGCAGTCGGCATAGGTCACGCCCGACGCCGAGACGTTCGTGCCCTTTGAGCCGTAGGTCTCGTCGTCTTCGAAGTTAGGGTTCGCGAGCTGGTCGCTGATGTCGTCGTAACCCGCCGTGAGGTCTTCGTCTCCGCTTTTGGGAAACGTCGCACCTTCCTCGATCAGAAGGTCGCCTCCCACGATTCTTGCCGTAAACGCTCCTGCCGTCACGACTGATTTTTCCACGATGCCGCTGTCGGTGACGGCCTTGATGAAGAACTCACACTCGCAGTCGAGCATACTCTCGAAGTAGGCCACCGTCGGGTCGTTGGGATCCTGCTGGGCGCGCAGACCGGCGTTCGTCACGTAGAACTTCACCACGTTCGACACGCTGTGGTTCACCTCGGCCGCAAACGTGCCGCTGCCGACCTCGCTGTCAGCGGTGAAGACTGGCATCCCGTAAGGGGTTTCGATATCGCTGAGCCGACACTTCTCCATGCTTCTGAAGTTCGACAGCAGCAGGTAGCCCGTGCCGTCGGGGTCGAAGGCCATCACGCCGTTCCAGCCCGCGGGCACCTGTTCACGCAGGTCGATGAGCTGCGAGGCCAGCTGCTGTGTCTGCCCGGCATCCACGCGGCTGTAGTACACCATTGCTCGCCGGTCAACCTCGCTGCCCGCCGCCACCTGACGGCTCTTGGCAGCATACAGCGTGTAGAGTTTCGAGGTCATCACGGAGTTGTTGTTGTCGCGGTCGCCGAAGTACATCTGCTTCTCGCCCGTGCCCACGAAGCCCAGCTCGTTGTCGATGTTCAGCCACCGTGCAGCCAGCTGCGCCGTGCCGCCACCGCTCACCTCCTTACTGCTTCCCGCGTCATCATACAGCACTCGCTTCGTCTTCGTCAGGTCGTCCATCGAGATGGCCATCAGCCCGCCTTTCTCCTTCGTGATGGTGCAGGCCTGGCTCGCGCGCACATCATCTATATATATCACTGCGTTGCCGGGCGTCGAGAACAGGCAGAAGCGGTTGTTCAGCACACCGTCGTTGGTGTTCAGTTCTCCGTTCATCGTCCACCCGTCGCCCTTCAGCTCGTAGATGCCGCTCACCACGGGTGTGGCGTTCGTGGCCTTGCCGCTCACCTCATACCAGCCCAGGAAGTTGCCGGTGTTGTTGGCCCGGAAGGGCACGATGATCTTGTTCTTGTCCACCGAGTTCGAGGCGATATAGCCCGTGTAGCTCTGCAGGCCCGTGCTCCACGAGAACGTCGTGAAGCGGTCGCGGGTGAAGGCACGCACGATGTTCTGCGTGTCCAGCTTCTTCGCTGCCGAGTGTCGCTGTCGGAATGCCTCGAAGTCTGTTGCTGCGAGGTCAGCCGTGGACAGCACGTGGTGCATCAGCCACGTCATCATCACGCGGTGGCCCTCCACACCCATGCGTCGTGCGCCCACGTCGGCCCTGAGCAGCCACGAGCCGTCGCTGGTGGTCGTCTGTCGGGCCTTGATGTATTTGTAGGCGAGGTTCTCAAGCATCAGCGCGTCCGGATCACGCAGGAAGCAGGCGTTCGTCGAGTAGCTCGTGATCTGGTCGTAGAGGAACAGGCTCCAGTCGTTGCCGTTGGGCATGGCCAGTTCGCCGTCGGTCAGCGCGAGCCAGTTCAGCACCTCCTCCTGCACCTCGCGGTTGTGGTGCATCAGGGCGTTGGTCTTCCACTTCTCCTCGCCGCGCAGCTCCTGCTGGAAGAGTTTCAGGGCCAGGGCGGCCTCGCCCAGCTCCTGCATCACCACGTTCTGGTACGACGTGTGGAAGTAGTTATGGTTCTGCAGCGTGTAGTCGTCGTAGAGGTTCTGGCCCTTGTAGAGCTGTGCCACGGTCTTCGTGTCGTAGTCGGGATCGACCACCGTCTGGTCGGTCTTGTCGGCGCTGTGGGAGTAGCTGTTGATGGCAAACTCCCGGAGCCGCTGGAACCAGCGCGGCGCCAGCGCGTCGTCGGGGAAGAGGCCGAGCGTAGCCGCAAGGATGTCGGCCTCCCAGCCGTTCTCCTCGGCCTTCGTGTCGCCGGCGTAGCCTGTGGGTATCGAGCGTCCGAGCTCGTAGTTGCACTCGGCCTTGAGCAGCTGGTAGACGTAGTTGCGCTGCGTGTCGGTGAGCTTGTCCCACTGGAAGAACGCCGAGTAGGCCACCGACATCGCCCAGAGACTCGACTCCCAGGTGTAGTCGCTGGTCGACGTGGAGCCCCAGTAGTTGTTGCCTGCGCACACCTTCAGCTTATTGGCCTTGTGGGTGCTGTAGGCGAAAACGAGCGACTTCATCGCCATGTCTTCCACGTCGCTCCACGTCACGCCCTGTGGCAGCGTCACCTTGTCCTTGCCGTACTTCACGAGGAACGCGCAGAGCATCGACAGGTCGGCATTCGGTCTGACGCCCTGCTCGTTGTTGCCCATTGTGTTCTCGCCCTTGAAGCAGCCGCACGCCTCGCCAATGCTGTTCGGGGCCTGCGCCTGCTGGAAGTCGTTTTTCATGTACTTGGCGAAGTTGGCGAGCATCTGCAGCAGGTCTTGCTGCATTGTCTCCTCGCCGACGAACGCCGCCGTAATCGTGCCCTCTGTCGGACTGGTCTGCGCCTGCGATGTCACCGTGGTGGTCAGCAGCAGAGCGGTAAGGAAAAGGAGTTTTTTCATTGTTTACTTTTGAATTGATTTATCATGTGCGACCCCTACGGGGACGCCGGTCTTCACTTGCCTGGTCTATCCACGGGTCTGCGACCCGCGGTTACCGAGATAACGACCCCTGCGGGGTCGCTCGGCCTGATGCAGTCCAACATCTATACATCGATGTGAGACGAGAGTATCGAGAGGGCGACCCCTGCGGGGACGCCGGTCTTCATTTGATTGGCCTATCCACGGGTCTGCGACCCGCGGTTACCGAGATAACGACCCCTGTGGGGTCTCTCGGCCTGATGCCGTCCTGCATCTATCATCATGTGGACTCTCCAGAGGATGATGGGGCCTGCGCAAGACCCCAGAGGGGTCGTAATTTCAGTAACCGCGGGTCAAAGACCCGTGGAGAGGAGCATATCCTCATACATCTCTCGTCCCCGGAGGGGTCGCACACCCATGCATCAAGTGCGCCCCCTACGGGGACGCCTGTCTTCACTTGCTTGGTCTATCCACGGGTCTACGACCCGCGGTTATCGAGATAACGACCCCTGCGGGGTCTCTCAGTCTGATGCAATCCTATATCTATACATCGATGCGAGTATCGAGAGTGCGCCCCCCTGCGGGGTCGCTCGGCTTGATGCCGTCCAACATCTATACATCGACGTGAGACGAGAGTATCGAGAGTGCGCCCCCCTGCGGGGTCGCTCAGTCTGATACCGTCCTGCGTCTATCATCGACGCGAGTATTTTGGTTGTGGACTCTCCAGAGGATGATGGGGCCTGCGCAAGACCCCAGAGGGGTCGTAATTTCAGTAACCGCGGGTCGAAGACCCGTGGAGAGGAGCATATCCTCATACATCTCTCGTCCCCGGAGGGGTCGCACACATTTTTCTGACACGCTACCTGTCCTTGAGGAAGTACATGTCGTCTATGTTTATGCCATTCTCTTGGCACATTTGCTTCAGCTCATCATAGAATCCCACACGCTTATGGTGTTCTTTTTGATTCTTGATGTAGTTATATATCATGTCCTTATCCCTGAAGTTATACGATATGGCACAGTACCCCTCAGCCCATTTCGTAAAATCAGGGAAATGCTCCCTATTCTGCTTGATGAACTTGTTCGTAGAGACTTTTAGCTCACGAACAAAGTCAGAAACAGAAATGCTTTGATTGATGCTTACGAGCATATGTATATGGTCAGGCATTCCCCCTATGCGATAGAGCACACATCCCTTTGCCCGACAAAACCCCAGAATATAAGCATAAAGTTCCTTCTCATGGGCCTCAACAATGACCGGACGGCTGCCATGCGGACGGAAAACGATATGATAGATGAGGTTGGTATAGCTCATGACGACTGGGTATAATCACTTATTTGAAAAAAGGCTCCCCGCCCCGTGAGGGAGCAGGGAGCCCTATTGTCATTTCAGCTTGATGCCGATTACTTCACGAGCACCTTCACGGCCTTACCGTCGCGCACGACGATGTTCAGACCCCTCTGGAGCTTGCCAGTGCGCATGCCGCTGACGGTGTAGATGCCGTCGATGGCCTTCGTGGTGGTGAGCTCGCTGATGCCAGAGGCGATCGGGCCGTCCCAGCCACTGTTGTCGCCCTTAGCGGTGAGCGTCAGCGTCCAGTTGTTAGCCGAGAACCATGTGCCGAGGAACTCCTTCGGAGCGCCGCCAGCGTTCACAGCCATACCAAGCACGAGTACGTGATCCTCCACGACGATGCCCTCGATGTCGAGGTGCTCCCAGCCACGACCCTGCGAGTCGTTGCAGTTGTAGATGGCCTGCACGTCGTAGTAGTCAGGATCGTTGTCGGTCATCGTTGCGAAGCGCTCGGTAGCGTCTTCCCAGATCTGACCCCACTTGTCGGTAGCGTTCTCAGTGACTTCCTCACCCTCGCTGTTCACGTAGGTGTAGGTCTGCAGAGGAATCTCCACCCACTTCAGGTCGCTCTTGTCTTCCTTGCCAGCACCGAAGACGAAGGCACCCTCGTCGCTTGTGCGGACATCGACACCGATGGTGTAGGTGCCGTTGGGCAGACCGACCACCACCTGCTCGCCGTAGAACGTCAGGGCACCGGCGGTAGCGTTCCAAGAGTCGAAGTAGCGTGCGCTGGCGTCACCCGTGTACCACTGTCCGGTCTTGATCGGGCCGTCGGTGTACTCCAGTGTCCAGCCGGTCTCAGCCTCGGCCATCGGGTTCTGGATGAAGGCCGTGTAGTCAGTAGCGTCAGGATCAGACTCGTAGAGTTCCTGCTTGTTGACGTTGTAGATCAGGGTCTTCAGCTCCTCGACATACTCAGCCACGGTAGCAGCGTCCTTCATCTCAGCGGTGAGCAGGTTCACGTGAGCAGCCAGACGGGGCTGCAGGATCTCCTTCACGGTCTGCGACTTCGAGGACAGCAGCAGTTCCTCTGCCTCCTGATAGACGGGGATGTAGGTCTCGGTGTAGTTCTTAGCCTCGGCGAGCACGCTGTCAACCTTCTCGTAGGAAGCGTCAGCGCTGGCGATGTAAGCCTTCACGTAGTCGAGGGCGAACTGTGCGATCGGGGCGGCAGTGCCGTAGACGTTGTCAGCCAGGCCGGCTTCAACGGTCGGGATGGTCTTGCCTTCCTGCATGATCTCGTTGTACTTAGCCTCAGAAGTCTCGGCCAGGGCAGCAGCCTCGTTCAGGGTTTCGAGCTCGTTAGACAGCGAGTACTTCACGATCAGGGCGTTGGCGGCAGCCTTGTCGCCAGCGAAGTGCATGTCGCTCACCAGCCCCTTCACATAGGCCTCGCGCTCAGCCAGAGCAGCAGCAATCTCCTCCTCGGTGGCCTCGCCATAGTAGTAGAGCTTGAAGTTGGTGGCCATGAACCAGCCTGCAGCACCCGTGTCGGCAGCGCCGGTACCGGTAGCACCGATGGTGAGCTTGCCGTCGGCAACGATCACCCAGTTCTCGGTGAGCAGTGTTGTCCAGTAGCCTTCCTCGTCGTCAGACCACAGTCCGTCGCGCAGCGGCTCAGAAGCTGCTTCCTGCAGCGAGCTCTTAGCGTAGGTGTGCTGGTCGGTGGCCAGACCGCTCTGCGTGATCAGGTCGGCAGCCACTCTGTACAGACCGTTAGGCAGGCCTTCGAGGTCCTGGCTGATGGTCACGGTGTTGAAGTTGTTGTTCCAAGCGTTCCAGCAGGTGCGGCCCTGACGCCAGTTCAGACGCTGGTCGCCACCGCCCTCGCCGATGTACCAGCCCTCGCTGGTGCCGTCGAACGGAGCGCTACCCACGGTGTAGGGGTTCTCTTCGTCGTACTCGTGCGGGAAGACATAGGAGTCGCCGCTCTTCGTGGGCTCGCCGCTCTCGGCCACGAACCACGGGTTCTTCACGTAGAACGTGTAGTCAGCAGGCTCCTCGCGCGTAGCCACCTGGCTGGCGTAGTAGTCCTGGATGGCCTTCTGGATGGCCACGATGGCAGCTGCGATGTCCTCGGCGCCGCCGTTGTCGATCACCGTCGAGATCTCGTCGATGGCGTTGCTCAGGGCTTCCTTGCCGGGATAGTCGCTCTCGGGATCCATCACCAGCTGCTCGGCCTTAGCCAGCAGCTCGTCGAGCGTCACCACGTCGATCAGGGCCTGGCGATACTTTGCGAGGGCAGCTCTGATGGCAGCCTCGGCAGCCTTCAGGTCTTCCTCGGTCTTGCCGTTGTTGATCATGTCGTTGAGGTCGAGGCTCTCGTCTTCCATCTCGCGCAGCAGGCCGGGATAGTCGGTGGTCTCGTCGATCAGCTCCTGATACTCGTCCATCAGGTCGAACAGGTCAGACAGCATTTCCTCGATAGGATCGGCATCGTCGATCTTGATCAGGCGGATACCGTCGAGGGCCACGATGGGCTGGCCGGCAGAACCGGCGTTGGCAGCCTCGTAACCGAACTGCATGGTGAACTCAGCGGTCGGGGTGAACTCAAACTCGTGCTTCGTCCACTCCTGGTTGCTCAGACCCGTGCCGCTCTCGTCCTTGAACACGTCCTTGCGGCAGACAATCTGCGTCAGGTCCTGAGCCACGGCCGAGGTGTTGGGGTTGATGTTGATGGTCCAGTACTCCAGGCGATAGCGGGCGCACGGCAGCTTCACCACCTGCTTGTAGATGGCGCTGTTGGTCCAGCCGGCACGCAGGTAGACGAAACCTTCGCCACCGTCGAACTCCGTCGGACGCTCGGGCACTTCCAGATAGGTAGTACCGTCGTCGGCGATGGGCACTGCCTGACCCTTCAGGTCGTAGGGCACGGTGCCGAAATAGGTCCATTCGCACTGCGGGAAGGCGGCGTTAGACTCCAGCGTCCAACCCTTCACGCGGCCCTTGAAGCCGTTCACGGCTTCGAGCTTGCGACCGTCGGGGCGGCTCTGTCCGCTCGTCGACTTCGGGCGGGCATACACGGTGCTGTCTTCAGCAATGTAGGCCCAGCTGCGATCACTGAGGCTGGTGTTCGTGGTGACAGCAGCCTTCATGGTGCCGTCGGCCTGGAACGTCAGGTCCTCGTCAAAACCGGCGTTGACGACGTACTTCGTCACGTCGTCGCCGATCTCGTCCTGTGCCATGACGGGCAGTCCCAGCATGGCCACAAGGGCAAAGAGTAAAAACTTCTTCATAAAAACACAATTTTGATTAGTTAGTAAATAAGATGATTAAATAGAGTTTTCTGTTAATTTCACGGTGCAAATATACTACTTTTTTCTGACACCGCAAAACTTTTCGCCGCTTTTTCTCATTCTTCCACAACATATAGTGTATAGCATAGCACCGCTATCTCCCGCATATAGCCCTGCTATCTCCCGCACATAGCACCGCTATCTCCCGCAGATACCGCCACTATCTCGCCCATGTATAACCACGGACTAACGCGGACTTCTACCACGGACAATACGGACAGGACGGACAAATACGGACTTTTATACCACGGACAAAGCGGACAGGGCGGACAAATGCGGACTTTTTTATACCACGGACGAAGCGGACTTTTTACACCACGGACAAAGCGGACTGAGCGGACAAATACGGACTTTTTTGCACAAACTACGCGAAACCGCTGCGCTCTCTGCGCCTCGACGTAAAAAAAAAGAAAAGTCCGTGTTTGTCCGCTCGGTCCGCTTTGTCCGTGGTATAAAAGTCCGTGTTTGTCCGCTCGGTCCGCCTTAGTCCGTGGTATAAAAGTCCGTGTTTGTCCGCCCTGTCCGCTTTGTCCGTGGTAGAAGTCCGTGGTAGAAGTCCGCAGTAGAATTGTTAAAAAATGAAGAATTTCTAAAAGTTTTATTGCGGAATGAATTAATTTCCGTATATTTGCACGCCAAAAGGTCTTGAAATTACCATTTACTAATCATTTTTTAATGTCTAACAAACTAAAACAAAGCTTATGAAACAACTTTTCCGTTTCTTCACGCTGCTCCTTGTAGCAGTGGTGACAAGCTCCTCGGCATGGGCCATCGACGTACCCAAGCCGAAGGCTACGGCTCTGACTCCCGACGTGGAGGTCTACATCCTGAATGTGGGCACCCAGAAGTACGTGGGACAGGGCGAAGGTTGGGGAACTCAGTCCTGCGTTTCTGACAAGGCTCTGAAGTACATCCTCAAGACTAAGCGCGACGATGGCAATGCCATCGGTCAGGACGAGAACTACGAGGACTTCTACGAGCTCCCCGCAGGTCAGTACTTCCTCTACAGCCCCGACATCTCGGGCGCTGCAGGCCACTCCATCGACCGCTGGGACGACGCCGACCGCGTGGGCGCTGGCATCAAGTGCTGCTTCTCTGACCAGACTGACTTCGACAGCCGCGGTCGCTGGCAGATTGCCTCTGTGGGCAACAACACCTACACACTGCAGGTGCCCCAGGGTCTGGCTGACTACACCGAGCAGCAGAACCAGTATGTCGAGGGCGAGTTCCTCGGCGTGCAGCTCGACCACGAGAGCAACGCCGCCGTTGACGGCGTGACCTATGGTCTGTACCACGACGTGGTCTACACCACCAATCCCGAAAACTGCCAGTTCCAGTTCATCCTGGCTACTGACTACGAGATCTACAAGGCTAAGACCGAGATTGCCGCCCTCATCGACGACATCAAGGCTAAAGGCCTGGCCATCAACACGGCCGAAGCCGAGGCTATCGTTGCCAACGAGAACGCTACCCTTGAGGAGGTTACGGCAGCCCTGACAGCCCTGAAGGACGAGGTGGCCAACCTGGCCAGCCGTCACAACCCGGCTGACGTGAGCGAAAAGTACCTGGTCAACCCGTTCGTTGGAACATCTGAGTCTATCGACGGTTGGACCTCCTCCGGCGGTTCTCCCTCCTATCAGGCTAACCTCTGGGAGTTCTGGAGCGTGAGCGGTGCACCCACCTTCTCGCAGACCACCAAGGAGCTTCCGAAGGGCATCTACAGCCTCACCGTTGAAGGCTACACCCGTACTGACATGGTGGCTACCTTCGAGTTTGGCGACCAGAAGATGAACCTCGCTACGGTGTCCTCGTCAGAGGTCAACGACCGTACCGCAGGCCGCAACTGGATCAACGCCGGCAACGGACAGAACACGCTGTTCCTCTTCCTCGACGAGCCGAAAGCAGTGCCCGTGCGCATCACCGCTGACAACACCACCGGC
Organism: Prevotella sp.; assembly: GCA_017458125.1. GTDB lineage: Bacteria > Bacteroidota > Bacteroidia > Bacteroidales > Bacteroidaceae > Prevotella. The sequence goes on from JAFTGB010000014.1 coordinate 34,792, forward strand.
GACCACTGGACCGTTTGGGGCGACTTCAGAATGACCTTCTACGGCAGTGCCGACGACGACTACAAGATTCTCGCCGACCTCTACACCGCCAACTGGGAAAAGGACATCGAGGGCCGCTACTACTACGCTCCCTATGTTGACGCCCTGAAGGAAGTGCTGGCCAAGTCGGAAGCTGCCACCACGAAGGACGAAGTCCTTGCCATCTACGAGGAAGTGAAGGCTGCCTACGACGCCCTCTTCAAGAGTGCCGACCTCTACGACTACCTCTTCAAGTATGTTGACGAGACCGTGGAAGGCTACGACGATCCCGAAATGGACGAGAAGTTCAACTACTATGACCCGTTCATCGACATCTGGAAGAAGTGTAACGACATGTGGTATGACGAGGACACCTCGCTCAACAACGAGGAGCTCCAGGCCCTCATCGACGAGTATGAGCGTCTGCGCGCTGAGGCTCTCATCTCTGTGATGCCCGATCCGGGTACCGACATCTCTCACCTGCTGGTGAACGCACAGTTCCGTGCCGACGACGACTCTTCGAGCTTCGACGGTTGGACAGTGGCCAGCCGCCAGAGCGACGCCGACACCGGCAACCCGTTCCAGAACAACGCTGGCAAGCGCTTCGTCGTTGAGCAGTGGAACGGTGGCAGCGACGGCGCTATCATCGACGTCTACCAGACGCTGCGCCTGCCCTGGAGAGGTGCTTACCGCATCAAGACCAAGGGCTGGTATCGCTCGACAACCAGCCAGAGCGCTCACGACAGCGATCCCGCTCTGAACAAGGTGAACACCTATCTGTATGGTTCTTCCTCGAAGTACTTCATGCACGACATCTATGAGTTCGGCTACGATGCTGACGAGTGGGCTAACGGTCCGGGCTCGAACACCATCGACGGCCAGACTGGTTCTTCCTTCGCTGGCAGCGACGGTCTGAACTACCCGAACAACTGCGCAGCCGCCAACTGGCTCTTCACCAACACCGACAACTACGACATGCAGGCTGACTTCCTGATCGTAGGCGACGAGGTGAAGGTGGGTATGTATGGCGACAACATTCCTGCTGGCGGATGGCTCATCTGGAGCGACTTCGCCCTGGAGTTCCTCGGCAACGACATCGAGGTGATGCAGCCCATCGCCGAGACGACGGCCGACCAGTATCGCGACCTGCTCAACGAGCCTATGGCCGCTACCACGAAGGCTGCCCTGCAGGCTGCCATCGACGCTATCGACAATCCTGAGTCGCAGGATGCCCTGCTCGACGCTTACAAGAACATCGGTCCCGCCTCTGACGCTGCCCTGAAGAGTATCGACCTCTACATCGAACTCGACAAGGCCATCGCCGAGCTGAACAACACGATGATTGAGGAAGCCGAGACCACGACCGCCGAGGCTCTGGAGGCCGCTGAGGCCCTGGCCGACGAAATGGCCATTGCCTACGAGGACGGCACCATCGACGACGAGGACATCCCCGCAGCCCTGGAGCGCATCCAGAAGGCCATCAGCGCACTGCACATGCCCGACGTGACACTGGCTTCTGACGAGAACCCCATCGACATGACGAAGCTCATCATCAACCCGAAGTACAGCAACGGCACAGCCGCCACGCTGAGCGGATGGACCAACACCGACAACAAGTCTACGGCTGAGTTCGAGAACGCTGACTATGGCTACGCCGAGGGTTGGAACACATCGTTCGACCTCTATCAGGATCTCGAAGGCATGCCCGAGGGTACCTACCACGTGATCGTCAACGGTCTGTATCGTCAGGCCGGCACCGAGACCGACGCCAAGATCTGGCGCTACGGCTATGCTGAGCAGAAGGGTGCGCTCGACCTGCTGGACGAGGCATCGAAGACCGACGTTCCCGAGTATATTGCCCGCGGCAAGTTCTATGCTAACGGCGACAGCCTGGCCTTCAAGCCCTGGATCTTCATCGGCACCGACGAGTGGACAGTCGACGCTCAGGAAGAGTTCTCCTATGGCTCTGACGGTTCTTGGACCGAGCTGACCGACAGCATCACCGATCCTACCTATCCGCAGTACTACTACTTCCCGAACAACCGTCTGGCCCTCTACACACGTGCTCAGGCTGGCTTCTACGAGAACGAGATCTACTGCTACGTGGCTGCCGACGGCAAGCTCCGCATCGGTGCTTGCAACAAGGAAGCTGAGGACAACGACTGGGTACCGTTCTCCAACTGGCGCCTGTACTATCTCGGTACTGAGAGCGTGCACGAGTCGGCAACCGGCATCCGTGAGACTGAGACCAACACTGGCGCCATCGAGGCTGTCTACAGCATCGACGGTCGTCGCCAGCAGGGTCTGCAGAAGGGTCTGAACATCGTTGTTCGCAACGGTAAGGCTCAGAAGATCATGGTGAAATAAGGCGAAAGACACCTTATTAATAATAAAGGCGGGCAGAATCCCAAACGCGGGTTCTGCCCGCCTTACTGTTAAAAGACGCTAAGAACACAGTCGTTTTAACACCGAGGGCCGAAAAGTGAAAAGACGCTTCATCGTTGGTGTCGTATCTTTGCAGCACAAAAGGAAGTCCTAAACAAAACAACCCAAACACAGAACAGAACACACCATGAAAACACCAACGAAAGAAGAAGTCTACCGCGCCATGAAGGCCGACGTCGAGGAACTGCTCAGGCTCACTCCCGACAGCGGCCGGCGGTGGACGCACTCGCGGACAGACCTGCTGGAGATGATCTACATCGTCTACCTCACTGCCGACCTCTCGCGAGACGACGGCTCGCCCGCCACGTTCCGATGGCTCGTCGCTCGCATCTTCAGCAACCTCAACCTGCGACCTCCGGCCAACCCCGTGGCCGTGGCCATCACGGCCCGCAACCGCAAGGGCGTCAGGCAGCGACCCTACGAGGAAAGGTATTTCTACAACTCAACAACATAACAGGATAACAAAGACAACACCATGAAAACACAACAAGACTGGAACGAAAAGCTGAGCGAGCACTTCACGCTCAGGGAGTTTGTCGTCTCGCGGACGGCAATGGTGAACAACATCGACAACACGCCGACAGAAGAGGCCGTCGAGCGGCTGAGACAACTCTGCACCCACGTGCTGGAACCACTGAGAAGACGCTTCGGCGTGATCAGGGTGACGAGCGGCTACCGCTGCCAGGAACTGAACAGACTGGTAGGCGGCGCCAGCAACTCGCAACACCTGCTGGGCGAAGCTGCCGACCTGCACGTGGGCAGTGCCGAGACAGGACGGAAGATGTTCGTCTGGATGGTCGGCCACACCGACTTTGACCAGCTGCTCTTCGAGCACGCTGCCGACGGAAAGGCGCGCTGGCTGCACGTGTCCTACCGCGCCGACAGGCCAAACCGACACCAGCATGACGCCAACTACATGGCCCAAAGCCGCAACTACTGCAAAGTATATATCGATAAAACTTGACTTCGAGGTCTAAATGTAGTACCTTTGCAACCGGAAACACAAAAGAACAGTCTGGCCAGGCGAAACCGACGTGTTTTTGTTAGCGACACAAGCTGACATCAAAACAAATTTATTAACCATTTAAAAAAAAGAAAGGATAACAATTATGGCAGTGTTTTACAAAATCATGAAAAACAACAACCCCAAGAGTAACACTAACGGTAAGTACTACGCTCGGGCGTATGCTCTCCAAACCATCAACACCGCAGGCCTCATCACTGAGATTGAGAAGATCTGCACCGTGACCGACGCCGACGTGCAGGCCGTGCTGGCCGCTCTGGTGTTCGTGATGAACCAGAAGCTGCAGGACGGCTACCGCGTGAAGATCGACAACTTCGGCTCGTTCAAGATCGGACTGAAGTCGAAGCCTGCCGACAGCGCAAAGGACTTCAGCGTGGCCAAGCACATCGTGGGCTCGCGTGTGAACTTCCAGCCCGAGGCCCACTGGAGCAGCGCCGACGGCAACAAGCGCCACCGCCAGTTCCTCACCGGCCTGAAGGTGCAGCTGCTGGAGAAGGCAGCCGACGACGCATCGGCTGACGAGCAGGTCAACGACTAATTCAACAAGAGGTGTGTCAAAATGAAGAAAAGACTTCAAACGAAGACTTGCCCATTTTGGCACACCCCTTCTAAACCATCAAACTGAAATCTGACTATGAGAATCACTAAACGAACCGTGCAACTGCTGCTGCGCATCGTGGCAGCAATCGCCTCCGCCCTCCTCGGTGTGATCGGGGCGGAAGCGGTAATGAATTAAACCCACCCCCACCCCATCCTGAGGGGAAGGGTCGGGGGTGGGTTCCTTACTCCATCGGGAACAGGCCGAAGAGCTTGGCATCAATCATGTCAGTGACCTTCTGTAAGTCTTCAGCTGACTCGCCGAACTTCACGTGGTCGCCATCGACGATGATGAGCGGGCCCTTATAACCACTAATCCACTCCTCGTAGCGACGGCCGAGGCCTTCGAGGTAGTCGATGCGGATGCCCTGCTCGAACTCGCGGCCTCGCTTCTGAATCTGGGCGACAAGCGTGGGGATGGTGGAGCGGATGTAGATCATCAGGTCCGGCAGCTTCACGAGCGAGATCATCAGCTCGAACAGGTCGGTGTAGTTCTCGAAGTCGCGGTCGGACATCATGCCCTGAGCATGGAGGTTCGGGGCAAAGATGCGGGCATCCTCGAAGATGGTGCGGTCCTGGATGATGGTTTCTGACGAACGCGAGATCTCAACGACTTCCTTGAAGCGCTTGTTGAGGAAGTAGATCTGCGTGTTGAACGACCAACGCGCCATGTCGGCGTAGAAGTCGGCCAGGTAAGGGTTGTTGTCGACGGGCTCGAACCGTGGGATCCAGCCGTAACGCTTGGCAAGCAGTCGCGTGAGCGTGGTCTTGCCGCTTCCAATGTTTCCTGCTATGGCAATGTGCATAAGTCTTCAAAGTAACAAAGTAACAAGGTAACGAAGTAACATTATTTCAGGATGAAATGATGTCACAGGGTTATTTTTTACTCTATTACTACATTTAATTATTTATTGTTGTTTTTATTGATCATTTTCACTAATGTACCATTCAATATTGAGCAATCATTGTCTATGGACTGATACTCCGTATCGCTTAGATAGCCTGCCTTATTCAACAACTCCAACCAATAGCGCGTCTCGTCACCTTCTTTCAGGGAGATCTTCAACTTACTAATATGATCAGCTGTGCTTTGTGCTGCAATGCTTTCGCTAACATTTGCACCTATGCTTGTGCCACTACGTACAACTTGCTTGACGATGATTTCCAATATTCTGTCCCTTTCGTTCTTTTCTAACAAGAACCTGGACATGGCTATAATCCTAAGAGAAAACTTCAGCCCCAACTGATATATAACACTGTTCCTATTCATGTCTTGCTACTTTGTTACCTTGTTACTTTGTTACCTTGTTACCTTGTTACTCTGTTACCTTGTTACTTTGTTACCTTGTTACTCTGTTACCTTGTTACTCTGTTACCTTGTTACTTTGTTACTCTGGAAACAGGCCGAAGAGCGTGCGGTCAATCTTATCGATGATGCCGGCGAAGTCGCGGGGGTTGTGCTGGAAGTCGAGCGGGTCGGCATCGACGACGAGCACGCGCCCACGATACTTGTTGAAGATGAAGTCTTCGTAGCGCTCGTTGAGGTTGCGCAGGTAGTCAAGCGACATGGTCTGTTCGTAGTTGCGTCCGCGCTGCTGGATGTTCTGCACCAGATGGGGCACAGAGGCACGCAGGTAGATCATCAGGTCGGGATGCTTCACGATGTAGAGCATCGACTCGAAGAGCTCCATATAGGTCGCGAAGTCGCGGTCGTCGAGGTTGCCCATGGCGTGGTTGTTGGCCGTGAACACGTAGACGCCCTCGAAGATGGAACGATCCTGAATGATGGGCTTCTCCGACTTGGCGATGTCGAGCAGGTCGCGAAAGCGCTGCTTGAGGAAGTAGACCTCAAGGGCAAACGACCAGCGCGGGATGTCGGCATAATAGTCCTCAAGGTAGGGATTGTAGTCCACGGCCTCGAAGCGGGCTTCCCACCCGTAGTGGCGGGCGAGCATGTTGGTGAGCGTGGTCTTGCCGCTTCCGATGTTTCCTGCTATGGCGATGTGCATTATGTTCGCTGTTATTTTTAAGACAATGAATACTGTAGAAGCTATAGTCGCTATAGATGCTATAGAAGCTATAGTTGCTATAGATGCTATAGCCGCTATCGAAGCTATAAACTATTCTGGCAAGGGCTTGTACATGTACTCCCACCACGCCGGGTCGTCCTTGAGCCAGCGCTGGAACCAGGCAAAGATGGTGTTCTGCCACTTCTGGCGCTTCTGGTAGTCCATGATCCAGTGGTTCTCGCCCTCAACGACGACGAAAGCGGTGGGACGGCCGAGGAGTTTCAAGGCGTTGAACATCTGAATAGACTCTCCCACGGGCACGTTCGTGTCGGCAGCGCCGTGGAGGAAGAGCAGGGGTGTATGGATCTTATCGGCATTGAAGAGCGGGCTCTGATCGACGTAAAGGTCGCGACGCGTCCAGGGATAGCTCTCTGCCATCGATACCTCGCTGTAGCTGTAGCCCCAGTAGCCCTCACCCCAGTAGCTGGTGTGGTCGCTGATGCCGGCATGGCTGATGGCTGCAGCAAAGAGGTCGGTCTGCGTTTGCAGATATTGGGTCATGAAGCCGCCGTAGCTGGCGCCGATGCATCCAATCTTCTCTTTTTTTATATATGGATGGTCGGCGCAGAAACGGCGCACACCCTCGATGATGTCTTCAGCCACACCCTTGCCAGCGGTGTTGACATGGCGGCTGGAGAACTCCTGGCCAAAGCCTGTGGCGCCACTGGGATTGATGACATATACCACATATCCCAGGGCGGCATAGGCATGCTGGGGATAGCGTGTTTCGAAGTTACGGCTCGTGGGCGAGCAGCCGCCGTAGTAGTTCACGATGAGCGGATATTGCTTCGAAGGATCGAAGTGAGGCGGCAGGTAGTAGCGACCACAGATGGTGTCGCCGCGCGAGCTGACAAAGTCCCACGGCAGGCAGTCGCCAAGCTCGATGTCCTTCAGCAACTCCTCGTTGGGATCGTCGAGAAGTTTGAGGGATGCAGGAGTGTAGGTGTTGGGAACTGCAGACAAATGTCCTGACTCCTTGCTGCCTTGCCTCCTCGCCTCCTTCAAGTCCATCAGATAGCTGCGGTTGGTGTGGCTGGCCCCCTGCCCTGTGAGCGCCATGAGGGGAGCAGTGCGGGCAAGGGAGATTCTCGTGACGAGCTCTTCGGGCAGCTGGACGCGGCTGATCTTCAGCGTCTTCGGGTTCAGCCGGAAGAGGTTGATGCAGTCGCGATCCTCGGCAGTGAAGTACACCTGGCCATCGGCAAGGCTCCACCGCACGCTCTGCACGCTGGGGTTGAACGTCCGGGTGAGCGGCGTCACACGGCGCGACGCAATGTCGAAGAGGTAGAGCTGGATGTCGGTCATGCTCGGGATGCGGCCTTCAGGCACGTTCTTGCCAATGCCGCTGAAACTCTCAGGCGAACCGGTGACGAGCAGCTGACGACCGTCGGGCGAGAACATCGCGCCGTTCAGGAAGCCGTCGTCGCTGACAAGCGTGTCGGCCTGCATCGTCGTGAGGTCGAGGCGAATGATGGAGAACAGCGTAGTGGGACGCTGGGTGAGACGACTGCGACTACCCATGAGCAACAGGTAGCGACCATCGTCGGACACGTCGGAGAGGCTGACATTGTGGAAGCCGTAGGTGAGTTGCTGCGAGAGACCTGTCTGTGTGTCGTAGAGCGAGAGTGTGGAACGGCTGCGCCAGCCGGGCTGCCGGTCGTCAGGTTCGGTGATCTCGTAGACACCCTGCGGATGCTTCACGGCCTCCTCATGGTGCGTGATGAGCAGACGGCGCTCGTCGGGCATAATCTGGAAGCCATCGTTCGGCAGGCCTTCGGCAAGCGTCGACTGACTATTCGTGGCCGGATCGACAACGATGATGCGTCGTCCGCCCTCGCTCCGCTCGGTGTAGTAGTAACGGCTGGAGCGCGGCATCCAGGAGATAGTCTTGTCGGTCGAGAGTAGTTGGCGACCGGTTTTCGGCTCGGTGAGCACATAGCGCGTAGAGGACGAGCCTCCGGGCAGCGTTTCGTTGTAGCGCGTGATAAGATAGCGACCATCGGGCGACAGCGATACGCCCTGAATGCGGGTGCCGTCAGTGACATCGCTGAGCGTGTAGAGGCGCTTAGCACCAGTGGGAGGAACAACTGCTATTTCCCCTCCCTTTGACGGAGTAATGACCAAAACGGCAGTGTCGCGACGTTCCGACTTCGCCAGATACTTCACAACAATCTCGTGGTTGCCCGCCAGCAGGTCGAAGTCGCCACCTGCTTTCTTGCCGTCGACGAAAAGCTGGTAGTCTTTCAGATGGCGAACCTTCACCGTTGCTTTGGCATAGCCCAGCACCTGAACGTCGGCTTGGAGCAGACAGAGGGCCTGAGCAAAAGGACATGCTGGCAACAGGCTGTCGGTGGTCTGAGAGGCATGGCGCGCCAGATCGAGCTTCAGCGGCGTGTCGATAAGCTTCGACGACTGGTAAGCCTCAGCATTGAGGTTAACGGAATCGAGCAGCACTGGCGTGCAAACTTCGTAGGGACCCGCAAAGCGGAAGGTGGCTACAGTAATGTCGCTGGCCCAGGCCGCACCAACTAACACGGAGGTCAAAAGGAGGAAAACTGTTCGTTTCATGATCAATGACTTGAGTTTTAGACCTACAAAGATATAGATTTTTTTGCAGAATGGGGCAACATTGCCCTAAATATTTTGAGAAAAAAAGAATGAATACGTTCTGTTAGGAGTTGCTGTCATCGCGACAGCACTGATTTGAACTCAAAATCTTATCTTGTTTTGTTAAAACATTTTAATATGTGTTGCCCCCCCTAAAAATGTTTAAAATATTCTTAATTCAATAATAACCTTTGTACTTTTGCTCCGCGTAACGCAAAGTCCTGCAAAAAAAGGGGCAAAACTCATGGAAACAAATCATCATGTATCATAAGAATATGAAGAAGAAGGAATATCAATCACCCACAACTCGATGGATTAAAATCGACGCCAACTCATTGATGTTTGCGTCAGAAGGCATTATTGCCACGAAAGGAGACTATGAGTCGGACAGCTGGAACAAGGATGACGGGCTGACCGGAGGACACGACGACTATCAATCGGCAGCATGGGGAGAATCGTACAACGGAGGCGTAGAGACACAACGAGACCAATACCGCAGCTCTACATGGGGGGATTAGACGGATTATAACATTATACATAATAAATCATCATGAAAAAAAACTTTTTAATAGGATTTGCTGTCATCGCGACAGCACTGACGTCTGCCTGCTCATCAGAGAATAGTTCAGACGAAACCAATGACAGCGGCAATCGACACATGCGCACCCTTATCGTTACGCAGGGGCCAGCCACGCAAACGAGATCTGTTCTCACCGACCAGGGCGAAAACGGGTTGAAGGCAACATGGGAAATGGGCGACGCCATGACCGTCTACAACAAGACTTATCCTTCAGCAGGATACGCCACCATTAAAGCCACAACGACATCAAAGACCACCAACTTCGTAGGCAAGGTGGACTGCGTAGCCAACGACCAACTGCGCCTTTTCTACCCAGAAGTATCGAAGGCTGGCTCCGTGGCTGACGCGACTGACAGAGGAACCCTGACTCTCAACATCTCGAACCAGAAAGGAACGCTTGAGGACGTACAGCAAAACTACGACTTCAACTACGGGGAGGCCACTGTCTCGGCTGTCACCGAGGAAACAGCCACTGCCGACGCCGGGACAACCCAGAACCTGGCAGCCATCTGCAAGTTCACGTTCAAATGCGACAAGAACTACCTAAAGGGCATCTCGAACATTGAAATCTCCGGAGTGGCACCTACGGCCACGTTCGACCTCTCTGCTCGCAACACCCCGACGCTGACGCCAGCTGCTGCAGGCGTCATTCGCATTGAGGCCGGGAATGCCGACAACAGCGTCTACGTAGCCCTGTTCCCCGGCACCACGACACCACAGTTCACCATCACCAGCACCGATGGAACCTACGAGGGCACCCTTAGCACAGCAAACCTCGCTGCAGGGAAGTACTATGACGTAGTGGTGGAAACGACACGCACCGGAGACGCGCCGAAGCCTACAGCAACAGATGACTATGTGGAAGTCTGCGGCATCAAGTGGGCAAAAGGCAACCTGCAATACGACCCGGTAAACGGAGGCGACGAAGGGTTCATGGAGAACTGGCGCATTGCCCCAACGCAATGGCATTGGGTGGGATACGAACTTACGGCCAAGTTTGATCCTACAGGGCAGACCGCCAAAGACTGTCTCATCAAGGACAACTTCGTTTACGGCCGTCTCCGCGCAGACGCCTATGACTATACAAAACAATACGCCGTCAAGGACTACAACATTGGCAAGAAACTATTCTACGAGAAAATCGCAGATGGATATGAAGCCGATTTCGGCACAGCCGACCTTGGCGACTTAGCCTACTGGGCCTCCAAAGGAAAATACCGCATGCCTTACGCCTCTGATTTCACCTACCTTGTGAACAATGCTTCCTATCAATTCGGATACGTCACTTCGCCTGACGGCATACAGGTGAAAGGCGTCCTGTTCACAACTCCGCAAGGCGAAAAGACCACCAGCACAACCTTTGTGGCACTTAGCAATGACGACCTCGACCAGGGCGTGTTCTTCCCTCTCGCAAGTTGTGCGGTGTACACTTATGACACGTATTATGACAGCAGTTGGGGAAAATACACCTACACCAAAACAACCGTTATCGACCCGACAACAAATGCTGGTTACTACATGAGTAGTGCTCCGGTGACGAATCCCAACCCTGGCAGTGCTGGCGACTACCGCTATCAGGCTACCGGACTTTCGCTCAATTCTACCACCGTGCAGGCAACTTCTTTTGATGTATATTGGCATAATTATTATGGACAAAACGCTAACACTTACAGGAACATCTCCACTGCTTACAAGATACGCCCCGTGCTGTGTGAGTAGTTGAATGACTGAAAAGACAAAACCAGACCAAGCGTCCCCACGCATAAACCCAACAAAAGGGTCTTGCGTGGGGGCGCTTTGCTTCCCCAGCTTAGCCAGAAAAGGGCCTGACAGACAGGTACGAATGTTGGCAGGAAACGGCGAGACGCTGCAGAGAATGCAAAAAAAATTTAGGGCAATATTGAAAAAATACAGAAAATATCAGTATTTTTGCAACCGAAACATAAAACTCGAAAACCAGAGATGACAAGACAGACTGTGCTGGGACTGCGCGTAGCACCAATGGAAGAGGTGCGCGTGGGGTTTGTAGGACTGGGCGAACGCGGACAGAAGGCCGTGAAGCGCTTCAGCGAGATTGCACATGCTCGTGTGGCTGCACTCTGCGACACCGACGAGGAACGCATGAGAGAATGGGTATTCAAGGAATCTGGACATTTGCCTATACTTTCTGACCACCGTACCCCTAAACTCCTGAATAATTATGAGGAGGTTTGCCTGTCGCCGGACGTTGATCTGGTCTACGTCTGCACCGACTGGGCATCCCACACGCCCATTGCCCTAAAAGCTATGGAGAACGGCAAGCATGTTGCCATCGAGGTACCGGCAGCCACGACGCTGGCCGACTGTTGGGCGCTTGTCGAGACGGCTGAGCGTACCCGCCGCCACTGCACGATGCTTGAGAACTGCTGCTACGCCAGTTGCCACCTGCAGACGCTGGCCGCTACCCGGCGTGGCAGGATGGGTACCATCGTTCATGTGGAAGGAGCCTACATTCATCCCATGGACGACCGCTGGACGCCATGGCGTACGGAAGCCAACAGGCAACTGCGCGGCGACCTCTACCCCACTCACGGCATGGGCCCTGCCTGCCAACTGCTGGGCATCCACCGCACTGATTTCATCGAGACACTGGTCAGCATGGACACGAACGCATTCATGCGCAGCGACTTCCGCAACGGCGACCACACCACGACGCTCATGCGGACACGGCTCGGCAAGACTATCCTGCTGCAGCACAACGTTGTGGATCCGCACGAATACACACGTCGCTACCACGTCGTGGGAACACGGCGGTCGGTGGAGAGCAGCGACGACACGCCACACAGCCTGATGAGCCAGCGCATGGACCGCCGTCTGGTGGAATGTCTGCACAAGGGACTGCCGCTCGACATCGATGTTTACGACGTGGCCGAATGGTGTGCCGTGAGTGAACTTTCGCGCCTTTCCATCGAAAAAGAAAGCATGCCCGTAGCCTACCCACATTTTTTGCGATAATTTCACCTCATTGATTATTCGGTATCATTTTTTTTTCGTACCTTTGCAGAAGATTATTCGAATAACCAATCAATAACTTAAAACCTATGAAGCGGAATTTATTCTATTCAATTCTCGTGGCAGCACTCATGTTGCCGCTCAGTGTGTGGGCCCAGCAACCCGAAGCAGGAAAGTTTGACTGGCCCTACAAAGTTGTCAACGGAACTGTTGTAACAGAGGTTCCAGCAATGCCTGCCGGACAACAGACTGCACTCGGGCTGACCGTGCCCAAGATGGACGTTGTGCGCGTGGCTTTCGTAGGTCTGGGCATGCGCGGCCCTGGTGCCGTGGAGCGTTGGACCCACATTCCCGGCATCGAGATCAAGGCCCTGTGCGACCATGAGAAGGAGCGTGCCGAGGCTTGCAACAACTACCTGAAGAAGGCTTCCATGCCCCCCGCAGACATCTATTCGGGCGAAGACGGCTACAAGCAGCTTTGCCAGCGCTCGGACATTGACGTTGTCTACATCGCTACCGACTGGATCCATCACTTTCTTGTAGCCAAGCAGGCGCTGGAAAGCGGAAAGCACGTGGCCATCGAGGTACCGTCGGCCATGAACATGAACGAGATCTGGCAGCTCATCAACCTTTCGGAACAGAAGCGGCTGCACTGTATGATTCTGGAGAACTGCTGCTACGACTTTTTCGAACTTAACTCGCTGAATATGGCTCAGCAAGGACTGTTTGGCGAAGTCATCTACACGCAGGGAGCCTATCGCCATGAGCTCTCGCAGTTCTGGGACTACTACTGGAAGAAGGACGACCAGGACAAACTCGGCTGGCGCCTTGACTACAATAAGAAGTTCCGCGGCGACGTCTACGCCACCCACGGTCTCGGCCCTGTGGCTCAGGTGCTTGACATTCACCGTGGCGACCGCATGAAGACGCTCGTGGCTATGGACACGAAGTCTTTCGTTGGCCGACAGCTGGTGAAGGAGCGCACGGGTAAGGACGAACCGTTCCGCAACGGCGACCACACTACCACCCTCATCTCCACCGAGAACGGCAAGGTCATCGAGATACACCACAACGTCATGACCCCGCAGCCCTACAACCGCATGTATCAGCTCACCGGCACGAAAGGCTTTGCCAACAAATACCCCATTGAGGGCTACGCGCTCTCGGGCAAGGAGATGCAAGCAGCCGGTGTGCAGCCTGACCACGAGAACCTGTCTGCCCACACCTACCTCAGTGCTACCGACACGGAAGCCCTGCTCAAGAAGTACACTTCGCCCATCGTCACGAAGTATGGCGAAGAGGCTAAGGAGGTGGGCGGCCACGGCGGCATGGACTTCATCATGGACTCGCGCTTTGTCTACTGTCTGCGCAACGGCCTGCCGCTCGACATGGATGTCTACGACCTCGCAGAGTGGTGCTGTCTGGCCGAGCTCGGCAGCGTGTCGATGGATCTGGGCAACCAGCCCGTCGAAGTTCCCGACTTCACCCGCGGCCACTGGAACGACGTGAAGGGTTATCGCCACGCCTGGGCTGCTCCCGAGGATGAAGCCGTGACCAATGCTTCCGGCAAGGCGTTCACCGAACAGCTGAAAGCACTGGGCAAGGTCTACTACGAGACCCTGGAGAAGAAGGGCGAGAAGGCAGCCGTGAAGGCTCTGGCCGCAGCCAAGAAGAAGGCTGCGAAGGCTCGCAAAAAGTAAGATATCCTTCACACTCCACACTCCACACTCCACGAAAAAAATGAAATCCCTTCGCGAACTATACCGCATCGGCAAGGGGCCGTCATCATCCCACACGATGGGACCCCAGAAAGCCGCACAAATCTATGCACAGCGTCACCCCGAGGCCACCGGCTTCGAGGTGACGCTTTTTGGTTCCCTCGCTGCCACGGGCAAGGGCCACATGACCGACGCCGCCATCATCGACGTGCTGCAGCCGCTGGCTCCGGTCAACATCGTATGGAAGCCGCAGGTGCGACTGCCCTTCCACCCCAACGGCATGCTGTTCAGCGTCGTTGCCCCAGACGGCACCCGCTCCGACGAGTGGACCGTCTACAGCGTCGGCGGCGGCGCACTTTCAGAAGGTCCCGACGACACCCTCGGTCATGGCGGGACCGACGTCTACGACATGCACACGCTGGCTGACATCCAGCACTGGTGCGAACAGAAGGGACGAGGCTACTGGGAGTATGTCGAGAAGTGCGAGGACAGCGCCATCTGGGACTACCTGCGCGAGGTCTGGGAGGTGATGCAGGCCGCCGTCGAGCACGGTCTCGACCACGAGGGCGTGCTGCCCGGCCCGCTCGGACTGGCCCGCAAGGCCCCCACCTACCACGTCAAGGCCTCGGGCTACAAGGCCCACCTGCAGAGCCGAGGCATGGTATTTGCCTACGCCCTGGCCGTCAGCGAGGAGAACGCCTCGGGAGGTACCATCGTCACAGCCCCCACCTGCGGCTCCTGCGGCGTGCTGCCGGCCGTGCTCTACCACCTTTCGCGCGGCCACCTGTTCTCAGAGGAACGCATTCTCCACGCCCTCGCCACGGCAGGGCTCATCGGCAACATCGTCAAGCACAACGCCTCCATTTCCGGAGCCGACGTGGGCTGTCAGGGCGAAGTGGGCGTGGCCTGCGCCATGGCCTCGGGAGCCGCCTGCCAACTTTTTGGCGGATCGCCAGCGCAGATTGAGTATGCCGCCGAGATGGGGCTTGAGCATCACCTCGGCATGACCTGCGACCCGATGTGCGGTCTGGTTCAGATTCCGTGCATCGAGCGCAACGCCTTTGCCGCCACGCGAGCCCTCGACTCCCAACTCTATGCCGCCTTCAGCGACGGCCGCCACCGCGTCAGCTTCGACCGCGTGGTGCGCGTCATGAAGCAGACGGGCCACGACCTTCCGTCGCTCTACAAGGAGACCAGCGCGGGTGGCCTTGCCGTCACCGAATGAGCAGTCGCCCCTGCGCACTGAAACCTGTGTCATTCCCCCCTCCGATGTCTAATTTTTAGACACTTTTCTGTCTAAAAATTAGACAATCTACCCCTACTTGCACTCATTTTCTTGGCTCATTGCATGAAAAACCATACCTTTGTCGCAGAAAAAGCGCCCGCAGATGAAGCGCAGAGACAACACACTTTGCCATCCCGTCTGCGCAATATAAGCGCGCTAT
This sequence comes from Prevotella sp., assembly GCA_017458125.1. Lineage (GTDB taxonomy): Bacteria > Bacteroidota > Bacteroidia > Bacteroidales > Bacteroidaceae > Prevotella. Next base: position 50,286 of record JAFTGB010000014.1, read on the forward strand.
CTACGCGACATAGACGCACTATCTGCGCAATATAGACACGCTATCTACGCGACATAGACGCACTATCTGCGCGACATAGACCGCGCCGAACAACGGGGCTAAAGAGCAAACTGCAACATTTACACAGCCAAGAAACATGAACATACTGAGATAAGACCGAGACATGAAGAGTTATCTGAAATTCCTGAGCCGTCACCGGCTGTTTACCTTAATTAATATAGTAGGCCTGTGCCTGTCGATGGCCTTCCTGCTGTTGTTGGGCGACCTCATCTACCGCCAGACGACGGTGGAGAACTACCAGACGCGGGCCGACCGCACGTTCGTCGTGGGCAACGAGACGTTCATGATGTCGCACTTCCGCGTGGGCCAGCGACTGAAAGACCGCTTCCCCGAGGTGGAGGACTGGTGCTCGGTGACCGGCTATCCCATGACGTTCACCATCGACGGACAGGAGGCCGAGACGAAGGTGCTGGTGACGGGCCAGAACTTCTTCACCTTCTTTGACTACCGTCTGCTGACGGGCGACCGCCGCAAGGTGCTCAGCGCGCCCAACCAGATCGTGGTGAGCAAGGCCTTCGCCCAGCGCTACTGGCCCGGCGAAGACCCTGTGGGCAAGGAGATGGTGTTGGGCGACGACGAAATGGAGTTGGGCGATGCCAACGATGGGAAGGGCCACATCACCTACACCGTGAGCGGACTGATGGACGACTTCGACCGCTCCATCATTCCCGATGGCTACGAGTGTGTGTTCAACGTAGACAACCTGCGCCACTTCCACTACTCGGCTTGGAGCGAGGACATGGGCAACGCTGCCAGCTGTGCGCTGTTCCTGATGCAGCGCGAGGGCACCGACCTGAGGAGCAAAGCCGCCGCCATGCGCGACTATCTGAAGACCTTCTTCTGGCTCTACCAGATAGAGGCCGTGAAGGAACTGACGCTCACGCCGCTGTCGTCGCTCTACTACGACGCAAAGGAGTGCGCCATAGGGCAGGAAGACATCAATCACGGCAGTCGGGAGATGGCCCGACTCTACGCAATTGTGGCCCTGCTGGTGCTGGTGTTTGCCATCTTCAACTACGTGAACCTCAGCGTGTCGCTCACCACCGAGCGGTCGAAGGAGATGGCCACGCGGCGGCTGCTCGGCTCATCGCGCTGGCAGGTCTTTGGCAAACTCATCGGCGAGAGCATCGGCTTTACGGCGGTGGCCTTCGTGCTGGCCTACCTGTTGGCGCTGACGCTGCAAGACAAGGCCATTGAGATGGCCAACTGCCGGTTGGACTTGCTGAAGGACACGGGCGTGGTGGCGGTCGTTGGTTTCATCATTGCTATCGCCCTGACAGGCCTGATGGCTGGCTTTGTGCCCGCCTCAGTGCTCAGTGGCTATCAGCCCATCGACATCGTTCGCGGCACGTTCCGCCGTCGGGTGCGTCAGCGCTGGAGCCACGGGCTGATGGTGTTGCAGACGGTTTTTGCTATTGTCATGCTCACCGTCACGCTGCTTCTGGGCAGCGGCATCCGCGAACGCATGAACCGCCCCTTGGGTTACGACGTCGACAATATCCTCAAGACGTATGACGTCGGCGGCCTCAACGAGAGCCAGCGGCAGACATTCCGCAGCAAACTGCTGGCGCTGCCCGAGGTGGAGGCGGTGGGTTTCGGCTTTGGCACGCCCGTCGAGGGACTGGAGAACATGACCGTTCAAGCCGACGATGGGACAGTGGTGAGCCAGCGACTGCTGATGGGCGACAGTTGTTTCTTCAACATCCTGAACATCCACCCGGAGCGAACCTACAGCGACACAGGCTGGGGCGTGAACCACCAGCTGCTGCGGCAATTCGGCAAGGGGGATGACACAAGGAAAATCGTCACGGCTGACGGAAAGGTCAACTTCAACGTGCGCGCCGTCTATCCCGACATGGTCTATCAGAACGTGATGTACGAGGAGGAGCACCCCACACCGTTCGTCATCCTCAATGCAGGCGAATACCACGACGACGTGGAAACTTATACGAGCCGGATGTTCGGCAAGCCCCGCCAGGCGCTGGTGAAATATCACGGAGAAAGGCAACGGGTAGGCGCGTCAGCGGGAATTAAAAAGAAAGTGGAGGAGGCCATCAAGCAACAGATCAAGGCCGCCACGGGCCATGAGGCGGGCGACGTCTATCTGCTCAGCCAGAGCCACGAGGAGTGGTACAAGGACTACAAGCGCTTCCTCAGCGTGCTGTCAGTCTTTACGTTGGTGGCCCTGCTCATCGCCGTGCTCGGGCTGATGGCCATGAACAGCTACTTCGTCGGCCAGCGTCGGCGCGAGATTGCCATCCGCCGCGTCTTCGGCGCCGAGGTCAGCGGCATCACCCTGCGCCTGCTCCGCACCATCGCTCTGCAATCCTTAGTGGCCGTCGTCATCGCCGTCCCCTTAGCCTGCTGGCTGGCTCCTGTGGCAGGCAGCATCTCCGGCCTCACCATCCGCATGCAGTTCCTGCCCTTGCTCCTGTCCCTCGTCATCGTCCTCACCGTCAACATCCTCACCGCAGCCCTGCAAAGCTGGCGCGCCGCCACGGACAACCCCATTAACAGCATCAAGACGGAATAAAATTGGCCTTGCTGCAGGCAATAATCTGTTGGCCGCGTCGTTTCTTCTATATAAAAACTTAACACATGAAAAGACCATTCAATCACATGAGACAGTTATTTGTACTGGCCGTCGTGGCCGCGCTGCTGGTGGCTTGCGACAACTCTCCCGTCTTCCACGGGATGACGCAGCAGCAAAAGGAAACCTACTCGAACGCCATTGCCGGTGAGTACACGGGGCGCAACATCTTCATCTATAACAATGGCACTGACGACGCCACAGCCGTCAAGGTGGAAGGCGCGCGGATGACCATCACCGCACAGTCGATGCAGGTGGTAATGTTCCACGACTTCCCCATCAGCGTGCTTTCCAATGTCGTCACCGACCCGGCCTTGGCCGAGGCACTGGCCACTGTCCCCAATCAGGACATTCTGGCTACCTACAGCTTCTTCAACTTGCAGGACAACGGCGACGTCAACTGGGGCTATGAGCCTGCTGCCATCCCACTGAAGCTCCACTACGGCGGCACCGACCACCACCTGACGCTGAAGTTGAGCAACGGCCGTGTCTACTATGGTCTTATGAAAGTCAATATGGATGCAGGCAACCCCTTCGGTGGCAATAGCATCTTCGACTTCTCCATCGATGCCATTTACGACGGCGACACCCTCGTGCAGGACTTCGACCGCGTCTGGCAAGACAACGACCACTATATCATCACCTATTTTCAAAAAGACGAGTAGGGTAGTCGGGCGTAACCCCTAAAAAAGTCCTTATATTTTGGAACGTAATCCAAATAATTATACTGATTTTTTGGATTACGTTCCTTTTTTTTGTGTTTTCAATAGATGATTTTAATAGAAATCTTTGGTAGTTTGCAGGAAAAGCAGTACCTTTGGCCAAATTTTAAGTTTAACTTTAAATTTGTCCGGTCGATGAATAAAAGATTAATAAACAGAACGTTAGCGGTGTCATCTTTTTCCGATATCTTCGGCATTTTACCCGTTATTACGTTGACTGGTCCGCGCCAGTCAGGCAAGACCACGCTGTGCCGCGAGCAATTCCCCGACCTGCCCTACGTCAGCTTGGAGGATGCCGACACGCTGGCCGAGGTACAGGCCGACCCCAAGGCTTTCTTCAACCGCTACCCGAAGGGCGTGATTATCGATGAGGCCCACCATTTCCCCAACATATTCTCTTACATCCAGGTCATTGTTGATGAGGACCGCTTCCGTGGCACTAACCAGCACCACTATATCGTTACGGGCAGCAGCAACTTCGCCATGATGGAGAAAATCACGCAGTCGATGGCGGGACGCACTGCCGTCTACTCTCTCTTGCCGCTCAGCACAGGTGAGATTCTTTCTTACCAACCCGAGGCCAGCACGTCGAAGATGCTACTCTACGGTGGTTTCCCCGCCGTGTGGACAGCCGACAACGAGGCATTGCGCCACCAGTTGCTGAGCAACTACTACACCACCTACATAGAGCGCGATGTGCGTACGCTCATCAATGTGAAGGACTTGCAGGCTTTCCAGACTTTCATCCGTCTGTGCGCCAGCCGTGTGGGACAGGAGTTCAACGCCTCGGCAATATCCAACGAGGTGGGGGTCAGTGTGCCTACCATCAAACACTGGCTCAGCATCCTTGCCGCCTCCTATGTGGTCTATCTGCTACATCCTTATTACACGAACATTGGTAAGCGGCTGACAAAAACGCCGAAGCTCTACTTCTACGACACGGGCATGGCCGCCTTCCTCTTGGGTATCACCACCGAGCAGCAGATGGACGTGCATCCGTTGCGTGGCTCATTGTTCGAGAACATGGTCATCAACGACATGATGAAGCTCGACCTGAACCGTGGCAACAATATGCAGCAACTGTTCTTCTACCGCGACAAGAGTCAGCGCGAGGTGGACGTGTTGCGCATTTTACCGCCCAACCTTGTGGAGGCCTACGAGATAAAGTCGGCTCAGACGTGGAATGCCGACTTCTTTGCCAATTTGAACTACCTGCGCCCGCTGCTCAAAGAGCGCATGCTGAAGACCACCGTCGTCTATGATGGCAATCAAGAAAATATGCAGGCGGAGAACGGCATCATCAACTTTCGTCACTTGCAGTGGTGACTTGTGTCTAAAAATCATACAATAAGGTGTCTAATTTTTAGACAATCTGCATCCGCCGGGGCCACAAGTCTTGGCGGATTCGTTTTTTCGGCGTAACTTTGCAACATAAAAATGAACGCAATATGAAAAGTTACCTGAAGTTCCTAAGTCGCAATAAGGCGTACACCTTTATTAATATAGCGGGCCTGGTGGTGTCGCTGATGTTCATCATCCTCATGGGCGACTACACGTGGCGACAGTATAGCATCGACACGTGGCACAAGCATGCTGATCGTATCTACCTGATGAGCGAAGAGAGCTACTTCTTCCTGTGGCCGCAGGCGGCGGAGGGTATCAGACAGCAGTGCCCCGACGTGGAGCAGACCTGCTGCGTGCTGAGCCAGAGCGGGCGCATCAAGCATGGGGACAAGGAGGTAAAGGACAGCGAGAGCGGCATCATCATGCTGGCCGACTCGACATTCTTCCACCTTTTCGATTTCCCGTTGGTGAAGGGCAACCGCCAGACCGCCCTCGACGCACCCGACAAGTGCGTGGTGACGGAAGGGCTGGCCCGCCGGCTCTTTGGCGACAAGAACCCATCGGCAAGACGGTGCAGATAGTGGGCGACCGCCACGTGCACATCAACAACGAAGACCCCTACGACTCGACGCTGGTCTATACCGTCAGCGGCGTGATGGAGGACATGGACCGCACGGTGCTGCCCAACAAGACGCAGATCATCGTCAGCATGCAACGCTATCCGCAGGTGATGGGCTACCGGCTGAATGACCAATCGTTTGTCGGTGGCGGCACTGGTGCCGTCAAGGCTTTCTTCTTGATGAAGCCCGGCACAGACATTGCCGCCACCAAGAAGATAGCCTCCAAGTACATCGACGAGCACCACCACGGCATATGGAGCAACAGCACGCCCGCCATGACACCGCTCACCGACATCCTCTTTGCCCCGCAGAACAACGGCACTGGTTTGCATAAAGGTGACAAGACGCGGCTGCGCATCCTGCTGGCTGCCGTGCTGGCCCTGCTGTTCTTCGCCGTGAGCAACTACATCAACCTGACCGTGGCCAACACGGGTTTCCGCGCCAAGGAGATGGCTACGCGACGGCTTTTCGGCAGCAGTCAGACCGCGATTTCGCTGAAGCTCATTGGCGAGTCTACGTTGATGGTAGCCGTCTGCTTTGCCATCGGTCTGGCTTTGGCTTTCTGTTTCCAGGACGATGCCGCAGAACTATTCAGGGGAAAGATAGCCCTGAAGAACGACATCAGCCTCGGCACTGTGAGCGTCTGTGCGGGCTTTATCCTGCTGGTGGGCATCGTTTCCGGCATCCTGCCCTCATGGCACATCTCCCGCTATCAGCCCATCGACATTGTGAAGGGTTCGTTCCGTTTCCGCTCAAAAATGGTGCTGGGCCGCTTGTTCATCATCGTGCAGAACGTGGTCACCGTCACCATGCTCACCTCGGCCCTCGTCATCTGGCTGCAGCTCAACCACCTCATCCATGCGCCGCTGGGCTTCAACACCGGGCACCTCTTCTATGTGGACAGCCCCGAGGGCAAGAGCCAGACGGTGAGGAGCCAGCTGGAGCAGCTGCCCTTCGTGGAGCGTATCGGCAGCTATAAGGGCAGCACCTTCACGGGCTACAACTTCAGCGGGAAGGGCGTGAAGAACAGCAAGGGCAAATACGAGATGCTGATGATTACCGAACTGGACCGGGAGGCCTTCGACATGTTGGGGCTGAAAGTCATCCGCGACAACGGCACCACCGCCGACGGCTACTACCTGAACGAAGCCGCCCTGCGCCTGCTGAACATCACTGCCGAGGCAAAGGAGTTCACTTGGGGCGACGACAAGAAAGCACTCATTGCCGGCGTGCTGCAAGACTTCCGCATCATCAATGTGCTGGAGGATGTGCGGCCAATAGCTGTCCAAAAGGTGGAAACGATGGGTAATCCCGGCTTCTTGGTAAAGACCACTGGCGACAAGCAGGCAAAGGAAGCGTTCAAGACGATTCTCCGCGAACAGGGCGTTTCCGAAGATGCCTTGCCGTACGAGGTCCTCAGCATGGAGGACAGCATCACCGAGACCTTCGACGACCAGCAGAACACGCTGCGCATCGTCACGCTCTTCACCGCGATTGCCATCGTCATCAGCATCATGGGCTACGTCGGCCTGTCGCTCTTCTTCATCCGCCAGCGCAAGAAGGAAGTGGCCATCCGCAAGGTGATGGGTTCCACGTCGCGCGAGGTGCTGGTGCTCATGCTACGCACGTTCCTGACGCCGTTGCTGGTGTCGTTCGTCATCGCCGTGCCCATCTCGTGGTACATCATGCGCGACTGGCTCACGAACTTCAGCTATCGCATCGCGCTCAGTCCCTGGATATTCGCTGCTGCCGGGTCAGCCTGCTTCATCATTTCCCTGCTCACCGTTCTCATCCAGTGCTGGCGCGCCGCATCGGAGCATCCGATTAAAAACATCAAGACCGAGTGACGCATGACCTTCTTCTCTTCGCTATCAAGAGTGTCAAAAAATCATACGGAAAACTGTCTAATTTTTAGACAATCTGCATCCGCCGGGGCCGCAAGTCTTGGCGGATTCATTTTTTCGGCGTAACTTTGCAACATAAAAATGAACGCAATATGAAAAGTTACCTGAAGTTCCTAAGTCACAATAAGGCGTACACCTTTATTAATATAGCGGGCCTGGTGGTGTCGCTGATGTTCATCATCCTCATGGGCGACTACACGTGGCGGCAGTATAGTATCGACGCGTGGCACAAGCATGCTGATCGTATCTACCTGACGGGTAGCAGCGAGGAGTTTTTTATGTGGCCGCAGGCGGCACAAGAGATCAAGGAGATGTGCCCGGAAATAGAGCAGACCTGCTGCGTGATGAGCCAGAACGGCAGAATAAAGTACGGCCAGCAAGAGGTGAAGGAAGGGGATAAGGAGAACGGCATCATCATGCTGGCAGACTCTACGTTCTTCCGTTTCTTCGATTTCGAGTTAACGAAGGGAGACAAACGGACAGCCCTCGATGCGCCCGACAAGTGCGTCATCACAGAGCGACTGGCTCAGCGGCTCTTTGGCGAGAAGGATCCCATCGGCGAGTCGTTGCAGATTGTTGGCGAGCGCTCTGTTTTCATGAACAACGAAGACCCTTACGACTCGACACTGGTCTATACTGTCAGCGGCATCGTGAAGGATTTCGACCGTACGGTGCTGCCCAACGAGACGCAGATCATTGCCAGCATGGAGCGTTTCCCTCAGATGATGGGCTATACGCTCAGGCCCCAATCTTTCGCATATAGTAATACCGGTGCCTGCAAGGCTTTTCTCATGTTGCGTCCGGGTGCGACGCTCGATGCCAAGAAAAAAGTGATAGAAGACCATCTGACCAAGAATTATATGTGGGCGCGCATGGGCAATCTTGAGTTTACAGCGACACCACTGACAGACATCATGTTTGCCCCGCAGAACAATGGCTACGGCCTGCTGAAGGGCGACAAGACGCGGCTGCGCATCCTGCTGGCCGCCGTGCTGGCCCTGCTGTTCTTCGCCGTGAGCAACTACATCAACCTGACCGTGGCGAACACGGGCTTCCGCGCCAAGGAGATGGCTACGCGACGGCTTTTCGGCAGCAGTCAGACAGCGATTTCGCTGAAGCTCATAGCTGAGTCGACGCTGATGGTGGCCGTCTGTTTTGCCATCGGTCTGGCTTTGGCTTTCAGTTTTCAGGACGATGCCGTAGAACTCTTTAAGGGTAAGATAGCCCTGAAGAACGACATCGGCATCGGCACGGTGAGCGTCTGCGCAGGCTTCGTCCTGCTGGTGGGCATCGTCTCCGGCATCCTGCCCTCGTGGCACATCTCCCGCTATCAGCCCATCGACATCGTGAAGGGGTCGTTCCGCTTCCGCTCAAAAATGGTGCTGGGCCGCCTGTTCATCATTGTGCAGAACATCGTCACCGTCACCATGCTCACCTCGGCATTCGTCATCTGGCTACAGCTCAACCACCTCATCCATGCGCCACTGGGCTTCAACACGGAGGGGCTTTTCTACGTGGACAGTCCCGAGGGCAAGGAGCAGGCTTTGAGAAGTCAGCTGGAGCAGCAGCCCTTTGTCGAGGCTATCGGCGAGATGCAGGGCACAACGTTCTCCAGCTACAACAGCAACATGAGAAGCATCACGCACGGCGACAAGCTGACGACACTTTTCCTGACAGATCTGGACACGACGGCTTTCAGCCTCTACGGATTAGAAATTCTCAAGGACTACGGCCCCGCCAGCAACGGCTACTACCTGAATGAGGAGACCATGCGCCAGATGGAGCTTACGGACAGTGACCGCGAGATGGACTGGGGCAAGGGGGAGACGGTGCCTGTATGCGGTATCATCAAGGACTTCCACCGCATTAATGTGCTGCAAGGGGCCGAACCCTTTGCCATCCGCGTGCAGGAGCATGTAGAGAACCCGCGCTTCCTGGTCAAGACAAACGGTGACAAGCACGCCAAAGCCGCCTTCGCCAGCATCCTCAGCACAATGGGCGTGACCGAAGCCGAGCAGCAATGGTACATCAGCAGCCTGGAGGAAAACGTCGCCGAAACCTTCGAGGACCATCAGAACACACTGCGCATCGTCACGCTGTTCACCGCGATTGCCATCGTCATCAGCATCATGGGCTACGTCGGCCTGTCGCTCTTCTTCATCCGCCAGCGCAAGAAGGAGATTGCCATCCGTAAGGTGATGGGCTCCACGTCGCGCGAGGTGCTCGTGCTCATGCTGCGCACGTTCCTGACGCCGTTGCTGGTGTCGTTCGTCATCGCCGTGCCCATCTCGTGGTACATCATGCGCGACTGGCTCACGAACTTCAGTTATCGCATCGCGCTCAGCCCCTGGATATTCGCTGCTGCCGGGTCAGCCTGCTTCATCATTTCCCTGCTCACCGTTCTCATCCAGAGCTGGCGCGCTGCGTCGGAGAATCCGATCAACAACATCAAGACGGAATAAATCCATAAGTATGATAATTTGTGATTTTTTTCGTACCTTTGCACCCAAATTAGAATGAGCAATATGGCACAGATAGACGAATTCTTCTTTGACACGAACCGCGTGGAGGGCATCACCGAGGCCGACTACCAGCGGGCGCAGCCTTACATCGAGGCGGCACAGGCTTTCGCGCAGTCCACCTACCAGAGCATCTACATCATCGACTACTTCCGCAAGAACTTCCTCTATGTGTCGGACAATCCGCTCTTCCTCTGCGGCCACACCGCCGACGAGGTGCGACAGATGGGCTACGGTTTCTACATCAACAACGTGCCTGCCGACGAACAGCCGATGCTCACCGAACTGAACCGCGCGGGCTTCCGTGCCTTCGACGATGTGCCGCTGGCCGACCGCCAACACTGCGTGATGTCCTACGACTTCCATATCCTCACCTCCGACCACCCGCTGCTCATCAACCACAAGATTACGCCTCTCGTGCTTACTGCCAACGGCCGTGCATGGCTCACCCTCTGCACCGTCTCGCTCTCGTCGCACAAGGAGGCCGGGCAGATTCGTTTCCGCATCTTGGGGCAGAGCGGCTACCGCCAGTATTCGCTCGCCGCCCACCGCTGGCAGTCCTGCGAGGGCATCACGCTCACCACAGAGGAAAAACAGGTGCTTACCCTTTCGGCACAGGGCTACACCATGAAGGAAATCAGCGACCACATCTGCCGCTCGTTCGACACGGTGAAGTTCTACCGCCGCCAACTCTTCGAGAAACTCGACGTCGCCAACATCACCGAGGCCATCGCCTTTGCCACCAACTACGGCCTTTTGTAAAGGAGAAAGATAGGATTAAATATAATAAAAACGCATCTATCCAAACTTTTTTCTCGAAATCCTTTGGAATTCCCCAAAATTGTTGTACCTTTGCACTCACCAGAACCCGCCAAGCCTCTCCGCTCGACCTCGGTCGCTTGCCAAAGCAAGAAGGATGCTCAAATGTGCGGGTCGTTTTATTTTTATACAATGAGTAACAGAATCCCATTCCAGAAGCCGTACACCAGTGCGCACGACCTTGTCAGCCTGCTCCAGACACGCGGGCTGACGATAAACGACAGCACCAAAGCAGAACGATACCTTGAGTTTATAGGCTATTACCGATTGTCTGCCTATATGTACCCACTCCTACAGATGCCCAAGGAACAACACCACTACAAACCCGACACCTCATTCGACCAGGTGATGATGCTCTACCGTTTCGACAAAAAACTCCGTCTGCTCATCTTCAACGAAATCGAGAAGATTGAGGTGGCTGTGCGCAGTGCTATCGTGAACATTGGTAGCGAGATGACAGGCAATCCATTCTGGATGACAGACAGCAGCCATTTCATAGACAGCGGAAAGTTCCGTCATACAATGGACTTGATTGACGCAGAACTTCGCCGTTCACGTGAAGACTTTATTGTCCATTTTAAGCAGACCTATTCCGACACCTATCCACCCGCATGGATATTGGCAGAGGTGTTGCCCTTCGGTGTCATCACCAATATCTTTAGCAATATCAAGACCGCCCGAACCAAGAAAAGCATTGCCCGGAGATTTGGTTTGCAAGTAGCACCTTTCGAGTCGTGGCTTACCATCGTTACTCTAACCCGTAATTCCTGTTGCCACCATGCCCGTGTATGGAACAAGCAGAACACTATTCGTCCCATGCTCCCGAATCGGATGGCGGGCAGTTGGATAGCACTCCCCACTGATACGCTCCGCATCTACTTTGACCTCTGTATCATCAAATACTTCCTCGACATCATTTCCCCTCAAAATGACATGAAGGCCAAGATTGATGCCCTTTTGGCAGAATACCCAGCCATCGACACCGCAGCTATGGGCTTTCCACAAGGATGGGAGAACGAACCGCTGTGGCAATAACTTTATTTACTCACTTCCAAGATATACCCTCGTTTCTTTAGTGACGCGATGGAAATGGTGGAGTCGGCGGCGAGGGCTTTGCGGAGATAGGTGATTTGCACATTGAGGGCGAGGGAATTCGCATAACTGTCGTTACCCCATACTGATTGCAGGAGGTGAGAACGCTCTACGGTCTGACCGATGTGCTGGGCGAGGATGGTAAAGATTTCCGACTGGCGGGCGGAGAGGTGTTGTACTACGCCACCTGTTTCTATGGTCGAGAGATTGCGGTCGAAGATTGTTTGGCCAATAGTGATACGCGCTGGAAGCGACGGTTGCCGATGGTCGAAACGCATTCCCGGGTACAACCCGCCTACCCGTTGCCTTTCTTTGATTTTAGCAATGAGTTCTTCGGGATAGAACGGTTTGGGGATATAGTCGTTGCCTTGCAGAGAGAAGCCTTTCAGACGGTCGGCCTTTTCCGTGCGGTCGGTCAGGAAGAAGATGAGCACATCATGGTCTTGCTGACGGATGAGCCGTGCCAACTCAAAGCCGTTCATCTCTGGCATATTGACATCGAGCAATACTAAATCGGGCTTGGCGGCAGAAAACGCCTCCCAACCTTTACGCCCATTCTCGGCGTAAGTGACTTCGTAGCCCTCCACCTCTAAGAACTTTAGCAGAAACTCGGAGTTCTGGCGGTCATCGTCAACGAGCAGTATCCTAATCCTTTCCATCCGTCTGTGGTATTAAAATGGTGAATGTCGTGCCCTCTCCCTCGGTACTTTCAAGCATAATCGTGCCACCATGAGCTTCCACCAGTAACTTCACATAACTCAGTCCAAGGCCGATGCCAGGGATGGACTTGTCCTTTGCCGTCTCGCTGCGGAAGAACTTGTCGAACACATAGCGCTGGTCTTCTTTTGCAATGCCTATGCCATCGTCGGCTATGCTGATTTGCAACAGACCGTCCGTGCGCTGTTGATAGTCAATACGTATAGTCACCGCTTCGTGGGAATATTTGATGGCATTCTCCAGCAGATTGCAGATGACGTTGCCGATATGCATTCGGTCTGCCCACATTTCCACATCCTGCTTGGCTACGATTTCTATTTTCACCTCCTTGCCGCTGGGAATGTTCTGCTTGCCTATGCATTCCTCTGTCAGACTATGCAGCGAGAAACGAGAGATCACCAAAGGAATTTCGGTGGAATCGCCGATTGTGATGTCACGCAATTTCGAGAAATAGGAGGTTAGGTTGTCCAGTTCATTGTACGAACTGCTGAGTATGCGCTGTTTTCCTTCCTTGTCCTGCATCATCCGCTCGTTGCCCATAAACGACACACACATTTTCAGCGTCGATATGGGACGTTTTAGTTCGTGAATCATCGTGTGCAGGAACTCCTGCCGGATGGCCTCGATGTGACGTTGCTTGCGGATGGTCAGTATCTGATAGACCAGACAGAAGATGAGGAACACCGATAGCAGCATGGTTATAAGTAGCGTATAGGCCATCCGGCGGATGACGGGCGAAATACTGATGACTGTTGTCACCACAACCTGCTGTCCCTCGAAGATGTCGTAAGGATAAGACACTCGCATCACGGGGTGCCAAATGGAACCATGTATTTGCATGGACGATTGCCAGACCATTGTGTCGGTTTTTGTAGTTGTGACGCTTTGAGCCTCTATACTTCGTGACCGCAGAATGCTGTCAAGCCTATTCTTTTGAAACGGATGCTGATGGTCAACGGTAAAACGGTTAAGTGCTTCAACCAATTGGCTTGTTCCCATGTCTTCGTTGTTCTTGCTGTCACATGTAAACACAAAGCATTCCAAACCTTTGGGCAGTTCCGTAGGAAGACTGTCATGGAGGCTGGCTATATAATCCAATAGATATGCGTGGGCATCATTATTCCCGACCTTTGGTCGCCTACCCGTAGCCTTTCCTTTGGGAATATAATTTAGCGTATCAAGTGCAAAGACTTCATATCTCCATGTCTCAACAGCCTTGTCCTCCTTTATATCGTATGTTTTCCTAAAACGGTTACCGTATAACCTCGGGGGATGTGGTAATGCTTTCCTAATTGCCATTTCTTCTTCAGCACAGGAAACAACTGTACTAAATAACTCGCTTTTGTATTCTTCAAACGACAGTTGGTAGCGGCTATATAACCAGTAGCCCTGCACGATGCTGTAGGCTACGATGGCACAGATGGTCAGGCCATATATGAACTTGATTCTTCTTTCCATGCTGCAAAAGTACATATTTTATATGAACCCGCGCCCGAAAGAATCCTAAAAATGCAAAACAGTAATAATTCAGTAATAATTATTTTCGCTTGCAGGGCCAAAACGCCCTAACTTTGCACCCGATTTCAAATTTATGTATGATATGAGAAGGTTATTTTCACTATTGTTGTTGGCATTGCCTATGCTCACCTTCGCGCAGAGCATAGAAGTACAGTATTCCGTGTATTCCAAGAAACGGGCGGAGGCTATCAATAAAATAAAAGGTGCGAAGGAGAATCAGGGGTATCAAGGGCTGTTGTCTGGCATGACAGCAGAGAAAAAAGATTCTTTCTGTCTGGTTGTCTGTGGCAGGATGTCCTCATTTGAACAGATAGAGCCAGAGGAAGAACTGACGGATGACCACGGGCCGAAGATTATCCTTGTCAGTTCCGCTTACAGTGAGGAAAACACCTCCGTGTATAAGAATCTTACGGATATGAGCGTAA
>JAFTGB010000015.1 GCA_017458125.1 Prevotella sp.
AGGTTAATCTGGTCCTGCACGTTGACCACGCCGTCGTCGTTGGTGTCGCCCAACAGGTACGTCGGGGGATAGAGGTAGTTGCGCAGCAGGCTCACGTCCGTGTCGTCGACGTCGCCGTCGCCGTTGATGTCAGCCATGTCCGCATAGAAGTCCTCCGGCTCCGTGCCGTCGAGATAGCTGATGATGTCCTCTAAGTCTGTTTCGTCCAACGTCTCGTCGCGGTTCACGTCGCCTAATTCGTAGTATTCGCCAAACCTTAACCATCCTGTCGCTGTGCTATAAGCACTGATGGTGCCGGGAGGCACGATGAGATGAGCTGTGCCTGACGTATAGTAAAATGCGTTATAATGGATGGCTGCTGGTGCCTTGGCGTAAGAGTAAGCCCACAAGTCGCCTTCTGGAACAAACATACCGGAACCAGGGTCACCGTTAATATATGGGTTAATAGCTAAACCTTTGATATAGGTGATGGTTGACGGTAGCGACAGGTAGCTGACAGGGCCGGAAAACGAGTTGTTTCCAACGGTCTCTACTCCTTCCTCCAGTCTGACGCGTGTCAGGCTCTGGCAGTTGTAGAAGGCATAGTTGCCAATAGTTTTCACCGTGCCGGGTATCGTCAGCGTCGGACCTATGCTGCTTCCACTGAATGCACTTTCGCCAATTTCTGTCACGCCCGTAAAATAGCGCATCTCGTCGAACGTGGTGATATCCTTTTTGCCTTTAAACACCTGTCCGAACGACGTCACTGCCGCCGCCTCGTCGGTGCTCAGCTCACCGTCGTTGTTCGTGTCCCAGTTAGTTACGCACAGTGCCTTCACGTTAGCGTCGGCAAACGTGATGTTGTCGGCCTTGGCCGTAGCCACTGCCATTGCTGCCGTCAGCAGCGCAAAGCCTATTCTCTTCATTCCTCAATTTCTTTGTCTGTCATGTCATGCAAGAGCTTGCGCGCTTCTTCCAAGTCCATCGTGTCGGACACACTGCTAAGGAGTTCCGCAGCGGTCATCACTGGAAGAAGAGAAAATGTTGTGAAGTCGCGCCCGTTGTTCGTCACAATGACATCACACCCTGCAGCTTTTGCGCACTGATATTGCAGCATATCCTCAAAGTCGCGCACTCTTTGCGCCAACGCCGCCTGCAACTGCATGTCATCTGCCGGCAGAACCTCTATAAAGCTATGCAATTCTTGCAGCAGTCCGTAAACATCGGTCTTACCCTTTAGGATGTAGGCCATGTTTGCAAACGTGAGATAAGACGCTGTCAGGTCAACGAAACCACACTTGCCGTATTGCAGCAGTTGAGCTGCATCGTCACCACGCTCGCGCCCCAAAGCATAGTCAATCAGAATGTTCGTGTCAACAAATACGCGCATCATCGGCTTAACAGTGCTTTCAGGCGTGGATCACTCTCTAACTCCTCCTCAGTAAACGCAACGCAGCCATTCCATTTCCTGATTTGCTCTGATACAGGTATGGTCTTGTAGGGTTTCTCCTGCTCTGTCTTTCGCTTCAGCTGCTTGGTTGGCAATAGTGTTCTGACGAATGTCAGCATCTTCTCCATTGCCGGCTCGCTGTCGAGCAGTGGACTCATCTCGCGGAACAGTTCCGCACGCAGTTGTATTGCTGTCATATCACTAACACGTTTTCTATAATCACGTCTGCAAAGTTACGTAATCTCCCAGAATACACCAAATTTTCAACGCAGTTTCTTCCACCGCTTTTTAAGAGACTAACCGGCGGGAAGGCAGCATGCTTTTCGGCTTGTGCCTCCCCGCCGGTGGGTTGTCGTCTGCTTACGGACGCTTCAGTCCGTCGGCAGCATTACTCGTCAAAGTCGAAGTCACCGTCAAACTCGCGGGCAGTAGGACCGTCAGGAGGATTAGATGGAGTGTTCGGGGTGATATCCTCTCCATCAATTCCATGAGTAGTCCCTGACACACAAAGTATGACTTGCAGCTCGCTGTCCAACAGCTCCATTTCGGGTTTGATATATGTACGTTTCATATCTTTTCAGTATTATTTAATGACATACTTCTTACCGTTCACGATATACATACCCTTGGGCAGTCCGTTCAGTGTGTTGCCTACGTGCTGACCGGCCATGTTGTAGACCTTGCCGCTGACGGGAGTCAGCCTTACACCGTCAAGCACCTCGATAGCTGTTGCCTCACTGCCTTCGCCAACCTCCATGATGTCGCCGTCGAAAACGAAGTGGTACTCACGGGCATTGTTGCTGAAATCGTCGGACAAACCGTCGCTGTAGACAATCTGCAGATTCTTGTCAAACACCTCGCCACCCTTTTCATCTTCACCTTTCTTATCCGGGTATATGGTTTCAGTCTCGTTGCGATACCCTTCACCCTTGGCTTCTGCGTTGTCACTCTCGTTAGTCACGGCGATGATGCAGATGTACGGATTCCAGTACCAGTCGGGTTGCTCCGTCGTATAGTGATACCACTTGTGGTTGCTCTGGTAGAAGCAGTACAAGGGAAGTTCCTGCTTCCAGAACTGGCCGACGAAGGTGTAGTTGTAGGGTTTGGTACTGCCCTCGTGAGTCAATGCAGCACCGGTTTGGTCTATAGCCTGGATCTTATGACCCTCATAGGGGCGGGCAAAAGACGTAATTGCCGTAATGTCTTCCTTCGTAGCTTCGTAGTTCACAGCCGATGAAGCGAGCGTAAAGGTATAGCGCGTCACCACCTGCTTACCCAGGTTGTTGCCTGCTATTGTTGAACCTTTAATCTTATATGGCTTAATCAGGTAGGGATAGCCTGCACGCAGATAGACATCAGAACCGTAACCAGCCTCCGTGTTGGGTTGGTAAGTCCCTGATGGCATATAGTAAGTCTTGGGGTGAGATTTCGAAGTACCTGTCTTTATAACTGAGCTCAGCGACTCGCTGGTGCTGATGTTTACAGAATTATCATTGCTATTGCGTACTACACGGCTGATGGTGCGTATCTCAGGCATCAAGGCTTCGGTCTGCTTGACGCCATCAAGCTGGTTCTCATACTGTATACGGGCAGTGGCATCGTCGGTACTGGCAGGAACGCCTAACAGCTGGATGACCTCCTCTTCGGTCATGTTGAACGGAATGCAGAACGTGTACCAGTTGTTGTCAAGCTCGTAGTTACGGACAATTTTCTCGTTCACCACCGTCTCGTCGGGAGCCACGTAGGTAGCCTTCGACAGTACGAACTCATGCCAGCCAACGTAGCTCAGGTCGAAGCGCGTAAGACCTTCTTTGGAGCTGATGTCTGTGGGCTTAGTTTCGTCTTTCAGCGTAGTCTCTGCAGGATATGCCGACGGATCGAAGTTGATGGCACCGCCGTTGACATCACCCTTCGTCAGGTGGTCTTCGTTCTCGTTCCAGTCGTCCCACACCAGTCCGCGGATGGCCTGGTTGTACGAGCGGCCAAGCTCCGAGAAGGTTGGCCATGTGGGTACGTCACCGTCAGCGTCGACGGCGCCCGTCTGGTCTTTCTTCGTGTAGACTTTCGTGATGTCGGTGTACTTTTTGGTCTGCTCGTCGGTCAGTCCCTGCGGGAAGTGCAGCACGGTGTAGAGCGTCGAACCGTTCATGTACTTCTCGCGACAGTAGATGTTACCACCGTCGAAACCGCCCCAGCCGTAGGTCATACCCGAGGCGAAAGCACCGCGATAACACAGCGGAGCCTCGTTGGCCAGCACGTACACATCATGAACACGTCCGGAGGTGACAGCACCGAATACGGGGTTTGTGGGTGTGTTAGGCCAGCCGTTCGTCGTGCCGGGCGTCGTCTCGCCGTCCGTGCTGCCTATCTGCTTCAGGTTCTTCGAGAACGTGTACGTGTCAATGCCGTTGTCTATCTCGGCACCATTCTTGTCCGTCGTGGTAATCCAGTAGGTTCCGGCCAGATAGAAGGCCTCGTCGCCAATGTACTCATAGTTGTACGGGATACACAGATAGGGTATCTGCTGACAGTTGCGCAGGAAGTTCTTGGGCACCTCGTTCATGCTATCATCTGTCGGCATCTTCAGGCTGACGATGCCAGACCAGCCTAATGTGCTCAGCGTCATGTTGTCGCACTTTGCCTTATTATGGTCAGCAGCATCCACGAAGACGGCGTTGCTGATGTCCAGATTGCGCAGCGTGGCAAGGTTTTCAAAGGCGGCAATGTACTGTGAACTTGCACTCTCCTCAGGAGTTTCTGCAAAGTTTCCAATCTCCCCGTCTTTACCTTCCAGATGGTCGTAGTTGGTGGCGATGTCGCTGGCCAGCAGCTTGCCGCTCAGCGTCACGCTGGGCAGGTTGACATTCTGCATGTAGTTGTAGACGTTCGGACGGAAGGCGGCCACCTGCTGCAGCACCTTGCGCAGCGTGCCGGGCTTATTGACATAGGCCACCAGAGCAGTGCGCTGGTCGTTCAGCGAGATGACGCCGTTCAGGTTGGTGCAGCCGCTGAAGTTGCTCTCCTTGATGACGTCCTTGTCCAAGCCCTTCGGCATGATGATGTTGTGAACCGACGTGTTGGTAATGGCACCGCTGACACCGCTGGCCAGCGTGGCACCGTGCAGGTTCAGTGTAGCGTCGCGGTACATGTTGGCATTGTCGCCAGCCTCTTCAACAGCCGAGAACGACACGCCGTTGATGGTGGTGATGTCTGCCGAGGTCAGTGTGTATCCGCTGGTCGTGTTGATGGTCAGGTTGCAAGGCTCCAAGGTCTCACCATTTGCAATGAAAGTAAGTGCATCTAACAGAGAAGTGTAGTTCGTCGTCGTACCGTCCAGCGTCAGCGTAATGGCGCAGCCGTCCTTCTTGTAACCGGCAGCGTCAGCACTATAGGGAGGCGTGGCAACGGCACTAATCTGCGGATAGATGCGGCCATTCGTCGTCGTGTTGATGAGACCCGTGCCGAATGTAACGGAGGTCTTGATGTTGTCCGTTATCTTGGTGTAGCCTTCAGTTACGCCAGTGTAGACTCCATTCGTGCCGTCAGTTACATTGTTACGTGTAATAATCAGGTCACCCGTCGTCAGACTGGTGTCCGAGCTACTGCCCTGCAGGGTGGAGACGCTTGAAGCGTCCTTGAACTCCACATTCACAATGTCGATAGAGCCTAACTTGTTGTTGTTCGTCAGGTCGATGTTGCCGGCTATGCGGCCCGAAGCCACAAAGGCGGTCTGAATGGCACCCTGGAACGACACGTCGCCCTCGATGGCTACGTTGCTCATGCCGATGGTCTGCAGCGTGCTGACGTTGGCCGTCACGCTGGCAGCATGTACGCCGTCTAAGTTCAGACCTTGCAGGCTGGTACAGCCGTTCAGGTTGATGACGGCCTTATTGGCACCGTAGCTGTCGTTCTTGATACCCGTCAGGTTCAGTGTTGTTATCGTCGGGTTCTCAAAGGTCAGTGCGGTAAAGTATGAGGTGGTATTACCGTCTGCGCTCCACAGCTTCTCCGTCAGAATGCGGACGGTCGTGATGCTGTTACCGACCGTTTCATTGCCCGTGACAGTCGCTGCCGTACCGTCTGCGTTCTTGAAGTCTGATGTCTTACCGGCATTGTTGACGGCAGCCAGCATGTTGGGGCTGAAGCGGCCGTAAAGCGTGTTGTTGTAAGTTCCCGACACAAACTCAACCGTCGTTGTAGTGGTGCGCACAATGCGCGGAGCCTTCAGGGCGGTCACCGAGTAGCTGTTGCTGATACCTAAAATTCTCAGCGTCGTTCCTGTGTACGAGTAGACGGCTGCACAGTTATCACCACGCCATGTTACAGGCACGGCGGCAAAGTTGGCCAAGTCGTCGCCCGACCATCCGTCAGGCAGTATCATGCGGTAAGTCGGGCTGTAGCTCGACGTGGGCGTGCGGTAGCTCTGCACCGTCTCTGTCGACATGTTGGCACCGCTGAAGTCCAGGATGATGTACTGCGAGGGCTTGTTGGTCAGTGCCGAGAAGTCGACATCGGCCGTGCCCAAAGCCACGTTGCTGGCCACCTTGATATACTTGCCGCTGCACAGTGTCGACTCGTTCTCGAAGGCCTGAGCCAGTCCGCCCGTCTTCATCACATACACGTAGTCGGGTGTGGTGGCACCGTCGTCGTTGGTCGGAATATACACGTAGTCCAGTGCGCTCAGACCGCTCAGGCGCAGCGTCAGCGCAGCGGGAATGGCAGGACTGGCGCTGTTAACAGCCGTCGGCAGCACTAACTGCTTCAGCGAAGCCGGCACCGTCAGGTTCGCAATGTCTGAACCTGTGGCAACGGTAGCTGCCGACAGGTC
The DNA here is from genome assembly GCA_017458125.1 of Prevotella sp. Taxonomy (GTDB): domain Bacteria; phylum Bacteroidota; class Bacteroidia; order Bacteroidales; family Bacteroidaceae; genus Prevotella. The sequence continues at coordinate 6,258 of JAFTGB010000015.1, forward strand.
GATGCGTGTCACCTCGCTCATGTCCGTACCGCCAAGCGTAGCCAAGATGGCATCGGTCAGCGTACCAGTCAGCGTAATGGAGATGGGCTTGTAACCCTTCGTTGTCAGTGCGCTCACCTTGGTGGCAAGCTCCGACGCGGCACACGAGATTTCCGTGCTCAACACGTTTGTGCTGGGCGTTATACGTGCTGCCACGCCTGCACTGGAGCAAATCACTGTCGTTGCCGTAGCAGGCACCGTGATGGCGTTAGTCTCAGTAGTACCTGTAGTGGTTATTCCTGTCAGGTCAATCGTCGTAATAGCAGAGTTTGTGGTGTTGGCCACCGTGCTGAGGTCAAGCGAAGCAGAAAAGTCCTTGACTACTTTCAGCGTCGTAGTCGTAGCTGAAGCAGAGACATCTCCCAAGTTCGCCTTATTGTCGTTGCTGTTATATGCGGCATTGATGGTTGTGCCGCTGACGGAATAAAAGTTGATGCCACCTTCTGGCGAACCAGCTGTATACAAACTCATTATTTGGAATGTAGCAGGGTTAGCACCATTAGGAACAATGATGTTTTTGGCATCTCCACCAAAACAGTAGCCAGTGTAATTGCTATAATTATTCTCAGTCCAGTCAGCCTCAATAGGTATCAATGTTGCATTAGAAAAGTCGACGACCAAATTTTTGAAAGTGCTGCATATAAGTGCTCCGTCAGACCCGTAGCCATTGCTTGCTCCTGTTTTAAAACTATGTACCTCACCTGTAATGACAGCTCTTGTCAATCCTGTCAAGTCAGGTGCAGGGTTGTTAGGATATGAACTCATATCGCCCTGTGTGGCGATATGCACAGTAATCGTCTTGGCATCACTATTTATAATATAGTAGCTGCCGTTCTCGCCAAAGGCTGTCGCGCCAGTGGGAACATCCGCCCACGCCCCAATGGAGACGCTGAGCATTGTTAAGATTAAAAGTAAATACTTTTTCATTGTTGTTTTGTATTTTGATGTTATGTTGATATTCCGTGTATCTGCCGTACAGCCTGCATTTGCAAACTATGTTCGCCCGCGAAACGGACTGGAAGGGGTGGCAGGGTGCGGTATTCAGGCGGTTTTGCGGGTTAACGGTGGCGGGTGGGTAACGAACGGGTAACAAATGTTTTGAGTTTTGAGTTAAATGCTGATGGTAAGTGAGGGTGTGGCAAAATGAAACGAACTCCCCCATCCTTGGAAAGGAGGGGTTAGGGTGGTTGATAATTCGCGGGCAAAGAAAGCATATTCGTCGATGAAATCAACCCCTCCTAACCTCCCCTTTCCAAGGGGAGGGACTGATTACTTCATTTTGCCACGCCCTCACACTCTTTTGTCAGAAGGCGGTGTCGATGAGTTCTATGGCTTCCTCTCGCCGCTTGTTGACGATGTCGGCGTAGATTTGGGTGGTGCTGACGCTGGTGTGGCCGAGGAGCTTGCTGACGACGTAGAGGTCGGCGCCGAGGGTGAGCTCCATGGTGGCGAAGGTGTGGCGTGCGCAGTGGAAGCAGATGTTTTTCTGTATGTTCGTCTGTGCTATCCACTGTCTCAGCTGATTGCACACGTTATGGTTGAACGGTGGCAGGTGGAAGACGTGGCTGTCGTCGGCTTCGGGCTTGGGCATCCACCGCAGGGCCTGGCGGTTGAGTTTGATGGTGAGGGGCTCGCGTGTCTTCTGTATGGTGATGGACAGGAAGCGGCTGCCGTCGCGCTGTTGTATGTTGCTCCACTTGAGATTGCGTATGTCGCTGATGCGTAGTCCTGTGAAGCACGAGAAGAGGAACGCGCACTTGACCTGGGGGTGGCTGCACGGTGTGGTGACGAGGGTCTTGACCTCGTCGATGGTGAGGTAGGGCCGGTTGGGCTTGGGTGCACGGATGGGCTTGCGGTCTTCGCGGCTGAGGCTGTTGACGGGGTTGACGGGTATGAGTTTTTTGCGTACTGCCTCGTTGAGTGCGCTGGTGAATATGGCGAAATACTGGTTGGCGGAGGTGATGGCGATGCGTCTGGGCGTGAGCAGGTGCTGTTGTGAGGGTGCGTGTGCGAGGTAGTTGATGAACCCGGTGCAGTATTCCTCGTCGATGTCGCAGAGTCTGACTTTGTCTCCGCGGTATGCTATGACGTGGTGTATGGCGTTGCCGACGGATGTGGCGCGCTCCATGCTTTGTCCGTTCTGTGCTTTGAGCTGCCGGTATGTTTTGAGCCACTCGACGAGGGTCATGCGCGAGCTGGTGTCGGTGCGTATGCCTCCGCGTGCCTGTACGATGTCGAGGTTGCGCTGGTTGCGTATGGCCGTGGCTGCCGCCAGTGTGCTTTTGTTCTGCTGTTGTGCCTCGGGTCCGGTGTCGGCAACGAGGTAGAGGCGCAGGAACTCGTAGGTGCGCCGTCCGTTGTGGTAGATGTCGAGGTAGAGGCTTTGTCGCCCGTGGGTGAGTGGTTTTGTGCGGATGGTGACGTAGGAGGTTTCACGGATAGTGCTTTTGTTTTTTTTCATGTTGTTTTGGGTTTTAGTTAATTACTATTGTTAATTGGCGTTGCCGTGGACGGCAACCTACTGTGAAGATAGCAAAAAGGAGGCCGAAAACGGGGTGTGGCGGGTAACAAAGGAGTAACAAAAACAAAAAAAAAGCTTTTTGTTTTGTTTTGTTCTCACTTATTCGTACCTTTGCAGCGGAAAAAGCACGGCAGTCTGTTGATGCCGTGGTGTTTTGTATGTTATAAAGAAACTGAATTAATGATGAGACGCAGAATCTACTTTTTCTTTACAGCCTTGGTGTTGGGTGCACTGAGCATGACGGCAGAGAACGTCATTCAGGTGAAGCCTGTGGTTACGAAGCCGGGAGTGACGACTGATGACAAGGCTACGCTCTATTTTGAAATGACTAACGAGGAACCCAACATTTTGAGTATTCAGTTTGACATCATGTTGCCTGAGGGAATGTCTTTCGGTGCCATTGCCCTTGAGCGCACACGTTACCCGTTTACGGAAGATGAATTTACATACGACAAGAATTACGAGCACTCGGTGAGCTACAATATACAGCAAGACGGCTACATGAGAATCATCGTGTCGTCTCAGAAGTTGAACCCTATCAAGGGTACGAGTGGCGTGGTGTTGCAGGCCCGATACACCACCGACGCTACGATGCAGCCGGGTATCTACCCCATCATCATAAAAGAGACGGTGTTAGGCATCAGCGGCACGCAGAAGGCTAAGACGGCAGATGTGGCGGTGTCGTATGTGACGGTGACGGCGGATGGCACGGCGATGCAGGAGGCTGACGTGGACCTGAGCGACTTTGAGGGCTACATGCCGTCGTTTGTGGTGAGCCAGCTGAATGCCGACCTGGAGGCTGACGAGGCTCTGCGCTGGCTGAAGGTGCCGTCGACGACGGTGTTAGGCGGCGAGCTGACGGTGAAGGACAACGTGGTCTACCAGATAGGTACTAAGGGCGGCTTGAAACGCACGTTCCCCGTCGGTCAACGCTCTACGGTGTGCCTGCCCTTCGAGCTCAACACGGATCAGGTGGATGCCATCAAGGAGCTGGGCTGCGAGATAGAGAGCTTTGCGGGCTATCAGGCCTCAAAGGAAAGTATATGGTTTGACCCCGTGAAGAAGATGTATCCCCACAAGCCATACTTGGTGACGGTGACGGGCAATACGGACGTTAAACTGTTTGACGGCATTGAAAACGTGGACATCGAGCAGCCCGTGGAGGCAGGCTCGGTGATGTGGGGCGACATGAGTTTCAAGGGTTCCTACGAGTCGCTGTCGCTGACGTCGGACAAGAGCACGACATACTTTGCCTACGACGCTGCCGACGGTGCTTTCGTGCGCGTGGGCAGCGACGCCACGGTGCCTACCTACCGTGCCTACATAGCCATAGACGGCGTCGTCGAGGCGCGCCAGCTGACCATCAGCGACGGCTATCAGGAGGACGAGCCCGTGGTGCCTGTAGAGCCTGAGGACCCTGAGGTGGAGGAGCCTACGGGAGTTGACAGCGTCAACATGAACGATAACGGTAACGGTGTTGTCTACGACTTGCAGGGGCGTCGTGTGGCTCAGCCTACGAAAGGTATGTATATCAAGAACGGTCGTAAGTTTATCAAGAAATAAAAGGAGGCTGTTACCGTTATGAGCAAGACATACATGAAACCTGGGATGCAGGTTGTGCAGCTGAAGGTGCAGTGCATCCTGTCGACATCGGAGAAACTGAATGACGCCAAAGAGCGTAGCGACTTCACTGTAGGAGCGAGGGAGGAAGAGTTTTTTGATGAAGAGTTTTGAGTGTTGAGTGTTGAATGTTGAATGTTGAGTTTTAAGTGTTGAATGTTGAATGTTGAATGTTGAGTTGTCGGCTTCGCCGATTGTCAATTATTAATTTTTAAATTAATCATCGCCGCAGGCGACCATTCAACATTCAACATTCAACATTCAACACTTTTTACTTCTCGTCCGGAGCCTGACCGATGAGGTCCATGAACTCGTCGAGCTTGGGAGTGATGATGATCTGGGTGCGGCGGTTGCGCTGCTTGCCTACCTCGGTGGTGTTAGGCTGCAAGGGGTTGTACTCGCCACGTCCACCGGCGGTGAGCCGCTTGGGGTCTACGCCGTAGTCGTTCTGCAGCGCCTGCACCACGCTGGAGGCACGCAGACAGGAGAGGTCCCAGTTGTTGCGGATGTTCTCGCGCGAGATGGGCACGTCGTCGGTATTACCCTCGATGAGCACGTCGTAGTCCTTGTAGTCCTTGATGATTTTGGCAATCTTCGACAGCGTCTCCGATGCACGGCTGTTAATCTCGTATGAGCCACTCTTGTAGAGCATGTTGTCAGCCAGCGAGATGTAGACGACACCCTTGAGCACCTGCACGTCGACCTCCTTCAGCTCCTCCTTGGAGAGCGAGCGGGTGAGGTTGTTGGTGAGCACCATATTGAGTGAGTCGCTCTTCGACTTGACCTCTACGAGGTGGCGGATGTACTGGTTAGACTCGTTGATTTGGTCTACCAGCTTCTCGATGCTGATGTTGTTCTGGCTGGTGTTGGTCAGACTCTTGTCGAGCGACTGCTGCAGCTTGGCATTGTTGCGGCGCAGCTCCTTGATTTGCTCCTCCAGACTGGTGACGCGTGCCGTCGAGGCAGCGAGCTGTTCCTTGGTGTTCTGGTAGTTGGTTTGCAGAGCCTTGTTCTCCTCCTGGCATGCCACGAGGTCCTTCTTGGAAGCGCAGCTGGAGAGCAGCAGGGCTGTTCCCACAGCGATGATGATGACATTCTTTTTCATTGTTCTTTTTTTTTTAGGGTTATTGTTTTTTTGTGGGTTGTTGTGAGTATTGTGGGTGTAGTGGGTTAAGTGGGTTTGACGGGTGATGTGACACCCGATTTGGGTGCAAAGTTAATGATTAGACGCGCATTTCGGTCGAAAGTTGCTGGGATTTATATTATTTTAAGTAACTATGCCTATAAATTTAAAAAAAATCGTACCTTTGCACCAAAATTATTATTATAATAAGGTAAAAGGACATGATATTCTTTTTCAAGACCCCCCAGAAGAGCGTGATAGCCACCGATGTGGACCATCAGCTGAATGCAGACGAAGTGAAGGAACTGTGCTGGCTCTACGGCGACGCCGAGCTGCTGACCGACAAGGAGCTGAGCGGCCGCTATGTCGGTCCGCGCCGCGAGATGGTGACACCGTGGTCGACGAATGCCGTCGAGATTACGCAGAACATGGGCCTGAAGGGCATCTGCCGCATTGAGGAATACTTCCCGATTGGACAATTTGACCAATCGACTATTGGACCATTGCAGGACGGTGAAATGGAGAAATCGTCAAATGGTGAAATGGTGAAATCGTCAAATGACAAGGTTTTCGACCCCATGCTGCAGCGCATGTATAACGGTCTGACGCAGGACATCTTCACCGTCAACATCCAGCCGGAGCCCATCAAGTATGTGGACAACTTAGAGGAATACAACGAGCAGGAGGGTCTGGCACTGAGCCCCGAGGAGATAGAATACCTACACAAGATAGAGAAGCAGAACGGGCGCCCGCTGACCGACTCCGAGATTTTCGGCTTCGCCCAAATCAACAGCGAGCACTGCCGCCACAAGATATTCGGCGGCACCTTCATCATCGACGGCAAGGAGATGGAGTCGAGCCTGTTCCAGATGATTAAGAAGACGACGCAGGAGAACCCCAACAAGATACTGTCGGCCTACAAAGACAACGTAGCCTTCGCCCAGGGTCCCGTGGTGGAGCAGTTTGCTCCGAAGGACCAGTCGACGAGCGACTACTTCCGCGTGAAGGACATCGAGAGCGTCATCTCGCTGAAGGCCGAGACCCACAACTTCCCCACCACGGTGGAACCCTTCAACGGTGCCGCCACGGGTACAGGCGGTGAGATACGCGACCGCATGGGCGGCGGCGTAGGCTCGTGGCCCATTGCCGGTACGGCGGTGTATATGACAGCCTATCCTCGTCTTGACGACTCGGAAATGAGGAATGAGAAAGGAAAAATGAGTAATGGCGGGGCTCGTGACTGGGAGGACATCATGCCGGCACGCAAGTGGCTGTACCAGACACCGGAACAGATACTCATCAAGGCATCGAACGGTGCGTCGGACTTCGGCAACAAGTTCGGACAGCCGCTCATCTGCGGCTCGGTGCTGACGTTTGAGCATCAGGAGAACGGGAACGATAACGGGAACGGGAACGATAACGGGAACGGGGCCACGAAGTACGCCTACGACAAGGTCATCATGCTGGCCGGCGGCGTGGGCTACGGCACGAAGCGCGACTGCCTGAAAAAGGAGCCCCAGAAGGGCAACAAGGTGGTCGTGGTGGGTGGCGACAACTACCGCATCGGACTGGGCGGCGGCTCCGTGTCGAGTGTCGACACCGGCCGCTACAGCAGCGGCATAGAGCTCAACGCCATCCAGCGCGCCAACCCCGAAATGCAGAAGCGTGCCTACAACCTGGTGCGCGCCCTGTGCGAGGAAGACCAGAACCCCGTGGTCTCCATCCACGACCATGGCTCTGCCGGTCACCTGAACTGCCTGTCGGAGCTCGTCGAGGAGTGCGGCGGCGAGATAGACATGACGAAGCTGCCCATTGGCGACCAGACGCTGTCGGCCAAGGAAATCATAGCCAACGAGAGTCAGGAGCGCATGGGTCTCCTGATTGACGAGAAGCACATTGAGCATGTGCAGAAGATAGCCGAGCGTGAGCGCGCCCCGATGTATGTCGTCGGCGAGACCACGGGCGACGCCCACTTCTTGTTCCGTCAGGGCGACGGCGTGAAGCCCTTCGACTTGGACGTGGCCCAGATGTTCGGCCACTCGCCGAAGACTATCATGCGCGACAACACCGTGGAGCGTAAGTATGAGGATGTCAAATACGACATAGCGAATGGTGAAGAGTTCACTATAAACTCCGCACTTGAAAAAGTGCTGCAGTTGGAGGCCGTGGCCTGCAAGGACTGGCTGACCAACAAGGTAGACCGCTCTGTGACGGGTAAGATAGCCCGCCAGCAGTGTCAGGGCGAGCTGCAGCTGCCGCTGAGCGACTGCGGTGTGGTGGCACTGGACTACCGCGGACGCAAGGGCATAGCCACCGCCTTGGGCCATGCCCCGCAGGCCGGACTGGCCAATCCTGCCGCAGGCTCCGTGCTGAGCGTGGCCGAGGCCCTGACCAACATTGTGTGGGCTCCGCTGGCCGACGGCATGGAAAGCCTGAGCCTCAGCGCCAACTGGATGTGGCCGTGCCGTTCGCAGGAGGGCGAGGATGCCCGCCTCTACCAGGGTGTGAAGGCGCTGTCCGACTTCTGCTGTGAGCTGCACATCAACGTGCCCACAGGTAAGGACTCGCTGTCGCTGACCCAGCAGTACCCCAACGGTGAGAAGATCATCTCGCCGGGAACGGTCATCGTTAGCGCTGGCGGCGAGGTCAGCGACATCCGCAAGGTGGTAAGCCCCGTGGTGAAGAACGACAAGCACGCCTCGCTCTACCACATCGACTTCTCGTTCGACGAGCAGCGCTTAGGCGGCTCGGCCTTCGCCCAGGCCTTGGGCAAGGTGGGCAGCGACGTGCCTACGGTGAAGAATGCCGAATATTTTGCCGACGCCTTCATGGCCGTGCAGGAACTCGTCAAGAAGGGTTGGGTGATGGCCGGTCACGACATCTCGGCAGGCGGTCTGATTACCACGCTGTTAGAGATGACCTTTGCCAACACGAAGGGCGGCATGCACATCAACCTGCACGACCTCTGCCAGGACGGCGACATCGTCAAGGTGCTGTTCGCAGAAAATCCCGGCGTGGTCATCCAGGTCAGCGACAACCACAAACTGGAGTTCAAGGACTTCATGGAGGACTGCGGCGTGGGCTTCGCCAAGATTGGCTACACGGTAGCCGACAGCCGCGACATCGTGGTGAAGGCTGGCGAAAAGGAGCTTTGCTTCGACATCGACCACCTGCGCGACGTGTGGTACAAGACCAGCTACCTGCTGGACCGCAAGCAGAGCTTCAACGGCAAGGCCAAGGAGCGCTACGAGAACTACAAGCAGCAACCCTTGGAGATGAAGTTCAACCGTGACTTCACGGGTATGCTGAAGCAATACGGCATCAGCGCCGACCGCCGCGAGAAGACGGGCATCAAGGCCGCCATCATCCGCGAGAAGGGAACCAACGGTGAGCGCGAGATGGCCTACTCGCTGTGGCTGGCAGGCTTCGACGTGAAGGATGTCATGATGACCGACCTCATCAGCGGCCGCGAGACCTTGGAGGACATCAACATGATAGTCTTCTGCGGCGGCTTCTCCAACAGTGACGTGTTAGGCTCGGCCAAGGGCTGGGCTGGCGCCTTCCTCTTCAACCCGAAGGCCAAGGAGGCCTTGGACAAGTTCTACGCCCGCAAGGACACGCTCTCGCTCGGCATCTGCAACGGTTGCCAGCTGATGGTGGAACTGGGACTTTGCGAAAATGAAGAATTAAGAATGAAGTATGAAGAATTTGCTACCGCCCGTCGTGCCAAGATGCTGCATAATGACAGCCATAAGTTCGAGTCGGAGTTCATCACGCTACAGATTCCGCAGAACAAGAGTGTGATGTTTGGCTCACTCAGTGGCAACAAACTCGGCCTTTGGGTGGCCCATGGAGAGGGTAAGTTCTCACTGTCTGAGGCAGAGAGCGCGTACAACGTGATTGCCAAATACAACTACCACGGCTATCCTGCCAACCCCAACGGCTCCGACTACGACGTCGCAGGCATCTGCTCGGCCGACGGTCGCCACCTGTGCATGATGCCGCACTTGGAGCGTGCCATCTTCCCGTGGCAGTGCGCCTGGTACCCCGAGGAGCGCCGCATGGACGAAGTGACGCCGTGGATAGAAGCCTTCGTCAACGCACGCAAGTGGGTGGAGGCGAAAGTGAAGAGTGAAAAGTGAAAAGTGAAAAGTGAAA
>JAFTGB010000076.1 GCA_017458125.1 Prevotella sp.
ATGCTCGAACCCGTCTATTGCACCACATAGGGCGGACACCTTGGCTGAGAAATTGCGGAACCTGCGGGTATAGGTCTGTTGGCAACTTGCAGGGATGCAGACTATCACAGTGTCCTTCAAGTCCATCAATGAGAGAGCCTTGCCGATGAGCCGTGAAGCCTTGTCGGTCGCATAGCGTCTGCCTGACTTGAAGTCGAGGATGAAGCGGTCGTTCTCCAGTGTGTCGAATGATGCACGACGGAGGTAACGCTGTGGTACATAGTCGAGAAGGGCGTACTTAAACATATTCAGATTGGTTTTGATGTTCAACTTTTGTTTTTGCGGATTCAGGAGCTGTGAAGTGAGTTCCTACTGAACTAATCCGTACTCCGTGAATTCTTCGTTTTTTTTGCGTATTTCTATCGCCGTTTGTTTCGTTCCTGTGGCTTTATCAAAGGTTGCAGATTGGATACGGCAAGTTTTTTCGGCAAAATACTACCCCTTGCGGTGTGGAGATTTTCCCGAAAACCCTTGTGGCTTGAACTTTCCATTCCAATCTGCGGGTTTACCTTTGCCACGGGAACGTATCTAACGGGCGTACTGAAATACCTGCGAAGGTTCACGGGGCGGATTGCAATCAGGTGGCTTGCCCCCTTCCTGGCAACGCCTGAGAAAACGAGAGTTTGGGATGCTTGTGTTTTTAGAAATGCGTGGTACAAGAAGATGATAGTAGGCAATGAACAGAGAAAAGCAGGGATGGCTTTTCCACCTCTTCCTGCCATCATTCACAGCCGACTGCCGTCATTGGGAGCCGTCCGTAGGGAGTGCAAAAGGAGAAGTTAGCGTGCTATCTTCTCGCCACTCCGTTGCTATAGCACTCTATCCGGCTCGTCCCGATAGTGTGATACAGCAACAAAAGGACAGCCCCAATGACGTAAGCAGTCAGCCGTGAATGATGTTGCGGAAGTTGGACAGGTTGTGAGTCATTGAACAGCCGTAAAGAGAGGAACAGTAATAAAGGATGGGAACAGACAATAAAAGGGATTTGTTCTTTTGCTTGAAGCAAAGCAAAATGAACCAATGTAAGGAAATGGATTGATAGTGTCGTATGGACATTGAAAAGCAGGGACAGCAAGCCCATAAAGCAAGTGTGCATTGGAACAGACAGACAAATGTTTATCATCTGCCTGACTCTTCCAACGCACTCTTGTGGGGATTGCCTACCAGAAGACAACTCTCTGTATCTCTCCCGTCGTACCAGTACGATGCGAAAGATACAGAATGTTGGATGCCTGAATGCTTTTCTTCAAATGCTTCTTCCCGTCCTCACAGCCGACTGCCGTCATTGAGGCCGTCCGCAGGGAGTGGCAAAAAGAGAAGTTAGCGTGCTATCTTCTCGCCGCTCCGTTGCTATAGCACTCTATCTGGCTTGTCCTGATAATGTGATACAGCAACAAAGGACAGCCCAACGACGAGCACGTCAGCCGTGAGGAAAGTTGAGGAAGCAAAGCAACCGATGTGATAAAAGTGGAAATTGCTTGTTTGCCGAAGGAAATAAAAAAAGTAAAAAAGTTGTGGCAAACGTGCTGAGTTTAGGAATTATTTGCTACCTTTGCAAACAGAAAAAGTGTTCTTTGGTAAGAAGCAAGTTAAGGCGGACGAAAGCATTCAGCTCGTTTCTTATCCGTTAGCAGTTACCAATTGCGAACTGCCTAACAAGTTGATTTTAATCGGGTTACAAATTATACTGTGACTAGAACAGTAGAACTCCAGATGGGGGATGCCAACAGCCTTGCCCACAATCTTCAGCCCCTTGTTCAAGTTCTGATTGAAAGTGTCAAGGTTTCCATAGCGAGTGTGGAAGTTGAACACATGGCTGGTGCCGCGATAGGTCTCAACCAACTGTTTGATGAACGGATGCACCTTCACCTCGATATAGGCTTCATCGCTACGGCGGTCTTTGGTCTTGGTGCGATTGTAGCGAATGGTGTTGTAGGAGTAATTCGTGGCATTGTACAGGTCGGCTGAATTCATGCCCATCAGGCAGAACGAGAGGATGAAACAGTCGCGAGCCCGCTGCTCACGGCTATTGGAACGGCCTTTGTAAGCAAAGATTTTCAGCAAATCCTTCTGGGTTAAAGCTCTCACGCCTTTCTTCATGACCTGTCGGGGAGCCTTGTATTTCACAAACGGGTCATAGGCAATGACAGAATCATACTCAGTGTTATACTCCAGCATAGCCTCGCGGAAAAGGTGGCGTAGTTCGCCGAGGTACAACGACTGTGCTCTGGGGCGATCCGAGAGATAATCTTCGAATCTCTTCAGCAGCGTGTAGTTGATGTCAGCAAAATCAATACTGCGCTTACCCAAAAAGTTCTCAAAGGTGTTGAGCATGCACTTATAGTTTTTCAACCCCTTGATTTTTGCCGTTTCCATCCAGTGGTCGGCAAATGCGAAGAAGTCCACAGCCTCCTTTGTTTTGACTATTTTGTTCGCAATAGTCTTTGCGTCGATGTCGGGCGTGTTGAGCAGTTTCATACCCATCTGCGTTAACTTGGCTTGCAAGTCGCCCACCATCTGGTCAATGACAGCTTGTTTCTTGCTAGTCTTGATCCTGTTCGTGCGCCAGTTAATTTCCGATTCTTCCACCTTGATGCTGGTGTTCAGGCGCTTTACCGTGTCTCCTTGTCTAATCTTCAGGTAGACTGTTCTCGTGTTCTTTGACGTTAACTTTCCATACTCAGTTGTAATCGTTGCCATCTTGATGAATTGTTTAAAAAGGGTTTCACTTTGCGCTGATTTTACGCTAAAACTTTGCGACGGTTTTGCGACGGTTTTGCGACGGTCGAACCATTTTTGCGACGGTTTTGCGACGGTTTTTGCCCCTAAATATTCAAATCATCTCAATATTTTCAAATTTCATTTTTGCCTATAAAAACGCCGAGAATGCTTTATTTATCGGCATTCTCGGCAATTTTCGGCTTGTTTTTTTGTTGGGTGCCCGGTGGGACTCGAACCCACGACATTCAGAACCACAATCTGACGCTCTAACCAACTGAACTACGGGCACCATATTGGCTTTTGCGGGTGCAAAGGTAGTTATTTTCTTTCGAACTACCAAATATTTTGAGCGTTTTTTAATGAAAAAGTTTGTTCGCAGGCCAATTGCAGGCTATTGCAGGCCATTTTGTGACCATAAATGGCATCCGCGCCATCCCCAAAAGCTATGGAATTAGGAAGTAAAGCATCGGAGAGGCTGCACAAACGTCAAATCATACTTACCAGTTAGGTGGCAGCACAATATTGTCTACATAATGGGCATCGACAAACAACGGAGCGATTTCCTCATCCGTGAACCCTGCGATACCGCAACCGATGCGGGTAACGAGGAAAGTCAATTCCTGATGCTCCTTGGCAAACTGGATGAACTCGTCAACATACGGTTGAATCGTCTCTACCCCACCCTGCATCGTCGGTATGCCGTAGCTCTGGCCTTGCAGCCCCACGCCCTGTCCCATTATAGCTCCAAACTTGCGATAGGCGATGTACGCCGCTCCTCCGCCGTGCATTCCTTCCAAATTGCTGCCAAACACAAAGATTTCGTTTGGCTGCAACTTCGTGATAAACTCTGGTGTTGTTCTTCTTTCCATTCTTTATCGAATAAAGTTTGTCCAAACCCGCTGTTCCTTCTCAGGAATCATTCCCTCGCCCGTGCCCAGTTTTCTGAGCAGCCAAGCCATATTGTGTCCAAGAGTCCGCATCGTCTGCAAGCCCTCTCCGTCCTGTGCTGCCTGACCTGGAGTCTGGCCATAGACCATGTTCCAGTACTGTGAGCTGACCAGCGGCATGTTCATCATTGTGAAATACTTGTTCAAGCGGTCGAATGCAGCCGTGGCACCACCACGACGGCACACCACGACGCTGGCACCTGGCTTATACTGCAGGTCAGGTCCAAGAGAATAAAAGACCCTGTCGAGCAAGGCGCAAAGCGAACCATTCGGACCTCCGTAGTATACGGGAGACCCAACAATCAAACCATCGATGCCATCCTTCACGACTCTTAGAACCTTGCAGTACAGGTCGTCGTTGAACGTGCATTTTCCCGTCCTGCCGCACATGCCACAAGCTATGCAACCCTGAACGGCCCGCTTGCCAATGCTTATCATCTCAGTGTCGATTCCCTCACTGTTCAACGTCTTTGCCACTTCACTCAGTGCCAGAAACGTATTGCCGTTCTCCTTCGGACTTCCATTAATCAAAAGTACCTTCATTTTTCTCTCCCTTTTCGTTAAACTTACTTTTGCCTATGCAGCAAAAAGATGTTCTGGCTGGCAAAATTACTGATAATTCTTCAATTTCGCAAACTTTCTTTATTAAAATTGCATTTATTTGCAGAAAAAGCACTAACTTTGCAGTCTATGAAAAAAACAGCTATTTATACACTCACTTCTGAGCTCCACGACGAGCAAGCGGTCGGTAGCATGACCAGCGAGTTTCTTTCCAGCCTTCATATTGAGTTCGACTTCCTAGGCAGCGACTATGCCAGCTACGGCACTCACGCCCTCGATCTTATATATGTACGCACGGGCGGAACAGAGGGCATCTTCCTGCAAATGCTGCCCCAGTTGCAGGCCCAGTCTGCGAAGCCTTTCTACCTACTGACATCGGGCAAAAGCAACTCGCTCGCCGCCTCTATGGAGATTCTGTCCTACTTACGACAGCATGGCTTACGAGGTGAAATCATTCATGGAGATGCAGCGTATATTTCAAAGAGAATCAGCATCATATCAAAAGCAGCTGAAGCAAGGCAACAGCTACAGCATTACCGTCTGGGCATCATAGGCCAGCCCTCCGACTGGCTCATCTCCAGCCAAGCTGACAAGGCACGAGTGAAGCAATTGCTGGGCATAGAACTGGTGGATATTCCCATGCAGGAATTATTGAACGAGGTTAATAGTACCCTTGCCAACAACAGCATCCCATCCCCCAAAGAGGGGACGCTTCCCCTTGAAGGAGCCAACCAGATACACAATGCACTGAAGGCCATCGTTGAGCGTCACCGCCTGCAAGGCTTCACTCTGCGTTGTTTCGACCTGCTGTCAGCCGTCCACAACACGGGCTGTCTGGCTTTGGCCAAGCTCAACGGCGAGGGCATAGTGGCTGGGTGCGAGGGTGATGTACCTGCCCTGCTCTCGATGACCATTGCCAGCGTGCTGACGGGCGTCAGCGGGTTCCAGGCTAATCCCTCCAGCATCAACCCACAGACAGGCCAAATGCTGTTTGCCCACTGCACCATCCCCCTGAACATGGTCGACCGCTACGAACTGGACACCCATTTCGAGTCAGGCATCGGCGTTGGCATTCGCGGCCATATGCCCGAAGGCCCCGTCACCATTTTCAAGGTGTCGGGCGACCTGCAACGCTATTTTGTTGACGAAGGCACGCTCGAGTGCACCCAGGCCAAGCCCGACCTTTGCCGCACCCAGCAAGTCATCAGCCTTTCCACCCCCTGCGTCACCTCCTACTTCCTCACCAACCCCATTGGCAACCATCACATCATTTTGCCTGGCCACCACAAGGCACTCATTGAAGAGCTTTTACGCGAAGTGCATCCCTAACCCCAATCACAATCATAACGAAAAAATCATCTATGACAACACATCTCATCTCGGCCGATCACCTCACCATTGAACGCATCGGCGAAATTATCAGGAACGACGAAAAACTGGAACTTTCCGACGATGCTCGCCAGCGCATTCGCCGTTGCCGCACCTATCTGGACAAGAAGATAGCCTCGAACGGCGCACCCGTCTATGGCGTGACCACGGGCTTCGGCTCGCTATGCAACGTCTCGATAGGCAAAGACCAACTCAGCCAGCTGCAAATCAACCTGATCAAGAGCCATGCCTGCGGCGTAGGCGAGCGAGTGCCCAACGACGTAGTGAAAATCATGCTGCTGCTCAAGATCCAGTCGCTCTCCTACGGCTATTCTGGCTGTAAACTCGACACCGTGCAACGCCTGGTGCAGTTCTTCAACAACGACGTCTACCCCGTGGTCTACCGCCAGGGCTCGCTCGGCGCTTCTGGCGACCTTGTGCCCCTGGCCCACCTATGCCTGCCGCTCGTAGGACTGGGTGAAGTTGAGTACCAAGGCCGGGTGATAAGCGGCGAGGAGCTATGCCGCAAGAAGCGCTGGAAGCCCATTGAGCTGGCTTCGAAAGAAGGACTGGCACTGCTCAACGGCACACAGAATATGAGTGCTTTTGCCGTGTGGGCCCTGCTCGAAGCGCAGCGGCTAAGCGACTGGGCCGACAAGATTGCTTCCATGAGTCTCGATGCCTTCGACGGCCGCATTGAGCCGTTCATCCATGCCGTGCATGCCGTTCGCCCCCATCTGGGACAGATAGAGACGGCCCGCCGAATGAGAGAATTGTTGGAAGGCAGCCAGATACTGAACAACATCAAGGCCCACGTGCAAGATCCTTATTCCTTCCGATGCGTACCGCAGGTACACGGTGCAGTGAAGGACACCATCAACTACGTAAAATCGGTTATCGACATCGAAATCAACTCGGCCACCGATAACCCCACCGTTTGTCCCGACGACGACCTAATCATTTCGGCAGGCAACTTCCACGGCGAACCTATCGCCCTGCCCATCGACTTCCTGGCCATTGCCATGAGCGAACTGGCCGATATTTCCGAGCGCCGCATCTACCGCCTGGTATCAGGCACCCGTGGTCTGCCCTCGTTCCTCGTGGCCAATCCGGGGGTTAACAGCGGCTTCATGATTACCCAGTACACCGCTGCATCGTGCGTCAGCCTGAACAAGAGTCTGGCCATGCCCTCGAGCGTCGACAGCATACCGTCGTGCCAAGACCAGGAAGACCTGGTGTCGATGGGTGGCAATGCGGCTATCAAGCTCTACAAGGTCATCTACAACACCGAGCGCGTGCTGGCCATCGAGCTGTTCAACGCCGCCCAGGCCCTCGACTTCCGCTTGCCGCTCAAATCGTCGCCACAGATCTGCCAGATTCACGACGAATTCCGCAAGGTGGTTCCGTTCATTCTGAACGACGAGCTCATGTACCCCCACATAGAACAGGCCATACAGTTCCTCAGAAGGCGTTCATAGCAAGTAGCCATGCTTCTTCAGCTGTTCCTCGAACTTGCGCTGATTGTCTGACCGTACCAGGATGAAGTAGCCTTCGGCACGGATGACGAGACTGCGCAGTACAGGGTCGGTGGTGATGAGGCGTATCAAGTCGGTATTCTCTGGCGACAAGCGGTAATGGCGATAGGCCGTATTGTCGGTCTCAAGAGGGTTACAGTGCAGCAGCAGCGAGTCAAAGAACTGCTTCCACAATGGGGGCAGGTCGCTACTGATAAATTGCTTGAAGATGGCGATGTTGTTCTCCACGTCCTCACGGCTGGAGCATTTGGCCAGGAAGCTACTGGCCGACGTCTCGTAGCGGTTCTTCGAGATGGGCACCGAGCTGTCGCGCAGCAACTGGGCATAGGGGTTGGGATCTTCGAGCGAGCGTATGATAAGCCGGTCGGGGTCCAATTCGAAGTAGGCTTTCTGGTCTATATGGGGTGGCTCGTAGGTCTTATCGATGCCCAGTGTGTAGCGGCCCAGGGGCGTGAGCCGCAGGTAACGGGCCCGGGCGAAAGGCGACACCACGTCGCGCACGGGCTTGCCCGTTACCAGCTGGGCCATACCCAGGCTGCACATCATAAAGGCGGCCGCCTGTAGCACCGTGTAGCCGAACTCCATTACGAACGAACTCACGTCGATAGACCGCCCGCTCATCTCGTTCACCACCTCCACGTCGTTTTTCAGGTCTGTTGTCGAGAACACCATCGTCATAAAGCCATACTTCTTTTCTTCTGAGTTCGACAGGTCTGTAGCCTTCATAAACACATCTTCGACCGACACCCACCGCTCAGGCTCCTCTGCCATCCACATTGCGAGGAAACGGTACAGCTTCCAGCACTTGTTGACCTGCAACTGCGGCTTGCGCAGTCCCTTGATGTGCGGCAACAATGCGCTTGTCAGGAAGTAGTCCACCTCATCTATGTGCTGGTGCAGATTGCGCAGCGTCGAGGCATAGTCGGCCAGGCTCTTGGTCTTGCCGCCAACGCGACGGCGCAGGTAGGTATGCTCTAACGTTAGCATCTCTACGTAAAAGCGTACGTGCAGCATTTGCTCCAAAGGCGAGGCTGCATCGGGAAAGAACTCCTGCAGGCCAATCTTCTGAGCCACCCGTTTCATCTCACCTTGCGCCACCCCTCTGGTTCTCACAGTTACAGCCCCCTGCTCTAACAGTCCTTGCATCAGTCGGAACTTGGCCACGCTCTCGGCCTCGCAGTCAAACAGCTTCAGATCTTCGTCGGGCGGCAGCTCGGTCAGGGCCACGTCACTTCCAGCCACATCTGGGAAGAACACTGGGAAGAAAAACTGATGTATCGTGGTGCTGATGCTAATGAAACTCTCAGTCTCACGATAGCCATACTTCACCGTGGTGCCTGGGGCACGTGCAATGGAGAAGAAGGCGAAGCCCTCCTGTGCCCACGTGGGCGTGTTGCCGTAATAGTAGGAGCGCGACAACGAGATGATGGCCTTGCTGGTGCCCAGTATCTTCTTGGCCTGGCTCTGTCTCACGTACACCTGCAGCAGCACCCTGCGCCACAGCTGGCGCATCGGCTCTTCCATCGCGTCCACGTAGAGCTGCAGGTTGCGCGGCTCTACGAGGACAATGGCCAGGGCCTTCACAAGATCGGGCTTGTACGAGTTCTGGCTGAAGAGGGGTCTCATCTCAGTATAAGGCACGCGGCGGCCTTCGGCGGTCTTCTTGAAGATGCTGCCACGCGAGCGCAGCCACGGGTGCAGCACGCGGCACATCTCCCATATCTGCTGCTTGGTGTAGCGGCTGTTCAGCTGGTCGACAGCATCGGCCAGCAGGCCGCTGTCGGGCTCATACAGGATAATCGGGTCGGTCTCTATCTCCTCCGGTTCGTACCCAAAGATAGCCTGCATCAAGACCTTGGTCTTTTTGTCTTCGTCATTCATACGTTCGTTTTCGAGTGTTGTCTATCCCAGAATAAACTTGATGTCTTCCTCTGTCAGCTGCTTGGTCATTGACTGGTCGCCCGTTATCAGGCTGTCGGCCAGGTCTTTCTTCTGTTGCTGCAGCTGGCGTATTTTCTCCTCTATCGTATCGCGGGTGATGAGGGCATAGCTCATCACCTTGGCCTTCTGCCCTATGCGGTGCAGACGGTTGATGGCCTGTTCTTCTGCGGCCTTGTTCCACCACGGCTCGAAAATGTAGACGGTGTCGGCCACGGTCAAGTTCAGCCCCACGCCGCCCGTCTTCAGCGTCATGAGCAGGGCGCGGCAGTTGGCATCTTGCTGGAATCGCTCTATCACGGCACGGCGGTCGTGGGTAGAGCCCGTCATCGTGGCATAGTCTATGCCCAGCTGCGACAGCCGCTCGCCTACCAGCTCGATGCCGGCAATAAAATTGAAGAACACCACCACCTTATGACCTCCAGCCACAGCCTCCTCGACCGATTCGCACAGCAGCGGAATCTTGGGCGAGGCCACGGTGCCATCGGTCAGGCTCTCGGGCACCGACGAGATGCGGCGCAACTCTGACAAGGCCTGAAACATAACCATCTGCGAGCGCTCCAGCCCCTGCTCGTCGATGCTCTGCCCCACCAGTTGTTGGTAGTACTGGCGGCGCTGCTCGTAGAAGCGGCGGTGGTCGTCGTCCATCTCAACGTAGAGTGTCTGTTCGGTGCGGTCGGGGAGTTCCTTGAGTACGTCCTTCTTCAGTCGACGCAGCATGAAGGGGAATATCTTGCGGCGCAGGCTCTCGGTGGCCTCCTTGTTGCCGTCGCGCTGTATGGGATAGGCATATTCGCGGTTGAACTCGTCGGCCGAGCCCAGCATGGCGGGGTTCAGGAAGCGAAACAGCGAGTATAGTTCGCTCAGGTTGTTCTCGATGGGCGTACCGCTCAGCGCCAGCCGGTGCTCGCCGTCGAGCAGCATCACGGCCTGTGTAGCCTGCGAGGCCAGATTCTTGATGTTTTGACTTTCGTCGAGCACAATGTAGTGGAACTTGCGCTGCCGCAACTGCTCCACGTCGTTGCGCACCAGGGCGTATGTGGTCAGCACCAACTGGTGCTTCATAGCCTCGTCGAGGTCGCGCTGCCCACCATAATAAATATAATAGGTGAGCTGTGGGGCAAACTTGTGCAACTCGTCCTGCCAGTTGAAGAGCAGCGAGCGGGGCATGACCAGCAGCGAGGGAGGCGTGCTGGCTTTCTTCGAGTAGACGCGCACCAGCATGGTGATGGTCTGCAGCGTCTTGCCCAGGCCCATATCGTCGGCCAGGCAGCCGCCCTTATGGTTCTCGTAGAGGTAGTTCATCCACTTCACGCCCTCCTTCTGGTAGTTGCGCAGCGTGGCCTGCACACCGCGTGTCTGCAAGCGCTGCGAGGCCAGGCTGTTGAAGCCCTCGTAGAACTTGCGATGATGCTCGAAGGCCTCGCCTTGCAGTTTCTCCTGTAGTAGGTTCTCGACCTCGGGCAGGTCGAAGAACGACACCTTGATCTTGTCGTCGCCACTACGTCCGGCCTTCTTGAAGATGCGCTCCAGCCGCCTCACGTAGCCCTCGTCTATCAGGGCGCGATTGCCGTCGCTCAGCGTGATATACTTCTGCTTGTTGTACTGCTGCAGGAACTTACGCAGCGACAGCTCCTCGCCGTCCAGGCTCACGGTGGCCGTACCCTCCAGGAAGTCAATGCCACTGCTCAGGCCCAGCTTCATCTTCGGCCTCACAGCCTTCACGCGGTACTCGCGCAGCTTCTCGGCCCCCAGCAGCTGGTAGTGGTTCACCAGTTTGGGCAGGGCCTGCAGCAGGAAGGGGCCCGCCGTGGCCTGGGGAATGATAAACTCGCCGTCCTGCTGCCACACCTCCTTGGCATCAGCCTTCGTGGGGGCATAGCCAATGATGGTTTTGTACAGCTCTTCTACCTCCTGCCCGAAGTCGCTCTGCACAATGCTGCGCAGCACCACGCGCCGCTCCATGTCTTGCAACTGGGCCACGCACGTCAGGTCGAAGTGCTCGCCAAAGTCGGCCTGCATGCCCTGCAGCGTGTGCGACAGGCGCAGGTAGAGGGCCATGTCGGCATCGACCTTCTCGATGACCACCGTGGGAATGGTGGGCACGGTCTGCTCCGACCGTACCAGCTCGTAGCCCGCAAAGTCGAGCATCACATTGTCGACATAGCTATAAAATACCGAGAGGTACTGCTCCAGCAGCTGGCGGGGGAAGCTCTCGATGAAGAACGACAGCCGTTGGTGGTTCTCGCCCACCGAGGCAATGGGGTGAACGGTCTGACCAATGAGGGCGAACACATCGCTCAGCAGGCTGAACGGCTGCGGGGCCATGCCCTCGGTGCGGGCCTGCAGACGTGGGGTGCACATATTATCGCTCTCGTCGATGCTAAGCACAATAGCGGCCTCAGCATTGCTCACGCTGATGGGTTGTAACTGACTGTCTACCAGGTTGTCGCACCTAAGCAGCGCGAACAGCAGGTAGGGATAGTCGGCCAGGCGAATGCGCTCGTCTGCCTCGCCCCAGCTAATGCGCATGGCCTGCTCCTGGCGTATGGTGCTCATCATGCGCAACACATTGAACACCTCGCCCTGGTAAAGCCGGTAGTCGGGCATGGCGGGCTGTCCCTTCTGGTCGACAACCGTCACCGTGGCACCATTGGCAAAGTCCAGCCTGAACAGCACCGCCACCCTGCCCACGCGCCTGGTATGGTCTTGGGAAATGAAAGCCGACTTCTGGAATCGGCTCAGGAAATCGCTCATAGAAGTCACTTGATTGTTTCTGCAAAGGTAGCAAAAAACGGACATACCGCCAAATAAATGAGCAGAAAGTTTGGGAATGTCGCAAACTATTCGTAATTTTGCCGAAAATTTATTGACACACATAAAACTAACGATGATCAAGAAAGTCTTTTCACTGCTCGCGCTACTGCTGCTTGCGCTCTGCGTGCAAGCACAGATGGCAGACCCCGTGCACTTCAAGTCGGCCCTCAACATGCTAAAGGGCGATCAAGCCGAAATCGTATTCACCGCCACCATCGATCCTGGGTGGCACGTCTACAGCACCGAACTGGGGCAGGACGGGCCCATTGAGGCCACCCTGCACACCGAGCGCATGCAGGGGGCCGAACTGGTGGGCAAGCTGACACCGCGAGGCAAGGTTATGGAGCAATACGACGAGATGTTTGGCATGACGCTGCGCTTCTTCGAGCATAGTGGTGCCTTCGTTCAGAAAATTCGCTTCACCAAGCCTCAGTACGACATCAGCTGCTACTTAGAGTATGGTGCCTGCAACGATGAGATGTGCCTGCCACCAACGCAAGTAGAGTTTAAGGGGAAGGGTGAATCGCCGAAAACCGCCGAAGTACAGGCCACCCCTACCACCCCAGAAGAAGCCTCTACAGACACGCCGACAGCAATTGAAAAGGACTCCTCAACAACAACTGATGCCCCTTCGGATGCCGTAGAGCCGGCCAACACACTTGAGGATGCCAAGGGGGCTTTCACTTCTTCATTATGGTCTCCCATCACCCAAGACCTTCGCGCCTTCGAGAGTGGCGGCACCGACGGGGCCACGTCGTGGTGGATGATTTTCCTCGAGGGACTTTTAGGTGGCTTCCTGGCCATCCTCACCCCGTGCGTGTGGCCTATTATACCCATGACGGTGTCGTTCTTCCTGAAGCGAAACAAGGAGCGGTCGAAGGCCATTAGCGAGGCCATGACCTATGGTGCCTCTATCGTGGTCATCTATGTGTTGCTGGGTCTGGCCGTGACGGGGCTCTTCGGTGCCTCGGCGCTCAAC
>JAFTGB010000016.1 GCA_017458125.1 Prevotella sp.
AAAAAAAAAAAAAAAAAGATTGTTAACATAAAAGTGTTGCAGGCTAAATACGGCCTTATCGTCTGTAAATTCTTATACCCTCAGCGACACGATGGTAAAGTATCAGCCGCAGTGGTAAAAAAAAGCGGCGCACCCCGGTCAGGATGCGCTGCTCTTTATGGATTTGTAGCCTCTAAAAGAATTACATCTGGGGAAGCTCCAGCCACTTGACGTAGCAGAAGTCCTGACGGTGAGGCAGGTTCTTGTTCTTCGGATACATGCGGATAGCCGACTTGTACTGGCCAAAACGCTGCGGCGTCAGGTCAGCCTCGAAGGTGTAGAGGTTACCCTCGTGAGAGGTGACCTTCAGCGGCTCTACATTATAGACACGCTCCTCGCCGTCCTTGTTGGTGTAGATATTCACCTTCTCCAGACCGACGGCATCGTCGAGCCCCTGCTCGTTGATGACATACTTGATGTGATACTGCTGACCGGCGTCCAGTCCTGTTGCCGGGAAGTTCCACTCGCAGCTGACCACGTTGATGGCATCCCAACGCTCGGCAACGGCTTCCTTCCACTGGGCAATGTCTTTGGCCAGGCGGTTGTCGTTCTTCGAGAGTTCCTTGAAGCGCTTGGCTTCCTTCTCGTAGAACTTGGAATAGTAGTCGTCGAGCTGACGCTTCATCGTGTAGTGAGGTGCAATTTGAGCAATAGAGTTCTTGATAACCTTGATCCAGCCCTTTGAGATGCCTTTCTTGTCCTTGTCGTAGTAGAGGGGGACAATCTCGTTTTCAAGCAGCCAGTAGATAGTAGCCGCATCGAGCTGGTCCTGATGCCCCTGGTTCTGATAGGTACGCTTCTCGGTGAGTGCCCATCCGGCACCCTCGCGATAGCCCTCTAACCACCAGCCGTCCTTCACCGACAGGTTGACGACACCGTTCATCTCGGCCTTCTCGCCTGAAGTACCCGAAGCCTCCAACGGGCGCGTCGGGGTGTTCATCCAGATGTCGACACCGCTGACGAGGCGGCGGGCCAGCAGGAAGTCGTAGTCTTCGAGGAAGATGATCTTGCCCTGGAACTCGTCGCGCTGCGAAATCTCGAATATCTTCTTAATCAGTCCCTGACCGGCGCCGTCGGCGGGATGGGCCTTGCCGGCAAAGAGGAAGATGACGGGACGCTCAGGATTGTTGACAATGCGCGACAGACGCTCCAGGTCGGTGAACAGCAGGTGCGCACGCTTGTAGGTAGCGAAACGGCGACAGAAGCCGATGACCAGCGCGTTAGGGTTGAAGCGGTCGAGCAGCTTGACGATGCGCTTGGGGTCTCCCTGGTTCTTCAGCCATGTCTCACGCAGCTGTATCTCGATGTAGTCGAACAGCTTGTTCTTCAAGGCCTGGCGCGTAGCCCAGATTTCCTCGTCGGGGCAGTCGTAGATGCCGCGCCAGACATCTTCGTTCGACTGGTCGTTCATGTGGTTCTTGTCCAGGTACTTGGCATAGACTTTACGCCACTCGGCAGCGCACCAGGTGGGGAAGTGGACACCATTGGTGACGTAGCCCACATGGTTCTCCTCGGGATAGTAGCCGTTCCAGATGGGTGCAAACATCTTCTGGCTGACCCATCCGTGAAGCATCGACACACCGTTGACCTCCTGGCAGGTGTTGCAGGCGAAGGTCGACATGCAGAACTTCTCGCCGTGGTCGTCGGGGTTGGTACGTCCCATGCCGATGAATTCGTCCCACGTGATGCCTAACTTCTGGGGATAGCCACCCATGTACTTGCCGAAGAGTCCCTCGTCGAAGTAGTCGTGGCCGGCAGGCACGGGCGTGTGGACGGTGTAGAGGCCGCTGGCACGAACGAGCTCCAGCGCCTGATTGAAAGTAAGCCCCTCCTCGATGTAGTCGCACAGGCGCTGCAGGTTGCAGAGCGCGGCGTGACCCTCGTTGCAGTGGTAGATGTCCTTCTTGATGCCGAGCTTCTTCAGCAGCAGCATGCCGCCGATGCCGAGCAGAATCTCCTGCTTCAGACGGTTCTCCCAGTCGCCACCGTAGAGGGCGTGGGTGATAGGCTTGTCGAAATCGGAGTTCATCTCGTTGTCGGTGTCCAGCAGGTAGAGCTTCACACGACCGACATTGACACGCCACACGTAGGCATGCACCTGATAGTTGGTGTAGGGCACGTCGATGACCAGCGGGTTGCCGTCCTTGTCGAGCTGGCGCTCAATGGGCAGCGAGGGGAAGTTCTGCGTCTCGTAGTTGGCAATCTGCTGTCCGTCCATGGCAAGACTCTGGGTGAAGTAGCCGAAACGGTAGAGGAAGCCTACGGCGCACATGTCGACGTTAGAGTCGCTGGCTTCCTTGACATAGTCGCCGGCCAGCATTCCCAGACCGCCTGAATAAATCTTCAGTGCCGAATGGATACCGTACTCCATGCAGAAGTAGGCTACGGAAGGACGCTTGCTGTCGGGCTCCACGTCCATGTACGCACGGAACTGTGCGTAGACATCCTTGATGCGCTTCATCAAAGCCTTGTCCTTGAGTATCTCCTCCTTACGCTCGAAAGTCAGACGTTCCAGCAGCATCACGGGGTTGTGCTTCACGTCATAGTAAATCTCGGGGTCAAGGTCACGGAAGAGGTCGCGTGCCTCGAAGTTCCACACCCACCACATGTTGTGGGCAATCTCGTCCAAACACTTCAGCTGCTCGGGAAGGCTTGACTTGACGGTCAACTCTTTCCACTGGGGAGCATTTGCATAATCTGCTTTAATCTTCATAGTTGTAATTCACTATATTAATAATTACTATTTCTTATTGTTTTCTCTCTTCTGCCTTACGCAGGGCAATGTCGTAAGCCTCATAATAATACTGGATGAACTCGCTCCAAAGAGCCCGCTTGGAGAGTTCGTCGGCCTTCTTCCTGCAACTGTCTATCTGCTTCTTGGTCATGTTGGAGAACTTGGCCACGGTGTCCTTGATGTTGTCGGCCACCTCGGAGTAGTTGTAGTCAGTGCGGTGGATGACCTTCACGCCGTCCTCCAGCTCGCCATAGTGGCCGAACTCCTTGTTGGCCCAGAGTCCGAAGCCAGCCAGGTCGGTCGTGATACAGGGCACTTTGAAGGCTATAGCCTCTAACGGCGTATAGCCCCACGGCTCATAATAGGAGGGATAGATGCACAGGTCGTTGCCTAAGACGATGTCGTAATAGGTCATGTTGACGATGCCGTCCTTGCCGTCCAAATAGCACGGCAGGAAGATGACCTTGACCTGGTCTTCCTTCCGGTTGTGCATGTCGTAGTATTTCAGCATGCCCAGCACGTTGTCGTGACTCATATTGTGGAGCCAGTGGGTAACCTGGGGCACGTCGAGGGGAGTGTCGTACGACTGTCCGCCCTGCAGACGCTCCTGCAGGTCTTTGCGGGGCTCCCCTACCCAACCAGGCACTTCGATAAATGCGACCACCTTCTTCTTCAGGTCCTTGTCGCGCAACAGGCGGTTCATGGCTTCGACGAAGACATCAATACCCTTGTTGCGGAACTCGTAACGGCCTGAAGTCGAGACTATCAGCGTGTCGTCGTCAAGCTGTTCTCCAAGCAGCGCGTTGGCAATCTCCAACAGACGGCGGCGTGCCTGACCACGCTTACGGGTAAAGGCGGAAGCCTTCGGCACGAAGCTGTTGTCGAAACCATTAGGCAGCACAACGTCGACGGGCTTGTCGAGCAGTTCCTTGCACTCGTTGGCCGTGATGTCGCTGACGGTGGTGAAGCAGTCGACGAAGGCAGCCGTCTGTTTCTCGATGGAGTGTTTCGACTGCATGTTGAGCTCCTGAGCCATCTGGTCGCCGTTGTAAGCGAAGAGGTAATCGTAAAGGGGTTTCTGGTTTCCGGCAATGGAACGTCCTATGCTGGTGGCATGGGTAGTGAAGACTGTGCCAATCTGGGGCAGCTTGTTGTTGATGTAGAGCGCTCCCAATCCGCACATCCACTCGTTGGCATGATAAATCACCCGGGTCTGGGTGGTAAAGGTAGAATGGGCTATGCTGAACGTGTAGAAACTCTCGACCACCAAAGCGGCCGCATACGAGAACATGGATGCCTCGTCATAGTCGCCATAGGCATGAAGCGAGTCTACACCGTAGTGCTCCCACAGCCATCCGTAAATCTCGTTCTTCTGCTCAAAGAAGGGGGTAAAGTCAACCAAGATGGCGATAGGCTCGCCAGGAATAGTCCAACGGCCTACCCTAACCTTCAGGCCTTGTTCCTTGGCTTCCCATTGCCATTCGGCAAACAGCGACTTGTCTTCTTTGAAATAGGGGCTTTCATTTTCCTTCCAAAAGTCAGGACCAATGAAAACGATACGGTTCATCAATTCGTCCTGCAAAGTCTTCGCACGAGAGGATAAAACGGTGTAGATACCACCTACTTTGTTGCATACTTCCCAGCTCGACTCGAAGATAAAATCAGGCTTCAAATAATCCTTTGCCATATTAATACCAATGTTTAGGCTGCAAAGATACTTAAAAAATTTAAAATATTGCAACGTTTTAAGATTTATTTTTCAGCGAGTCAACGTTTTATTGATTTAGATTTGCTACCTTTGCGTCATCGATATGAAACAAATGACAAATAAAAAGTTACTGACAGTCCTGTTGCTGATGTGCTGCACCGTGGCATTGGCACAGAAAGAGCGCAATTCTTTTCGCGCGTACCTTTATAATAATGAGTACGAGGTCTACCTGCGCATCAACCTGTACGAACAGAACGTAGAAGTACCGGGACAAGAGCTATACGGGCAGTTGCCGGGCTATCTGGGCAAGCTGCACAACTCGTTCTGCTGGGTCATAACGGCCTGCGAGGTGAAGGACGAGCACAAGGCCACCCTCCAACTCATCAACGACTACGGAAGTGAAGACCTGACGGCCACGCTGACACGGGAGAACGACTCCATCTACACGCTGAAGCAGGGAGCAGGCAGCACCATCAAGGTGCCGCAAAAGGGAAAATGGCAGAAACTGCCAAAGACACTGAAATTTAAAAGGAAAAAAGACTGATGACAACATTCCCCATAGCCAAGGTGAACCTTGGATTGAATGTCGTGGAGCGACGTGCCGACGGCTACCATAACTTGCAGACCGTGTTCTACCCTGTCCCTTTGAAGGATGCCCTTGAGGTTCAGCCGATGGACGGGCTATTCCCGTCGGACACGGACTGCGACCTGAAAGTAACCAACATCGAGATAGAGGGTGACGAGCAGCGTAACCTGGTGGTTCGCGCATACAAGCTGCTGAAGCGTGACTTCCCGCAAATGCCACGCATTCATGCCCACCTGTGGAAGGGCATCCCCACGCAGGCCGGCATGGGAGGCGGCAGCAGCGATTGCGCCTACATGATACGCCTGTTGAACGACATGTTTGCCTTGCAACTTACCGAACGGCAAATGGTGGACTATGCCGTGCAGCTGGGGGCCGACTGCCCATTCTTCATCCTGTCACGCCCATGCTATGCCGAGGGAATCGGCGAATTGCTGACACCTGTCAGCCTAAACCTTGCAGGATGGTATATTGGTGTTGTGCGTCCTGACATACCTGTATCGACAAAGGAAGCCTTCTCACGCATCAGGCCCCACTACCCCGCCAAGAACTGCCGTGAGGTGGTGATGCAACCCGTTGCGTGCTGGCGCAATGAATTGACTAATGACTTTGAAGAGAGTGTCTTTGCGCTCTACCCGGAAATAGCAAGGATTAAAGAACGACTTTACGACTTAGGAGCCACCTATGCAGCCATGTCCGGCTCAGGGAGTGCCCTGTTTGGTCTGTTCCAAGGCTGTCCTCCTGCCCTCGACAAGGAGTTCCCTGGCATGTTTACCTTCTGCGGCAGACTTTGAGCGCCTCTACTTGCCTTCCAAAAGTGCTGACGTACGGACGCGGGACAGCGTTTCGGGAGTCATCTGGAGGTAGCTGGCAATATAGACTAACGGGGCACGGAGTACCAACTGGGGCGAGCGTTTGACCAACTTGGCATAACGCTCCTGAGCTGACTCGAAACGAAGCATGTCAGCGTGAACCTGCGACAGAATGAGCGACTCTTCCAAAATCTTACGGTAGAGCATCTGTATGTTGACGTTCCTGACGGCTTCCTTCTCCAGTTTCGGCTTGGGCATGGCAAAGATGACGGTGGGTTCCAACGCCTGGATCTGCAGACGGGTCGGCTCCTCCTTGAACAGGCTTTCTATGCACATGCAGATATGGTTCTCGGTAGCCATGTATTCCGTCAACTCCTTACCGTTCTTATAATAGAACTGGCGTACCAGCCCCTTTACTACCCAATAGATGTTGGTGCAGACGTCTCCCTCTTTCAGAATAATCTCACCCTTTTGGAATTTCATAGGCACGAGAATGCTCTCCAACACGTCCAACTCCTCATGAGTCATCGTACTGTAGCGCCGGGCCAGTTCGCGGGCCACGTCTCTCGTCGTCAAAGTAATCGTTGTCATTTGTTTCTTAGATTTTCAGTTGGTACTTCTGTGTCGTCAGTCTAACTTCAGAACGGCCAGGAAGGCTTTCTGCGGCACTTCCACATTGCCTATCTGTTTCATGCGTTTCTTTCCGCGCTTCTGCTTCTCCAACAGCTTGCGCTTACGGCTGACATCACCGCCATAGCACTTGGCCGTGACGTCCTTGCGCACCTGTTTGACGGTCTCGCGGGCAATGATCTTAGCACCAATGGCAGCCTGAATGGCGATGTCAAACTGCTGGCGCGGGATGAGTTCCTTCAATTTCTCGCACATCCGCCGTCCAAAAGAAACAGCATTGTCCTGATGGGTCAGCGTTGACAGGGCGTCGACGGGTTCACCATTCAGCAGGATATCCAGTTTGACGAGCTTAGAGGGACGGAACGAGTCGATGTGGTAGTCGAATGAGGCATAGCCTTTCGAGATGCTTTTCAGCTTGTCGTAGAAGTCAATCACAATCTCGCCTAAAGGCAGCATGAAACGCAGTTCCACACGACCACCGCTGACATACTGCTGGTCAATCAGCTCGCCACGCTTGTCAAGACAGAGCGTCATGATAGGGCCAATGTAGTCGGCTGCGGTGATGATGCTGGCTTTGATATAGGGCTCTTCTATGTGGTCTATCATCGTCTGGTCAGGAAGCCCCGAGGGGTTGTGCACCTCCTTCACCTCCTTCTGCTTGGTGTAGCACATGTAAGTGACGTTGGGCACGGTGGTGATGACGTCCATATCGAACTCACGGTCCAGTCGTTCCTGCACAATCTCCATGTGCAGCAGTCCGAGGAAACCGCAACGGAAACCGAAGCCCAAGGCTACGGAAGTCTCGGGAACAAAGGTTAACGAGGCATCGTTCAGCTGCAGTTTCTCCAGTGATGCCCGCAGGTTCTCGTAGTCAGTAGGGTCAATAGGATAGACACCGGCAAACACCATGGGTTTCACCTCCTGAAATCCCTCGATGGCCTGCTGGCAAGGGCGTGCCACATGGGTAATGGTATCGCCGACCTTGACCTCCTTGGAGTCCTTGATGCCGCTGATGATATAGCCCACATCACCCGTCTTCAGTTCCTTGCGGGGTATCATGTCCATCTTCAGCACACCCACCTCATCGGCATCATACTCCATACCGGTATTGAAGAACTTCACTTTGTCGCCCTGACGGATGCTTCCGTTTACAATCTTGAAATAGGCAATGATGCCTCGGAACGAATTGAAAACGGAGTCGAAAATAAGAGCCTGCAAGGGAGCTTCGGCATCGCCTGTAGGAGCCGGTATGCGCTCAACGACAGCATTAAGTATATCCTCCACGCCCTCGCCGGTCTTGCCGGAGGCACGAATGATGTCCTCCGGGTCGCAGCCAATGAGGTCGACAATCTCGTCTTCCACCTCATCGGGCATAGCTGACGGCATGTCTATCTTGTTGATGACGGGGATGATCTCCAAATCGTTATCTATGGCCAGATAAAGATTGGAAATAGTTTGAGCCTGAACTCCTTGCGTAGCATCGACTACCAAAAGCGCGCCCTCGCAAGCAGCGATGGAACGAGACACTTCATAAGAAAAGTCGACGTGTCCCGGAGTATCAATCAGGTTAAGGATATATTTCTCGCCTTTATACACATATTCCATCTGGATGGCATGGCTCTTGATGGTGATGCCACGCTCGCGTTCCAAATCCATATCGTCCAGCATTTGGCCTTCCGTCACCTGAATGGTCTTGGTGTATTCCAACAAACGGTCAGCCAGCGTGGACTTCCCATGGTCTATATGTGCAATGATGCAAAAGTTTCTGATGTGATCCATTGATGTACTATCGCAAAATACTTTGCAAAGATACTGAAAAAAAACGAAAACCCTTACACAACCAGTTCAGATT
Source organism: Prevotella sp. (assembly GCA_017458125.1). GTDB lineage: Bacteria > Bacteroidota > Bacteroidia > Bacteroidales > Bacteroidaceae > Prevotella. The sequence continues at coordinate 8,359 of JAFTGB010000016.1, forward strand.
TTTGTTTTATTAAAGAAAACTTCCGTACTAAACATGGTTAGCGGCGGTCATGCGCCCTATTCGTTGAGCGTACCGCAATGAGGACAACGTCCTTTTGACAACAGGGGCTTCCCACAGTATCCGCAGACGTAGCGGCTATGCGAAAAGCGGCAAAACCGCCATAGGCCATAAGCCACGTAGGCCACCAGCAGAGCATAACCCACATAATACAAGGTGAAGATGCTGAATACGACGTAATCGACGGCACAGACAGCAGCAAGACCGGCCAGATAAAGCAAGGCCTCGCCACCTTGGAGCTTACGGAATACGTCGTCGACAGCGGCACCCCCGACGATGATGATAGCCCATACGGAGGCTACGAATACGCCGAGATGAACCGGCAGTGCAAAGGGATTGAGCGAGGGATGGTAGTAGAAATGACGCCACGACTCTGGTGCGAACATTTGTATGGAAGCATAAAGAGTGGCTGAGGCTGCCACCAACAGACACAGAAGTGTGGGATAGAAGGAGTCAATGTCGTTGAAATGGACGATATAGGCCTTATGGCGCAGCAGACGACGCATGGCATAGGCACTGCCGACAACAGCACAGAAGGCTAAAAAGATGAGTAAATGGGTGTCGGAGAAGAAGTCAATGAACTCTGAAATGGGGTCGTCAGGCGATACGCCTTGCAGCAGTTCACTCTCGCGTATCCATCCCTGTGTAATCTGGTCGCGAGCCACTTTTACCCATACCGAGTCAATGGTGTCGGTGGGTACCGTCTGTATCTCGGCCACAACAATGCGCTCACCTTTCGTGACATAAAGGGTATCGAAGGCCAAGTCGGGCAACTCGTCTGAAAGCGGCAGGCTTTCTGTGTTAACCACAAAATTAAAGCCTTGGGAATAATGGTGGGTTGTAGAAAAGGAGATGGAGTCCATCTGCTGCTTGGTCAGGTCCCATGCGTCAGGAGTCCGCTGCCGGTGGTTGTAGCAGGAGGTAAGCAACAGTGCTGCCAAGAGTATGATGAGAGGTTTAATCTTCCGCATAGACATTCATTTGGCATTGTTTACAGTCAAACTCAAGACGAAAGAGACGTCCATCACCCAGTCGCAGTTTCAACGGTTCACGCCATTGCGGACGACGTCCACCATGCTTGACACAGTAACCTAACGCATAGCGCAGACAATGACGGCACTGCATGACAGGCCCTTCCCCTCCCTTTAGCTCAAAAGCGGAAGTCGTCGGGACATCATAGAACTGCTGCGACATGTGGTTGGCTATATTATAAAGGTAAGGGTAAGGATAAGACGGTACTTCGGAAGCAGTTGCAGGCATACGCTGACGAGTTCTCTTCCTATCTGTGACCGTAAGGGCCGACAACAGCTGACGGCGCAATTCGCCAAGCACGCTATTGGGAACAAACAGGCTGAACGATTCGGGTATTTCAACCTTGTTGCATTCATAAGGAGTTCCACCAAGACGCGACAACTGACGAGCAATGTTGTCGTGCTGTGGATGATTAGCCTGTTGATGTTCGCACTTAATATCTACAGTCACTCTACAAGCAGAAAGGCTGAACCCTTCTGGAGTAACATCGAAATGCATGGTAACGGGTATCTTGCGTTGGGCACTCGGACGAGCCAAAAGGCGTTCAAAATCCTGATCGTTATTGCGATAGAGAGCCATTCCAGGACGTAGGCTGGATGGCATCTTCTGAGGATACAGGCGGTTGTCTTCAGCCCGGTTGACACGGAAGCCCTCCAGTTCGCGCTGTTCATTGACGAAGCACAAGCCGTCACCGTTGGCAAACGAAGCCGTACCAGCCACATTGAAGGAATGCTGCCTTACCTCTTTCACTTTACCGACATATTCGCCCATGGCCTTGGGTGTGTCTGGTGAGAAAATGTCTGGTTGACGGCCATGAAGGAAATAGGTGGTGAAGCCACGGTTGAATGTCTTTTGAAGATTGGGCGTAAAGGTATAGGTACTGTGCCCCTTGGAAGCTCTGCAATAGAGGTCAGGATGACGGTTGACAATGGCATTGAGCTTTTCGCTATATGCAGCTGTAACATTCTTCACATACCCGACGTCCTTCAGTCTTCCCTCTATCTTAAACGAGGTGGCTCCTGCTTCTATCAACTCCTCCAAATGACGGATTTGGTTCAGGTCTTTCAGTGACAACAGGTGTCGCTGATGTTCCAGTTCGTGACCATCGGCATCAATCAGGTCAAACTTCATGCGGCAGAACTGGGCACAGGCACCCCGATTGGCCGAACGCTGGAAACACTGCTGCGAAGCATAGCACAATCCGCTATAGCTGACACATAGAGCTCCGTGGACAAAGACTTCCAAAGGCATGTCGGGAACTTGACGGTGAATGTCAGCAATTTCCTGAACTGAGAGTTCACGAGCCAGCACTACCCTTTCAAAGCCGCAGTCGCGCAACCAGCGTATCTTTTCGACAGTGCGATTGTCGGTCTGTGTAGAAGCATGGAGGGCTATCGGGGGTATTTGCATACGGAGAATAGCCATGTCCTGAACAAGGATGGCATCGGCACCAGCTTCATACAACTGACCTATCATGGTCTGAGTTTCGTCCAACTCGCTATCGTAGAGTATCGTGTTCACCGTAACGTAGACCTTTACGGAAAACTGATGCGCATACTGACACAGCTGCCGGATATCATCAATGCTGTTACCCACCGCTGCTCTGGCACCAAAACGGGGAGCACCGATGTATACAGCATCAGCACCATGGTCTACGGCAGCCATGCCGCACTCCAGATTCTTGGCCGGTGAGAGCAGTTCAAGAGCTATCATCTGATTTGGTTGATGTCGTATGGTGTTTCTTGATAGACGTAATAATTAATCCAATTGCTATACAACAAGTTGGCATGAGCGCGCCACGTCACAACGGGGGGCAAGTCCGGATTGTCGTCACGATAGTAATTGATGGGCATGTCCACGTCATCACGGTGCCCCTTGTCACGCTTGTACTCTTTGTCCAACGTGTCAGGAGCGTACTCTAAATGTCCTGTTATGAAGAACTCGCGACCTTCACGAGCCATGACGATGCTCACACCACTCTCCGCAGACTCTGCGATGAGGCTAAGCGCCGGATTGGCAAGAATATCGTCCCGGTGTACTTCCGTATGACGGCTATGAGGCATCTGGAAGACATCGTCAAAACCGCGGAAGATGGGTAGCTGGGGCTCTAATGTCACCTGCGGGAATATGCCAAACATCTTCTTTTGCAACGGGTACTTGGGTATGCCATAATGGTAATATAGTCCAGCCTGGGCTGCCCAACATATATATAAGGTACTCGTAACGTGCGTACGCGCCCACGAGAAAATTTCGGTCATCTCGTCCCAGTAGTTGACATCCTCAAAGTCAAGCGTCTCCACCGGGGCTCCTGTGATAATCATTCCATCGTACTTCTCCAACCGCATTTGTTCAAAATCACGATAGAACATCATCATGTGCTCTATAGGAGTATTCTTTGGTGTATGACTCTTCAGCTTCATAAAACTGATTTCCAACTGCAAAGGGGTGTTGGAGAGCAGACGTATGAGGTCTGTCTCTGTCGTAATCTTGAGCGGCATCAGGTTCAAAATGGCAATACGCAACGGACGGATGTCCTGCATGTGTGCACGCGAATCATCCATCACAAAGATGTTCTCCTGCTTCAGCAGTTCTATGGCGGGAAGTTTATCGGGTAATCTTAAAGGCATCTTTACTGACTAATTTTCAATTTTAAAAACACATACCGAAACGTTGTCATAACCACCAGCATCTATGGCGGCCTCACAGAGTTCATTGGCATTGGCTCCGTCATTCATCAGGTGTTCGATAGCCGCGTCAGGAACCATGTCGTTCAAACCGTCCGAACACAACATATAGGTGTCACCAAGGCGCACGTCGTCGGTAAACTCAAACATGTCTATATACGAGTTCTTGCATCCTGCCCCTATGCAGTTGATAATGATGTTTGAATGTTTCTTCTCGCCACGGGCATTACTGAGCGAGTGGTCGGTCGTTATTTGTTTGAGTTGTCCGTCACGAAGACGGTACAGACGGCTGTCGCCGCAGTTCAGCCAGTAGTATTTCCCGTTGTAATAGATGATGCCCACTAAGGTTGTACCCATGTCTGCCATTGACGGGTTGACACGCCCTTTTGAGTCAATAATCTGGTTGATGGACTGAAGCCATTCTACCATCATTTCGTAAAACTCCCCAGGGGAAAGCTTTTGGGGCAGATCACTCAGGAAGAACTGCAGATTAGACAAGGTGTCGGAGCTGGCCACCTCACCAGCCTTATGACCGCCCATGCCGTCAGCCAACGCAATGACAAAGCGATCCATATTCTCGGTTTGAAACTCTGTGGCGTAGATATCGCTACGCAAGAGTCTATCGTAGGCCAGCACCATGTCCTCGTTGTTGCTTCTCACGCATCCGACACGGCTTGCTGCCGTTAGTGTTATTCTACTCATTTCTTCTATTTATCCTTATAACAAACTTTTTATATCTTCAGTTTACGCTCACCTGCAGGTTAACATTGGCCAAAGTGACTATGTCTCCACTCTTGATGGTCATCGGTATGTCAGGCAGAATGTCACGCTGGTTAAGCTTGGTACCATTCGAAGAATGCTTGTCAATGATAGACCACCCTGACTCTGGTTTGTATATGAGTTGGGCGTGGACGCCAGAGACATACATATTATCTTTAAACATCTGCTGATAGGGACCCTGACGACGGCCGATGATAGCGCCATTAACACCTACAATACGAATGTCAAGACTCGGATTGTAGAGTGTCAACGTGGGAATGCCTGACATTCCGGGTAATTGCCCGTCAGCTCGTTGTGACACCTGACTGGCTCCTGTATAGGAGAATATGGAACTGCTTACAGAGTCAGCATTCTTGGCTCCGTCCCGTTGCTCCTGCTGTTCGTCGGCTCCCGTCATCAGTCCTCCGCAGAAAGTGCAACGGCGTCCCATCCCTACGCGTCCGCAGCTGCTACAGTAGACGAGAGGCTGCCCGCACTGGTCGCAATAGTGTGAGCCGTCTTCTATCTCTTCTTTACAATTTGGGCATATAATCATAGTTCTTCCTTAATATCCTCAGGCATAATATATTGATAAGTCTCTTGCGTAACCTCCTGCGGCGGTAGCGAGCTGACACGAACAGACAACTGCTGAATGGTCTTATCCAGCATGTTACGCATCTCACGAGCATTGCCAAACGACTGGTCTTTGCTGACTATACGCCTGCAAATGAGGTCCAGCAATTTAAATTCTGCACCAGGCGACAACGTGTAGTTGTCCTTGGCTGCCATTTTCTTGTATATGGCTAATAATTCGTCTTCATTATAGTCCTCTATGTGCATCTTGTGAGTGAACCGGCTGGCCAGTCCTGGGTTCACGGCAAGGAATGCCTCCATCTCTTCCTTGTAACCGGCAGCAATGACAACAAACTTGCCACGGTCATCCTCCATACGTTTCATCAAGGTGTCTATGGCTTCCTTACCATACTGGTCGTTGCCCGACGAGAGAGTATAGGCTTCGTCGATAAACAAAATGCCACCCATGGCCTTGTCACACATGCTGTTGACTATCTTCGGGGTCTCGCCCATGTACTTACCGACCAGTGTAGCACGGCTGGTTTCTATAACATGGCTGGTGGGCAGTATTTCCATAGACTGGAGTATCTCCCCCATCTTACGCGCAACACTGGTCTTACCCGTACCGGGATTTCCTGTCAGGATGAAGTTCATGGAAATCTGCTGAACTTTGCCGGCACCCATGGCGGCACGTTGTTTCACAAACATGCTCTGCACGGCTAACCGACGTATCATGTTCTTGACAGAGCGCATGCCGACGAACTCATCCAGTTCGTTAAGCACCTCATCCAACGGACGGGCTTTCTCGTCCTGAGGCTGGTCCAGATCAGCTACCGTAATGCTATACATGTCCTGCTCCTTGAAGTCAGGCATGTTCATGAGCGACATCAGCCGCTGGCTCTGCCTCTCTACGGCCTGGTTGAAGATGCGTCGTGCCTCACGGGCATTGCCGAAGTTCTTGTCACGACGCAGGTACAGCTGTTCAAACTGCCGGTGGATGGCACCCTGTGTGTCCTCGTCCACTTTGAACTTCTTGTCCTTGGCCAGGTTGAGGAATATCTGAGTAAGCTCGTCCGGAGTATAGTCGTCAAAATGAATGATCTGGGTGAAGCGGCTCTTCAGTCCCGGATTTGAGTCGATAAAGTCATGCATCTGGTCCGTATAACCGGCCACTATGCATATAAACTTGCCACGGTCGTCCTCCAGGCGCTTGAGCAGGGTGTCTATGGCTTCCGCCCCAAAGCTGTCGCTGTCGCCTGACTTCAGTGTGTACGCCTCATCTATGAACAACACGCCGCCCATGGCCGAATCGATGAGTTGATTGGTCTTGATGGCCGTCTGTCCCGAATATCCTGCCACCAGTTTCGAACGGTCAGCCTCTATCAGCTGTCCACGTGACAGGATGCCAAGGGTGCGAAACACATCGGCCATGATACGTGCCACCGTCGTCTTTCCCGTTCCGGGGTTACCTGTGAAGACATAGTGCTTCCCTTGGAAGGTGTTGCTTTCGCCTCGGCGTATCTGCAGGTTGAGGAAGGAAGCCAGATTAGTAATTTCCCTTTTTACAGCATTCAGTCCAACCAGTCCGTCCAGTTTTGCCAGACATTCTGTATAGTCAACGGTCTGCGGAGCCTCGTAGGGAATGTCGTCTACGGTTATGGTCATCAGCTCCTCATTGGACAGTGTCGATATGTCGATATGCTGAAGGCGTTCTGCCTGCCGCGAGCATATCTTGTCGAACAGCAGGCGCATGGTACGGCCGTTGGCAAAGTCCTTGTCACGAGAGTTGTAAAGCTCGGCTATCATCTTCAACGCAAGTTCACGGGCATCGGGAGCAAAGACGTACTTTTTCTCATGGGCAAAGACCTCCATGATTTGGAAAAGTTGACTGGGAGTATAGTCGTCAATGTTGAGGAAATAGCTGAAACGACTACGGAACCCCGCATTAATACGGAACAGGTTGTCCATCTCCTGACGGTATCCTGCCGCTATCACCACAAACTTGCCACGGTCGTCCTCCATGCGTTTCATCAACTGTTCCAAAGCCTGTGCTCCTTGCTGGTCTCGGTCGCCGCTCTGGTTGACAGGCGCAAGTGTGTACGCTTCGTCTACGAAGAGTATGCCTCCCATGGCCTTGTCGCACAGACGGTCCACCACTTTGGGTGTCTCCCCCTGATAAGGACTGACCATCTTTGAGCGGTCCACCTCGACAACATGTCCGCTGTCTAAATAGCCTATGGCTTCCAGTATCTCGCCTAACTTACGGGCTATGCTGGTTTTACCGGTACCCGGGTTCCCCGTCAGCACGATGTGTATGCCTGCCTTCTGCTGCTCGCCCAGTCCGCGTTGAGCCCGTTCCATGTTGTTGTGTACGGTTAACGCTATCTCGCGCACAGCACGTTTCACTTCGTCCATGCCGATATAGTGGTCCAAATCGCCTAAGATGTCGTCCAGCGTGCGCTCCTCAGGCACATATCCGCGTATATCCTGCTCCTCTACCCTCTCAGCGTTGATGCCCCTGCTGATAAACGACGTGAAGATGTCCTCCGCCGTCTTAACAGCAACATGCCTGTAACCAAAGCTGTCGTCTTTCACCTTAACCTGATACTGGAAAAAGCGTTGCAGCTTACGTTCAGCTTCTGGCGAATAGACAGAGATGCCATAGGTATTGCGTAACTCTTGCTTACAGATATCGCACAGTTCCTGATAGTCAGGCGTAGGCAGTCGGAAAGTGTACTTGAAACGGTTTTGTGCCGCCGGGTTAGCCGACAGGAAATCGTCCAGTCCCTTGGGCAGTCCGGATATGATAACGATGGGGTTCTCGTCCCACTTATCCATCTCGACAAAAAGCTTATCCAGCGGATTTACCTGATTGGAATAACGGTCTGGCAGTAATTTCTGCACGTTGTCGAAGAACAGTATTCCCCCACGCGCCTTCTTAATGTTGTCTTCCCACTTGTCGACAAACCGTTGGTAGTCAACGGCATCAACCATCGTCAGCTTAGGTTTGTCTATAATCTTGTGCTGGTAGAAATAATCGCGGATGACCTCTGCCAAAGCCGTCTTGCCCGTGCCAGTCTCACCAATGATAATGGCGTTCACGCTCAGGCGTACCTTGACGACATCTTTTCGGGAGCGCAGATAAGTGTAGGTGTCAACAACGGTCTTCAGTTGCTGCTTCACGTTGTCGAGTCCTACCAGCCGTTCCAGCACATTCTGCGACACCAATGGTTTTCCACACCACCGGCAGAACTTGGCTATTGAGCGGTTTTCCTTATGACAATGGTCACAAATCATGGCTATTCTACGTCCTTTTGTATCTGGTCCACTATCTCCGACGGACTCTTGCGTAAATTGTCCACATCAGGGTTTGGGATATTCAGCAACTTGGGGCTGAAGACTATCATCTCCAGCAACAGCAGGGCCACCATGATGCTCCACAGTATGTAGTGCATGACCGACTCGCCGCATAGCGATCGTATCTGGTTGGCCACATCGTCCAGCATGCCGAACTTCGAGCCTTTGAACTTGAAAGACTTCTGCTTGAAGGTATAGTAGAGAGGCTCCAGCAGTGTTGACTTGATGTCGTCTTCCATCACCTCGTTGACCATCTGGTTGTCTTCTTTTGACTCACTGCGGAAGTCGGTGACATGGCAGACAAGCATATATATTAATGTGATGGCGATGACTGCCGGCACGAACAGAGCAGGGAAGGTATGGTCAGTAAACCGGAGTATCGCAAAGGGCAGCCAGGCTGTGAGAGCACCTAACAGTCCGAAGATGCCGGACATCACGAAGCCGAAGCCCCGGAAGTAGGCACGCAAACCTACGATGACTGCCGTCATGCCTCCCACGGGCACACCGATGGACAGGAACGAATGGCGCAACAGGTAATCGCGACCTGACACTCCGCACAGCAGCAACAACAATACCCACAGTCCACAAAGGGCGTAGAACGTAATGCGCCACCGGTGCTCCTTGGCCTTGGCACGGTAGTAGCCCTCGCGCACCTGTTTGTACTTCTTAGCCGTCTCCTCCTTGGCATTGCCGAAACGTTTGTAATACTGCTGGTCCTGGTCTATTTCCCCCAGATTGATCACCCACTCCTCTAACTTTCGCTCGTAGCTATACATTTCGCTGAAGTCTCTGTTAGGGTCTTCGTGGTAGAATACGGCCATCCATTGGCTTAAGGAGCCACGTTTCAAGGCAGCCAGCAGTTGCGGGCGATAGGCCAGCTTGTCAAAGTCACTGCCGTCTTTCAGCACCTTGCCGCCTTCCAGCACATAAGCAGGTATCACTCCGAGAATACGACAGAAGCGATAGGCTGCCGTTCGCAAGTCATAGGCACTCAGCCTTTCGCGGTTCTCTTCACTCTTCAGGTCGAAGCAGGCACGCGCCTGACTAATCTGCTCGAACCAGCCATGCAGCTGCGCGAAATAGGAGAAACGGCCGTCAGCACTGGCATAGTCGCTGACCTTTAGGGCAAAATCGCGGTCACTCAAGTCCTGCCACTGTTTCAGCTCCTCGGCCAGCACCTCGCCTACTTTATAGGGGGTATCAGCCTCACGCAGGTCAAAAGCAGCGTCACGGTTCATGTTGTATAGCACCTTGTATCCCAACGAGCGCGACGGTTTCTTTCCGGAGGTCATGATACGAAGGGCCTCGCAGGCCATCTTGTCCTCATGGCTATACATCCATGACAGCAGTCGGCCGTCACTGAGACTCATCCACTCATCGTCCGAACAGTTACCGTAACCGAAAGCGTGTACGATTTCCTGCAGTGTTGCCGACGGCTGCTTGGCCAGGAACGGTATCTCAGAGTCTATCTCGAAGGCCAGCTTCAATATAGCTATGCGGCTGTCCAATTGGCTTTCTTCCGAGAAATAGCTGCGCAGCCTGTCGACGTCAGCCTTGGAATGGGACTCCAGATAGAGGAAAAGGGTGTCGTTTGGATTAGTGAGCACCAGTTTGTACTCATCCAGATAGCTCAGCACAGAGATGGCAACGCTGTGTATGTCGTCGCACAAGTTGCCACGAATGTCACGGTACGGATAGGTAGGTTCCATGGTGTAGACGGCAGCCATGAGTCCTGCTGACTGGTTGACTGGATAGCGGTTGACGACGATGTCCTTCAGTGCAGAGCTGAGTTTCACGTTGCCACACTGCTCCAACCACCCGGCCAGTCGTCCGTTATACAGGTAGCTGATGGCCAGGCGCTCGTTCTCTACAAGCAGCGGTATCAACTCATGTATATTGTCTGCCACGAGGTTACGCTCCGGGTCGACGATGAAACTGCGATATTTCAGTATGGGTGACGAGAGGTCTACCTTGACATCCTCGCCTAAGAACCACCGCTCCACCTCGTTATATCCCCAACGGGTCTGCGGATTGACGGTGGTCAGTCCCTGGATAATCATTTTCACACGTTCGGGCAACTCGTTGACGCGGGGCAGCCGTCCCTCGTTCTTCTTGCGCATCATGACGCGCTCGTTTTGGCTCAGCGGGTTCTCGCCCAGCCACAAGGTCAGCAGAGTGATGCCTAACGAATAAAAGTCGACGGCAGCCGTTATCTCCACCTCTCCGTCTATCACATCATTATACATCTCCGGTGCGGCATACACTGGCGTGCGTGCCTGTGTCGTGCGATGCAGCCTCTCGTCATTTTCCATGATGCTGGATATGCCGAAGTCGCCCAGCACCACTTCCTTGTGGTTCGTGTCCCTGAAAAAGAAGTTGCTGGGTTTGATGTCCTTATGTATGATGTTGTGTTGGTGGCAGAAAGTCAGTGCAGCGGCAGCCTGCAGAGCAATGCGCCGAAACTGGTTGAAGTCTCCGTCCAGGTCGTAGTTGTTCAGCGAGCCACCCCTCAGATACTCCATCAGTTCGTAGTCACGGTTTTTGCCGTCCATGTAGGTCTTACCGTAATCCTCTATCCTTACCACCATCTCCACATTGATGTTCTGGATGATACGCATGAGCGTTTTCTTGATGGTGAAGTTGGGGTAGTATATCTTCAACACCCGCTCACCCTCCTCGCCTTCGACCAAGAAGACTTGTGCCTCACCCGAGGAGTCGCTCAGGCATTTGATGCTTCTGTATAGTCTGCCTTTCAGGAGGAATTCCGCCCCGCCGTCTGACTGGCTCTGCGTAGTGTCGGAAGGACGCAGGGTGACATCTGCTGTGATGTCCTGGGTTCTCGGGGCATTCACGCGGACCGTGGTGTCAGCTGACGGTTGTGGATTTCTGATGGTATGCTCGTCCATAATGTCTTATTTGTCGTCTTTGATGTCTGTGAGATTGTTCTTGCCCAAGATCACCCACTTGCCGCCCATCTGGGGCTTGGCGCAGCCACAAGGACTGCTGTGCATGGCGTGCTTGAAGTTGCACACCCAGGCCAGCCGGACTCCTACTGGCTTGCTGGCCATAGCGTAGTTGCGTGCCTTGGCGGGTGACGGTGTGACAGGGATGGCCAGTTTGTCGAGGATGGCCGAGAGCCGCTTGACTTGTTCGGCTTTCTTCTCCTCCAGCTCGTCTTTGGTCAGACGCTGTGTCTCTATCTTTGGAATGTCAGGGTCGGCAATGCCTTCGTCCTGGGCTAAAAGGGTCAGCACACGCTCACGCAGCTGTTGGCAGGCCTGTTCCTTTCTGATGTCACGCTCTGAGTCGTAGGGCAGCGAGTTCTCCAGTTTCGAGTATTCCTGCACCGCCGTCATCAGCTCCTGATAGTCGGGGTTCTGCTGCAGCTCCTTGACCAACTGGCGCGCCTCCTCGGTCAGTGCCGTGCCGCACTTCTTGCAAAAGGCGAAGTCGTTCAGCGTGTGACATGTGGGACACACCACTCCACCACGCGGGCTGCCGCACTCTGGGCAGTATGCCTCGCTACCGTTCAGGCGCGCTCCGCAGTACGAACAGACATCCTTGCGCATGTACTTGTGGCAGACCTCGCAGAAGTCGGCATCGGGGTCGGCCTCTGCTCCGCAGTGGGGACATGTGGTTTTGCTGATGGGCTGTCCGCACTGAGCACAGAATACGGCCTCCTGGTCGTTGACGGCTCCACAGAAGGGACAGGCCTTACCAGCTGCTTTCTGCTGTTGCATCAGCATCTGCTCTTGTGGGGCGTCCTGAACAGGGACATACTCCATCTGCAACTGTTGTGACCGAACGGTGCGCTGGGTATCAGAGGTGTCGAAATGGTTATCGTTGTTCATACTGGTTTTTAATAATGTTGCAAAGATAGTAATTTATTTTGAAACAAAACAAAAAACCGCCGTAAATTTAGATTTACGACGGCATTTTTATCGGGTTTTGGATGATTTGTTTACCAAAGAGACAGGCGTTCAGCCTTGGGAATGAACATCTTGTCGCCCTCCTTGACACCAAATGCATCGTACCACATGTCAATATGCGGCAGCGCACCGTTGACGCGCCAGCGTCCCAGCGAGTGCGGGTCGCTCTTGGTGCGGTTACGTATCTCGGCCTCTGTAATGTTGCCCGCCCACACACCGGCATAGGCGATGAAGAAACGCTGGTCGGCAGTCAGTCCGTCAATGACGGGCAGTGATTGGCGCTTGGTGGCGTTCTTGTAGGCATACCAGGCCACCTGCAGTCCGCCGTGGTCGGCCAAGTTCTCACCCAAAGTCAGGCGACCGTTGCCATTCAGGTCTGGCAGCACCTTGATAGCCGAGAAGAAATCAGCATACTTATCAGTGCGTTGTGTAAATTTATTTCCGTCATTCTCCGTCCACCAGTCATGCATGTTTCCATCCTTGTCGTACTGGCGTCCCTGGTCGTCGAAGCCATGAGTCATCTCGTGACCAATAACAACTCCTATAGCACCGTAGTTGAACGCGTCGTCAGCTGTTGGGTCGAAGAACGGAACTTGAAGAATACCAGCAGGGAAGCAGATTTCGTTCGTGGTAGGGTTATAGTACGCGTTGACCGTCTGCGGAGTCATGTACCAGTCGTCACGGTCTACGGGTTTTCCTGCTGTATGGTCTATGTGCCATGCAGTCCAGAAGCGTGAACACTCCTGCATATTCTCATAGTAAGATTTTTTTGCATCAATTTTCAGAGCCGAGATGTCGGTCCAACGGTCAGGATAACCAATCTTGACATAGAACGTATTCAGTTTCAGCAAGGCATTGACCTTAGTCGAGTCGTCCATCCAGTCCTGAGCGGCAATGCGCTCACCCAAGGCCACGCGAAGGTTTTCGACCAGCGTCTTCATGCGCTCCTTAGACGAGGCGGGGAAATACTTCTTGACATAGATGCGTCCCAGAGCCTCGCCCATGACGCCCTGCACCTGATTAGTGGAGCGACGCCACAGCGGGTGGTCCTCCTTACGTCCTGAGAACACCTTGCCGTAGAAGTCGAAGTTCGCAGCACGAACGGCGTCGTTCAGATAGCCTGTAGAGCCGTCGATGATGCCCCACTCCATGACGTCGCGGAACTCATCTGCCTTCATCGTGGCAAAGAGTTTGTCGGCTGCCGCCATGAATGCAGGCTGGCCCACTACCATTTGCTGTATGTACTGCGTCTTAATGCCTTTGGCGTTCATCTGGCGTTCCAGTTGTAGGTGGGGGTACTTCGCGGCAAACTCCTGCAGTGTCATTTTATTGTAGTTGGCTTTCGGGTCACGCAGTTCGGTACGCGACTTGGACGCCTTGGCCAGAGCCGTTTCCACTTTCAGAATGTTCCGCATCTTGCGTTCAGCGGCACCCTTCTTGAAGCCGAAGAGCTGGAACATGCGGACGATGTGCTTTTTATATGCCTCCCGAATCTTTGTCGTAGCCTCGTCGGTCTCCAAGTAGTAGTCTTTCTGTCCTAACGTCAGTCCGCTCTGGCTGATGTTCAGGATGTTGTCCGTGGCATTCATTTCGTCGGCGCCCATGTAGGCACTGAAGAACTCCTGTTCGCCGTAGGGCATGAGCTCCAGTTGGAGTGCAAAAAGCTGCTCCTTGCTCTTGGCTGCCTCAAGTCGATTGATCAGGGGCATGACGGGAGCCAGCCCGTCCTTCTCGCGGCGTGCCGAGTCCATGGCCAGTTTGTAGAGGTCGCTCAGTTTCTGCTCGACACTGCCCTCCGGGTAGCTGTTTTCCAACAGCTCTTTCAGAATGCCGTTAATACGTTTGTTGTTGTCCTCGGCCAGACGGTCGAAACTGCCGTAACGCGAATAGGCAGCAGGCAGCGGGTTGGCTTTCATCCAACCGCCGCAGGCATACTCGTAGAAGTCGTCGGCAGCACGTACACTGGTGTTCAAGTCGTTCAGACTAATGCCTGAACGCAGCTGTGCGGGTGCTGTCGATGCCATCGTTGCTAATGCCATCATTGTCAAAAGTTTTTTCATCAGTTTATTTTTTAGGGGTTGTTACTATAGCTGCTCCAGCTCTTCGGAGAGACGCTCCCAGCGCTCCACCTCGTCGTCAAGAGCTTTCTTTGTCGTGGTATATTCCGTTACGAACTCCATGTTCGATGCGTTCTCTGGCTTCATCAGCAGTTCGTCCAGCTCACGCAGGCGTCGCTCCATGTCGCTGATTTTGCGTTCCGACTCCTCTACGGCTTTCTCTGCCTTGCGCAGACGTTTCTGCTGTTCCTTGTGTTCCTGATAGCTCTGCGCCTTGGGGGCGGGCGCGACAGGACTTTCCTCGGAGGAAGCCTGGGCTTTCCGCGGGGTGACGTCCGACTTTCCTCCGTGCAAGGTTCCTAACTGGTTCAGGTCGCTGATCTGACGTGAACGCAGGAAGTCGTAGATGCCGCCCAGATGTTCCTTGACACGACCGCCGCCGAACTCGTAGACTTTGGTGACGAGACCGTCCAGAAATTCACGGTCGTGGCTTACGATGATGGCCGTGCCGTCAAACGTCCGTATGGCCTCCTTGAGCACGTCCTTCGACGCCATATCCAGATGATTGGTAGGCTCGTCCAGTATGAGCAGGTTGACAGGTTCCAGCAACAGGCGAATCATGGCCAGACGACTGCGTTCGCCTCCGCTGAGCACTTTTACGCGCTTGTCGGACGCCTCGCCTCCGAACATGAAGGCTCCCAGTATGTCGTTGATGCGCAGACGGATGTCACCCTTGGCTACATTGTCTATGGTCTGGTGTACCGTCAGGGTTTCATCCAATAACTGGGCCTGATTCTGTGCAAAGTAGCCTATCTCGACGTTATGACCTATTTTCAGCGTGCCCTCGAAGGGTATCTCGCCCATGATGCATTTGACCAGCGTCGACTTGCCCTCGCCGTTCTTGCCCACGAAAGCTACCTTCTCGCCACGCTTGATAGTCAGGTTGACGTGCTCGAACACCACATGGGCGTACGTTTTCTTCACCTCGTCGCAGATGACCGGATAGTCGCCGCTTCTGAGGCATGGCGGAAACTTCAGGTGCATGGCCGAGTTGTCCACCTCGTCGACTTCGATGGGCACCATCTTCTCTAACTGTTTGATTTTCTGCTGCACCTGAACGGCCTTCGTGGCCTGATAGCGGAAGCGTTCGATGAAGGCTCGCATGTCCTGCATCTCCTTCTGCTGGTTCTCCCAGGCTCGCAACTGCTGCTCGCGGCGCTCACGACGCAAGACGACGTACTCGTTGTACTTCACCTTGTAGTCCACTATCTGGCCGCAACTGATTTCCAGTGTGCGGTTCGACACATTATTGATAAACGCGCGGTCGTGACTCACCAGGACTACAGCACTCGACGACTGTGCCAGGAACTGCTCCAACCATTGTATCGACTCAATGTCCAAGTGGTTCGTAGGCTCGTCCAACAGCAGCACGTCAGGCTTGCCCAGCAGGATTTTGGCCAGCTCGATACGCATGCGCCAACCGCCGCTGAACTCCGACGTGGGCCGTTCCAAGTCGGTACGGCTGAAGCCAAGACCGGTGAGCGTACGCTCCAGGTCGGCCTCGAAACCGTCAGCCCCCATCATCATGTACCGTTCATGTTCCTGTGTGAAGCGTTCTACCAGTGCCATATACTCGCTGCTCTCGTAGTCGGTGCGCTCGCTCAGCTGACGGTTCATGGCATCAATGTGTTCCTTCATCCGCGTCACGTCGGCAAATGCTTTCATAGCCTCCTGACGCACCGTCGTGTCGTCGGCCAGCACCATAACCTGCGGCAGATAGCCTATGGTGGTGTCTGTAGGTACGTTCACGGTACCCGCCGTGGGCTGCTGTTGTCCGCACAGTATCTTGAGCAGCGTGGACTTGCCCGCCCCGTTTTTGCCCACCAGGGCTAGGCGGTCGCGGTCGTTCACTACGAAGCTGGCTCCTGTAAACAGCGGTTTTACGCCAAACTCCACGCGCAATCCTTCGACTGATATCATCTCTGTCTTTTATTGGTTTGTAGAGTGCAAAGGTAATGCTTTCCGTCTGAAGTGCAAAATAAATTAATATTTATTACAGGTTGTCGGCTCCTTAAATACAGTAAAATCATGCGTTTCTAACCATTTGATAGCCATGGCGTTGAAATTTTATGCCTGACGGCACCGAATTTTATGCCCCGCGGTACCAAAAAGTATCATCCGTTGTGGTAAATCGGCTAATCAAATTTGGCAGCGTCGGCAATCAAATTCGCTACCGTCGCTGATACTTTTTACCACCGTCGCTGATATTATTTGATGGCGACGCTGATATTTTCGACAAGCGCCGATGAAAAGAGAGTGATTTTTCTAATAGGCACTGACAGCCGACTTTAAAACAGCTTCTAACTTCCGACCCACAACACGAGGGGAAGCCATGGACTCGACTTGACGCGAAAGGGCAAGGCCGTCAACGGGGGTGCGGACAATATGTAGCATGCCTTCCATAAGGGCACGGGCATCGCCGATGGGGACAATGGTAGTGCCACCCTCTAAACGCAGACAGCGGGGAATGCACTCCGTGGAGACGACAGGAATGCCCGTACTCATTGCCTCAAGCAAAACCAGGGGCTGCACCTCGCTGCGGCTGGCCAGCACCAAGGCATCCGCATGGTAGAGCAGCTTGCGCACACCGTGCTTGTCTAACCGTCCGTAGGTGGTGACGCCATGCAGCCCATGGCGGGCTATGGCACTATGGCACGGCGACGCGTCGGTCAGCCGCCCCGCCATATGCAACTCTACGTCAGCGCCTTCCTGCTGCAACTGCTGCCAGGCGTCGAAGAGTACGTCGTAGCCCTTACGAGGGTAGTAGTCGGCCAGACAACAGAAACGGAAGCTTCGGCCGACACTTGGAGTTCGCGGCTGGTAGTGGTAGAAGTCGGTGTCGATGGTGTTCGACAGGTATTGCCACCGGTAGTCGCGACCATAATAGCAGGCCGTGTCGGCTACCAGCTCCTCGGAAACAGGAATAACCATTGAGGCCTCACGGTAGACCTCGCGCAGCAGCGGTATCTGCCAGGCCGTGCTGGGAGCAGGGCCGTACTCCTCCTGGAGCAGCATCAGGGGCAGGTGCTCGGTGACGACGTATGGCAAGCCGTAACGCCTGCCGATGAGCAGGGCGGCACGTCCGGCCCATTTGGCACAATGGGCATGGAGCACATCGGGGCGACCGTACTTACGCTCGTACTCCTCATACATGCTGAGCACCACTGACAACCAGCGCCTGACGTTGAACCTCACAGCCTTGGGCACCCCCCGCTGGTAGGACTGCATGACGGTGACCCCCTCTAACTGGCGCTCATAGCGCACGTAGGGCAGCGTCAGATAGTCGCCTAAACCTATGGACACGCCTAACTGTACGTTGCTCAGCACACGCACCTCGTGGCCGAGCGACGCTAAAGCCTTGGCCTGGTCGAGACAGAACAGGCCTCCGTAGGGCGGGAAAAATGACGGTATCTCAAGAATGTGCATGGCGGAGATGGTCAGTCATTAAAAAGAAAACGGGGACGGACACGCCTTGAGTGCGTCCGCCCCCTGCTTTGAGTCAATACTGTTGTGTAGTCCGGGCTTTATGCCTCTGCGGGAGCCTCAGCAGCGGGAGCCTCTTCAGCGGCTGCCTCAGCAGCAGCGGCAGCCTCGGCCTCAGCCTTGGCAGCAGCCTCAGCAGCCTTCTTCTCGGCTACCTTCTTGGCTATCTCCTCGTTCATCTTCTTCTCCTGAGCCAGCTCCTTGGCAGCAGCGTCCTTCTTTGCCTTGGCATCGGCCTCGGCAATCTTGGCTAAGCCGTTCTGCTTGTCAGCCTTCCAGGCGTCGAACTTCTTCTGAGCAGCAGCCTCATCGAAAGCGCCCTTCTTGATGCCACCCTTGAGGTGCTTCATCAGGTAAACGCCCTCACGGCTGAGAATGTTGCGGACAGTGTCCGTGGGCTGTGCGCCAGCCTCGACCCAGTAAAGCGCACGCTCGAAATTCAGGTCTACTGTGGCAGGATTGGTGTTAGGGTTGTAAGTACCAATCTTCTCAGTAAATTTACCATCACGTGGTGCTCTTGCGTCAGCGATGACGATGCGATAGAAGGCGTAGCCTTTGCGACCGCCGCGCTGCAATCTGATTTTTGTTGCCATGTTTAATTGTTGTTGTTTAATTAAAAGATTTGAATTTCATGCCATTAACTCGTAATAGCGGCCGCAAAGGTAATACTTTTCCTGCGTTCTGCCAAATTTTTGCCACACGAATACACGGAAAAGGTGGATTTTTTGTAATTTTGCATCGTCATGCGAAGCATTTCTATAGTTATACCTACTTATAATAGCGTGTGTTTCACGCTCGTAGCCGACCTGCAAAGGCAGGCTGAAGCACTGGGCGCGGACTACGAAATCGTCGTTGCTGATGACGGTTCTACTGACTCCGGCGTCATTCTTGCCAACCGCGCCATCAACACCCTACCCCACTGCCGATACTTGGAGCGGAAGGTCAACATAGGGCGTGCGGCCATACGCAACCTGTTGGCGCGTGAGGCATGCATGGAATGGCTGCTATACATTGATGCCGACATGGTGGTGTGCCGCGAAGACTATGTCAGCCGCTACGCCAGACAGCAGGAAGGCGACGTCGTGGTGGGCGGACTTGCAGTAGGCGGAGACCCCACACTGCTGGCCCACAACCTGCGCTACCGCTACGAACGGGCAGCCGAACAGCAGCACACAGTGCAGCAGAGGATGCTGTCGCCCTACCGCGACTTCCACACGGCCAACTTCCTGATACGTCGCAGGCTGATGCTACAGACTCCTTTCGACGAGCGTTTCCGCCACTACGGCTATGAGGACGTGCTACTGGGCAAGCAGTTAGAGCGGCAAGGCGTCGCACTGACACACATCGACAACCCGGTGAGCTTTGAACACTTCGAGACGAACGCCAGCTTTGTGAGCAAGACCGAGGAAGGGCTGCGAACCCTCTATCAGTTCCGCGACGAACTCAAGGGATATTCCACCCTGCTCGACTTCGCCCTGAAGCTCTCGCCGGCAGCAGCATGGTGCATAAGAACGGGGTTCCGTCCTGCTGCTCCGCTTATGCGTCGACAGCTGACAGGACAACACCCCAGCCTGCAGCTCTTCAAGGCATACAAGCTGGGGTATTTCCTTTTGATGTCAAACGGTAAGACCGGAGTAGTGAACGGGTGAGCGTTCACTACTTCAGATTAGGCAAATGGAACTGGTAGTTCTGCTCGAACACCTCCTTGACACTGTTGATTTCAAGAAACTTCGTACCACCTCCGGCACCAATGTTGCCACTTAGATAGGCTATCTTGTCGTCCAACTGGACATAGCCTTTCTGACGCAGCATGCGAACGGCTGCGAGAAAGAGCTGTTCGCTGCCAATATGCTCTTTCTGATAGACGGGAATAACGCCATAGCTCAGATTAAGAAGGCGTTGCAACTTATCGTTATAGCAAATGGCCAACACGGGATTGGGACCACGGAATGCGGCTAAACTGCGCGCTGTCGTGCCCGTATTGGAGTCGGTAATGATGCCTTTGACCCCTAACTTCTCTGTTGCCTCAATGGCACTGTGAGCCATGAACTCACGGATGTCGCAGTCTGGCGACAGAACCATGTCAACGGGATTACGGACACGGTCATGTTCGGCTTGCTCGGCTATGGCCGCCATAGTCCGGACAGACTCTACAGGGTACTTGCCGCTGGCCGTCTCGCCGGAAAGCATGAGAGCGTCGGTACACGAATAGATGGCATTGGCGATGTCGGTCACCTCGGCACGCGTGGGACGCGGGTTGTTAATCATCGTATGCAGCATCTGCGTAGCCACGATAACGGGTTTCTTGCGCTCAATGCACTTACGGATAATCTGCCGCTGAATGCCGGGAATGCGCTCTATGGGCACCTCGATGCCTAAATCGCCACGAGCTATCATGATGCCATAGGAGGCATCAATAATCTCGTCGATGTTGTCGACACCTTCCTGGTTTTCTATCTTAGAGATAATCTTGATGTCCGAGTTGTAGGCGTCGAGTATGGCCTGCACGGCACGCACGTCGGCCGCCGAGCGAACGAAGGAGTGGGCAATGAAGTCTATGTCCTGGTCGATGGCCAGCATGATATTCTTACGGTCCTTGTCGGTCAACGGCGGCAAGGCGATGTGGATACCGGGCACGTTGACGCTCTTATGAGAACCCAGCACTCCGTCGTTCTGCACCTGTGCAATGACCTGCGGGCCGTTGATGCCGATGACCACCATGTCCAAGGCTCCGTCGTCGAACAGAATGTGACAGCCCTCGCTGACATCGGCAGCAAAGTTTTCGTAGCTCAGGTTGATGATGTCGTGAGAAGTGTCCATCTCGGGACGGCCGAAGATCTTCACCACGTCGCCCGTCTTGTAAACTATAGGCTCAGCACAGCCTGTAGTGCGTACCTCCGGGCCCTTAGTGTCTATCAATATGCCAATATGAGTGCTTATCGCGCGTACGTTCCTTATTATATTCTTTATACCTTCCTCCGATGCGTGAGCAGTGTTCATCCTGACGACGTTCATGCCTGCCTCAAACAACTGGCGAAGGAAAGGAACGTCACAATGGCGATCGCTGATGGAGGCTACTATTTTGGTCTGTTTCATCTTAATAACATTTAAAATTCGACTGCAAAGTTACGAAATTTATAGTTTTTTTGGAAAAAAAGCCTTGAAAATTTCCTTATTCCGTTGAAAAACAGTATCTTTGCAGTCCGAAATGAAAAAACTCATTAAAATAATTTACAGAAATGACTAAAGCAGATATTATCAGCAACATCGTAGAGACGACAGGACTGCCTAAAAAGGATGTGGCTGCCACAGTGGAGGCTTTTATGAATGAGATAAGGGTCAGTATGGCAGAAAACCATGAAAACGTCTATCTGCGCGGATTCGGTACTTTTACCATCAAGCACCGCGCACAGAAGACGGCCCGCAACATCTCGAAGAACACCACATTGGTTATTGATGCCCACGACATTCCGGCATTCAAGCCGGCGAAGAGCTTCATTGAGAAGATGAAATAATTCACACAACTCATAATTTTTATTTGAACTATGCCAAACGGAAAGAAAAAGAAGGGCCACAAGATGGCTACTCACAAGCGTAAGAAGAGACTGCGCAAGAATCGTCATAAGAGCAAGTAAGCATTTGCCCGACGGAAAAAATGAAATGAAAGGAGTGTACCTGACGAACCGTCTTAACAGGGGTTCTGAAGGCGCACTCTTTTAAGTTTTAACAAGTGTAAAAAGTTTGAGACAATGACAAGCGAACTCATCATCGATGTTCAGCCGAAGGAAATCTCCATTGCCCTGCTCGAAGACAAGAACCTGGTAGAATACCAGAACGAGAAGCGCGAGGAGGCAAGCTACTCCGTAGGCAACATCTACCTGGGCAAGGTGCGAAAGCTCATGCCTGGACTCAATGCCTGCTTCGTTGATGTAGGCTCTGAGCGCGATGCCTTCCTGCATTATCTGGACTTAGGCACTCAATTCAGCTCTTACGAGAAATACCTGAAACAGGTACAAAGCGACAAGAAGAAACTCTACCCCATCAGCAAAGCCACCAGACAACCCGACCTGCCCAAAGACGGCAGCGTGCAGACAACGCTCAAGTTAGGTCAGGAGGTGCTGGTACAGGTGGTCAAGGAACCTATCTCGACCAAAGGACCAAGACTGACCTGCGAACTGAGCTGCGCCGGACGATACATGGTGCTGATGCCGTTCTACGACAAAGTTTCCGTATCCTCTAAAATCAAGAAAAGCGAGGAGCGCGCACGACTGAAACAACTGGTTCAGAGCATACGCCCAAAGAACTTCGGCGTCATCGTACGTACATCGGCCGAAGGTAAGCGCGTGGCTGAACTGGACAAGGAGATGAAGACACTGGTGAAACGCTGGGAAGACACCGTCACCAAGGCCCAGAAAGCCACCAAGGTGCCACAGTTGGTGTTTGAAGAGACCGGCAGGGCCGTTGCACTGCTGCGTGACGTCTTCGACCCCACCTACGACGGCATCTACGTCAACGACGAGGAGATTTTACAGCAAGTCAAGGACTACGTGGCCTTGATAGCACCCGAAAAGCAGGACATCGTCAAAAAGTACACGGGTAACGTCCCCATCTTCGACAACTTCAACGTCACCAAGCAGCTCAAGTCGAGCTTCGGACGGACTGTCAACTACAAGCGCGGAGCATACCTCATCATCCAGCATACAGAGGCCATGCACGTTGTAGACGTCAACTCTGGAAACCGCACACGTGCTGAGAACGGACAGGAAGCCAACGCGCTGGAGGTCAACCTGGGGGCTGCCGACGAGCTGGCACGTCAGCTCAGACTGCGCGACATGGGTGGAATCATTGTCGTAGACTTCATTGACATGAACCTGGCCGAAGACCGTCAGATGCTCTATGAGCGCATGTGCAAGAACATGCAGAAAGACCGCGCCCGCCACAACATCCTGCCGCTTAGTAAGTTCGGACTGATGCAAATCACCCGGCAACGCGTGAGACCGGCAATGGATGTCAATGTGGAAGAGACATGCCCTACGTGCTTCGGGAAAGGGAAAATCAAGTCGTCCATCCTGTTTACCGACCAACTCGAGAGCAAAATTGACCGCCTGGTCAACAAGATTGGCATCACAAAATTCTATCTGCACGTACATCCGTACGTCGCCGCTTACATCAACCAGGGCCTATGGTCGCTAAAACGACAATGGCAAATGAAGTACGGCATGGGTGTGCGCATCATTGCATCCCAGAAACTGGCCTTCCTGCAATACGAGTTCTACGACAAGGATCGGCAGTTCATAGACATGCAGGAGGAGATAGAAGCCAACAGCTAAACTCACGACAAAAACACCAAAGACCTATGGCTGTACTGAAAATAGCATTCTGGACGTGCCTCGTCCTCGTATGCTACACCTATGTAGGATACGGAGTGCTGCTGTGGCTCCTGGTGTCTGTCAAACGCCTCGTCAAGGGCAAGTCCAAGACTATGGACTTGCCCGCTGACGAGACCTTGCCGGAAGTCACTTTCATGGTCTGCGCATTCAATGAAGAAGATGTCGTGGCAATGAAGATGCAGAACATCAGCGAAATGGACTATCCATCTGACAAACTGCATGTTATGTGGGTGACTGACGGATCTACCGACCATACCAACGAACGACTTTCGCAGTACGAAGGCGTAGAGGTGGTGTTCAACCCAGAAAGACGCGGCAAGACAGCAGCGCTGAACCATGGGCTATCCATGGTCAAGAGCGAGATTACGGTCATGACCGACGCCAACACCATCGTCAACCGGGAGGCCATACGCGCAATCGTACGTGTCATGCAAGACCCCAAGGTGGCATGCGTTGCAGGAGAGAAACGTGTGACGGCACGGCATGAGGGACAAGCCGCCGCAGAGGGCGAAGGACTATATTGGCGTTACGAGAGTGCCTTGAAGCGTCTGGACAGCGAACTTTACTCGGCTATGGGTGCCGCCGGCGAACTGAATGCCATACGCACCAAGCTGTACGAACCAATGCCTGAGAATGCACTTCTCGACGATTTTGTCATGTCAATGCGCATGGTTGACCAGGGCTACCGCATAGCTTACACGCCGGAAGCATACGCCATGGAGTACGGTTCGGCCGACCTGCATGAGGAGTCAAAGCGCAAGCGACGAATAGCCGCCGGCGGACTGCAGAGCGTATGGTGGCTTCGCCGCATGATGAATCCGCTACGTAACTTCACCGTCGCATTTCAGTTCGTGTCGCATCGTGTCCTGCGCTGGACCATTACTCCCATAGCCCTCATAGCCCTCGTACCGCTGAATGCCGCCCTGGTGCTTATGAATGCCGGTACATTGTATGCCGTCATCGGACTGTTGCAGGTACTGTTCTATGCTGCTGCATTCTCAGGATGGCTGACCGAGCATTTTGGGCGTAAACAAAAGGTGCTATACGTTGCGTACTACTTCATTTTTATGAACATCAATGTGTTCCGCGGCATGGCATACCTGAGGACTCAAAGGGGCAGCGGAGCATGGGAAAAAGCAAAAAGAGCGTAAAAAAACATTAAATTATTTCGCCGTCTTAGCAAATTTATATAAATTTGCAACAATTTATGTACTCGACGCAAATATGAATCAAGACGAACGCGAAATCCTACTGCAGAAGATTGCAGAAGCAAATGCCAAGCTCCATGAAACCGAGCTTGCGCTAAACACAGCCAGACAAAAGCTGAACGAATACGAAGAGAAGGCACTCAAGGCTGAGAAAGCAAGCCGCATGAAGTCGCTCTTCCTGGCTAACATGAGCCATGAAATACGCACACCACTGAATGCTATTGAAGGTTTCTCGCGCATCATAGCTGAGACAGACTCATCAGAGGAGCGCATGAAGTATATGGAAATCGTCGAGAGCAACAACAGCCGACTCATGTCACTCATCAACGACATCCTGGACCTGTCAAGGGTCGAGGCTGGCGAAATATCCATCAAGAAATCCATGACCGACCTGAACGAACTGTGTCACAGCCTTCAGAACATCTTTAAGTTCCGCTGCCCGGACACCATTCAGCTGTTGTGGACGAAACCTACCATGAACGTTACGCTCAACACCGATGCCAACCGCGTCACACAGGTGTTCTCAAATCTGATAGGAAACTCGCTGAAACATACCGTCAGGGGCAGCATCAACTACGGATACCGGCTCATCAATGACGGCACAGAAGTGGAGTTCTTTGTGACCGACACGGGATCTGGCATAGCACCTGAAGACATAGACAACATCTTCCAGACCTATGTCTCGCGCGACGCTGAGGTGCAGAACGGATACGGACTGGGGCTGGCTCTGTGCAAAACCATCATCGAGAAGATGGAGGGTCATATAAACGTCACCTCCAAACTGGGCGAAGGCTCAACATTCCGCTTTGTGTTACCCTTCGACGGCACCATAGGCGGAATGACCAAGAACAGCCGCATCACCACCAACTCGCGAACCATACGCGCCACCACCAAGACCGACATGAAGGACGCACCGCTCATACTCGTAGCTGAAGACGAGGACAGCAACTATGAGCTGGTAAAGATAGTGCTGGCCAAGCGATACAGGCTGATGCGGGCCGTCAACGGCATAGAGGCTGTCACCTTCTGCGAGGATGAGCACCCCGACCTGGTGCTGATGGACATCCGTATGCCGGACATGAACGGACTTGATGCCACCCGCATCATCAAGGAGGTTAATCCCGACGTACCCATTGTGGCACTCAGCGCATACGCCTTCGACGAGAACATCCGCGAGGCTCTGGGTGCCGGCTGCGACGAATTCGTGGCCAAGCCATTCCGTGTTGAGGACCTAATGGACATAGTGGAGAAATACACCAAAAACAAATAAAACCATGGGTAAGTTAGCTGTTTACAAGTATGTGGCTATGATGTTTCTCATAGTTCAGATTATTGTGACCATCTTTACCTTCGAGGCACTCTTTGGAGGTGATGTAAACCCAATAGGACACTCGGCAAGAGCCATGTTAGTCTATATACTGCCATTGCTCATTGTGGCCAATGTCCTACTGCTCGTCTACTGGCTGATACGCCGCCGGTGGATATTTGCCATCATACCTGTAGTGACAATAGCCTGCAGCATACCCTATATGGGCACGCTGTTCCAAATTCGCAACGTGGACAAGGAAGCCGAAAGCCAGGCTGGCTTGAAGATTGCCACTTACAACGTGGCCATGTTCGGACGCGAGACGTCAGGTTTTAAGGCACTGGACATTCTGGCCGAGGTGCGCCGTCAGAAAGTCGACATTCTCTGCCTGCAAGAGTATAACGAGACCAGCGGAGACAAGAAGAACTCTGAGAGTTACAAGGAGTATTTCCCACACATGCAGATGGGACGCGACGATATGGTCATCTTCAGCCGATACCCCATCAAGGGCAACAAGACCATACTCTTCGACGACACAAACAACAGTGCCATGTGGGCTGACGTGGATGTCAACGGACAAGTCATACGAGTCTTCAACGTACACCTGCAGACAACAGGCATCAGCCGCACCATGCATCAGGCTGCCAAGATGCAGATGCAGAACTACGACATCAGCAACAGCCGTCTGTTGTCTGCCATCTTCGGAAACTACACGCTTGGCATGTACTTCAGGGCGAGCCAGGCCACCATCGTAGCCAATGAGAAGCGGAAATCAGAAAAGCCCTGCATCGTCTGCGGCGACTTCAACGACGTTCCCTACTCCTACGTCTATAACACCATGTTAGGAAACATGGTCGACGGGTTCAAGGAGTGCGGTAGCGGATTTATGTATACGTTCCGTGGAGCCAAGTCGGTACGCATCGACTACATTTTCCACGATCAGTCGCTCAAGGGGCTGACATACTACAAAGGCGAGACAAACAACTCCGACCACTATCCTGTCTACATGAAGATTGCCATGTAGTCAAACATGGAGGTGCAAACAAAAATCCCTGCCAGATTGTCTATTGGCAGGGATTTCTTTTATTGTATAATCTTGAAACGTACCCTGAACGAGTGCTCATGCTCATCCCAGTTGGTACCAAGCATCTCGAAACGGCCTATCTGTGCCGTTGAGCGTACGTGCTTTCCAATGCAGGGACAGACGTCATATTCGCCGATGCGTACCAGGCGGATGGTGTCGGAGGCATCGTCTGGCAGACGGTCAAGCCTGACATCAGAGGGGATGTCGTCACGCGAGACGTACTCAAAGGTGACAGGGAGGTCTTCGGCTATCAGCCGTTGCATCTCGCGCTCTATCTCTTTCTCCTCCTGACGGCTGGGCTTGTGGTCAAGATAAAAACTCATCTTGCTCTTCTTGCGCTCTATATGAGCGTTATAGGAACGCTCGCAACCAAAGAGTCTGACCATTGTCTGGTTCAGCAAGTGCTCCGCCGTGTGCGCGGGCGGGAACTCTTCCTTATTATGCTCGTTCAACATGTAATCGTCTGACATCATCTTGCTACACTTTCAGTTTCCAAATTCTTCCGCCGTGTGCTCCAACAGCCATTCTGACAGAGCCGTCCTTCTTCAGCCGAACAGCCAGCTTCTCCTTAGTAAGCAAGTCGGTGGCTATGGCATTCCGCTCCTTGAGTTGCAGATAGTCGAAGGCATGAGTCGGAATGTTGACGTCGATGACAGCTTCCTGGTCGTCGAAGTTCACAGCCACCAGAAGCATCTCGTCATCGGCCTTACGCAAGAAGGCATACTGCCGCTCCAAGTGCCTGTTCACATACATCAGGTCGAAGAAGTCACCATTGGTGACGGCCTTCTCCTTGACAGCGACAAGCATCGTGCTCTTGTAGATGCGGTACAACTCCTGTTCGCTCTCCGTCAACTTCTTTTGCGCTGCACGGCATAGCGTGTCCACACTCCAGTAGTCAAAGATAGTGGTACGTCCGTCGTTACCGCTGAAGCCCTCATGATCCATACCATGTTCGCCATACTCCTGACCGGCATAAAGCATGAAAGGATTCTGCTGCAACAGCAGCGATACCATCATAGCAGGAACACCCCTGCGCCCGTCAGAGGCAAAGAAGTCGCTGGCTATGCGCTGCTCGTCATGGTTCTCCAGAAAGTACAGCATGTGGTCGCGAATGTCATCCGTCTGCTGCCATGCCTGACTGATAGCTGATGTCGGAGCGTGGTGACAGATGACGCTACGCAGTGTATCGTACATGCCCACTTTGTCGTAAAGCCAGTCGAAGCCTGAAACCAGGTAGCGACGGTACTCGTATGGGTTATACACCTCGCCCACGAAGACGATATGTTTGTACTTCTTCTTCACACGAGCTATGGCGTATTCCCAGAACTCGGCAGGCACCATCTCAGCCATGTCGCAACGGAAACCGTCAACGCCTTTCTTCGCCCAGAACATCAGAATATCTGCCATCTTGAGCCAAGTGTCAGGTGTGGGGTTGAAGTAGCCTATACGACCGGCATAGTAGTCAACGCCATAGTTCAGCTTTATCGTCTCATACCAGTCGTTTTGTCCCGGCGCATTGTCAAAGTGGTCATTGCCTGTAGCCTTGGCAGGTTCCTCTATATAGGGTTCCGCCTCACCATGATACAAGTCGAAATAGGGTGCAAAACGCTGTCCGGGACAATAGTAGAAATTGTTGTGCGGATCGAAACCGTGCAACACGTTGTCCTTCTCGCCAAGGTCCTTTACTCCACGAGGTTTGCTGATGGACTTATACTGGCGGGCCACATGATTGGGTACAAAATCTATGATGACCTTCAGACCGGCCTTGTGAGTGCGTTCCACCAACTGTTCAAACTCATGCATCCTCAGGTTGACATCAGTAGCCAAGTCTGGGTCTACATCATAATAGTCGGCTATGGCATAGGGCGAGCCAGCCCTACCCTTCACGACGGCAGGATGCTGACGGGGAATGCCGTAGGACGTATAGTCGGTCTGGGTAGCATGACGAATGATACCTGTATACCAAACATGACTGACGCCCATGGACGCGATATCCTTCAGCACTTTAGGTGTGAAGTCAGCCATCTTGCCACAACCGTTATCGGCAATCGTGCCGTTCTCCTTGCGGGTAACGTTACGATTGCCGAAAAGTCGTGTAAATACTTGGTAGATAATAACCTTATCCATCAGCCGTATTTTTTCTTTAAGGTTTTGCGTTTGATGTTTAAAGAATGCCGTGAGCAGACACCTCTTTATTTATTTTAGATATCATGCCCTGCAAAGCCTTGCCGGGACCACACTCCGTGAAGTCGTCAGCACCGTCAGCTATCATGTTCTGGACAATCTGAGTCCACAGCACACTGCTGGTCAGCTGGGCTATCAGGTTGGCCTTGATTTCTGCAGGAGCAGTATGAGGCTTGCCGTCCACGTTCTGGTAGACAGGGCACTTGGGAGTCTGGAATTCAGTAGCCTCGATGGCTGCCTGAAGTTCGTCCTTGGCAGGTTGCATCAGCGGCGAATGGAAAGCACCGCCAACCTTCAAAGGAAGTGCACGCTTGGCACCTGCTGCCTTCAACTGCTCACAGGCCTCGTTGATGGCTTCGATGTCACCAGAAATAACTAACTGGCCGGGATTATTATAGTTGGCACATACCACCACATGTCCCTCACGGTTGATACCGGCACAAATCTCCTCAACCTTCTCGTCAGGCAGACCTATAATGGCAGCCATTGTCGAGGGCTGAGCCTCGCAAGCCTTCTGCATGGCCATGGCACGGGCGTACACCAGTTTCATACCGTCCTCAAAAGACAAGGCACCAGCGGCTACCAGTGCAGAGAACTCACCCAGCGAGTGACCAGCCACCATGTCGGGCTTAAAGGCATCACCCATGCAGATAGCTGAAATGACACTATGCAGGAACACAGCAGGCTGGGTCACCTTCGTCTGCTTCAAGTCGTCGTCAGTACCATTGAACATGATGTCGGTGATACTATATCCCAGTATCTGGTTAGCCTTCTCAAACAGTTCCTTAGCCGTCTGGTTGTTGTCATACAGGTCTTTACCCATACCTACAAACTGGGCTCCCTGCCCAGGAAATACAAATGCTTTCATGCTTAATTAATTTTGTTCTTGAATTATTATGTTTCCAAAACTGCCTGCAAAGTTAGCTATTTTTGCTGAAATAGCCAAATATCTTTAATTATTTGAACTAAACTTGCAAATAAATTTGGCTGTTTCAGAAATAAGTAGTATCTTTGCAGCCGATTTCAAGGAAGGTTGGCAGAGTGATCGATCGCGCTGGACTCGAAATCCGGTATACCCCTTTCGGGTATCGGGGGTTTGAATCCCTCACCTTCCGCAAAAGGAGCCTCTCTCCGCTATTTAATGAAAAGGGAACCTTACGGGTCCCCTTTTTTGTTACCACAAGCTATCAATCATGTAAAAATTATGTACATCGCTTCCTTTTATTCTGTATAATGTACATACAAAACAGCCCTCATTAACATTCTAAAAGCAAAAATTAACAATGAATAACAAATATCCTCAGATTTCTTTTGTATTTGACAGAAGAAAAAAGGCCAATCCAACCACAAAGTCTTCAGTTGACATGAGAATATGTTACAACTACAAGTGGACGGGCATTGATGAGGTTTCACTGTGTATTATATACGTATTAGAAGGTACATATTACTAAGGAATATTGAGATAACGTAAGGTGTTGGTTTCCAACACGGTTACTTGCTATAAGGAAAGGGAACCTCACCTTCCACTTCAACAATTAAAGAGGACTAAGACAGTCCTCTTCTTGTTTTTCTGATACTGCTGGTTATGTACAGAATAGCCGCTGACTGGAATGAAACGTTAATTCCCGGCGAGTAATGCGTTAATTTTCAATGAATAATGCGTTAATTCCTGGCGAATGCAACTCGACAATTGCTGATTAAAGCCATAACTTACGACTTCCAGCGCCAAGTCTTTCTGACGATGGTGCTGATAGTGTGGGTGATAGTGTGCAAATGGAAATTCTTACCCAGCACTATCAGCAGTACTGCGGAAAGGATAAGCGCGATGCCGATAATGAGCCGGAAGGTGAGTGACTCGCCAAACACCATCACTCCGACGGCTACGGCGGTCAACGGCTCCAAGGCTCCCATGATGGCCGTTGACGTGGCTCCTACCTCGTGAACGGAGATGGTCATCAGTACAAGTGAAAGAACGGTCGGCACCAAGCCCAACCAACAGGCAAAGAACCATGCTCGCGGCGATGGCGGCAGCATCAGATGCTGGTCGGCTGAGGTGAACGAATAAACCGCCAGCGAGAGCATACATATCAACAGCACGTAGAACGTAAGTTTCAACGACGACATACAAATGCTTGACTGATTAACCACCACAATATAGACGGCGTATGTCAGTGAAGACATCATCACCAGAAGAATGCCTATCATGCTGAGCGACATGCCGCCAGCATCCCCCTTGTATAGCAAGCAGATACCTGCTAATGCAAGAATGATGGCGGTGAACGTTGAAACCGTGATTTTCTCTCGGAAGAATGTAGCCATGATGATCGCCACCATCACAGGATAGACAAACAGGATGGTAGAGGCAATGCCGGCATCCATGAAGCGGAAACTCTGATAATAGGTGATACTTGACGCTGCAAAAAGCAATCCGAGCAAACCAAGCGTCTTCATTTCACTGCCGTTGATGCGGAATGACTTGCGCTCCACAAGCAGCATGACCGCCAGCATAAGTACAGCCATTGAAAAACGGTAAAAGAGGACGGACGATGTATTCACACCCTCCTCATAGAGAGGTAGGGCACCAAACGGATTGGTGCCATAACAGACAGCGGCCATTATGCCGCAGATAATTCCTTTATTTTTCATTTTTCAACAATCGTTGCGCTGTGTCTCGTATTTCAAACATCGTCATCATCCTCCATCCTACTTATTTGTCTTGTCTCTCGGCGAGCTTCCTTCCAACGCGGGAAGTTCTTGTCCATCAAGGCGTGAAAACGGGCATTGTGGCTGGGCTCCAACAGATGACACAATTCATGGACTACCACATGCTCCACACACCACTCTGGCAACAGCAACAGGTAGAGCGAGAAACAGATGCTCCTATTCCGGATATTACACACCCCCCAACGGGATATCATTGCTTTGTAACAGACCAATGAGGGTCGCACCCCTATCTCCTTCGAGCGGCGTTCCACCATCGGTTCTATCAGGGTTTTCAGACGTTGGAGAGCATCATCGACCTGTGCCTGCGTCTGCAAGGGCAACTGACTGTAAAACATTGTCCTGCGCTGCTGAGTTTGACAGGTTTTCCGTCGTGCCACGCTAATCCACTCGCTATGTTCTTCAATAAACCGTTCCAACTCCCGCTTCGGCATACCGATAGGAGCCGACACATGCACATCGCCATTTTTCACAATACGAATAGAGAGCCTGCTGGTTCGCCTGTATGTTATCTGTATCGCCATGCTTTTTATTCTACCCGGACTTTCAAGTGGCTGTTGATAAATGCTTCTTTATTCACAATTATATATTTTAAATGATTAAACTTATTCCTAAAGGGCATGGTACCTTTATTTTTGTTCAAAGAAGTTGTAGGTTTTGCTCACAACATCGAGCATGGATAGAATGAGTTCGTAGGTTTTATCCTGATGCTCTTTGCTACGGCTCATGGCTGCAATGCGGGCTTCAAGTTCCCTAATTTTGGCATCTTCTGGAATAATAGTTATATCATCTGTATTATTGATAATAACCATTTTCCCACCACCATTGAGTACCCATTCAACAGATATTGACGGGTACGCTTCGCAGAATTTCTTGATAAACCCCTCTGTGAAGTAGACGGGATCAGCCTTGAAGACAGCACTCATGTTGTTTGAATTCTTCCACCCCAACTTGTCTGCTATACATTTGGCAGAACTTGTAACTGCAATTTCACCTTCGCCGATGAGATACCAACGGCTTTCATAAATCTCTTAAACGTTGATTGTACTTCCATATTTTATACCGTAACATTCTGAAAGTCAGATAACTAAAAAAGGGGCTTTTTAGCCCCTTAGGTAGTCGATAGGGGAATATAACCTGCGAAAACAAAGATAAAGAAAAGAAAATTAAATAGTTGAATATTAGACATTTACAAATGCTTTGCATTTTCCTTTGTTTTACTAAAATGCCGATTTTTGCCGTTGGGGTGTTAAAATTAACACCTTATTAACACCCCAAATCAAATAATTGTTGTACCTTTGCAGCCGAAAAAGTAAAATAAAAGAAAGCAGATATGTCAGAAACCAGAGGGAAAAACAAGAATCTTATCGAGGCTGGCAATCCTCGGTTGCTAAAGAAAGAGGTTAAGGGCGGTACGGAATACAGCCTCTATCTCGAATACCAGTTAGGCTACAACAGGGATAATGGTACTTCCATTCGTAAGAAGGAATCGCTATCGCTTTACCTGATTGCCAACCCAAGAACTCCAGTAGAACGCCAGCAGAATAAAGAAACGCTTGCTCTCGCCAAGAAGATTCAATTCGAGAGGTCACAAGAACTGCTTGAAGACAAAGAGGGCTATCGGCTAAAGAAGAAGGATGCTGTTAACCTCTTAGACTATTTTGAACAGTTCGCCCAGACTGCCAATGTTGCTGATAGGCTTGTGTTGGTAGGTGCATTGAACAACTTCAAGGACTTCTTGGGAAAGAAGTATCCTCAATATGCCAATTGGATTGAAGCCAAGAACTTGACTAAGGAAATGATGCAGAAGTTTGTCGAATACTTAGTTGACAACCACAAAGGACAGGGAGCTGAGACCTACTATAAGCGATTTAAGCGGATGATCAACTACGCTGTGGAGCAGGAGGTGATAGCGAAAAGCCCGTGTAAGGGTATCACCACACCAAAGTTGGATGATATTCTGGCGAAGGACATTCTCAGTAGCCAAGAACTAAAAAAGTTGTTTGCAACTCACTACCCTGGCGAGAATCCTGAAATAAGAAGGGCTTTTGCTATGACTTGTCTGTCAGGAATCAGGCGTTGCGACATCGTAAATCTCACCTATAGTGAGGTTGACTATGCTAATAAGGTCTTAAAGTTCCGTCAGAGTAAAACACAGAAACATAGCAGTAGTAGCGGTGTGACGATTCCACTCAATGACACCTTATTAAATATAATAGGTGAGAAAAAAGAAGATGCCAAGGATGATTATATCTTTCATATCCCATCAGATACCATGTGCCTGAAAGCCTTACGCCATTGGACTAAGAAGGCTGGTATTGATAAGCACATCACCTGGCATTGCGGCAGACATAGTTTCGGAACCCAGCTGCTGACCAACGGAGCGAATATCAAAGTAGTCAGTAGCCTATTGGGACATAGCAGCCTGAGATTCACTGAGATTTATGTCCGTGCAGTCGATGAAGAAAAGAAGAAAGCAATCGACAGTCTGCCAAGTATTGACATCATCTGAACTATTCTTTTTCCCTTAAAGTCAATATCAACCTTAAGGGGAAAGAAGTTTAGTTTGCATTGCGGATATATAAGCAACGAGACGTACTAAACACAAATTTTTAATCTAATTCTTGGCAAAAGCATTGTCGATTCAAAAAAAATATCGTATCTTTGCAGCGAAAAGATGTATAATAACGATTAAGAGGTAGAGTTATGTTAGGAGTTAATTCACCAAGAGAGCCGATAACACCTGAGTTTTCGAAAGAGATTCGGGCCTCTCTCCGTCGCGCCATGACAGGTCAGTTAAACGAGAAAGAGAAGGCTGCACGGCAAAGGCTAAAGGATAGCGAGAAATATTGGTCAATGGAATGGAAGGGTCTGCATTTTTAGGAAAACTCGTTTCTTATCCACTGACTGATTTTCAGTGTCTTAAATCATTCTCCTCTGGTGTTGAGTCTATGGACAAATTCATCAGAGGTGATTTTCGATTGAGTGTTGAGAATCACTATTGTCAGGCTTATGCTGTTAAATTTGAAGAAGAGATTGTGGCTATCTTTGCCTTAAGTTTCGACTCTCTCGATTTGGACTCTGACGATAAGGAAGAACTTCAGTCGGGCTTTTCATCAACAGCATCACCTGATGTTGATTATGATTATCAGGAAACATTTTACGCAAAGCCTCGATACCCAGCAATGGATATTGCCTACCTTGCTATACAAGAGAAATGGAGAGGCAAGCATATCGGCGATTTCCTGATAAAACAGATAGCAGATCTGGCGAGAAGGCAGACGTTAGCTGGTTGTCAGTTCCTTACGGTTGAAGCACTTGCAACCAAAGAATACAGCGCCGTTGGATTTTACGAACGATGTGGCTTTGCGCCCAATGAGGTAAAGAAACCCTATAAAGACACGCTTCGGATGTATATGACGCTATACTCCAAAGATGAAGAGTATGATGAATGAACAGAGGCTTACGGGGAAAAATATGGCGGCCTGATCACCCGTTAATTGTCCGCAAGGACAGAAAGTATGAAACCTCTATAAAAACCCCGTCCCAATACAAATAGGACTTGCAGATTGGTTGCAAGTCCTGTTTTGCTTGTAAAAGATGCCAAGAATAAGGTTATTCTTCAATTCTTCGACCATTTTATAAAAAGTGCTAAATATCTGACCTCTTCTTTCCTTGTTTGAGTATTATTGTGTAATTTTGCAAACAAATAGCAATCAGAATAACGACAATGCGCATGCGAGAGATGATAAACTATGTTAATGGAGAGAAAAGAATGGCCGATTTGTTTGGTCATTCCAAAGATTTGATTACTCTCTCTCTCTCTGGTACTCACCTACTATAACTTATACATTATTAAGACTCGCGGGCATCCGTGCGCGAATATACGGCTTTCTTTGCAGAAATACAAGGAAAGCCCGCTTGTTTTTTGTCCCTATCCGTATATACGCGGTGGGGTCTGCGACAGACGAAAGAAACAGGATTTCCAATTAGTAAAAAGTTTTTTCTTAAAAAATCAAACAAGCATGACTAAAGACATTTGTTTTGTAAAAAAGAAGTTAAAACAACTTTCGGTTCGATTATGTGTAGTCATTACTATGTCGTTACTTATTTCCAACGATATTGAAGCACAGACACCATTTTTAGATTATACAAGTTTAAAAACACATTCTGAAATAATTTCTATTTTAAATAACTTATCAAACAAATACGACCCAGTTGCCATAGCCGATGAAGATCAGGATGTCTATATGACATTCTTCAAATATCGATTAATGTTGGGCAGTCTTGCCCCTACATTTAAAGAAATGCATGATAAATTAATATCAGAAAATGAAAAAATGTTAGAGTTGAATATTGATTGTAGTCTTTATAATTTAGTAAAATATTTCTTGGGAAATAATTACACGATAGACAATCTTAACAAAGAAATTCTTGAAAAATACTTAATGGATGTTTATAACATCAACCGTATTGCAAAAGGGTTCTGCAATAGGACTAGACCATGGAGACATTATTTGTATGTGTATAATACAAAAAGGTATTCATCAGACTATGACCAATATGGACAGATGTTTTATGGAAGAGAAATGTGGAAAGAGGAGTTGGAATCATATTACAATAAAGAAAATTACAGTTTCCCTTCAGGACATTCCACAGTATGCTATGCTTTTGCATTTATCATGTCAAAAATTTATCCGGAAAATTCGTCAAAATATCTACTAAAGGCGGATTCTATGGCTTGGTCTAGAGTATTCTTAGGATTCCATCATATGTCTGACGTGAGAGCATCTTATGATTTAGCTAAACAGATTGCAGAAATGGTCATACCCAAAATTAACACTTCATATTCTAAAAGTTGGAAAGTCGAATGCGACGAATTTAATCACCAACCTTTGCAGGTTTCAGACAATTTTAAAATGGTAGCAGGCACAATAAAGGATTTTACTTGTAAGAGATGTCAAACAATAGTAGATGTAGATATCATAGATGAGAGCACTATACCAAAAGAAAAAAGAAGACTTATTTATTTCACGTACAAATGTAAGAATTGTAAAAATGGCCAAGGACAGCCAATGGCTGGTTTTCCTGATAGGACATTTTTACCAAGATAACTTTTTAACATTACAATTATGAAAACAAGAATTTTATCAATTCTCGCCCTCCTGCTGATGGCAGTGACGGGCGCATGGGCACAGACAGAGGGACTGCTGACCAGCATTACTACAGATCATTTTGAGACAATAACTTATTCCACCGCTGGCTGTGCCACTTTGACAACCAGCGGGAATGTTGATGTCTCAGAGGTTGCAGATGATCCGACGGAATTATATGGCTGGACTAACTCAACGTCCACGATGGGTTCTTTAACCGTGACACCATCAGAAGGATATACTATCACTAAGGTGGTTTTCAAGGGATACGAAGAAGACGAAGAAGAGTGGCTTGAAGTTTTTACAGACACCGAGGCACCGTACACCTGCTATATGGAATCGTCAGCGGTATCTCTAAGCGAAACTATGGACAATTCAGATACATATAAAATATGCCAGATAGACGTCTATGGATACGCCAGCAATCCGACCGTGACGGCCAATGAGGGCGCGACAGGCGAATACTGGGCAACGTACTACAACGGCACGACAAGCTTCACGGCCGATGCGAACACGACGGTATATCAGGCTGCCGTAAATTCCGGCAAGACGGCCGTGGTGCTGACGGAGGTGACGGGACGCGAGATTCCTGCAGGCAAAGGTGTCGTACTGAAGTCTTCGGCTGCGACCATCACGCTGACACCTACTACAACGACACAGACGCTCGAAGGCAACGAACTGACAGGCGTGGATGTTGCCACTGCCGCTCCCTCTAATGCCTATTGCCTCTCGAAAGAAACCACTGGCTCAGCCAGAGGCGTTGGCTTCTACACGTACACAGGCACTATCCCCGCCCATCGTGCTTATCTTGTGGTGGCTGGAGGTCCTTCACTTGCACGCGGATTCCTGGGCTTCGGCGATGATGACAATACAACGGGCATCAGCCTCCCCGAGGCCGTGGTCATTGAGAATGATGGTCCAATCTACGACCTCTATGGTCGTCGTATCATAGGACAGCAGCAGAAGGGCATCTATGTGAAGAACGGAAAGAAGGTAGTAATCAAATAAAAGAAGGATGATATAAGTTA
>JAFTGB010000017.1 GCA_017458125.1 Prevotella sp.
TTCTCTGTCTCAGAACGCTCTCCGGTAGTATTTCAGAATCTTGACGGTTTGAATGTCTATACCCAAGTGCCACAAAGGGCACCTGCTTCTTGTACTACTTTTCTTCTCTGTCTATGTAAGTCTTTCAAAGAACTCTTTCTTCAGCGCCTTGCCCAACAGGTTTTGAGCGAAAGCGGATGCAAAGGTACGACTTTTTTCCGAACCTGCAAACTTTTCCGAGACTTTTTTCGCTGGAAACGCAAAGTTTTCGGATTAATTGACAGCATAACTGGGTACACCTTATTTATATATAAAGGCAAGAAGCAAGAGGCAAGAAGCAAGAGGTGAGAGATGAGAGGCGAGAAGTTGAGGGGCAACTGTCGTGCCAGACACTGCCGCAGGTTTTGACGAATATGGGCGACTGTTTTGACGAATAGCAGGAATGGGGTTGCTATTTAAATTAAATTGCGCAGCAAATTAAATTAAATTGGTCAGCAATTTAAATTAAATTGGTCGGCAATTTAAATTAAATTGCAAAAGCGCCAGGCATAAATGTCAAGGCCGAACGCCCTATTTGGCAGGGGTTCCCGCCGTATTGGACAAAGTTGTCAGGGGTAAAAAAGTCAGGAATTTGCGGTTAGGGGTCAGTCGCTATAGGCATCCTCGCCGATGAGTTCGCGGGCACCTATAGTCATCTTGCGCAGGTCGTAGTAAGAGCCATTGTAGATGTTGAAGTCAACGTAGCCGCTGATGCCCGGGAGCCGGCCGACGTCAGTGTACTGCCAGAACTTCCACGGACCTTTGTACTGGACCTCATCGACATAGTAGTGAGCAATCCAATAGGGATACCGATCGAAGACGGGATTGCTCAGATAGCGCATCTTGAACTTATAATAGGTATAGACGATGGGCTTGATGCCATAGTGTTGCTCGACGATACGGAGCCATTGCAGGACGCTCTCCTCAAACTGCTTGTCGGTCTGGTTCTTGGGTTTGTACTCCACGTCGAGTACGGGCGGCAGGTCGCCGTTCTCCAGCTTCACGGTACTGATGAAGAACTCCGCCTGTGCCTTGGCCGCGGAATGAATGCTGTAGAAATGATAGGCACCGCGCGTAAAACCATACTCGCGAGCCTGGAAGAAGTTATCGTGGAAGTTCTCGTCCACCTTGGTGGCCCCTTCGGTGGCCTTCATCATGACGAAGCGGATGGGATGATTGTCAATCTGTCCATACTCGCTGAGCTCCTGCCAGTTGATGTTGCCCTGGTGATGGCTGATGTCGATGCCATGAATCTCGTAACCCTTAGGATAGTTGATGTCGCCATAGAGGGCACGGAAGCGGAAGCCGAAAGGGCTGACGAAAAAGTAATAGAAAAAATAGATGTAGAGTGCTGCGATGCCCCCGCCCCCTATCCACCACGCCCACCCTGGCAGATGCTGCAGCATGCGTACAAGGAAGTTTGGGCGCCGACGAGTCACGGGACTCTTAATCTTTTTATTAGAAAGGCTTGAAGTTCTACGCTTACGGTTTCCGTCCCTCTTTGCGAGGGACGACGTCGTCAGCTCACATTTTGATTTTTTGGAAACCATAAACTTCAAACTTCAAGCCTAAAGACGTCAAAGAGCGTTAAGCCTGCTCAAGCGCCAGCGTCTTAGTGGGCTGGTCGCACACCTCGGCAGGTCCCCAATACTGGATGGGTCCGGGGTAGACGTAGCAGGTCTGACGGTACCATGTGTCGCGCTTTGCGGCAAAGCTCTTGAAGGGCGCGCCGTCCAGCTCCACGAGGGCCTTGCGGATGACGGGCTTCATCTCGCCGTTGCGGCGCTCCATGTTCATCATCATGGTGATGGGCACACCGCCTGCCACCCACTCGTCGGCCGGCTTGGTGGTGTTCTTGACGATGGCCATGTAGCCCGTCTTGCCGTTGGCAATAAGCTGGGCAGCACTTGTTCCGAGCGCATAGCAGTAGTCAGCGTCGAAGTTAGAGGGAGCTGCGCAGCGTCCCTCGTACCCGAAGAAATGGTGGAGAGCCGAGAACTTACCGCTATACAATCCCTGTTTCTTCATGCGCTCCAGTCGCTGTGCCACCATAGTCGAGAGCAGCTTCTCGGTCTCGATGAGCGACACCTGCACATTACCGTGCGGGTCGCGGTCAAGAGCCAGCTGGCGTGCCACGTTGGTAGGCAGCGAGTTGAAGACATGCAGGTTCTCCTCTGTGAGGTGACTCTTGGCGAAATCAATCATCTCGTGACGGCCCAAATCCTTGGCCTCGGGCAGTGCCAGCACGTCGTTAAGCTGTGCTATAAGTTTCTTGATGGCAGGAATGAACTCGATGAGTCCCTCGGGAATGATAACCGTTCCGAAGTTGTTGCCGTCAGCGGCACGCAGTGCCACGGCGTCGGCAATATACTTCACGACATCGTCGAGGCTGAGCTCGCGTGCCTCCACCTCCTCGCTGACGAGGCAGATGTTCGGCTGCGTCTGCAGTGCACACTCCAGTGCGATGTGGGAAGCCGAGCGTCCCATGACCTTGATGAAGTGCCAGTATTTGCGTGCCGAGTTACAGTCGCGCTCGATGTTGCCGATGAGTTCGGAGTACGTCTTACATGCCGTGTCGAAGCCGAAGGAAGTCTCTATCTGAGCGTTCTTCAGGTCGCCATCGATGGTCTTGGGGCATCCGATGACCTGAACGCCGTACTGCTTGGCAGCGTAATACTCGGCCAGCACGCAGGCATTGGTGTTCGAGTCGTCGCCGCCGATGATGACGATGGCCTTGATGTCGAGCTTACGGATAATCTCCAGTCCCTTCTCGAACTGGTCCACCTTCTCCAGCTTGGTGCGTCCCGAGCCAATCATGTCGAAGCCGCCCGTATTGCGGTACTCATCAATGATTTCAGGAGTCAGCTCCATATAGTTATGGTCCACCAGTCCGCCGGGGCCGAGTATGAAGCCATAGAGACGGTTCTCGGGGTTGAGTTTCTTAATCTGGTCGAACAGTCCCGTGATGACGTTGTGTCCTCCGGGAGCCTGACCTCCGCTCAGAATGATACCCACATTCATCTTGCTGGTGTTGGCCTCGGTGGCAGGTTCAAACTCCACGATAGGCATGCCGTAGGTGTTGGGGAAGAGTTTCTTGATTTCCTCCTGGTCGCCGACGCTCTGCGTGGCGGCACCCTCTTTCACCTTGACGGCACCTTGTAGCGCCTTCGGCAGCTTGGGCTGATAGGCGGCTCTTGCTTTCTGCAATTCACTTTTTTCCATAATGATTTTATTAATATAATAAGTAATGTTTATAACCTTTCCATCCCTGTCTGACAGAAGCGACAGCAGTTTGGAAATGCAAAAATAAACTTTTTCTTGGAGAAAAGGAAAAGAAAACGGGCTTTTTAAGTTTTTTTTCGGATGAAAGTGACGGAATATGGAAAATATTTCGTATCTTTGACGTTCAAAACATCACACCTTATTATATTCGGAGGACTTTTTATGACAAACAAGAGGACACTGAAAAAGAGCATCAAGCTCATCTGCGAGGAGCTGTTCGCAGAATGCGTGGCCGTGTCGCTTTACAGCGGGAAAGGTCATCGTGACGATGCCGAGGCCCTGCTGTTCAGCATTATCAAGATGCAGGCAGACTTTACCTCCCGGATTTCGCACCCCGAACCCGGCATGCCCGCCAAGGCCTACTTCCATGACCTGCGTGAGA
The DNA here is from genome assembly GCA_017458125.1 of Prevotella sp. GTDB lineage: Bacteria > Bacteroidota > Bacteroidia > Bacteroidales > Bacteroidaceae > Prevotella. The sequence continues at coordinate 3,683 of JAFTGB010000017.1, forward strand.
AGTTCAGTGCTCACGCCACAGAAATCATTGACCAAATCAACAACCTGTAACCGTATGTGGAAATCATTTTGTAGTTGGCTCTTGTATAAACGTATGGGGTGGACGGCCGAAGTGACCGAGCCGCACCCCGACAAATTCATTATATGTCTTGCCCCCCACACCAGCAACTGGGATTTTCTGATAGGGCAGCTCTACAGTAAGGCCGAGGGCATGCAGAGCAACTTCCTGATGAAGAAGGAATGGTTCTTCTGGCCCTTGGGTCCGTTGTTCCGCAAGCTGGGCGGCATCCCCGTGTGGCGGAGCAAGCACACCAGCATGACCGACAACCTGGCCGCGACAGCCGGACGGTTGGAGAAGTTCCAGCTGTGCATCACCCCCGAGGGCACGCGGTCGCCCAACGCGGAATGGAAGAAAGGCTTCTACTACATCGCCCAGAAAGCCGGCATCCCCATCCTGCTCTACGGCATCGACTACGAGCGGCGTCTCATCCGCTGCACGAAGACCATAGTGCCCGACGGCGACATAGACCGTCAGATGCGGGAAATCAAGTTGTACTTCAAAGACTTCAAAGGCAAGAAGCCCGAGAACTTTACCATAGGGGAGGTATAGGAACTGATGCGGACACACACACACTTCATACTGGCATGCTGCCTCATCTTGTCGGCAGCGCAGGCGGTGGCACAGACGGCCAAGGACGAGGCCAAGCTGGTGGACCGTCTGGAGAAATACTTCAACAAGTACAAGCCCAAGGGCACCCGCCTGCGGCAGCAGCCCCGCATGACCGACTACCGCTTAGACAACACCGCGCGCACGCTGACCATCACCGCTGACGAGTTCTTTGCTGCCCAGGAGTTCACTCCCGACATCACCGCCCACATCTACAAGAAAATCAAGGGCGAGCTGCCCAAGGTGTACCGTGACTACAAGGTGACGGTCATCACCAACGGGATGACCATTGACGAGCTGATACCCAACCGTCTGTCCAACAACGCCGACAAGTCTCGCCTGTGGGGCGACATCGACTACGACGGCGAGCCGTGGGTCAAGAACATATCGCTGCCTTTCACCCCCACACACGGACTGCAGAACCGGCACCTGTCACTGTGGGCCAGCCACGGCCGTTACTACGACCAGAAGAAAGGCACGTGGCGCTGGCAGCGCCCCAACCTGTTCGGCACCACGGAAGACCTGTTCACGCAGACCATCGTAGTGCCCTACCTCATCCCAATGCTTGAGAGATCCGGAGCCATCGTGTTCACCCCCCGCGAACGCGACTGGCAGACCGAAGAAATCATTGTTGACAATGACGGTTCTAAACGAAACTACATCGAGGTAACCTCGCACAAGAAGTGGCAACAGGCTCCTTATCAAGGTTTTGCATTCCACCCAGGGACTTACAGCGACAACGAGAACCCCTTCGAGTCGGGCACAGTGCGCATGGCCAAGGCCACCGGCAGCAAGTCGCGCTACTCATTGGCCACCTACCAGCCCGACTTCCGCAAGAGCGGCCGCTATGCCGTCTACGTGAGCTACCAGACGCTGCCCAACAGCGTCAACGACGCCCTCTATACCGTGTGGCACCGCGGCGAGCGCACCCAGTTCCGCGTCAACCAGCAGATGGGCGGCTCGACATGGGTGTACTTAGGCACCTTCGACTTCGATGCCGGCTACAGCGAGTACAACCGCGTCACCGTGTCGAACCAGAGCGGCATGAGCGGCGTGGTGACCACCGATGCCGTACGCTTCGGCGGAGGCATGGGCAACATCCAGCGCTTCGGCACCACCAGCGGCCTGCCGCGCGCTGTGGAAGGAGCGCGCTACTATGCCCAGTGGGCAGGCATGCCCTACCCCGTCTACAGCAGCAAGAACGGACAGGACGACTACGCCGACGACATCAACGCACGTTCGCTGATGACCAACCTGATGGGCGGCGGGTCGTGCTTCATGCCCAACAGCGAGGGGCGCCGGGTGCCCATAGAGCTGTCTCTGGCCATACACAGCGATGCCGGCTACGCCCGCGACGGCGTGGGACTGATAGGGTCGCTGTCCATCTGCACTACAGCATTCAACGACGGCAAGCTCAATGCCGGCATCTCGCGCATGGCCTCGCGCGACCTGGCTGACGCCCTGCTGTCCAACGAGCTGTTAGACCTCAAATACAAGTACGGCAACTGGCACCGCCGCGAGCTCTTCGACCGCAACTACTCGGAGACGCGCCTGCCCGACGTACCCAGTGCCATCCTTGAAACCATGTCGCACCAGAACTTCCCCGACATGCGCTACGGTCAAGACCCTAACTTCCGCTTCACGCTGGCACGCTCCATCTACAAGACGCTGCTCCGCTACGTCAACGACCAGCACGGCACGTCCTACGTCGTGGCTCCGCTGACACCCAACCACTTCCGCATGGAGTTCACCAGCAGAGACGAGGTGCGGCTGAGCTGGAACGACGTCAACGACCCGCAGGAGCCTACATCGAAACCTACCGGATACATCCTCTATACCGCTATTGGCGATGCCGACTTCGACAACGGCACCTACATCCGCAAGCCCAACTATGAAGTGCAGTTGGAACCCGGACTGCCCTACCACTTCAAGGTGGAGGCCGTCAACAGGGGCGGCAGGAGTTTTCCCACCGAAGTGCTCTCGGCCCTCTACACCCCAAGAGCCAAGAAGACAGTACTCATAGTCAACGGTTTCCACCGTCTGTCGTCGCCAGCCATCCGCAATACGCCTGACGAGCAGGGCTTCGACATCGACCAAGACCCCGGCATCACCTACGGTCCCACGTTAGGATGGGCCGGCCGGCAGACCAACTTCGACCGCAACCAGATGGGCATAGAGGGTGGCGGACTGGGCTACGGAGGCAACGAGCTGGCAGGCAAACTGATTGCCGGCAACGACTTCAACTACGTCAAGACACATGCCGACGCCATGGCGGCAGCAGGCAGCTGCAACATCATCAGCTGTTCCAGCGAGGCGGTAGAGACGGGCAAGGTTAACCTGCGCCGCTACGCCATGATAGACCTGCTGTTAGGACTGGAGCGCGACGACGGCCACAGTCTGAACTACTACAAAAGCTTCACCACGACGATGCAGAACATCCTGCGCGCCTACACGGCACGAGGCGGCGCCCTGCTGGTCAGCGGTGCATACGTGGGCACCGACATGATGAGCCAGAGCGAGCAGCTCTTCCTGAACAACGTGCTGAAATGCCGCTTCTTCGGCCAGAACATCACGTCGGACAATACGGTCAACGGCTTGGGCACAACAATGCAATACTGGAAGAACCTGAACGCGGAGCACTACGCTGCCACGTCGACAGACATCCTGCAGCCCGTCAGACCAGCCTACACCGCCATGCAGTATGCGGACGGCAACGATGCCGCCGTGGCCTACAAGGGCAGCGACTACAGAACATTCACCATGGGGTTCCCGTTTGAGTGCATCAAAGACCGCCAGATGCGGAGTTCCATCATGAACGGCATATTAAACTTTTTGTTAAATTAATAAGATATAAGCTATGTACAAAATCCAAACCAACTCCAGCGGCACTCGCACCATAGAGGTCAGCGACGAACACCTGCAAACTATTGAACAGTATCAATTTTTCCGTGACCTCATCGACTCCAACGGCTACGTGGACGAACAGGTGCTCGACAAGTTGAAACTCAACATCCGTGCCGTCCTTGAGGCCAGCAGCGGAATAGACAAGAAGCTGCTCGACCTGTGCTTAGACATCATCTATCACCCCAACATGAAGGCCTACGGACTGCAGCAGCTCGTGCTGCTCTACATCAACTGGAAGAACCGTGGCAACGATAACCTCGGCACGACGACAAGAGCTTTCCAGGGAACACCGTTTAATTAAGAAATAAAAAATAAGAAATAAAAAATAAAAAGGTTTTGAGCTATCAACTGACGGACTTCCTGCCGACCACGAAGAAGGAGATGGAACTGCGGGGATGGGAAGAGGCTGACATCATCCTCTTCTCTGCCGATGCATACGTGGACCATCCGTCGTTCGGCGCTGCCGTCATCGGACGCACACTGGAAGCACAGGGCTACCGCGTAGCCATCGTGCCGCAACCCGACTGGCACGGAGACTACCGCGACTTCCGCAAGCTGGGACGGCCGCGCCTGTTCTTCGGCATAGCGCCGGGCTGCATGGACTCGATGGTCAACAAATACACGGCCAACCGCCGCCTGCGCTCCGAGGATGCCTACAGTCCCGACGGACGCCACGACATGAGACCGGAGTACCCGACCGTCGTGTACTCCAGCATCCTGCGCCAGCTCTATCCTGACGTGCCCATCATCTTAGGCGGCATAGAGGCGTCGCTGCGCCGGCTCACCCACTACGACTACTGGCAGGACAGGCTGCGCCCCTGCATCCTGTGCGACGCCCCTGCCGACCTCATCATCTACGGCATGGGCGAGAAGCCCATCACGGAACTGGCACGGCGCATGAGCGACGGTGCCACCAGAGACAGCATTCCGCACGACATCCCGCAGACCGTCTTCCTCACTTCCAACCCGGAAGCGACGGACGACGACATCGTGCTGAACAGCCATGAACTGTGCATGCAGGACAAACGCGCTCAAGCCGAAAACTTCCGCCACATCGAGGAACAGTCGAACATGATGCATGCCCGGCGCCTCATACAGCAGGTGGGACGGCAATACGTAGTGGTGAACCCACCGTTCCCCCCCATGACGACCAGCGAGCTTGACGCCTGCTACGACCTGCCTTACACGCGCGTACCTCATATAAAATATAAAGGCAAGCGCATTCCCGCCTACGAGATGATACGCCACTCGGTCAACATCCACAGAGGCTGTTTCGGAGGCTGTGCCTTCTGCACCATATCCGCGCATCAGGGCAAGTTCATCACCTGCCGTTCCAAAGAGAGCATACTGAAAGAAGTCAGGCAGGTGACGCAGATGGACGACTACAAAGGGTACCTGAGCGACTTGGGCGGGCCTTCGGCCAACATGTACGGCATGCACGGCCACAACCTCAACATCTGCGAGAAGTGCAAGCGTCCCAGCTGCATACACCCCAAAATCTGTCCGAACCTCAACACCGACCACACCAAACTGCTGGAAGTCTACCGTGCCGTCGACGCCCTGCCTGAGGTGAAGAAGAGCTTCATTGGCAGCGGCGTGCGCTACGACCTGCTGCTGCACAAGAGCAAGGACGAGCAGGTGAACCACGCTGCCATGGACTACACGCGCGAGCTCATCACACGCCACGTCAGCGGACGCCTGAAGGTAGCCCCAGAACACACCAGCGACCATGTGCTCATGCTGATGCGCAAGCCCTCGTTCCAGCAGTTCTACGAGTTCAAACGGCTGTTTGACCGCATCTGCCGCGAGGAGCATCTGCACCAGCAGATTATCCCCTACTTCATCTCCAGCCACCCCGGGTGTACGGAAGCCGACATGGCAGAGCTGGCCGTGCTGACCAAACGGTTAGACTTCCAGCTGGAACAGGTACAGGACTTCACGCCCACCCCGATGACCGTAGCCACCGAGATGTGGTACACGGGCTACGACCCCTACACGCTGCAACCCGTGAAGAGTGCCAAGAGCCAGCAGGAGAAGCTGGCGCAACGGCAGTTCTTCTTCTGGTACAAACCTGAAGAGCGGCGCCACATCGAACAGAGTCTGCGGCGCATAGGACGCGCTGACCTCATTCAAGAACTATGTCCCCATGCAAATCCTCGAACAACTGCTCGTCCCCAAGAACCCCGCGAAGAAAAGCGAGGACGGCATCGTCGTCACCGCTGACTTCGTAGCCGTCATTGACGGGAGCACGTCGAAGAGCCAGTACCGTCACTCCCTGCTGCGCAGCAACGGACGCTACGCCATGCAACTGGTCAGCAGGTACATTCGCCGCATGCCCAAGACGACGTCGTGCGAGGAATTCCTGCGCGGTGTGACCGCCTACGTCCGCAAGCACTACCGCCGCTCCATGCTGACACGCTTGGCAGAGCACCCCGAAGACCGTCTCACCTGTTCGGCCGTCATCTACAGCCGCGTGCAACGCGAGGTATGGATGGTGGGCGACTGCCAGTGCATCATCGGCGACCAATACTATGACAATCCGAAACCGGCAGAAGCGGAACTGGCTGCCATGCGTGCCGTGGAAGTGCGCCGCCAGCTGGCACAGGGCAAGACACAAGAGGAGCTGCTGTCTGACGACACGGCACGCCCGCTCATCATCCCGCACATGCTGGAGACCATGCAACAGCAGAACCGCAGCTACGCCGTCATCGACGGTTTCCACATTCCCCGACAGCATATAGTCACCGTAACCCTGGACTTCCAGCCCTGGGAGGTGGTCATGGCAACGGACGGCTACCCCTTCCTGCATGCCACGCTGGCAGAGAGCGAGCAGCACCTCATGGAGCAACGGCAGAAAGACCCGCTGAACATCGGGCCGGACTTTCAGGCCACCAAGGCTTTCAAGACGGGCTTCAACTCGTTTGACGACCGTGCCTACATCCGTTTCAGAACATAAAAGAAAAGGAAAGACTATGATATTCTATTTCTCTGGTACAGGCAACACACAGTGGGTAGCCCGGCAACTGGCCGAAGCTACCGGCGAGAAGCTATACTACATCCCCGACGAGTTGCGCAAAGGCGAGCTCAGCTACACCATGGCCACGGACGAACGGTTAGGCTTCTGCTTCCCCACCCACGGCTGGCAGCCGCCACGCATCGTGCGCGAGTTCATACGGCGGGCACGCTTCGAGGCAGCAACGTACGTCTATGCCGTGACGACATGCGGCGACAACATGGGGCATGCCATGCGCATCCTGAACAAGGAACTGGCCAACAAGGGACTGCAGGCGCAGTCGGTCTTCGCGGTGCTGATGCCTGAGTCCAACGTGTGCTTCCCCTTCCTGCACTTAGACACCAAAGAACGCGAGCGGGAGAAGATAGCACAGGCTCGTGAGCGCGTTGCCCACATCAGCGAGCTGGTGGTCAACAGGCAGAGAGGCGTTGAAGAACTGATCAGGGGAGCCATACCCTACACCTATACCTACGTCATCGGAGGCTACTACAACAAGCACCTCATCAGCGACGACAAGCTGTGGGTGGATGCCGACGCCTGCATACAGTGCGGTCTGTGCGCCAAGCTCTGTCCCGTCGGCGACATAGAAGGACTGCCGCCGCACTGGAAGCACGACGGCAGTTGTACTAATTGTCTGGCTTGCTATCACCACTGTCCCCGCCATGCCATTCACTGGGGGACGATGAAGCGCGGACAGTATGTGTTTAAAGAGAATGCATAGCTGTCAGTAGACGCGAGGACCGAAGATGGTGGTGCCGATGCGCACCATGGTACTGCCCTCCTGGACGGCTATGAGATAGTCGTGGCTCATGCCCCACGAGCGCTCACAGAAACAGCTGCTGTCAGCAAAATAGTCGGCCTTCACCTCGTCGAACAGCTGACGGGCCTGACGGAACTCCGAGCGTATCTGCTGCGTGTCGTCCACGTTGGAGGCCATCATCATCAGTCCGCAGATGCGCACATGCTCCAGCGTGCGCCACTCACCGCCGGCCAACAGCTGGCGCAGGGCGTCGGGAGTCAGACCGTACTTGGTCTCCTCTTCGGCAATGTGCAGCTCCAGGAGCACGTCGATGACACGACCGCTCTTGGCCGCCTGCTTGTCAATCTCACGCAACAGTTTCAGCGAGTCCACAGCCTCTATCATGGAGACGTAGGGCGCAATATACTTCACCTTGTTGGTCTGCAAGTGGCCGATGAAATGCCACGCAATGTCCTTGGGCAGTGTCTCGTGCTTGACGCGCAGCTCCTGCTCGTGGCTCTCGCCGAAAATGCGCTGGCCCTCGGCGTAGGCAGCCTCAATGTATTCGTTGGGGTGATACTTGCTGATAGCCACCAGGCGTACGCCCTGCGGCAGGCTGTCAACAACGGTTTTCAGGTTTCCTTTGACGTCGTACATCGTCTCAAATGCTTTGACCGTAAATTACTGTTCCATCTCCGGCTTGTCGTCCTGGGCACTCTTTCCGTACTCAAAGACATCCATCAGCATGGTCTCGTTGACGGCGGCAATGACGTAGTCTATCATGGTGGTACCCATGACAGACTCGATGTTCGACACAGCACCCTTCAGCGTGCCGGCCTGTACCAGGTAGTTGACGTTGGAACGCTTCTCCTTTTCCGTCTTCTCGTCAATGGTGATGAACTGGAGTTTGGCTTTGTACCAACGGTCGGCCAGTTCCTCGTCGGAAAAGAAGATTTCCTTATAGGGCGCTATCTTGATGTCCTTAATGGTGAACTCACCACTGATGTAGGAGGACATCTCCTCCATAATGCGCTTCTCGGCCTCAGTGAACGAGAGGGCATCGACGACGTAGCTTTCTGTGACTTTCTTCTGCAAGCCATCCTCCATGGTCTTCTCATAGGATATCTTGCACTCAAACCAAATTGATGTTCTTGATCTCATCATAACAATAACTGTTTTTCTACTTTTATTTATAGGTTATTTCCTGTTTCTTTCCGGCAACTTGACGGCACGACTGTTAGTGCCGCCAAGCTCTTTCTTTTTCTGGTCGGTGATGCGCTCTATAATCTGGGAGGCTATCACCTGGGCGCGCTCGGGAGGGATGCCTGTCTCCCTGCTCATCTCGCTCTGCACCCTCATCAGTTCCTCGATGGTTGACTCGCTCTCGCTCATGAACTTCTTCTCGCTATTGCTCATGTAGCCCTTGTTGTAAATCTTCAGAAGGATGCGCTCTGCCTCCTTTTCATAGTTCTTTCGGAATATCTCTTCGGCCTTGGCCTGGAAGTCGCGGTCAGTGAGCATGCTGTCCACGCCCAACGTGTCGTTGCCCAACAGTTCAAGCTCCTCGGGTGTCGCACCGTCGTCCAACAGGTCGTCGGCAGGCTGGCGTGGCGCAGGCTTGACAAACTCGACGGGCTGCGTCTCAGGGAAAAGCTCAAAATAGACAAACACGCAGGCTCCGGCTATGACCAGTGCCACCAGTAGCGTCAGCAAACTGCGCATGGTACTGCGTCTGCGCTGTACGGCCTTCAACAGGTCGGCAGGCGTGGCATAGCGCTTGTCCGGCGACTCAGCGGTGGCTTTCTTGACAGCCTGACGCAACTCCAACGGCAGGTCACCTTGCACAAACAGACTCTGAAGGAAGCGGCCTATGCCATAGACGTCACTGCGCTCGTCGTTGCCCTGACCGGCAAGCACCTCCGGTGCCACATACTGCGACTCGTCGCCGTAGAAGGCGCGCTGGTCGCTCAGCCCGGAATAGAACGAGCCGTGACTGAGCAGCATCACACTGTTGTCACCCTTACGCACAAACACCGTCTTGGGCGAGAAGCACAGATGCCTCACGCCCTGCTTGTGCAGATAGGTCGTCAGTTCGACCAGTGCCTCTAACGTGTTGTCAATGAACTGCTGGTTGGCGATAATAGCAGGGTTGTCCCGTAACAGCTGCTCGAAGGTGATATAGTGGCCAGTCTGCAACTCCAACTGCCTCACCTCACCGTCCGCCTCGACGGTTCCGAAGTGTATCTGATGGCTGTTGGCCAGCAAACTGTTGTGCTTGCACTCTTCAGCCAACGCCTTGGTGAAAACCATATTCTGATGTAACGACGGATGGATGTCCACGATGCCACGCCACTTGCCATACACCTGCTCTCGGTAATAGTAGCCGATGGGGAGCCATGTCTTGCTCTGCTTACCTGTGTTCCTTGCCGCCAGCAATTCTTCGTAGTTCATAGTCTCTGCTTTTTACGACGCGCAAAAATACATATTATTTCTGACATACACAAATCCGCAACTGCTTTTTTATGCATTGTCCTTTGTCTCGTCTTTCAGCGTAGGCAGCGAAAGATGGTAGCGCACAGCCAGGAAGCGCATAATGCAGATAAGGGAGAACGACACGATAACGGTCAGCTCCAACGGTATGTGAAAATAGTCTAAGAACCAATAGCTTATACCGCCAAGCACGGATGCCATAGCATATATCTCGCGCTGGAAGATGACTGGCTCGTTGTTAAGCAGCACGTCACGGATGACACCACCCGCCGAACCAGTGATGCAACCCATGATGATAGCCACCCAGTAGGGCTGTCCGAAGGCCAGCGACTTCTGGATGCCGGCAATGGTGAACAGGGCCAGTCCCAGCGTGTCGAAGACAAACCACGTGTTGCGCAGGCCCTCCATGTGTTTGGCAAAGACAATGACAAACACCAGGGCTATGGCCGTACAGATGATATATATCGGGTCAGTCATCCAGAACGGTGTCGTGCCCAGCATGACATCGCGGATGGTACCGCCGCCGATGGCCACGGCAATACCACAGACATAGCCTCCGAACCAGTCGAAATGCTTTGCTGCGGCATGGCGGATGCCGGAAATGGCAAAGGCAAAAGTGCCTAAGAACTCCAGCAGTGTCAGGATAATATCGTTATATCCCACCCTCTCTCAATCTTTAATTTTTAATTTTTAATCTTCAATCTTCAATCTCCATACCGTTCGCCCCAGTAGTTCACCATACGCTCATAGAGCTTTTCTTCAGCCGGCGAGTGCTGGCCGTGCCAAAGGCGTTCGTTCACCAAGGCATCGGGCATGTACTGCTGTGGGGTGAAGTGGCCGGGGAAGTCATGCGGATACTTGTAGCCGTCGTGATAGCCTAAGTCTTTCATCAGCTTGGTGGGCGCATTGCGCAGGTGCAGGGGCACGGGCTGGTTGCCCGTCTGCCTGACCAGCGACAACGCACTGTCGATGCCTAAGTAGGCCGAGTTGCTCTTGGGCGACGCGGCAAGATAGACTGCCGCCTCTGCCAAGGCAATGCGTGCCTCGGGCCATCCTATCTTCATCACCGTGTCAAAAGCTGCATTGGCCAGCAACAGGGCGTTGGGGTTTGCCAGCCCAATGTCCTCAGAGGCAGAGATGACCAGTCGGCGGGCTATGAACTGCGGGTCTTCCCCACCCTCTATCATACGCGCCATCCAGTAGAGGGCGGCATCAGGGTCAGACCCCCGTATGGACTTGATGAAGGCCGAAATGATGTCGTAGTGCATCTCGCCGTCTTTGTCGTAGGCCAGCGGGTTCTGCTGAAGGTTCTTCTCTACCAGTTCGTCGGTGATGACGACATCGCCCGTACCGGCTGCGTCCACCACCAACTCCAGTATATTCAACAGCTTACGAGCATCGCCGCCGCTGTAGCGCATCATGGCTCCCGTTTCGCGCAACTCAATGTTGCGCTCACGCAGAAAGACATCCTTCGTGACGGCACGTTGCAGCAGTTCCAGCAAGTCCTCCTTCTCCAACGACTTGAGCACATAGAGCTGGCAGCGCGACAGCAGCGGACGAATAACCTCGAAGGACGGGTTCTCCGTCGTGGCACCTATCAGGGTGACCACGCCTTTCTCTACCGCGCCTAAAAGCGAGTCCTGCTGCGACTTGGAGAAACGGTGTATCTCGTCGATGAACAGTATGGGCGACGCTTCGTTGAAGAAGCGTCCCTTCTCGGCGCGCTCTATCACGTCACGCACATCCTTGACGCCACTGGTCACTGCCGACAGCGTGAAGAACGGCGTTTGCAGCCGGTGGGCAATAATCTGAGCCAGTGTAGTCTTTCCCACGCCTGGCGGTCCCCACAGGATGAACGACGAGATGCGGCCGCTGTCTATCATGCGACGCAGCACGGCACCCTCGCCTACGAGGTGTTTCTGTCCGATATAGTCATCCAACGTGCGTGGACGAAGTCTTTCTGCTAATGGTTCTGCCATAATTGCAGGCAAAATTACAAAAAATTCCGCAAAAAACTTGTAAAACGGAAATAAAGTGTGTATTTTTGCACGCAAAACTAATAAAACATTAATTATAGGTATGAAAGAAGAGCAAGCCACAAAGAACATGAGTCTGAAAGCACTGACGAAAAGCAGCGTCTGGGACATGCAGGAGAACGACATCTTCCGCATGCTCGAAGCTGGCGAAAAGGACTCCGAAGTCAAGGAGAACCTGCGCCACTACACCGACATCATACGCAGTGCCTTCATGGTAGAAGAACTGAAGGATGACGACAAACTCGGCAAACAGAAATTCACAAAATTAGGATATAAAGTCGGCAACGTCAAGATGTCGGAAGACTCCAAAGTGGTACTGGCCATCAAGAAGCGCCCCATCATGCGCGTCACCGACCTGACCTACGAGAACATTCGCCACATCACCGCAGCAAAACTCATCGAGGTGCTGGACCGCAACTTCGGCGGTGGCTGGGACTCGTTGTCGCAGTCCATTCAAGACATCATCGAAAGCGGTTTCGACATCTCGACAACCACCCTGCCCAAAGACCGGCTGCATAAGAAGGGCGGCATGTACGAGAAGAAGGTCGCTGACGGCTACGAGGTGCTGGAAGTGGCTAAAGGCTCCTGGGTGGAGGCCATCTTCGCCAAACTCAAGCCCGAGACCCTCAAACCCCGCATGAAGTTTGACGCCCCTCGCGACGAGGATGAAGAGCTGGACGAAGAGGACACCTACAACAAGCCCGACGATGACGACGACCAGATGATAGACGAGCCGGACGACGACGACATCAACGAGGACAACTATCGCACGACGTTCGCCATTGAATCCTCTGACGAAGAGGATGCTGAAAGCCTGTCTGACTATATTGCTGACGAATAACGGCTTAGACCAATCCATAAAACTATAGATTATGAACATTCCAAGTGTTTTCTGGCTCGTACCCATCGCGTCCATCGTGGCCTTGGGTATGGCCTGGTACTTCTTTTGTCAGATGATGAAGGAAGACGAGGGAACCCCGCGCATGCGCGAGATTGCACTCTATGTGAGAAAAGGAGCCATGGCCTACCTGAAACAGCAGTACAAGGTGGTGGGCATTGTGTTCGCCGTGCTCTGCGCACTGTTTTCCTTCATGGCCTATGGCCTGAACGTACAAAACCCGTGGGTGCCCTTCGCTTTCCTGACAGGCGGTTTCTTCTCCGGTCTGGCCGGTTTCTTCGGCATGAAGACGGCCACCTACGCCTCGGCACGTACAGCCAATGCCGCCCGTAAGAGTCTGGACGGCGGACTGAAGGTAGCCTTCCGCTCCGGTGCCGTCATGGGACTGACCGTCGTCGGCTTAGGACTGCTCGACATCGCACTGTGGTTTGTGGCCCTCAACGGCCTCACCGACGAAAGTCTCATCGCCATCACCACCACCATGCTGACCTTCGGCATGGGTGCCTCCACACAGGCACTCTTTGCCCGTGTGGGCGGCGGCATCTACACCAAGGCTGCCGACGTGGGAGCCGACATCGTGGGTAAGGTGGAAGCTGACATCCCTGAGGACGACCCGCGCAATCCGGCGACCATTGCCGACAATGTGGGCGACAACGTGGGCGACGTGGCCGGCATGGGTGCCGACCTCTACGAGAGCTACTGCGGAAGCGTGCTGTCTACTGCAGCCCTCGGCGCCTCTGCCTTTGCCGCCAGCGCCTCCGAAGGCATGCAGCTCAAGGCCGTCATCGCTCCCATGATTATCGCTGCCGTGGGCGTCTTCCTGTCGCTCTTCGGCATCTTCCTGGTGCGCACCAAGGAAGGAGCCACGATGAAGGACCTGCTGCGCTCGCTGTCGGTGGGCACCAACGTCAGCGCAGTGCTCATTGCTGTTGCCACCTTCGGCATCCTCTATTTCTTAGGCATCGAGAACTGGCTCGGACTGTCCTTCTCGGTCATCTCCGGACTGGTGGCCGGCGTCATCATCGGCCAAGCTACCGAATACTACACCTCGCACTCCTACAAACCCACCCAGAAGATTTCTGAAGCCGGACTGACCGGTGCAGCCACTGTTATTATAAAAGGTATAGGAACGGGCATGATTTCCACCTGCATACCCGTCATCACCATCGGCGTGGCCATCATCCTGAGCTATGCCTTTGCCAACGGTTTCGACCTGTCCATGTCGGCAGCAAGCCTGTCGCACGGACTCTACGGCATAGGCATCGCTGCCGTGGGCATGCTCTCTACGCTGGGCATCACACTGGCCACTGACGCCTACGGCCCCATTGCCGACAATGCCGGCGGTAACGCCGAGATGTCGGAACTCGGAGAGGAAGTGCGCCACCGCACCGATGCCCTCGACGCCCTGGGCAACACCACTGCCGCTACGGGCAAGGGCTTCGCCATAGGTTCTGCCGCACTGACCGCCCTGGCGCTACTGGCCTCCTACATCGAGGAGATTAAGATAGCCATGGAGCGTGCCGGTGTCATGATGGAGAACGTCAAGGGTGAGGTCATCGCAGCATCGCAGGCCACCATCCCCGACTTCATGAACTACTTCCAAGTCAACCTCATGAACCCGAAGGTGCTCGTAGGAGCCTTCATCGGTGCCATGGCTTCGTTCCTCTTCTGCGGACTCACCATGGAGGCCGTAGGACGTGCTGCACAGAAGATGGTGGAGGAAGTGCGACGCCAGTTCCGCGAGATTCCCGGCATCCTGGAGGGCAAGGGTACGCCTGACTACGGCTCCTGCGTTGAAATAAGCACCCGTGCTGCACAGCATGAAATGATATTCCCCTCGCTTCTGGCCATCGCCATTCCTATCATCGTGGGATGCGTGCTCGGCGTAGCCGGCGTGTTGGGACTGCTGGTTGGCGGACTGGCGGGCGGTTTCACGCTGGCTGTCTTCATGGCTAACGCGGGCGGTGCCTGGGACAACGCCAAGAAGATGGTCGAGGAAGGTAATTTCGGCGGCAAGGGCTCTTTCGCCCATAAGGCCACCATCGTCGGCGACACCGTGGGCGACCCCTTCAAGGACACCTCAGGACCCTCGCTCAACATTCTCATCAAACTGATGTCCATGGTCAGCATCGTCATGGCCGGACTGACGGTTTTATTCATCTAAAACGCGGCAACAAGTAAAGAGCGGAACGCCGGTTCCGCTCTTTTTTCTTTTTTCTTAAAAAAAATCCCCAAAAAATTTGGAGGAATAAAAAATAGTTCGTACCTTTGCACCCGCAAACAAAACAAGGATGCACCCGTAGCTCAGTTGGTAGAGCACCTGACTCTTAATCAGGGTGTCCAGGGTTCGAGCCCCTGCGGGTGTACTTAACACGCCAAAAGTAGCAGGAAACAAGCCTGCTACTTTTTATTTTCCCCCATAAATTTATTACTTATTTTTCCCCGTCTTGCCTTTTATTAACGAGCATTCTGCGTTAATTCTCCAAAATCCGTCTTTCGTTACAGACTTTTTTCGTAACTTTGCAAAATCATTAATCCATAAATAAAGTAACTACTATGCAAAGTGACCCCAAACAGTGCCTCTACTGCACTAACAACCAGACACTTCACGACTTGATGATTGAGTTCGCACAGCTGCGTGTCTCACGCGCCTTCCTCTTCAAGGAACAGACCTACCGCGGCCGCTGTCTCGTGGCTTATAAGGACCATGTGAATGACTTGAACGAACTGAGCGACGAGGACCGCAACGCCTTCATGGCCGACGTGGCTCAAGTGACACGCGCCATGCAGAAGGCTTTCAACCCCGAGAAAATCAACTACGGCGCCTACAGTGACAAACTGTCGCACCTGCACTTCCACCTGGCTCCCAAGTATGTGGACGGCCCGGACTACGGCGGCACATTCCAGATGAACCCCGGCAAAGTGTACCTCAGCGACGCTGAGTACCAGCAGCTGATAGACAAAATAAAGGAGAACCTATGAGAATAAAACCGTTTAAAGGCATCCGCCCGCCGAAGGAGCTGGTGGAGCAGGTGGAAAGCCGCCCTTACGACGTGCTGGACTCTGAGGAGGCCCGTATGGAGGCTGGCGACAACGAGAAGAGTCTTTACCACATCATTAAACCCGAGATAGACTTCCCCGAGGGTACCTCGGAGTATGACCCGCGCGTCTACGAGCAGGCTGCCAAGAACTTCCAGAAGTTCCAGGACAAGGGCTGGCTGGTGCAGGACACGCGCGAACATTATTATATATATGCGCAGACCATGCAGGGCAAGACACAGTACGGACTGGTGGTGTGCGCCCATACCGACGACTACCAGAAGGGCAACATCAAGAAGCACGAGCTGACGCGACGCGACAAGGAAGAGGACCGCATGAAGCATGTGCGTGTGAACGACGCCAACATTGAGCCGGTGTTCTTCGCCTACCCGGACAACAAGGTGCTCGACGACCTCATCATGCGCTACGCCAAGACGGAGCCGGAGTACGACTTCATAGCACCTGTCGACGGCTTCCGCCATCAGTTCTGGATCATCAGTGACGACAAAGATACGGAGACCATCACCAGTGAGTTCGCCAAGATGCCAAGCCTCTACATCGCTGACGGCCACCACCGCTCGGCAGCGGCAGCACTGGTGGGACAGGAGAAGCAGCAGCAGAACCCCAACCACCGTGGCGACGAGGAGTACAACTACTTCATGGCCGTCTGTTTCCAGGCCTCTCAACTGACCATCCTGGACTACAACCGTGTGGTGAAGGACCTGAACGGGCTGACCAGTGAGCAGTTCCTGAAGGCTCTCCAGCAGAACTTCGAGGTGACCGACAAGGGTACCGACATCTACAAGCCCCAGCAGCTGCATGAGTTCTCGCTCTATCTGGACGAGCACTGGTACTGCCTCAAGGCCAAGGAAGGCACCTACGACAACAGCGACCCCATAGGTGTGCTGGATGTCGACATCAGCAGCCGTCTGATACTGGACAAGATACTGAACATCGGCGACCTGCGCTCCTCGAAGCGTATCGACTTCGTGGGTGGCCTGCGCGGCTTAGGCGAGCTGAAGCGCCGTGTGGACTCTGGCGAGATGCGTGCCGCCCTGGCACTCTACCCCGTCACCATGCAGCAGATTATGGACATTGCCGACAGCGGCAAGATCATGCCTCCCAAGGCCACATGGTTTGAGCCCAAGTTGCGCTCCGGGCTGGTTATTCATAAACTCTCGTAAATGAGTAATGAGAAATGAGAAATGAGTAATGTAAATGAATAATGAGAAATGAAAGTCGTGGAAACATTATTCATTTCTCATTTACATTATTCATTACTCATTTCTCATTTAAATAGGAAATGACCGACGAATACCAAACGATAGCAGGCACTGGCGAGGGGTACTACACTGAGAAACGGAGCAAGTTCCTGGCCTTTGCACACCATGTGGAAAGCACGGACGAGGTAAAAGGCATCGTGGCCGGGTATCGTAAGAAATACTACGATGCCCGCCACGTCTGCTATGCCTACATGTTAGGTGCTGAGCGCAAGGAGTTCCGCGCCAACGATGACGGTGAGCCGTCGTCGACAGCCGGCAAGCCCATATTAGGGCAAATCAACTCTAACAACCTGACTGACGTGCTGATAGTGGTGGTGCGCTACTATGGCGGTGTCAACCTGGGCACGAGCGGACTGATAGTTGCTTACCGCGAAGCTGCCGCCGATGCCCTCGCCCACTCCACCCAAGAGACACGACAGGTAGAGGAGTTGGTGCGCTACTCGTTCTCCTATCCGCAAATGAACGATGTCATGCGCATTGTCAAGGACATGAACCCACGCATCGTTTCACAAGACTACGGCAACACGTGCAACATCGTGCTGTCCATACGCAAGAGCGAAGCCGACCAGTTGCGCAGCCGCCTTGCCAAGCTACTCTGACTCCACCACCGTTTCCTGAAACCTGCCCTCCTTGTCTATCACGAAACGGCGAAGATTCAGCAACTCAGCGTTTTTACCCTCTTGGTTCGACTGGTAATACAACATCAGGGTTATCTCATAACGGCTCGTGATGTAATACTCCATATAGGTTACTCCAACATCGTCAGGCCGACGTTCCTCCTTCTGCTCATAGATGCACAACTGGTCAACCAACAGGTAACGGGCATCCATCGTACAGAGATGGATGGACGACGTGACGGAGTCGCGCATCTCAGCCACCATGAGCACCTTGTGACGATGACTTTCCGGCAGCTGCACAGCCTTCAGCGTGTCCGTTGCCGGATGGCCCAGGTTTTCGTTCAGCACCGCAGGCACCTCGGCAAAGTCGCCCAGTCGTGCCAGGTCGTCACCGGCATTGCGTACCGGAAGCGTGCGCAGCCGCAAGCTGTCGAACCATGTCTCCTTCTGGCGTGAGTGCTGTTCCAGCCCCGCCTTCCTCCTCATATCCTCTATCTGTTCTGCCTTACGGATGCTGTCTACCAGCTGTTCGTAGTAGGCGACATCGTGCTTCCGTCCTCCACATGCCGTAAGAGCTATTGCCACCGCTACTGCGCTGACCGTCAGTACCACTGCCTTTCTCATAACTTCAGTTTAACAAATAAAGCAACGGCAAAAATACGAATAAAAACACAGAAAGCCAAAAACATTTCCCAAAAAGTTACATTATCGTTACGTAACCGTATCGTAACGCTGTTTGCTTGCGGGTGACGGCAGTTAACTGTATCTTTGCATCTGAACACATAATAGCAACACAATATGGAAACAACACAAGGTAACATAATGATAGCCATGAAACTGCTGGGGGCACTCGGCCTGCTGATATTCGGCATGAGGATGATGAGCGACGCCCTGCAGAAGATGGCCGGTCCGCAACTGCGCCACATACTGGGCCGCATGACCACCAATCGCCTTACGGGCATGCTCACCGGGACGTTCGTGACGTGTGCAGTACAGTCGTCTTCAGCCACGACTGTAATGACCGTCTCGTTCGTCTCGGCCGGGCTGCTGACGCTGGCACAGGCCATATCGGTCATCATGGGAGCCAACATCGGGACGACGCTCACGGCATGGATCATGTCGCTGGGCTATAATGTCGACCTGACCAACTTCGTGTTTCCGGCCTTCGCCGTGGGCATGACTCTCATCTACCGCAAGCGCCACCGCTATGCGGGCGACTTCCTCTTCGGCATCGCTTTCATGTTCCTCTCGTTAGTCATGCTCAGCACAGCAGGCAAGGAGATGGACCTGGAGCACAACGAGGACGTGGTCAGCTTCTTCGCATCCTTCGACACCGGCAGCTACCTCACCATCCTGGCCTTTCTGGCCATCGGCACCGTCATCACCTGCATCGTACAGTCGTCGGCAGCCGTCATGGCCATCACCATCCTGCTCTGCTCGACGGGCGTGCTGCCCATCTACTTAGGCATTGCGCTGGTCATGGGCGAGAACATCGGCACCACGGCAACGGCCAATCTGGCCGCGCTGGGTGCAGGCACCGAGGCACGGCGGGCTGCTCTCGCCCACCTGCTGTTCAACGTCTTCGGCGTTATCTGGGTGCTCTGCGTCTTCTACCCTTTCGTCAACATGGTGTGCTCCATAGTGGGCTACGACCCCGCGCAGGCAGGACAGACCGACCGGCTGCCAGTGGTGCTGGCCATGTTCCACACCTGCTTCAACGTGGCCAACACGAGTCTGCTCATCGGTCTCGTGCCGCAGATGGAGCGCGTGGTGTGCTGGCTGCTGCCCATGAAGGAGCAGCCCCAGCTGGAGCAGCTGCACTTGCAGTACATCGAGTCGGGACTGATACAGACGCCTGAGATAGCCATCCTGCAGGCTCAGAAGGAGACGGCACAGTTCGGCGCACGTACACAGCGCATGTTCGGCATGACGTGCCAGCTGCTGGACGAGACGGAGGACAAGACTTTCACCCAGCTGTTTCGACAGGTGGAGCATCAGGAAGACCTGACCGACCAGACGGAACTGGAGATTGCACGCTACCTGGAACAGGTGAGCGACCGTCACCTGAGCGACGAGTCGAAAGAGAAGATCCGCCAGATGCTGCGCGAAATCAGCGAGCTGGAGAGCATCGGCGACTCCTGCTACCATATGGCTCGCACCATGAACCGACTGCAGGAGTCGGGCAAGAGTCTGCAGAAGCTACAGACCGAGCACTTGAAGGCCATGATGAATCTGTGCGACGACGCCCTGACGCAGATGAACATAGCGCTGAGCAGTCCCCGCGAGGAGTATGACATCAACGAGAGCTTCCGCGCCGAGAACGAAATCAACCTGATGCGCCAGCGACTGAAGGCCGACAACCTGCGCGCCGTGGACGACAAGCAGTACGACTACGCCTTGGGCACGATTTTCGGCGACCTCATCAACGAGTGCGAGAAACTTGGCGATTATGTTATTAATGTGGTAGAGGCACGTTTTGGGAAAAAAGTTGTATCTTTGCAACCGAAATGGAACAAAAAAGAATACTTGTAGTTGACGACGAGCGCGACTTGTGCGAAATATTGTGTTACAACCTGAAGGCCAACGGCTATCAGGCGGAGGCTGTCTGCTCCGGAGAAGAGGCGCTGCAGGCCGTGCTGCAGTCGCGCTTCACACTGCAAAGGTACGACCTGCTGCTGCTGGACGTGATGATGCCCGGCATGTCGGGCTTTGAGCTGGCTACACGCCTGAAGGCCGACAACACGACATCGGCACTGCCCATCATCTTCCTGACCGCCAAGGACACGGAGAACGACATGCTGCAGGGCTTCGGACTGGGAGCCGACGACTACATCAGAAAACCTTTCTCCGTGCGCGAAGTCATGGCGCGTGTGAACGCCGTGCTCGGAAGAGCCAGCCACCACGGCACGGCTCCTGTGCTGGAGTTCGAGGGACTGAGCATCGACCTGGAACGCAAGACGGTGACCGTCGACAACGAAAGCGTGGCACTGACCAAGACCGAGTTTGAACTGCTGGGCCTGCTGCTAAGCCACCGCGGGCAGGTGTTCTCGCGACAGGACGTTCTGGACCGCGTATGGCCGCACAACGTCATCGTCACGGAGCGTGCCGTCGATGTCAACATTACCCGACTGCGTAAGAAGATAGGACGCTACGGACGCCACATCGTCTCGCGGCAGGGTTTCGGCTACGTCTTTCAAGCCAAGAGTGAACTATGAGAAGACTCTTTCCACATAAGCTGCACAAGCTCAGCGAAGGACGCAAGATGTTTGTCAGCGTCATGGTCATCTTCGTTGTCTATGCCGCCATCTTCATCATCTTCGAGGACTATGACCGCAAGTACATCCAGCCATTCAACGAGGCCAGCGACTGGCACATGCTGTTCTTCTCGCTCGTCGTCATGGTCGGACTGGCCGTACTGCTGCTGCGCTATGCACGACTGATGGACAGGCGCATCAGCCGACAGCAGACACTGAAGGAAGGTATGATGCGCCGCGAGCTGACACAAAACATCGCGCACGAGCTGAAGACGCCAGTGGCCAGCATACTGGGCTACACGGACACCATACTCGACAACCCCGGCATGGATGCCGAAACCCGCCAGCAGTTCATCGTGCGCACCAACGCACAGGCCAAGCGGCTGACGGCACTGCTGCAGGACATCTCGATACTGAACCGCATGGACTACGCCACCGACAACATCATTAAGGAACGCGTGGATGTCTCGCAGATAGTGGCCGAGATAACCGACGAGACCTCCATTGCCGTGGCACAACACCAGATGACCATGAGAAACTGTCTGCCACAGAGCATCATCATCAACGGCAACGCATCACTCGTCTACAGCATTTTCCGGAACCTGGTGGACAATGCCGTCAACTACGCCGGCAAGGGAACAACCATTGAGATGACCGCCGAAGACCTGGGCAGCCAGTGGCATTTCTGCTTCTCCGACAACGGCCGGGGCATTGACGAGCAGCACCTGCCGCGCATCTTTGAACGTTTCTACCGCATTGACAAGGGGCGCAGCCGCGAACTCGGCGGAACAGGACTCGGACTGGCCATCGTCAAGAATGCCGTCATCTACCACGGAGGCACCATCAGCATCAGCAGCAAGCCGTCGGCCGGTCTCCGTTACGACTTCACACTGAGGAAGAAAAGTTAAGCGTCCTGCAAGCTGTGTCCGTTATTTATCTGACGGCGCGGATACAGCGACCACTGAAGCGGTTGCTTGCAAGATTGCCGTAATGGACGGCAATGTCGTCGAAGCTGAACTCCAGGCACCAGGCCTTGTTGGGATTGGAAGTATAAAGGGATGCTGTCCAGTAGATGCCATAGATAGCGCGAAACTGTATACCGCCATAGTAACGGAAACCCGTGATGGGCAGGAATATGGACTTTCCCGTCTTCCTTCCCGTCACCTTATAGCCGTTTACACCATCCTTGGCGGTCCACTCCCACTTACAGTTATCAGGGTTTATCAACTCCTCGTACTCGGCATCAGTAGGCATACGCCAGTCACCGCCCCAGTTCGCACGTGCTGCGTCGTCTACGACGTCGAGCTGTGATTTCCTGTCGGCAGTAGAATACTTGGTCAGAAACTGTGACTTACCTCTGCTCCACTGATAGGAGTCCCACGAATAGAAACTCTTGGCCTTGGTCTCACCCCATGCGAAGTACGTGCCAAAGTCCGAGGGTTTCTTGGCGCCTACATTCACGTTAGCCCACTTCACACTCAGTCCCAAGTCGACCGCCTCCACTCCATCGGGAGCAGTGCTTTCCGAGTCCGTCACATTCACCTTGGCATTGCCGTCCGTGCAGCAGAACGACAAGGCCAGCACCATCAACAATAGTTTCTTCATATACTTTAGATTACGCATTTGTCATTTCAAAAGTCCGCACTGGGCGAAATCGTGTGCAAAAATACAAATTTTCGTTGACATTGGTGCACAATTTGGCAGAAATATAGGGTCATAGGGATAAAAAGGGAACATACTCTTATGTGAATCCCGTTTGATTTTGCGCTAAGTCGAGGATTTTTTGCGTATAGGCGCAAGGTCTTTTGCGTACAGGCGAGACTATTTTGCGTACAGGCGCAAGCGAGTTCTCACGGTCCTCAAACCCCAACGCCATGGTTCTTGCACCGAAGCGTCGCCATCCTTTTTCCTACAATATCATCTTTGAGCATGAGTGCCGTGGGGATAAAAAAGGAGGGCAGTTCAAAAAGAACTGCCCTCGTGACCAGTTCACAGAACTTGTCATGCACTCTGGAGTTCTTTGCCAAATGTATGGAGGGCTTCACGCAACTGCTGAAGTCTTTGCTCACTGGGTTTGGAAATACCATAGATATAACGCGCCAGAAGACTCTTGTTGATGCCAAGGTAACGGGCCACCTCAGATACATTCAGCCAAGGGAAACGATTGAACATAGCAGCAACCTCGTTTTGCTCGTTTGGTTCCGATGTTTCATTAAAACTCGAAATATGCATGTCAGCATCCAATGCATCCCATCTTATAGCCGTCCCGTCCTCGTCTATCGTAAAATCGTTACGTTGCTCCGTTGTAGCTTCTTCCAACTCTGGATATGCCTTCAAAGGACGGCTGAACACCTTCCCTTCAGTAGACCTCATATAAATACGGTTCCCTTCAAACCATAAGTTCTTAATCTGTTCCATAGTCAACATCGTTTGAAATTACCCAAATCTCTTATGCCATTCACTGATAAAATCTGTCCTATACACGACACATGTCTCAAGAGCCTTCTTTAATTCTTGCTCCTTAAGTCCATGATTATACACCAACTTTACCTCTGGATCGAGTTCTATCTTGGCTTTCTTACCTGAACATGTAACATGAACATGAATGGGCAAATGTTCGTCCAAATAGAAATAAAACCTTATTCCAAATATTGTAAGCAGCGTTGGCATATTATCCTTTTTC
This sequence comes from Prevotella sp., assembly GCA_017458125.1. Taxonomy (GTDB): domain Bacteria; phylum Bacteroidota; class Bacteroidia; order Bacteroidales; family Bacteroidaceae; genus Prevotella. The sequence continues at coordinate 27,305 of JAFTGB010000017.1, forward strand.
GTGCAAAGATAGGTATAATTTTTTATACCTCCAAACTTTTGGAGGACTTTTTGCAGAACATCAGACAGTCGCTCCTCAATTGTTGCAGTACGCGCCGTAAAAGGCAGTGGCTACCGTCACTGCTGTGGTTTGAGCATAGGGGCGTGGGGATAAAAAGAAGAGCAGTTCTTTTTGAACTGCCCCTCTTTATGATCATGTTAAAAAGCTACTGCATAGCGAATGCGTTGGTCATCTTTGTTTTGATTTCCCGTGCTCGTAGTATTTGATGAAGCTTGATATTCTTCGCCATAATTAGCTGTCCAATACCAACAATCATTATTACTATCATTATGATTAGAATAAAGAACTCCGGTACTTATAATACCATCATGCATTGTCTTCCACTGGGCGCTACTTGGCAAGAACCAACTGGTGGTGCCATAATTTGACGGATACGGCTTACTACTATTAAAGATACCCATATTACTTATTGCCTCATCCCAACTATAGTCATCAGTTTCATAATCAGCTCCGTAATCATCTTCGGCCAGTGCTAATCCTATGGTTTTTCCAGCTACTCCTGTATTAGGACCTAAATAGACTACTTTAGCATTGCCTAAGTCTTGTCCTATATAATACCGGGTTAGGCTCACAGATGCTTTGTAGTACTTGCTGGCTGCCAGTGCCTTACTTCCTAAAGAGCCGTAATATGTATTTCCTGGGCGCGTGATGGTGAATGACGGCGTATAGGTGCCGGCCGGCAGTGCCACGTAGACGGGGGCATTGAGGGCTTTGGCGGCTGTCAGGGTGACGGTGGTGAGCGTAGCTGTGCCGTCCTTGATGGTAATGACGTCGCCACTGTTCAGCGCCTGGTTGAACTCAAAGCGTACGACGGCGGGTTGCTCCACGCTTGTGAATGCGGCGCTGTTGATGACCAGCGTGTGGGTGGAATAGTCCACCTCGTCAATCTTGGTCACGGCTTTGGCGCAGTTGAAGTTTTCGGCTATGGTTTCAATCTCGCCGTCCTGCGTGCTATAGTCGGCTGAGTAGCCCTGGTCTTGCAGGTAGTAAAGCGTTATCTTTCCCCCCGCCACGAACGTCGTGCCGCTCAGGGCGTTGAGGCGTCCCACTAACGGCGTTGCCACCGTTGCGTTAGCATCCGACTGGGGGTTCAGCGTGCCGATGTACTCCTCCGATTCGCCATAGTAGACGTACACGCTCTCTGTGGTCTTCCATACTGGCGTCAACTTTGAAGCGTCGGCTTCAAGGCCGCGCGTCACGGCCGAACGCACCGTCACGGTCCACGCTGCGTCCGACGACGGCACCACGGGTTTCACCGGCGTGCCGCTGTCGCTGTCGTCGCCGCCACAGGCAGTAAATGCTAATCCTGACAGTATCAGGACGGTTAAGACATATAGATGTTTTTTCATACGTTATGTTGCTGTTTGCTGTTAAATGGTTAAGAACGTTTTGGTGTTTTACCAACCTTGGGCTGCTCCAAATTCATCTTCTCTTGTTGCCTCCACGCCGTCTATTTGTGTCGGCGGCGATGTGCTGCTTCTGCCTGCCGCTTTCCATGAGCCTTCCAGCAGACGGACTTCGCCGTCCATGACCAGCTCCTCTGTTAGTGGCCTGACGTATTCTTTTCTTTTATCCATGATAAGTATTTTTCCTTCTTTATACCTATAATAAATAGCAGCTTTCTTCAATAAGAGCACCCCATCAGCCCTTTCGTAGTGGATGAGGTGCTCTTAGAATAACTGCGGCGTATCAATTACTTGAATCTGAAAGGTATGAGCAAGCGTATACGCTGCTCTGCACGGTCTTCATCCTCATCTATAGGAGCATAGCCCCATATACGTTCGCCGATGTTATACAGATAGGCGTTGTCACTGTCTTTAAGGGTGCGAGACCAATAATAGCAGAAAGCACCCGAAGAGGCTCTGTCCTCCAAGACGCGAACGATGTTGGTAGCATCCTTGAAGAAGTCACCCACCAGTGTCCAGTGCTCGTTATAGGGCACGAACCAGTGGTACCAGTCTATCACCTCGGTATCTGTCGGGCTCGTAATGTCATTTTCAAACAATCTGGCGTAGCAGAACTGTTCGCTGTAATCACGGTTAGCCTCATAGTAGTAATAGTTATCCGCATCGTTACCTCCGACACTTTGCATGGCTATAGCCAGTCCGTCCCAATTCTGCCCGTCTACAGTGACAGGACCCTGATAGGCGATGGCTGCTGCACACTTGCCCGAGGCGGCTCTTGCAGCTTCGGGAGTCGCATAGGTGTAGCCGTTGGTACCTACAAAGACACCAGGACGATACACTATTTTGTTAATGTTATACACCTTGGCAGCCAAGCCGGTGGTCTGGTTAGCGCCGAAGTTCATAGTACTGCCAGCCACGGTCGCCTGAGCGCCGTTAAGCACGGTGCCGCCCTGCACGGGTACGACGAAGTTGGCGGCGACAAACTGGACGGTGGTAGCAGCGCCTGTAGCGGCGGTGGTCACCGAGCCGGTGCCGATGACGCCGTTGCCGTTCTTGACGCTGACATCGACACTGGTACCGGCGGCAACACCCTCCATCTTAACGGTGAAGTTGAGGAACGTGGTCTGCTGCACCAGCTCGAAAGTCTTGTCGGCGAAGGTGCTCGTGCCCTTCAGGTAGCTGTACTTGCTGACAGCGTCGGCCAGCGAGGTGCAGAGGGCGGAGGCAGGCAGGGTCACCGTGCCGTCGCTGTTCCAGCCCTGCTGGTTGCTGCTCTTCAGCGTAGCCGTCAGTGCCAGGTCTGCGGCAGGGGCGCTGCCCTCGCCGGTGTAGTCGAGCGTGCCTTCAAACGTGGCGTTCGGCGTGCCTACGCCCTCGGTGATGCTGAGCATGCCGGTCACTCCCGCGCCCTTGATGCAGAGCTGGTCGCCAGCGGCGAAGTTCAGCGTCGACTGGTCGTCGGCTACTCCTGCACGCGTGACATTGCCGATGGTCACGATGTAAGGTATCTTCTTCACGCCACCCGTCTGCGGCTGCACGGATGAGTCGGAAGCGTCGTCACTGCTGCACGATGTCAGTGCAAAGGCTGCTGCCACGGGCAGCAAAGCCAAAAGAAATCTTCTTGCTTTCATTTTCTTCTCTTTCGTTTTTGTTAAAAGTTAGTTTACTCTTTCTGTCTTGCCCGTCCGGCGGTTACTCCAGCGTTCCCGCTGTGCCCATGGCCACCAGATGCGTGTTGCTGTTGCCCGAGATGGGGCCGACCGGCTGCTGTTCGCTGGCTGCCAGAAGCTGCGACATGCTGCTAAGCTCAATGACCGTCATGCGTGCCTGCTCGTAGTTTCTTTTCTGTTTCATAAAGTAATGTTAATTTAATTGGTTATTATTAATTAATGTATGAACTGTCTTTATTTGCCGTTCCCTGTCCGTGCTCCGTCACCTGTACTTGGAGCGCCCCGCTAAGTAGAGCATGACGGCCAGCCCTAACGCCGCCAGTTTGGCTATCATCCACTGCGCGAAGGAGAGGTAGCCGGGCAGCACGTAGGGGCTTCCCGCCAGATAGTAGATGAAGAGCACGATGGCCGTCACGCGGAAGATGGAGTCGCCGTACTTGAAGAACTCCCCCACTACGTTCATGCCGAACAGCGTGCGCACCCACCACAGCGACAGCGCCAGCGCGTAGAGCGGCTTGACGTCGACAAAAGCATACGCCACGGCGCCTGCAAGGTGGTAGAGCGCCGTAGCGTACGCGGCAAGGTAGGTAATGCGTTTGAAGTAGCTGGCGAAGGTGACCTTCTCCTCGTAGCGCAGCTCGACGGACACGATGGCCCACAGCAGCACGGAGTTGCCGAAGCAGCCCAGCAGGTGACCGCCAGCGTAGAGCCACTGCACGGAAAGACCCATGGCCATGCCGATGCCGCCGCGCACGCTGGCAAAGACAAACAGCACCGTGGAGAGCACCGACGCCGCCAGTGCCCACACGAGCACGCGGCCGGGTCGCATGCTGCCGAAGAGCGGTATGCGGTCGTGCGTAGCATAGCGGTGATGATGGTGGTGGTGCGCATGACTGCTGCTGCCGTCATGCCTGTCATGCACCTTCGCCGACCAGAATCGTCTGTAATCGTGTCTGTTTGTACTCATTTTTTATTATTATAGTTGATTACCTGTTGTCACACAAGTTCCCTCTATTTGTTGAAATCACGTTGCAAAGATAACATATTATTAAGACATAGTGGCTAATTTTAGCCAAAAA
>JAFTGB010000018.1 GCA_017458125.1 Prevotella sp.
TAAAAGTTCTTAATCATTGGGGCATGAAGATGGCGCGAGTCTGATTCTGTGCATCCAGTTCAGAGGCATCGCCAAACGCCGTTCTCGCAGATACAAGTCTCAGCCCGCGCCTAAACGCGAGCATCAACTCTTTTCTTCTTGCGAGATATTTTGGCGAAATTTCTGAACTAAGAATCAAAAAGTCAACGCTTCTTATGTCGTTCTATGTTATGTTCTATCCACTCATGTCATTTTAACAGGTTTCTATTATCGTCGTTCTCCAATACACGCATCTGATTGATGGCTATCTGATTGAGCCGTACAAGGCGTTCGCCCTGTGGCACTCTCTCATCAATGAGAACGGCATTGATGTTCTCCATATTTGCCAGGCAAATGAGTTCGTTGATGGAAGCATAATCACGGATATTCCCTTTCAGTTCAGGATGGGCTTCACGCCATTGCTTGGCCGTCTGTCCGAACATGGCAACATTGAGCACGTCTGCTTCCTCTGCATAGATGATGCTGGCCTGTGCTGCCGTCACCTCTTCAGGGATTAGGTTCTGCTTGATAGCGTCCGTGTGAATGCGGTAGTTGATTTTGGACAGCTCACGCTTCGCTGTCCATCCAAGTTGCTTTTGCTCCTCGTCTTTCAGCCTTTGGAACTCACGTATCAGATATACCTTGAACTCTGGGCTTATCCACATGGCAAACTCAAAGGCAATGTCTTTGTGGGCGTATGTGCCACCATAACGCCCTGCCTTTGAGATAATACCGATGGCATTAGTCTTCTCTGTCCACTCTTTGGCACTGAGACGGAAACGGTTCAATCCGGCCTGAGATTTAATTATGTCGAATTCGGCACAATTAAAATTCGGATTCATCAACCGCTCCCATATTCCAAGGAACTCTATGGTGTTGCGATTGCGTAGCCAGTTAGAGAAGAAGAACTCACCATCTTTAGCCTTCAACATGTCTGTCAGGCTGATGTAGTCATCTTCATTCTGCCTAATGACCGTTATCTGCGTATTCTGTACTGTTATCTTTGCCATATTGTCTGCTGTTTTACAAACTTTGCGCCGCAAAGTTAATCATTTTCTACCAATTATAGGCAACTTGCCATATCAAATAAGGTGAAGACACCAGTTTTTACATCATTTTAGCCTCAAAGTACCACCTCAATCTTTCCTTTCCCTACCTTTTTGATTCACTTTGTACCAAAGATTACCTGTCTGGCGACACATAAACATTAGATAATCCGTTCACACTCGGCAAAGCAAAAGTAAACTATTGTTTTGCTCTCGCTTAATCACGGATTTGGCACGATTGAAAATCAAAATTGAAGGCTGGTTTTGCTCTGCAATACTCTTAGATTTCCCATTTTTCGCTATTGCACTTTTTTGTACCTTTCAATTTTGGAAGCACCTCGTTTTCGCCTGTGTTTCATTACTTGCAAAAGTTTGAAGCATTCCAACATGAAGCCGCAAGGGTAAAAGTACGAATAAATTACCAAACAGGCTGAAAAACATCACCAAAATTGTAAAGTGTGCCAACGGTCGATTTTGTCCGTTTTTTGGTAAAGTGTGTACGAAAAGTAATGAGGAGTTGTCCGGACAACTCCTCATTTTTATTTTTTATTTTTTATTTTTCATCACAGCGGGTACTCGTCGAAGGCGTAGAGCACTGTCGAGAGATAGCGCTCGCCGGTGTCAGGCAGCAGCACGACCACGCGCTTGCCCTTGTTCTCGGGACGGCCAGCCACCTGGATGGCGGCGTAGAGGGCGGCACCGGCAGAGATGCCTACCAGCAGGCCTTCCTGCTGAGCCACTTCGCGTCCGGTGCGGATGGCGTCGTCGTTGTCTACGTCGAACACCTCGTCGACATACTGGCTGCTGTAGGTCTTTGGCACGAAGCCGGCACCGATGCCCTGTATCTTGTGCGGGCCGCTCTGTCCGCCGTTCAGCACAGGACTCGACTTGGGCTCGACGGCCACCACCTTGACCGAAGGCTTCTGCTCCTTCAGATACCGGGCCACGCCCGACACGGTGCCGCCAGTGCCCACGCCTGCCACGAAGATGTCGACTTCGCCGTCGGTCTGAGCCCAGACTTCAGGTCCCGTGGTGGCATAGTGCTTGGCGGGGTTGGCGGGGTTCTCGAACTGCTGCAGGATGACGGCTCCGGGGATGTTGTCGCGCAGCTGCTCAGCAGCGCGTATGGCTCCCGGCATGCCGTCCTTGCCCGGCGTCAGCCTGACCTCGGCACCGTAGGCTTTCACCAGGTTGCGGCGCTCAATGCTCATGGTCTCGGGCATGGTGAGGATGAGGCGGTAGCCCTTGACGGCCGAGACGAGAGCCAGTCCAACGCCGGTGTTTCCCGATGTGGGTTCGATGATGGTGGCGCCGGGTTTGAGTATGCCTTTCTGCTCGGCGTCCTCAATCATGGCCAGGGCTATGCGGTCTTTGACGCTGCCGCCGGGGTTGAAGAACTCTACTTTGGCAATGACGGGTGTCTGCAGGCCCTTTGCCTGTGAATACTTGATGAGCTCCAAAAGTGGGGTGTTGCCGACGAGCTCAGTCAGCTGTTTTGCAATCTTTGACATGATGATTATTTGACTATTTTACTATTTCACTATTTGACTATTGTTATTTTCGATTTACGGATTTTCGATTTACGGATTTTCGATTTACAGTATTTTCGATTTTCGATTTAATACTTTATCCGCTTCGTCATTTCTTCATTTCTCATTACTCATTTGGAACGAAGTTCCTTAAATCTTCTCCAGCGCCTGACGGATGTCGTCCAGGATGTCGTCGATGTGCTCCGTGCCTATGCTCAGGCGCACTGTCGACGGCGTGATGTGCTGCTCCTTCAGCTCCTCGGGCGACAGCTGCGAGTGCGTTGTCGTGTAGGGGTGTATGACGAGACTCTTCACGTCAGCTACGTTGGCCAGCAGAGAGAATATCTCCAGTGAGTCGATGAAGCGCCAGGCCTCCTGTTCGCCGCCCTTGATCTCGAAGGTGAAGATGCTGCCGGCACCCTTCGGGAAATACTTCTTGTATAGCTCGTGGTCAGGGTGCGAGGGCAGGCTGGGATGGTTCACGCGGGCCACCTTGGGATGGCTGGCCAGAAACTCAACCACCTTGAGGGCGTTCTCCACATGACGCTCCACGCGCAGCGACAGCGTTTCGAGTCCCTGCAATAGTATAAACGCGTTAAATGGTGAAATTGTTGCGCCGGTGTCCCTTAAAATGACGGCACGGATGCGGGTGACGAAGGCTGCGGCACCTGCCACGTCGGCAAAGACGGCTCCGTGGTACGACGGGTCGGGCTTGGCCAGGGTGGGGAAGAGGTCGGCATTTGCTTTCCAGTCGAAAGAGCCTCCGTCGACGATGACGCCTCCGAGGCTGGAGCCGTGTCCGCCGATGAACTTCGTGGCCGAGTGGACCACGATGTCGGCACCGTGCTCCAAAGGTCGGATGAGGTAGGGTGTGCCGAAGGTGTTGTCGACGATGAGCGGCAGGTGGTGGCGGTGTGCCACCTCGGCCACGCCCTCGATGTTGAGGATGTCGCTGTTGGGATTGCCGAAGGTCTCTGCGTATATGGCTCGCGTGTTAGGTTGTATGGCTGCTTCGAGTGCCTTCAGGTCGTTGACGTTGACGATGGTGTTCGACACGCCCTGATTGGCCAGCGTATGGGTTATCAGGTTGTAGGAGCCGCCATAGAGGTTGTCGGCAGCCACGATGTGCTGTCCGTTGAGCACGATGTTCTGCAGGGCGTATGTGACGGCGGCAGCACCCGAGGCCACAGCCAGTCCGGCCACGCCGCCTTCCAGTGCGGCCACACGGTCTTCAAACACGCCTTGTGTCGAGTTGGTCAGGCGACCGTAGATGTTGCCGGCATCGCGCAGTCCGAAGCGGTCGGCGGCGTGCTGCGAGTTACGGAAAACGTAGCTGGTAGTCTGGTAGATGGGCACGGCGCGGGCGTCGGTGGCAGGGTCGGCCTGTTCCTGTCCTACATGCAGTTGAAGAGTCTCGAAACGGTAGTTCTTTTTTGTACTCATAGCTTTGTTCCTTTCTTTTAATTATTTATTTTGTTGTTTTATTGTGTTGATTTCTGGGTGCAAAGTTACGGTGTTTGGTGATATTAACCAAATTTTTTCATGTATTTGGAAAAAACACCTTTGCTGTCCGATTTTCTCGGGCGCTTTTGCTTTTCGGGTGTCTTTTACGTTGACGTTTTGGAATGATATTCTTTTCGCGCTTTTTTGCCGTCTCATAAAAAAAGTGTAACTTTGCCCGCTGAAAGTGTTATGAATACGAAAGAAATACATATCAGCGATTATAGCTATGAGCTGCCTGACGACCGCATAGCCAAGTATCCCATGGCTGAGCGCGACCACTCCAAGTTGCTTATATATAATAAAGGTGTAGTGACGGAAGACGTGTTCTACCGTCTGCCCGAGCATCTGCCCCAGGGAGCACTGATGGTGTTCAACAACACGCGGGTCATCCAGGCCCGCCTGCACTTCCGCAAGGACCATGAGTCGGCTTCGCAGCAGGGTGCGCTCATCGAGGTGTTCCTGCTGGAGCCCTCGTCGCCTGCCGACTACGAGCAGATGTTCCAGCAGACCTCGTGCTGCACATGGCTCTGCCTGATAGGCAACCAGAAGAAGTGGAAGACGGGTACGCTATGCCGCACGGTAGAGACAGCCCACGGACTGCTCACCCTGAAAGCCACCCGGCAGGGCGAGCAAGGCACCAGCCAGGTGGTAGCCTTTGAGTGGTCGGTTGCCAGTGCGGAGGACTCGTCGGCACGACAGCCCCTGTCGTTTGCCGAGGTGCTCGACGCCGTGGGCGAGTTGCCCATTCCTCCCTATCTGAACCGCGAGAGTCAGGAGAGCGACAAGACGACATACCAGACGGTGTACTCCAAGATAAAAGGCAGCGTGGCGGCTCCCACGGCAGGCCTGCACTTCACCAGCCGCGTGCTGGCCGACATAGACCGTCGCGGCATAGCGCGCGAGGAGCTGACGCTGCACGTCGGTGCCGGCACCTTCCGTCCCGTGAAGAGCGAGACCATTGGCGAGCACCCCATGCACACGGAGTACGTTGCCGTGCGTCGCCAGACCCTTGACAAGCTCATTGCCCACGGGGGCCATGCCATTGCCGTAGGCACCACCAGCGTGCGTACGTTGGAGAGCCTGTACTACATGGGGCTGAAGGTGATGGCCCATGCCGACGTGACGGAAGAGGCGTTGCATGTGGCCCAGTGGGAGCCCTATGATGTTACGGGTGAGTTGCCCACGTCAGAGGAGGCGCTATGTGCCCTTCGCGACTGGATGGTGCGCCACGGGCTGACGACGCTGCACAGCAGTACGCAGATTATCATAGCCCCGGGCTACGACTACAAGGTTGTGCAGATGCTCGTCACCAATTTCCATCAACCCCAGTCCACACTGCTGTTGCTGGTCAGTGCCTTTGTCAAAGGCGACTGGCGCAAGATCTACGACTACGCCCTTGCCCACGACTTCCGTTTCCTGAGCTACGGCGACTCGTCGCTGATTATTCCATAGGGAGCTGACGCTCCAAATGAGTAATGAGAAATGAGTAATGAGAAATGTAAATGAGAAATGAAGTAATGACGAAGCGGATAAAGTATTAAATCGAAAATCGAAAATACCGTAAATCGAAAATACTGTAAAAATACCGTAAATCGAAAATAACAATAGTAAAATTGTCAAATCGTCCAATAGTCAAATAACAAGATGCGTTACGGATTCATTAAGGTTGCTGCCGCTGTTCCAGCCGTCAAGGTGGCGGATGTGGAATATAACGTGCAGGAGATAGAGAAACTGATTGCTCTGGCTGATAGTGAGCATGTGGAAGTGGTATGCTTCCCCGAGTTGAGCCTGACGGGATATACCTGTCAGGACCTGTTCAAGGAGCGTCTGCTGCTCAGAGAGACCGAGGTGGGGCTGCTCATGCTGCTCGACTTCACCCGCAAGCTCGATATCATCACCGTCGTGGGACTGCCCGTGCAGGCAGGAGGCCTGCTGCTCAACTGTGCTGCCGTCATCCAGCACGGCAGCATACTGGGGCTGGTGCCCAAGACCTACCTGCCCAACTACAACGAGTTCTATGAGAAGCGCTGGTTTGCCTCGTCGCAGGACCTGGAGTCCTGCGACATCTACCTGGCAGGCTCGCCCGTCACCCTGTCGTCGGAACCCAAGCTGTTCACGACGGCTGACGGCATGAAGTTCGGCGTGGAGATATGTGAAGACGTATGGGCTCCCGTTCCGCCCAGCAACAACCTGACCATGGCCGGTGCCGACATCATCTTCAACTGTTCGGCCAGCAACGAGCTGATAGGCAAGCATGCCTACCTGAGGTCGCTGTTAGCCCAGCAGAGTGCGCGCACCATGAGCGGCTACGTGTATGCGTCGTGCGGCTTCGGCGAGTCCACGCAGGATGTCGTCTACGGAGGCAACGCCATGATTTTCGAGAATGGCCAGCTGCTGGCCGAAGGCTCCCGCTTCTCGCTGCAGCCGCAGCTGCAGGTGGCACAGATTGACGTGGAGCGGCTGCGCACCGAGCGGCACACCAACTCCACCTTCATCAATGCCCAGCGCGGTGCCCATGCTGTCACCGTCGAGGCACGTCCGGCAGCCGGTGAGCATCCGTTCACTCTGACACGCCCGGTTGACGCCCATCCCTTCATCCCCGCCGACAGCATGATGGCCGAAAGCTGCGAGGAGATACTCAACATTCAGACCATGGGCCTGGCCAAGCGACTCGTCCACACCCACTGTCAGCATGTCGTCATCGGCATCAGCGGAGGGCTGGACTCCACGCTGGCCCTGTTGGTGTGCGTGCGCACCTTCGACAAGTTAGGCTTCGGCCGTAAGGGCATTGTAGGCATCACCATGCCGGGCTTCGGCACCACTGACCGCACTCACGACAATGCCACCTCGCTCATGCAGACGTTAGGCATTTCGCAGATGGAGATTTCGATAGCCAAAGCCGTCACCCAGCATTTCGAGGACATCGGCCACGACGCCTCCCACCACGATGCCACATACGAGAATGCCCAGGCCCGTGAGCGCACGCAGATACTGATGGATATGGCCAACAAGCTCAACGCACTGGTTGTAGGCACTGGCGACCTGTCGGAGCTGGCATTGGGATGGGCCACCTATAATGGCGACCACATGTCGATGTACGGCGTCAATGGCGGAGTGCCCAAGACACTCATCAAGTCCCTGGTCAACTACATTGCCATGCTGCCCGCCTTCAGTGCCCAGCGCGACACGCTCATCGACATCATTCATACCCCCATCTCGCCGGAGCTGACACCTGCCGACACCGACGGACACATACAGCAGAAGACCGAAGACCTGGTTGGCCCCTACGAGTTGCATGACTTCTTCCTCTATTACTTCATGCGCTACGGTTTCACACCGTCCAAAATCTTCATCATGGCGCAGAAAGCCTTTGAAGGCACTTACGACGACGCCACCATCAAGAAGTGGCTCACCACGTTCTGCCGCCGTTTCTTCTCACAACAGTTCAAGCGCTCCTGTCTGCCCGACGGACCCAAGGTGGGCAGCGTCTCGCTGTCGCCGCGCGGCGACTGGCGCATGGCCAGCGACGCCTCTAATGCCTTGTGGCTGAAGGAGTGTGAGAAACTTTGAAAACAAGTACAGACTATGACTAAGGTAACGATAACAGACGAGGAGCTGCGCAGTGCTGCTGCCGAGGGCATGGACGCTTTTCTTGGCACCATCGTGTCAGCCATCCGCAAGGCTATAGGGGGCGAGCTGACGACGGAGACGCTGGGCATGCTCAACAGCGACCAGATAACGCTCCTGGCTTGGGACACCCTGCATGAGGAGGTCATGGACGGAGGCTTCGTACAGCTCATTCACAATGGCTACGGGCTTTTCATCTTCAAGAACCCGCTGGCCAAAGCCCTGAAGCTATGGGGACTGCGCGACCTGTCGAAGCTCATCTATAATGCCCACACCCTCTACGAGAAGTACCACGAGGTCTTGGAGCGCGACTATTCTGACGACGAGTTCATGGCGCTCTTTGAGCAGTACCCTGAGTTCGACGACTTAGACGACGAGTTCGTTGAGCAGGAAGAGGCGTGGACAGCCCAGATAGCCCATTACGTTGACGATCACCTCGACCGCTTTGTCACCGTTGCCCCCCAGAGTAACTATGAATAAGGAACAAGAACAAATCAGGAAGAACAGTCCTGTCAACATCAAGAACAAGAAAGCCTCCTTCGAGTATTTCTTCATCGAGACCTTCACCGCCGGCATCGTGCTGACGGGAACGGAAATCAAGAGCATCCGTCAGGGCAAGGCCTCGCTGGTGGACACCTACTGCTACATCACCGGCGGCGAGATGTGGGTCAAGGGCATGAGCGTGTCGCCCTACTTCTACGGCTCCTACAACAACCACGAGATGAAGCGCGACCGCAAGCTGCTGCTTACGCGCCGCGAGATACAGAAGCTGGCCTCGGCCACCAAGCAGACGGGCTACACCATAGTGCCCCTGCTGGTGTTCATCGACGAGCACGGGCGTGCCAAGATGGACATTGCCCTGTGTAAGGGTAAGAAAGAGTTTGACAAGCGTCAGACGCTGAAGGAGAAAGAAGACCGCCGCGAGATGGATCGCGCTATGAAAGTATGGAAAAGGTAATCCGCGAACGCATCCTCATCCTCGATGGTGCCATGGGCACGATGATTGGGCAAGTGTTGGGCAAGACAGGCAACTCCGACGAGCTGAACCTGACGCGCCCCGACGTCATTGCCGACATTCATCGCCAGTATTTGGCTGCGGGTGCCGACATCATCACCACCAACACGTTCAATGCCCAGCGCATTTCGCAGGCCGACTACCACATGGAAGCCCAAGCCCGCCAGATGGCACTGGCCGGAGCGCGCATAGCCCGCAGCTGTGCCGACGACTTCAGCACCCCGGACCGTCCCCGCTTTGTGGCGGGCTCCATCGGTCCCACCAACAAGACATGCTCCATGTCGCCCGACGTTTCCAACCCCGCCCTTCGCGAGTTGGACTACGACACCCTCTACACCGCTTATTCAGAAGAGGCCGACGCCCTGCTTGAGGGTGGGGTGGACGCCCTGCTCATCGAGACCATCTTCGACACGCTGAATGCCAAGGTGGCCATTGATGCCTCCCTGCATGCCATGCAGCAGCGCGGGCGCCGTGTCCCCATCATGCTCAGCGTGACAGTGAGCGACCTGGCCGGGCGCACCCTGTCCGGTCAGACGCTCGACGCTTTTCTGGCCTCGGTGAGCAGCTATCCAGTCTTTTCCATTGGCCTGAACTGCTCGTTCGGTGCCCGTCAGATGCTGCCCTACCTGCGCCAGTTAGCCCGCAAGGCACCTTATTATATTAGTGCATACCCCAATGCCGGACTGCCCAATGCCTTAGGACTTTACGACGAGACTGCCGAGAGCATGGCGCCGCAGATGGGCGAGATGGTGGACGAAGGACTGGTCAACATCATCGGGGGATGCTGCGGCACTACGCCCGACTTCATACGCCGCTATCAGCCCCTTGTGGCAGGACGCAAGCCCCACCAGCCTGCACCGCCCCCCGCCACCATACAGCTGAGTGGACTGGAGGCTTTCCAAGTGCAGCCCGCCACGTTCAATGTCATCGGCGAGCGCTGCAATGTCGCCGGTTCGCGCAAGTTCCTGCGGCTCATCAAGGAGCGTCAGTACGACGAGGCCGTGAGCATAGCCCGCAAGCAGGTGGCCGACGGAGCCCTCGTCCTCGACATCAACATGGACGACGGTCTGTTGGATGCCCGTCGCGAGATGGTTAATTTCCTGAACACCATTGCCGCTGAGCCGGACATAGCCTCAGTGCCTGTCATGATAGACAGCAGCGACTGGGCGGTCATCACTGCCGGCCTGAAGTGCGTGCAGGGCAAGTGCATTGTCAACTCCATATCGCTCAAGGAGGGCGAGGAGGTCTTCATCCGTCATGCGCGCGACGTGCTGCGCTATGGTGCTGCCGTCGTGGTGATGTGCTTTGACGAGCAGGGACAGGCCACCACCTACGAGCGTAAGGTGGAGATAGCGGCGCGCTCCTACCGCATACTGACCGAACAGGTGGGCATGAACCCCCTCGACATCATTTTCGACCCCAACGTGTTAGCCGTAGCCACGGGCATGGAGGAACATGACGCATACGCCGCCGACTTCATACGGGCTACGGACTGGATACACCGCAACCTGCCAGGAGCGCACGTCAGCGGGGGTGTCTCCAACCTCTCTTTCGCCTTCCGTGGCAACAACTATCTGCGTGAGGCCATGCATGCCGTCTTCCTCTATCACGCCATACAGGCAGGCATGGACTTTGCCATTGTCAACCCGTCGGCCAAGGTCCTCTATACCGACATTCCTCAGCAGCAGTTAGATATCATCGAGGATGTCATTCTCCACCGCAAAGCAGGAGCCAGCGAACGGCTGACAGAGCTGGCGGCCACCCTTGCCGCTCAGGACGACGGCGAGCGCAGCCGTGCGGGTGCCGCAGCGTCTGCCAGCGTTGCCGAGCAGCGTCCGGCCAGCGTTGAGGAGCGTCTGCAGCAGGCCCTTGTCAAAGGCATCGGCGACTACCTGCAGGCAGACTTGGAGGAGGCTTTGCGGCTCTATCCGCGTGCCGTCGACATCATCGAGGGGCCGCTCATGGCAGGCATGAACCGCGTTGGCGAACTGTTTGGGGCAGGCAAGATGTTCCTGCCGCAGGTTGTCAAGACGGCGCGTACCATGAAGCAGGCAGTGAAAATACTGTCAGAAATCTCCGACCTCTCCGACAGTTCCGGCAGCACGGGCAAGGCGGGCAAGGTGCTGTTAGCTACGGTGAAGGGCGACGTGCACGACATTGGTAAGAATATCGTGAGCGTAGTTATGGCCTGCAACAACTACGAGGTCATCGACATGGGCGTCATGGTACCTGCAGAGCAGATTGTGCGCAAGGCCATTGAGGAGAAGGTGGACATGATAGGCCTTTCAGGACTTATCACGCCGTCGTTGGAGGAGATGGTCAACGTGGCGCACGAGATGGAGCGCGCCGGTCTCGACATCCCCATCATGATAGGCGGAGCCACCACCAGCGAGCTGCATGTAGCCCTGAAGATTGCTCCCGTCTATGGCGGTCCTGTGGTGTGGCTGAAGGACGCTTCACAGAATGCTTTGGTCGCCGCCCGCCTGATGAATCATGACGAAGAACAGAAGATAGAGCACGAGTTGGAAACTAAATACGAACAGCTGCGTGAGAGCTACCACCAGGAACAGCACCTGCTGTCCATAGAGGAAGCGCGGAAGAAAAAGCGAAACTTTTTTTAATGTTGAATGTTGAGTGTTGAATGTTGAATTATCGGCTTCGCCGATTATCAATTATAAATTATAAAATTCTTCATCGCCGCAGGCGATAATTCAACATTCAACATTCGTATTTTAAAATTCAAAAACAATGTTTGAAACCAAGCGTTTGATGTGTAATCCGCTGCAGGAGAACTGTTATGTGGTGAGCGACGACAGCGGCGAGTGTGTCATCATCGACTGCGGCACCTTCTACCAGAGTGAGCGCGACGCCCTCTCGGCCTATATCCGTGACAACAGGTTGAAACCCGTCCACCTGTTAGCTACTCACGGCCACCTTGACCATAACTTCGGCAATGCCGACCTGTGGCGCGACTACGGGCTGAAGGTGGAAATCTGTGCCGAAGACCAGGAACTGGTGGAAAACCTGTCCCAGCAGGCGCAGAACGTGTTTGGCATCACCATGGACATCGGCCAGGCCCCTACGGGACGCCTGCTCAGCGACGGCGACACCATCACCTTCGGCTCCCATACCTTGCGCGTGCTGCATACCCCCGGCCACTCCCACGGCTCGGCGCTGTTCTACTGTCAGCAGGAGAATGTGGTGTTCACCGGCGACACCCTGTTCCGCATGAGCATCGGCCGCACCGACTTCGCCGAGGGCAGCTGGGCTGAGATGGAGCACAGTCTGCGCCATGTCGTGGCCCGTCTGCCAAAAGAAACCATCGTGCTCAGCGGGCATGGTCCGCAAAGCACGATGGCCGATGAACTGCTGTATAATCCTTATTTGCGTTAGTATTTCACCTTCACCTTTGCCTTCTTCGACTCCCCTTGCAGCCTGTTCAGGGCCGTCACCACGTAGGTGCCCGGTCCGGGAGCCTCGTAGAAGGTCTGGTTGGTGACGGCCACTATCTTCGAGGCGTCGTCGGTGTCTACCCGTTCGCCGGGCATGAAGCGGTAGACCACATATTTCGTAGCCTCCGTCTGCCAGCTTTTGGCCTTGGGAGCCGTCCAGAACACCACACGCTGTCCGTCCACCTCCATGCTCTTCACCTTACGCGGCTTCTTGGGTGTCTTCTTGCCCAGCATCTTCGACACGGGCTGTAGGGCAATGTTGCGCCAGTAGTTCTGACGCAGTTGTGTGCCGTAGCCGCCCACGTTGTCGACGGCAGCCTTGGCATACCATAGCACCATGCCCTTGACGTTGCTCATCTGCCGGTGCAGGGCCATCTTGCGCGGCTGCTGGCTGTGCTTGACCGTGCGCTCCACGTCCTCGCCGATGTAGAGGTCGCTCTTTTTGATGTTGCGGTCCCACCATCTGATAAGCTCGTCGTAGTCGGCGGCCTTGTGGCCTATCTCCCAGTAGAGCTGCGGCACGCAGTAGTCCATCCACCCCATCTCGTCCCACAGCAGCACGTCGGCATACAGGTCGTCGTAGTTCTGCAGTCCGTTGGTGCGGCTGCCCTTGGGGTCGCTGCGCTGGTTGCGGTAGATGCCGAACGGCGATATGCCCACCTTGACCCACGGCTTGGCGTCGTGCACGGTGTGGTACAGTTGTTCTATGAACATGTTGACGTTCTGTCTGCGCCAGTCCTCGCGGTTGCTGATGCCATAGTTGTTGGAATGGAAGTTAGCGGCGTCGGGAATCTGCACGCCCGCCACGGGGTAGGGGTAGAAGTAGTCGTCGATGTGCAGTCCGTCCACGTCGTAGCGTGTCACGATGTCGCGCACCACGTCGCAGATGTAGTCGCGGCACTGCTTGAGTGCAGGGTTGAGCAGCGTCAGGCCGTCATACTCGAAACACCACTCGGGGTGCCTCACCACCACATGGTTGCGCGCGTTCAGGTGTGCCACCTTGGTTTTGGCGCGGTAGGGGTTTATCCATGCGTGCAGCTCCATGCCGCGCTTGTGGCACTCCCTGATCATCCATGCTAACGGGTCCCAGTAGGGGTAGGGCCTGTCGCCCTGCTCGCCCGTCAGGTAGTAGCTCCAGGGCTCAATGCTGCTCTCGTAGAGGGCGTCGCACTCCGGTCTCACCTGAAAGATGATGGCGTTGCATCCGTCCTTCTGCAGTTCGTTCAGCTGGTAGGTCAGCGTGCGCTGCATGTTGGCGGTGCTCATTCCTTTGAACTGTCCGTTGACGCACTGTATCCATGCGCCTCTGAATGCTCTTTTCTGTTGCGCCTGCATGGTCAGGGCCAGCAGGAGCAGCAGGAGGGTTGTCTTGACTATTTTCATGTTTTGCTTGTTTTCGGGAATTACAGGGTTATTCGGGGCTTACATCGGCAGGAAAATGATGTTCTTCTCCTTAAACCACGGCTCGCTGAACCACTGGCTCAGCTCCACAGTTTCTACGATGTGGCGGAAGGGTTGCAGTTCGGCTTGCAAGTCGCCGCCCTTCAGACACAGAATGCCGTTGGGCAGGGCGTTGTGCTGTTGCTTCGCTATGTTTTTGCGCACGATGCGCTCCAGGTCGGGCAGTGGCATGACGGCGCGGCTCACCACGAAGTCGTAGTGTCCCCGTTCGTCCTCGCCGCGCAGGTGTTGCGGCTGGCAGTTCTTCAGTCCTATGGCTGTAACGACCTCCTGTGCCACGCGTATCTTCTTCCCTGTTCCGTCGATGAGCTTGAACTGACATTCAGGGAAGAGTATGGCTAACGGTATGCCGGGGAACCCGCCCCCCGTGCCGAAGTCCAGTATGCGCGTGCCGTCGCGGAAGTTCACCATCTTGGCTATGGCCATGGAGTGCAGCACGTGGTGCTCATACAGGTTGTCGATGTCTTTTCGCGAGATGACGTTGATTTTCTGGTTCCAGTCGTGGTACAGGGCATCAAGCTGCTGCAGCTGTTGCCGCTGCTTTTCCGTCAGCTGCGGGAAGTATTTCAGTATCTGTTCCATATTTCAGCCACAAAGGTACGAAATTATTGAGAATTGGCATTGATAATTCAGAATTATTTGTACCTTTGCACCCGAAATGGAAAAGAAGGCAGCATTATTCGACTTGGACGGCGTGGTGTTCGACACCGAACCGCAATACACCGTCTTCTGGCGCCAGCAGTGCCGAGAGTTCCATCCCGAGCATCCCGGACTGGAGCAGGAGATTAAAGGCCAGACGCTTGTGCAGATTTACGACACCTGGTTCTCTGGCCCGTTGACAGCCAGCCGCGAGCTGATTACGCAGCGGCTCAACGACTACGAACGTCAGATGGCTTACGACTACGTGGCCGGTTTCCCCGACTTTATTGCCCGCCTGCGTGCCGACGGTGTGCTCACCGCCGTGGTCACCAGCTCCAACATGGTCAAGATGCAGGCCGTCTATGCCAGCCACCCCGAGTTCCAGTCCCTGTTCGATGCCATCCTGACCTCCGAAGACTTTGTCGCCTCCAAGCCCGACCCCGACTGCTATCTCAGGGCAGCTGGCCGCTTAGGCGTGGCTCCGGGGCACTGTGTGGTCTTTGAGGACTCGTTCAACGGTCTGCGCTCCGGCCGTGCTGCGGGCATGCGCGTGGTAGGTCTGGCCACCACCAACACTGCCGACGCTATCCTTTCCTATAGTGACGAAGTAATACCTAATTATATAAACTATGGCTTATTTGGTAAGTGACAACCGTAAAGTGACTACCCATCGCTTTATGGAAATGAAGCAAAAGGGTGAGAAGATATCCATACTCACCTGTTATGACTACACGATGGCAGGACTCCTCGACAAAGCCGGTGTCGACGCCATCCTGGTGGGAGACTCTGCCTCCAACGTGATGGCTGGCAACCAGACGACGCTGCCCATGACCGTCGACCACATGATATATCACGCCCGCTCCGTGGTGCGTGCCGTCAGTCGTGCACTGGTGATTTGCGACATGCCCTTCGGCTCCTATCAGGTGAACGCCACCGAGGGTGTGACCAACGCCATCCGCATCATGAAAGAAAGTGGTTGCGACGCCTTGAAGATGGAAGGTGGCGAGGAGATTCTCGACACCGTCAAGCGCATCCTCGATGCAGGCATTCCCGTCATGGGCCACCTGGGCCTGACTCCGCAGAGCATCAACAAGTTTGGCACCTACGCCGTGCGTGCCAAGGAACAGGCTGAGGCCGACAAGCTGCTGCACGACGCTCAGTTGCTGGACCAGGCCGGTTGCTTCGGCATCACGCTGGAGAAGGTGCCCGCCCAGCTGGCCGCCGAGGTCAGCAAGGTTGTCAAGTGTCCCACCATCGGCATCGGAGCCGGCAACGGCACTGACGGTCAGGTGCTCGTCATTGCCGACATGTTGGGCATGACACAGGGTTTCAAGCCGCGTTTCCTGCGCCGCTATGCCGACTTGGGCACCATCATCAACGACGCCGTGGGCCACTACGTCGAGGATGTCAAGAACGGCAGCTTCCCTAACGAGGCCGAGTCGTACTAAACCCCTTCAGTCTTGAACACACAGAGCACTCCCGTACATATCAGCCTGTGGCACCGCGACTTCTGGTTGCTGGTGCTCACTGACCTGCTGCTTACCGTGGCGGTCTACTTGCTCATACCTGTACTCCCCTTATGGCTGATGGATAGTCAGCACCTCAGCCCCGAGCAGACGGGGTGGGCCATGGGAGCCTTCGGCCTCGGACTCTACCTGTTGGGAGCCCAGTGCTCGTGGCTCGTCCAGCACTACCGCCGCAACGTGGTGTGCCTGTGGGCCATGACGGCCATGGCGGCAACACTGGCCCTGCTGTGGTATTTCGACACCCACGGCACGCCGTTTGTGCCCTTCTGGTTCCTTCTGCTGCAGCGCTTCCTCCTTGGAGCCTCCTTCGGACTGGCGCAGATGATACTCTCGTCGACACTCATCATCGACACCTGCGAGTCGTTCCACCGCACCGAGGCCAACCACCACGCGGCCTGGTTTGCACGCTTTGCCCTCTCGTTGGGGCCGCTGGCCGGACTACTCGTCTACAGCCTCTTCGCCTTTCAGGGTGTCGTCTGGACGGCCGTAGGCTGCGTGGCCGTCAGCTTCCTGCTGGTGCGCGCCATCAACTTCCCCTTCCGTGCCCCGGAGGAGAACATCCACGTCGTCTCGCTCGACCGCTTCTTCCTGCCTCACGGCTTCCCCCTGTTTGCCAACCTGCTCATGGTCAGCACCACCGTGGGCCTGCTGCTCACGTTGCCCCTGCAGCCCGTCTTCTTTGCTTACATGATGGGCGGCTTCCTGCTGGCCCTGTTGGCTCAGCGCTTCGTCTTCCGCAATGCCGAGCTCAAGAGCGAGGTGGTCAGCGGACTGCTGCTGCTCATTGCCGCCGAAGGCGTGCTCCTCGTCGCCCCTGAGTCGTCCGTGGCCCCCGTCCTCGTCGGTCTGTCCACCGGCATCGTCGGCACGCGCTTCCTGCTGTTCTTCATCAAGCTCAGCCGGCACTGCCAGCGCGGCACGTCGCAGAGCACCAGCTTCTTAGGGTGGGAGAGTGGTCTGGCCCTCGGCCTGGCCCTCGGCTACCTCTTGTTCTACCTTCAGCCGGAAGCTCTGATCTACACTGCTCTGCTGCTTACCGTTGCCGCCCTGTTGCTCTACCACTGCTTCACGCATGCCTGGTTTATGCGCAACAAGAACCGGTAAGGGCACCTTCGTTAACGGGAAAAATAAATCTGTCGGTCAAGTTTTTTGCAGTATCTCGCAAGGATAAAGCTTGTCGTGATATTGGCACTTTCGTTGCATACTCCGTTGAACATCGACGCTATGGGGTCAACGCACAGGATTATAGAGATGGCCTCTGGTGGCACACCCACGACCGCAAACAGATATGATATACAGATGATGCCGCCTGAGGGTACGGGCGGCTTTGCTATGGCCATGATAGATACGGAGATGAGCAGGGTAAGGAACAGGTTGGGTGTCAGTTCTATACCATACACGCGCATCATCATCATGATCATGAGGGAGAAGAAGAGACAGCTTCCTGCCTTGTTAAGTTGCACGCCTACGGGAATGGAGAATACCGACAGTTTCGGGTCTATTCCCAACTTCTCTGTGCAGAACTTTAGCACGAATATCAGTCGTGCATGAGAGGTCGACACAGAAAACACCAGCGGACTCAAAACGATGAGTTTCCTAATCAGATGAACAGGTGTTATTCTGCCGAAGAGCAGTACCGTCGTCAAGCCTATCCCCCACACTATACCCACGCCGATGGCCAGTCCTGCAAATAGCCGGCTGAAGGTCGCGAGCGAACTGATGCCTGTTTTGGCAAGCAGTGAGGTCATTGAAAGGAATACAATCAAGGGGCTACCGTTGAAGACTGGGAGAAAACCAATGTCGACACTGACAATAATCCTTCAACACCCGACGCTCCTCAGCAGGTTGACCTGCCCATCAACGTTTCAGGTGAGTAATTCTTCCCTGCAAGCAGGTAACTAAAAGTTACTACGCTGAACAGCAAAATTCTGACCATTAGAATTTTATTTCTGATGGTCAGAATTTTATTTTTCAGCATCAGTGGAGTTTGAAGTTTATGATTACTCCATTTCTCATCTCTCATTTTAGGTCTGTATAGGTGAATGATTTTTTCTGCCTGCACCCACGACACCCACGACACTGAACTCCAGTGTCGTGGGTGTCGTGGGTGCAGGGCATTTTTGTTATTAACCAATCTCCTTCGGTTTACGCCACTTCCCCGTTTGGCGGGGACGCTCAAATCCGTATGTCTCATGTCACCGCTGACACAGCAGGGCGTAGGGACAGGTGCGGCAGATGTCGAGGTCGGTGGTGGGAGCGAAAGGAATGTCGGGGTTGAAGATTTCGTTGACTTTCGCTTCCAACAGTTCGTTGAAACGCGGGGCGTGGTCGGTAATGTCGGTGATGGGCTCGCGGCCGAAGCACAGGGTGGGGTCGTAGTCGTCAGCTCCGGCATGCTGGATGAACAGCAGGGCAGGGGACACGCGCAGCGGTGACGGCGGCAGCTGCACGCTGTTGGGACGGCGGCTCACAATGTCGGCATAGAGGAAGGTCTGCAGGTAGTAGTCGCTGTGGTCGTGTACCTTCTCCTGTGAAAAAATGTCGTCGACGTCGTTCAGCGACTTCATGCGCCGTCCTCCCGTCTTGTAGTCTACCACGCGGATGGTACCGTCGGCCATCATGTCGAGGCGGTCAATGCGGCCGCCTATTTTGATGGTCTTCTGGTTGACCGTCAGGTCGCGGAACACGTCGCACTCCAGTCCGAGGATGGTGAACGGTGCTAAGCGGCGGTCGATGTCGAGCAGCTGGTGCAGGTAACGGATGATGACCTCGCGGTTGATGAGGTGTAGTCCGCCGACGTGGCTGTTGGGCAGGTGACGGTGGAAGGCCTCGTCGACAGCCCGTTCTATCTCGACCTTCGAGTGCAGCAGATGGTCTAAGTGTGCCTTGTCGATGACGTTGGGCAGCTGGTGATAAATGATGTCGGCGGCTTCGTGGAAGATGTTGCCGAAGATGCGGTTGTCCAACTCCTGCTCGTCGTCAGGCACGTCAGGCTCTCTGAGGTCGGCTACGTAGCAGTAGTAGAACTGCAACGGACAGCGTATGTAGCGGTTGACGGCGGTGGGCGACAGCTGCGTCATCGACTGCATGATGGCGGTGACGTGGGGTGTCTTGGCGATGGGCACGGGCTGCCAGCGTGGTGCCGACTGGCCCGATTGCAAGGTGTACTGTCCGATGGAATGGCTGCTTTCTACCATCATCTGCAGCATGAAGCGACTCATCTCGCCACGCTGGCCGTCCTCGGTGGAGTTGTTGTAGAGGATGGTGACGTCGTCGGCTCTTTGCAGCAGGCGGTGGAAGTAGTAGGCGTAGATGCCCACCTTGTTCTCGACCGTCGTCAGTTCGTAGGCGCGCCGAATGCTGTGAGGAATGAATGAGCTGTCGTCAACGCCACGCGGCATGTTGCCTTCGTTGCACGAGAGGAGCAGCACATGGTCGAAGTCCAGGTTGCGCGTCTCTAATACCCCCATCACTTGTATGCCTTCGGCGGGTTCGCCGTGGAAGGGGATGGTGGTCTGCTGGATGAGCTGGCCGACGAGGCGTTGCAGGGTGGTGTCGCTGACGGTCAGGTCACCCGTGGCTATGAGGTCTGCCAGTCGGTTGACCAGCGTGTAGGCACGGAACAGCGACTCCTGAAACAGCGGGTCGGCATCGGCGGTGGCACCGTTGCGGGCTATCTGGCGCAGCATGGTCAGCAGATGGGCGGTGAGCGGCGACTGCTGGGTGGTCAGCTCTGCCTCGACGTACTTGGCGTACGGGTGGTGGCGGAGCAGGCGTACCAACCGTGCGCTGCGCCCGCCAAGGTGCATGTTGAAATAGAGCTGTATGAACGAGGCCACGGGAGTCTGCGACAGCGGGTAGCCCGTGGTGACGTTGACCTTGTCGACTTCGGCGGGCAGACAGTGGATGACGGTCTGCAGAAGGGCTTCGTTGCACAGCACGACGGCTGTGCGGCGACCGTCGCGGTAGCGGTGGTTCTCGCGCAGCCAGTCGCTGACGTAGCGTGCTTGTATGTTCTCGGTGGGTGCCGCCATGTAGCTGATGGTCTTCTGCCGGCTGAAATTCCGGTAGATGTCATCGGCACTGGTGGGCAGCTCGTTGGGAAACAGGCCCAAGTATTTGGCAATGTAAGCCCCGGCCTCATGACGGTTCATGTAGTAGTGGTCGAAGTCCCAGTAGAAGCGCGCCTTGCCCTCGTGCTGCATGCGGCTGAAGAGGCGCTGCTCGACCTTCTGCAGCAGGTTGAACCCCACGAAGAGGTAGCGGTCGTAGGGGAAGGAGGCGGCAGCGTCGGTGACCACCTGACGGTAGAGGGCCCCCTCGTAGGCCAGTCCCTGAGCCGTCAGACGTGCGTTGAAATCGTGGTAAATGGCAGCGAAGCGGCTCCACAGGCGCAGGAAGCGCTCCTTCAGTTCGCTGTTGTGGTCGTCGGAGAAGTTGCTGAAGAAGCGTTGCAGCATGGCGCGCTGGCTGTCGGTGAGGTAGGTGATGTCGTCCAGTTCGTGGATGTCGCGCACGTTGGCGAAGACGCGGTCGGCATCGGCCATGTTCTTGTCGATGTCGTCGAAGTCGGTGATAAGCAGTTGGCCCCAGCCGTAGAACTTGTCGAGCGTCTCGTCAGAGCCCGTGCACAGGCAAAACGACTTGTGAAGGTCGCACACCAGCTTGATGGGGTCGGCGACGGTGAACGGCGACTGCTGGCGGAACAGTTCGCTGATGGTGATGTAGGCGGGACTCCACAGCGGGCGGCCAGCACGCCGTGCCAGGTGCTCGTTGAGGAACAGCGAGGCGCGCTTGTTGGGAAAGACGACGGCAATGCGTGACAGGTCAGTACCGTACTTGCTGAGCATATCGTCAGCGACATATTCTAAGAAACTTTTCATAATTATTCTACTCTCACAATCTTATTACTATAGACATACCACAGCCAACCGCTGACGCGCTGGTGACCCATGGAGAGCAGCAGTTGCATGTACTCGCGCACCTGGTCGTGGTACTCGGGGCGCGGACGACCGAACTTGAAGTCGACTACATGGGTCTCGTGGCCGTCAGTCATCACGCGGTCAGGTCGGCGCGTCTCCACACTGCCGTCAGCAGTGGTGGTGAGGATGCTACACTCGTTGTAGAGCGCCCAACGACCTGAGAACCAGTCGCTGACGCGCGGGTCTTCAAATCTTTTGTGAAGCATGGCGGTCACCTTGTCACGTGTCACCTCGTCGTCGTAGAGCACGCCGTCATGCTGCAGGCGTTGCAGGGCGCGGTCGATGTCGGTGCGGGTACGTATGGTCGAGAACACTTCGTGTAGCACGCTGCCTAACTTGATGTAGCTGAGCGGCTGCTGCCCGTCGTCGCCGTCTTCGCTCTCGATGAATTCGCGACTTTTGTTGCTTTGGCGGAACTCCGTCTTGACGTCGAAGGTCTGGGTGGTGACCTGACGGGGAGTGACAGGGAGCAGGAATACGTTGTCGGTGTGCCTTTTGTCGGCAACGGTGTCGGCAGCGTCGGTCGGTGTGCCGTAGGTGAACGTCAGCGGAGCGTCGTCTTGCTCCATGCCGTTGAGGGTGGCACCGTCGAGGTCGAGCTGTGGCAGCACGGTCTCGATGAGTGCTGACCGCGTGGCCTTGCTGTTGCGGCGGCCAATGACGAAAAGGCTGCGGCAGGCGCGTGTGAAGGCCACGTAGAGCAGGTTGAGGTTGTCGACAGTGTTCTGCAGGTGCTCGTCTAAGTAGTCGTGCTCGTAGATGGTGCCTTTCATCTGCTTGCCGCTATAGTCGACGGGGACGATGGGCAGGCTGTTGAAGGGCTCGGTCTGCGGACGGCACCACAGCACGTCGGCGTGTTCCAGGCGCCAGTCGCAGAAGGGTATGATGACGTGGTCGAACTCCAAGCCCTTGCTTTTGTGGATGGACAGGATGCGGATGCCGTCGATGACGGCGCTCTGGATAGTCTTGCGGCAGAGCGTCTCGTCCCACTCGCGGATGAAGGCGTCGATGTCGGTGCTATTGTCTTGTGCAAACTGGTTCAGCTGGTCGTAGAAGGCGCTGACGTATGCACTCTGCTCGTTGAGCCGGTCGAGCTGGAAAATGGCATAGAGGCGCTCCGTCAGCTCGTAGAGCGGCAGGCGCAGCAGTTCGTCGTTATGCAGTGTAAACGCTTCGGGCAGCAAGGTGTCTAACGGGCGGTCCTTGATGAGCAGCTCGTCCTCGGGACTGGTGTTGTTCAGGACGGCACGCTGGTAGATTTTGGCTACAGTAGCCCGTGCTAACTGGTCGTCGGGGTGGGCGAGCAGATGCAGGGCCTGGACAAGGAGGGTGACGGACAACGACGAGTCGAGACGGAAAGCCTCGTCGCTGACGATGCGCACGTCAGGCAGGTGGGTGGTGAAGTAGTCGGCCACCATGGGGATGTAGTTGTTGGTGCGCACGAGTATGGCCATGCTTCCGGGCTTCATGCCCTGAGCCAGCAGGGTGCGCACGGTGTTGACGACCAGGCTCAAGACGTGCTCCTGATAGTCGTCCTGAGGCAGCAGGCTTATGCTGACGTAACCGCTGACGGGACGGCCGTCGGGGACGAGTTGCTGCACGTCGGCGTAGGCACTGCGCAACTGTTCGGCGCCCTGCGGGTAGTCCTCGCGCTGTGCTTCGTACTCCTGCTTTGCCGCCTCGGTGAAGAAGGCGTTGTTGAAGGTGACGATGCGGCGGTCGGAGCGGTAGTTGGTGTCCAGCGGGCGGATATCCATCAGCTCGTTGGAATGGGGAAATTCGCGGTCGATGGCGTTCAGCAGTCGCCAGTCGCCGGAGCGCCAGCGATAGATGCTCTGCTTGACGTCGCCCACGATGAGGTTCTCGGTGTCGACATGGCTCATGCACTCCTGAAGCAGCACCTTGAAGTTCTGCCACTGCACGGTGCTGGTGTCTTGGAACTCGTCTATCATGACGTGCTCCAGCTGTGTACCTATCTTTTCAAAGATGAACGGCGAGTCGCTGTCCTTGATGAGTGCGTGCAGCAACTGCTGGGTGTCGCTGAGCAGGAAGCGGTTGGCCTCCTCGTTCATGGTACGCACTTTCTGTTCGATGCTGCCTAAGAGGCGCAGCTGGTTCAGGTGGCGCAGCGTGAGGTCGGCCGACTTGTAGAGCTTCCACTGGCGCGGGCGCTCGTCGACGGCGTAGCGCAGGATGGGGATAAGCGACGACTCTGCCACCATGTGGATGTGTTCGGCACGTGGGTTCTTCTTGGAATACCACTTGGAGGCTTCGTCCATGCAGTCGGTAACACGTTTGCCCACAATGCTTTCGTCCATTTGGCCGTTGCGAAGCTTCAGAAAAAATCCGGCCACGCCGCTCTTGCCGTAGTTGAGTTCTTCGTACTGCAGTCCCTCGCCGTCCAAGGTGTCGAAGAAACTTTCGGCCACCTCCTTCATGCGCTCTTCGGCATCGGTGCGTATCTGCTGCATCTGCTTCATGTAGCCGTCCAGAAAGTGATCATCATTGAGCAGGTGGTTTAGCTCGTCGCTGTTCTCCTTATAGTAGTCGCGGAAGATGGTGCGTCCGAACTGCTTGACTTGTCCGATGATGTTCCACGAACGGTCTTCGCTGATGGTTTCCATGATGTACTTCAGCAGCCATTGTAACATGACGTCGGTGTGGGTGAGCGAGTCGATGAGCTGGTCGACGGCCTGTTCCTCGACCTGTACGTCGTTGAGTCCTATGCGCAGGTTGGCGGTGAGGTCCAGTTCGCGCGCCAGGTTGCGTAGCACGCTCTGAAAGAAGGAGTCGATGGTTTCGACGCGGAAGTAGTTATAGTTGTGCAGCAGCAGGTGCAGGGCCTCGCCGGCACGGCGGCTCAGCAACTCGTCAGAAAAGCCGGTTTCATCGGTAATCTTGCGGGCATAGCCGACGGAGTCAGGCAGCTGTTTCCAGATGCCGTAGAGCTGGCTGAGTATGCGCATCTTCATCTCCTCCGTCGCCTTGTTGGTGAAGGTGACGGCCAGGATGGTGCGGTAGCTCTGCGGGTTGAGGACTAAAAGTTTGATGTATTCGACGGCCAATGTAAATGTCTTGCCGGAGCCGGCGCTGGCCTTGTAGACAGTGAGGGGTTTTACCATCGTCTGAATATTTCTAATGTGATTTTTACGCCTAATTTCTGATAGTGCGTACCGAGGAAGCTGGCAAAGATGCCAGTGGAGAAGAAACGGTTGGCGAAGCCATAGCCCACTTCGAAGTAGGGGCGCGTGTGGGCGATGGACAGGGCACTGACGTAGAGGCGTTCGGCCTCGATGTAGCGTCCGATGAGCGGCATGTAAGAGAGTGCCAGCATGGGTTTGTCGTAGGAGACGTGACCGCGCAGGTAGTAGTTGGAGGCGTTATACCATCGCGTGTTGAGCAACTGGAACTGTCCGCTCCAGTCGTCCTCCCATCCCATGGGCAGGTTCTCGTCGCGGAAGTTGCTGTAGTCGACGAAATAGTTGGAGTTGCGCTCGGTGTAGAATCCGGCACCGACCCGGGCATTGAAGATGTGCTGGTTCTTGGTCTTGTGCTGATAGACGGCATCGAACTCCCACCGCTGGTAGGACAGGTTGGAACTCATGATGTCGCGGAAGCTCTTCTCGAAGTTGGCGGTCAGCACGGGACCTTTATTCCACGGCTTCAGCCGCACCGTCAGCATGGGGGCAAAGCTGTAGAAGGTCTCCTCCATGCCGGCTTCGCGCATCAGCTGCGGGTTGGTGGACTCGCGGCTGTGGTAGATGAGACCTGACTTGATCTCCAGCCAGTCGAAGGCTACGACATTGTTGTAGATTTCGAGGCTGCGGTCCTTGAAGTCGGGCATGCTGCGGTCCTTGCCCATCTTGTGCTTGAAGTCATCTTCTAAGAGTCCGTTGCTGATGTGGTTGCCGTTGCTCAGCTTGATTTCGGCATAGCCCCGGCGCTTGGGATTGTAAGTCATACGCAGCGGTGCAGTATAAAAAATCTGTCTGAGCTTGAAGCTGTAGCCTAACTGCGGGTTGAAGGTCAGGTAGCGGTGGTCGTTCCAGTTGTACTGTAGGCCGAACTTCATTTTGTAGCTGAAACCTCGGCTATTGCTGTAGCTGATGTACTGGGGTTCGATGAGGGGAGACGTGCGCATGGTCAGTCCGCCGATGTTGGCCTTGTGGCTCTTGGTCAGGTTGTAGGCAACGATGCTCCACCCGACGTCTTTAATCCAGTTGGTGTGTTTCACCGTGTCGCGCTTGGCTTCCTCGCGGTTCCTGATCTGCTTCAACTTGTGGCGGCGGTAGACGTCCTCCTCGGAACTGTTCAGCGGCACCGGGCGCAGCGACTCCATCATGACGGGGTCCTCCACCTCGTCGAGTGAGTCGGGGAGGGTCTCGGGGCAGTTGTAGACGACGGTGAGGGCTGCCGAAACGTGGTTGCCTAAGAACTTGAACTTGGTTTCTGTATGGCAGCGTTCGGGCAGGGGACTATGGATGTCCTTGGAATTCATTAGTGCCGACACCTTGAACGTCACCATGTCGTACTCGCCGGAAAGCATGACCGACTGCAAGCGGCCGCTACGGGTGTCTACGACGGCATGGCCTTCGACGAGCATAGTGTTTCTGACCTTCGGACGGAAGTGCAGCAGCGTCAGACCGCCCGAGTCTTCGCCGATACTGTATTTGTAGTAGCGGTTGTTGGCCTGATGGAAGGGGGATAGCACATGGTCGGGATAGAGGGTGGCGTCGTAAAAGTCGGGCGTCGACAGCTCCAACAGCGGGGGCATGGCCGTGCGCTGGCGGGGAATGTTGCCACACACCACCTGACGGTGGACGTCGTAGTCGTCGACATCGCGGTAGCGTATCTTGCAGTATGATTCACCGACAAACTTATGTTCGCCCTCGGCAATGACGTACATGCTGGGCACAAGGAAGAGCAGAAAGTTGCGACGGTCCAAATTGAAACCGTAGCGAAGGTACACGTTCTGCTCCTGTCCTTTAATGGGGTAAGAGTAGTTGCGTCTGTAATTCCAAATGCGTTGCAGCAGCGTGGAATCGGCAGCACTATATGCAAAACTGATGCTGGGCATGAGAATCGTCATACCCAGCATCAGTATCAGTATGGTTATGCGTAGCTTCTGATTCACGACCCCAAAAGTAGTAAAAAATATTGGAGTCGCCAAACTTTTAACCTAAATATTTCATCAGTATGCGTGCATTGCCGCTGTCGCGTAACTTAGCTATGCTCTTCTCGCGAATCTGACGGACACGCTCGCGGGTCAGCCCTAACTGGTCGCCAATCTCCTCTAAGCCTTTCTCGTGGCAGCCAATGCCGAAGCACTCGCGGATGATAGTAATCTCGCGCTCTTTCAGCACTTTCTGCAATACGTTGTTCAACTCAAGGGCCATCGACTCGTGGTCAACCTGACGGTCGGTACGTGAGTCTTCGCCACTGGCCATCACGTCAAGCATGCAGTTGTCCTCGCCGTCCTGGAAAGGTGCGTCGATGGAGACGTGATGACCGTCGGCCATCATGGACTGGGAAATCTTCTCCTCGTCCAGGCTGGTAGCGTCGCTCAGCTCGGCGATGGACGGGTGACGCTGGTTCTCCTGCTCGAATTTATTGATTTCGTGGTTAATCTTGCTCAGTGAACCAACCTGGTTCAGCGGAAGACGTACGATGCGGCTCTGCTCGGCAATAGCCTGCAGGATACTCTGGCGTATCCACCATACGGCATAAGAAATGAACTTGAAACCACGGGTCTCGTCAAACTTTTGCGCGGCCTTGATGAGGCCGATGTTACCCTCGTCAATCAGGTCAGTCAGCGTCAGTCCCTGATGCTGATACTGCTTGGCTACAGAGACTACGAATCGCAGGTTGGCCGTCACCAGCTTGTCCTTGGCGCGCTCGCCTTCAGGACCGCCTTTGCGAATCTTCTGAGCCAGCTCGATTTCCTCGTCGATGCTGATCAGAGGGGCACGGCCGATTTCCACCAGATATTTATCCAGTGCTTCACTCGAACGATTCGTAATACTCTTCTGAATCTTTAGTTGTCTCATCTTGAAAAACTTCTCTTAAAACCTTTAACTTGCTGATAATCAGTGTTGTGTGCTAAACATTGCCTTTAAAAGCGGTGCAAAGTTACAAAAAAAAACGGTACGTTGTTCTCCAACGACCGTTTTTTTATGTTTAAAAAATATTAATTGTAACTTTACTCTTACCTCTACTTGTTCACCTGGAACTTGGTGTCACCGTCCTTGAAGAAGGCGTTAATCTGACGGGCTGCGGCGATGCCGGCATTGGTGTTGGCCTCTGCGGTCTGGGCACCCATCTTCTTCGGGGTTGAGAAATAGCGGCCTTCAAACTTCTTGAAGTCGGCGTCGGCATCGGGCATGATGTCGGTGACGAACTTGAGGTCCTGGCGCTCCTCCATGAGCTTCAGCAGCTCAGGCTCGTTGATGACCTCCTTGCGGGCGGTGTTGACGAGGATGCCACCTTTCTTCATCTTGCCGACCAGCGCATAGTTGATGCTCTGCTTGGTTTCGGCAGTGGCGGGAATGTGCAGGCTGACCACATCGCACTGTTCGAACAGGGCGTCCTGGTTGGTGACGGCGTGAACTCCGGCTGCCTCGATGACATCAGCGGGGCAGAAAGCATCGTAGGCATAAACATCCATGCCGAAGCCTTTGGCAATGCGAGCGACGTTGCGGCCAACGTTTCCGAAAGCCAGAATGCCTAACTTCTTACCCATCAGCTCTGTACCAGCCTTGCCGTTGTAGAAGTTACGGACGGTGAAGACCAGCAGACCGAAGACGAGCTCGGCCACTGCATTGGCGTTCTGTCCGGGAGTATTCTCGGCTACTACGCCATGAGCGGTGGCTGCAGCGAGGTCGATGTTGTCGTAACCGGCACCGGCACGCACTACGATTTTCAACTGCTTAGCAGCGTCCAATACTTCGGCATCCACCTTGTCCGAGCGGATGATCAAAGCGTCAGCATCCTTGACGGCATCCAGCAGTTGCGTCTTCTCGGTGTACTTCTCTAATAGAGCCAGCTCATTACCTGCAGCCTCTACTTCTTTTTTTATGCCCTCTACAGCAGCTGCTGCAAATGGCTTTTCTGTTGCGACTAAAACTTTCATAATCATGTTTCTTCTACTTTAGTGCTTTGCCTCAAACTCCTTCATGCAGGCAACGAGAGCCTGACAACCCTCGATGGTCTGGGCGTTGTAGCATGAAGCGCGGAAACCACCGACGGAGCGGTGACCCTTGACGCCGACCATGCCTTTGCTGACGGCGAAGTCCAGGAAGTCCTTCTCCAGCTCCTTGTATTCGTCGGCCATGACGAAACAGATGTTCATCAGTGAACGGTCCTCCTCGACGGCGGTGCCACGGAACATCTTGTTGCGGTCAATCTCGCCATAGACAATCTCGGCACGCTGCTGGGCCAAATTGTCCATAGCCTCTACGCCGCCGTTCTTCTTAATCCAGCGCAGCGTCTCCAAGGCGCTGTAGATGGGCACCACGGGCGGGGTGTTGAACATTGAGCCCTTGTCGACATGTGTGCGGTAGTCGAGCATAGTGGGAATCTCGCGCGGAGCACGGCCCAGCTTGTCGTCCTTGACGATGATGATGGTGACACCAGCCATGGCCAGATTCTTCTGGGCACCAGCATAGATGGCATCGTACTTCTTGACGTCAACAGGGCGCGAGAAGATATCGCTGGACATATCGGCAATCAGGGGAACATTGACATCGAGGTCTTTGCGAATCTCAGTACCGTAGATGGTATTGTTTGTCGTGATGTGCAGGTAGTCGGCATCTGCGGGAACACTCCAGTCCTTGGGGATGAACGTGTAGTTGGCATCGGCAGAAGAAGCCACCTCAACGACCTCGCCGAACAGCTTGGCCTCCTTCATGGCCTTCTTGGCCCACACACCCGTGTTCAGGTAGGCAGCCTTCTTAATCAGGAAGTTGTAGGGAATCATGCAGAACTCCAGCGATGCACCGCCACCGAGGAAGATGACCGAGTAGCCCTCGGGAATCTGGAGCAGCTCCTTGACGAGAGCTACAGCCTCGTCGACAACGGGCTGGAAATCCTTGGCACGATGGCTGATCTCCATCAGGGAGAGACCAGAGCCATTGAAGTCTAAACACTGTTGGGCGGTCTTCTCGATGACCTCGCGGGGAAGCATCGAAGGACCTGCGTTAAAGTTGTACTTCTTCATTGTTTGAATGTTTTATTTAATGATATGTTTTCTGTTTCTTACCTTAGTTTGTCAAAATACGGCGCGAAGTTACACTTTTTTCGTGACATACCCAAATATTTAAGCAATAATTAAGCAAAAAGCCGCTGTCGTTTTGCGTTTTGTCAACTCTGCGTGGCATTTTCCTCCTTTTCAGATAGTGTAACCGGTTCAACGCACGGGTTCGAGCACGGTCTTGAGACCTTTGATTTTCTGGCCACGGGTCAGTTGCAGTATTTGTTGCAGCTTTTCGCGTCGCACGGCAGCGTATGCGTAACGGTCTTTGACGTCAATATGTCCGATTTCATCGGGCTGCAACCCGCCTATCTTGCAGAGGAAACCAACGATATCGCCTTTCGAGAGTTTGTCTTTCTTGCCCTTTCCGATGTAGATGGTGGCCATGCGTGGCGAGGGAGGTTGGGCGCTTTCTCCTCCTTGCCGTGATATAGCAACATACGGGATGGGGTCGCCATCGATGTAATCGGGTAGGGCTTCGCCTGGTGCGAGGATAAAGAAGGTGCGGCCGGTGGCATCCCAGCGGGCTGTGCGTCCCACACGGTGTATGTAGCCGTCCTCGCTTTCGGGCAGGTGGTAGTGTATGATGTTCTGGATGTTGGGGATGTCAAGGCCACGTGATGCCAAGTCGGTGGCTACGAGCACGTTGGCCGAACCGTTGCTGAATTTGTAGAGCATGTCCTCGCGCTGGCGCTGTTCGAGTCCGCCGTGGAAGTAGCTGGTTGTAAATCCCAACTGTTGCAGATAGCTGTTGACACGGTTGACCGAGTCACGGTAGTTGAGGAAAACGATGCTGCTTGCATCGCCGAGGTTGAGTAGCAGCTGTCGCAGCGTGTCGAGCTTGTCTTTTTGTGGGCTGGCCACGGTGTATAGGGTGACACGCTCGGGAACCTGCTCTGCCTCTGGCAGAAAGTCGATGAGTGTCCCCTTCTTGGACATGTTGACAAACAGTGGAATCTGCTCGGCATTTGTGGCCGAAAGCAGGATGCGGCGTTGCAGGCCTGGCAGGTTCTTCAAGAGTTTCTGCATCTCCTGATGAAATCCCATCTCAAGGCATTTGTCGAACTCGTCTATGACAAGATACCGTATGCCGTAGCGGCTGATGTTGTCTTTGTCCAAGTGGTCGTTCAGGCGTCCTGGCGTGCCGAAGACAATGTGCGGCTGTACCTGTTTGAGCACTTTGTGCTCGTCCATGGTTGGACGTCCGCCATAGCATGCCGTGGACCGCAGTCCACACCCCATGTTTTTCAGCACGCTGTCAGACTGTAGTGCCAGTTCGCGTCCAGGAGTGACGACAAGGGCAGTAGTCGTTGGAGAACTGTTGTCATCGGCTGCGATGAGTTGTACCAAAGGCAACAAGTAAGCCAGTGTCTTGCCTGTACCCGTGGGTGACAGCAATACAACATCACCGTCGGAGCCTAAGATGGCTTCGGCGGTGTGCTGCTGCATTTCGTTGAGGGCATCGATGCCCAACTTATGTAATATCCTCTGAATATCCAAAGGTCAGTGAACTTACTTCTTTTCCTGTTTGGCCTCCTCTTTCTTGGCAGGCATCTTCTTGTAGTGGTTGTTCAGGCCGTTGATGACATCCTTGGTGATGTCGAAACGGGGAGCGGCATATAGGATGTTGTCGCCCTGCTTGGTCAGAATGATGTCGTACTTCTTGTCCTTGTTGTAGGCGTTGAGGAAGTGCATCAGCGAATCGCGCAGCGCGTCGTTGTATTTAGCGGTCTCGTTGGCCAGTTCGTTCTCTAAACGGGCTTGCAGTTCCTGCAGACTTTGCTGCTGACGCTGTATGGCGGCCTGCTGGCTCTCTGCCTGTTCACGGCTGGTAAACCCGTTGTTCTGCAGCTTCTGCTGGAAGTTGGCTGCTGCGCTCTGCAGCTGCTGGCCCTTCTGTGTCAGCGTGTTGCGGGCGTTGTTGCTCTTTTTCTGGAGAATGAGTGTAAACTCTTTGCAGAACTCGTACTGTGTCATCAGCGAGTCCACCTCCACATAGGCAATTTTCAGTCCGCTCGCGGATGTGTTGTCGGCTGCTGCGGGTTGTTCGTCCATTTTGGGACTTGCATTGTTGCAAGAGGCCAGAGCTACAACGGCAGCGGCGGCCATCATCATGTACTTTTTCATTTTGTCTTTTATTTATTTTGTTTTGTTGTTTTTTTATTCAGGTATTCCGTTCCTGTTATTTCGTTCTTTCACGGCGAAGCGGCTGGGGTGCCGCATCTGCCGGTCTTGGTCCATGACGCAGTGTATGCCCCGTTGTCGCATGGCTTTAGAGTCGTGTATGTGCTGCGAAGAGAAACGTCCGTTCTTTGTGGAGAGCACTTTCACAAGTAAAAATGCCATGGAAATAGCAATTATTAACGTAGTGATGAGCAGTATTTTCATCATAAATGATTAACTTTGCGCTGAAATTCGGCTGCAAAGGTACGAATTTTAAATTAAACATGTTATATTAAACATTAAAATAAATATTAATTATGAATAAAAGTGAGTTAAAACCAGCTGCTGTTTTTGAGCAGTTTGCGAAGATTAACCAGATTCCCCGTCCATCGAAGCGCGAGGAGAAGATGATTGATTATTTGAAGACGTTTGGTGAGAGCCGTGGCTTGGACACCCGTGTGGATGAGGTGGGCAACGTCATCATCCGCAAGGGAGCCACCAAGGGCTATGAAGACTGCAAGACGGTTATTCTGCAGAGCCACATGGACATGGTGTGCGACAGCTTGTCCGACGTACAGATAGATTTTGACCGTGACCCCATCACAGCCTATGTGGATGGTGAGTGGATGCGTGCCAAGGGCACGACATTAGGTGCTGACGACGGTATCGGCGTAGCCATGGAGCTGGCCATCCTTGACAGTGATGATATAGAGCATGGACCGATAGAGTGCGTTTTCACCCGTGACGAGGAGACAGGACTAACGGGAGCCATGGGCATGAAGTCCGGATTCATGACAGGCGACTTCCTGATTAACCTCGACTCGGAGGACGAAGGTGAAATCTTTGTCAGCTGTGCGGGTGGCCGTACTACCACTGCAACGCTCGACATCAAGCGCGAGCCGGCTCCAGAAGGCTACTTCTTCATTAAAGGCTCGGTGAAAGGACTTGTAGGCGGTCACTCTGGCGATGACATCAACAAGAAGCGTGCCAACGGTCTGAAAATCATAGCCCGTTTCGTCTATCAGGAGATGGAGCGTTACGACGGCATTCATCTGGTGCGTCTGCATGGCGGCAGTCTGCACAACGCCATTCCCCGTGGCGGCTACTTTGTGCTGGCCGTACCCAACGCCATCAAAGAGAATATTCGTGTCGACTGGAATGTATTTTCGGCTCAGGTTGACGAGGAGTTCCATGTTACTGACACGCAGATGGTGTGGCGCATGCGCAGCTATGACCCTGAACCCATCATCGCCGACGACGTGGCTCGCCGCTTCGTCTATGCTTTGCAGGCTGTTGACAATGGGGTTTATTCCGTTTGCCAGGACGAGGCTTTAGGCGGGATGACTGAGACGTCCAGCAATCTGGCCCGTATTGAGACCAATGCCGACAATATTGAGATTATGTCATCGCAACGTTCCAATGTCATGTCCAATCTGGATAATATGTGCAACACTGTTGCTGCCGTCTTTAAACTGGCTGGTTTCAAAGTGAAACACTCTGAGGGTTATCCTGCTTGGAACATGCGTGTGAACAGTGAGCTGCAGCGCATAGTGAAGTACACCTACCACAAACTTTTCCAAAAGGATCCTGTGGTGCGAGGCATCCATGCCGGATTGGAGTGCGGCCTCTTTGCCGAGCGCTATCCCAACCTTGATATGGTGTCCTTCGGTCCTACGCTGCGTGACGTGCATACTCCTGACGAGCGTCTGCTTATTCCCACTGTCCAAATGGTTTGGGACCACCTGCTGCTGACGCTGAAAAGTATGCCGCATCAGAGTTTATAGTTTAAAATGAGAGTTGAGAGAAGGATTGTGGCATACAAATGCTGTCTGCAATCCTTCTCTCAACTTTCACTTTTGTACTTTCCCAACCGCGAATTAATAGCTTCGTGCAATGATGACACGGTGCTTGGCGGGCTTACCACTCACCATGTCGGTGCCGGGTGTCTGCTCGTAAGCAAAAGGTACGCAGCGGATGGTTGCCTGCGTCTCTTCTTTTATCTGGGCTTCTGTTTCAGCAGTGCCGTCCCAGTGGCAGAGGAAGAAACCGCCATCTTTCACTTTCTCCTTGAACTCCTCATAGTTCTCGCACTCGTAGACGTGTTCGTCCCTGTATTTGCGAGCTTTCTCGAAAATGTTCGTCTGGATGTCCTCCAGCAACTGCTCTACATACTGGGCAATACCCTCAATAGGACGAGTCTCCTTCTCTAATGTGTCACGGCGCATCACTTCGATGGTACCGTTCTCCAAGTCGCGGGCACCTAAGACAAGGCGTACGGGCACACCTTTGAGTTCGTAGTCAGCGAACTTAAAGCCTGGACGTTTGTTGTCGGCATCGTCGAACTTGACGCTGATGCCCTTTGAACGCAACTCTTCAATGATGGGTGTCACCTCCTTGTTGACCAGCTCCATCTGTTCGGGCTTGGTGGCAATGGGGATGATGACCACCTGGATGGGAGCCAGTCGCGGCGGCAGCACCAGTCCGTTGTCGTCGGAGTGGGTCATGATGAGTGCACCGATGAGACGGGTAGACACGCCCCACGAGGTGGCCCATACGTATTCGGGCTTGTTCTCTTTATTAAGATAGGTGACTTCAAAAGCCTTGGCGAAGTTCTGGCCTAAGAAGTGACTGGTGCCGCTCTGCAGAGCCTTTCCGTCTTGCATCATGGCCTCGATGGTATAGGTGTCCAATGCACCGGCAAAGCGCTCCGTCTCAGACTTGACGCCCTGCAATACCGGAACGGCCATCCATTCTTCGGCGAATTTGGCATAGACGTGCAGCATCTTCTTGGCTTCCTCCTCAGCTTCCTCCTTGGTGGCGTGAGCGGTGTGTCCCTCCTGCCACAGGAACTCCGATGTGCGCAGGAAAGGGCGGGTGCGCATCTCCCAGCGCATGACGTTGCACCACTGGTTGCACATCAGGGGCAGGTCGCGCCACGAGTGAATCCAGTTCTTGTAGGTGTTCCAGATGATGGTCTCCGAGGTGGGACGTACGATGAGCTCTTCCTCCAGTTTAGCTGCCGGGTCAACCACCACGCCACTCTTGTCTTCGGTAGCCTTCAGACGGTAGTGGGTGACGACGGCACACTCTTTGGCGAAACCTTCAACGTGCTCGGCCTCGCGGCTGAGGAATGACTTGGGGATGAGCAGGGGGAAATAAGCATTCTGTGCTCCCGTTTCCTTAAACATCTTGTCAAGCTGATGTTGCATCTTCTCCCAGATGGCGTAGCCATAAGGCTTGATGACCATGCATCCGCGTACTGCCGACTGTTCTGCCAAGTCGGCCTTGACCACGAGGTCATTATACCACTGGCTGTAATTGTCAGCACGCTTTGTTAAATCTTTTAATTCTTTTGCCATGTTTTTATCAATAATTTTAAATTTGGGCACAAAATTACTAAATAATTATCAATTATCAGTTGTCATTTCTCCATTTTTTTGTAACTTTGCGCTCGGAATGACTAATGTTTCACTTAAAAATACAAGACAAATGAAAACAAAGATTCTTTCTTTACTCCTCTGCGTAGGAATGATTTGTGCATGTAACAACACCCAGAAAGGCGCTGGCATAGGTGCTGGCGGCGGTGCATTGTTGGGTGGTATCATCGGTGCCATTGCCGGTAATACGGCTATCGGTGCTGCCATAGGTGGTGCTGTGGGTGCCGGTGCTGGTGCTATCATCGGCAAGAAGATGGACAAAGCCAAGGCCGAGGCTGAAGCTGTGAAGAACGCTCAGGTAGAGACCGTCAAGGATAACAATGGTCTGGAGGCTGTCAAGGTCACCTTCGATTCAGGCATTTTGTTTGCCACCAACAAGGCCGACCTTTCTGCCACTGCCAAGAACTCGCTGGCTCAGTTTGCACAGGTGCTGAACAACAACAAGGACTGCGACATTGCCATCATCGGTCATACTGACAACACGGGTTCCGATGCCATCAACCAGCCCCTGAGTGTCAGTCGTGCCAACAGTGTCAACAACTACCTGAAGTCCTGCGGTGTCAGCGCTACGCAGATTAAGAGCGTTGAGGGTCAGGGTTCTTCCAACCCCGTTGCCGACAACTCTACCGCTGCTGGCCGTCAGCAGAACCGTCGTGTGGAGGTTTACATGTATGCCTCGCAGAAGATGATTCAGGAAGCTCAGGCTCAGGCCAATTAGAATTTTGAATTAAGAAGTTTTGGAATTGAAACAGATTGTTTCGTTCATCAAGAAAACCCTGATATGGATAGTGGTGGCATTCTTTGCCTCCACTATTCTTTCTGTCACCATACTGCGCTGGGTGCCCGTATGGTTTACGCCGCTGATGTTCATTCGCATGAGCCAGCAGGCGGCAGCTGGTCAGCAGCTGAAGATGCACCACCACTGGGTGCCGTTGGAAAACATTGCCCCAGAGCTACCCAAGGCCGTGATGGCCTCAGAGGATGCCCGTTTCCTGGAACATAACGGTTTTGACTACAAAGCCATCGAACAGGCTGCCATGCGCAACATCAAGCACCCCGAAAAGCGCAAGTTAGGAGCGTCGACCATCTCACAGCAGACGGCCAAGAACGTGTTCTTATGGCCTGGACGTTCTTGGTTGCGCAAAGGTTTTGAAGTTTATTTTACGACTCTGATAGAGTTGATGTGGTCAAAGCAGCGCATCATGGAGGTTTATCTGAACAGCATTGAGATGGGCGATGGTATCTACGGTGCCGATGCCGTGGCCGAATGGCATTTCCATACCACTGCTGCGCGGTTGACCAGAGCGCAATGTGCACTCATTGCCGTTTCATTGCCCAACCCGCGCGTGATGAACTCAGCGCAGCCTTCAGCGTACATGCTCAAGCGTCAGCGTCGCATCCTGCATGAGATGAAATTCGTGAAATCCCTTTAGCTCTCATTATTTTTAGGTATTTATGTTGTGGGGTGTGGCTGTGTCGGAATTATTTGCTATCTTTGTAGCCTCAAAACGTAAATTACTATGAGACTCTCGGAATTGAAAACAGGCAGCCGTGGCGTCATAGTCAAGGTGCAAGGCCATGGTGGCTTCCGCAAACGCATCATTGAGATGGGCTTCATCAAGGGCAAGACAATAGAGGTACTGCTGAATGCGCCATTGCATGATCCGGTAAAATATAAGCTGATGGGCTATGAGGTGTCGTTGCGCAGGCAAGAAGCCGAGATGATAGAGGTCATCACCGAAGAAGAAGCCAAGAAAGCCTCTCCTGCCATTGCCACGCGGCCGAAGACGGTGAAGATTACCCCGGAGACACACCCTGACGACTACTTGCAGCATATAGCTTTGCGGGAGCACCGCACTCTGAATGTCGTACTGGTGGGCAACCCCAACTGCGGCAAGACAACGCTGTTCAACTATGCTTCGGGAGCACACGAGCATGTGGGCAACTACTCTGGTGTCACCGTTGACTCCTCGGAGGCCCGTGCTTACTTTTTCGGCTACGAATTTAATCTGACCGACCTGCCTGGCACTTACTCATTGTCGTGCTATTCGCCGGAGGAGCTTTATGTGCGTAAGCAGCTTTCAGAGCAGCTGCCTGATGTGGTAGTCAATGTTCTTGACGTGTCGAACTTGGAGCGTAATCTCTATCTGACTACACAGCTGATGGACATGGATTTGCCTATGGTGTGTGCACTGAATATGTATGACGAGTTTGAGCGAAGAGGGGATAAGGTAGACTTGAGCGTACTGTCCACGCTGTTTGGCATACCTATGATTCCTACGTCGTTCAAGAGTGGCACGGGAGTTGATGCGTTGTTCCGCACCATCATTCAGGTGTATGAAGGTACCAATGCCACTGCCCGTCACATTCATATCAATTACGGCCATGAGATAGAAGACGGCATCAGTCACATCCAACAGTTTCTGAAGCCTAACATGGCTATTCATCCCCGCTATTCCACCCGTTATGTGGCCCTGAAGTTGCTGGAGCATGATACGGAAGTGGAGAGGATACTGCGACAGAAGATGGAGGCGTTCACCTCTGTTCTGGTGGAGCGTGACAAGGCCGCGTCACGTGTGTTCGAGGAAACCAATACTGACTCTGAAACTGCTATCATGGATGCCAAATACGGTTTTATCAACGGCGCGCTGACTGAGGCTGGTTTCACTACTGGTTCAGCACATGACACATATAAGACCACGCACATGATAGACCGTGTGCTTTCGAACAAGTATTTGGGACTTCCTATCTTCTTTGCCATCCTTTTCCTGATGTTCCATACCACCTTTGTGCTGGGGCAATATCCGATGGATTGGATAGAGATGGGCGTGGAGTGGCTGGGCGGAAAGGTAAGTGGCGAGATGGCTGACGGTCCTTTACGCTCAATGTTAGCAGACGGCATCATTGGCGGTGTCGGGGCGGTCATCGTCTTTCTGCCGCAGATTCTGATACTCTATTTCTTTATTTCGATAATGGAAGACTCGGGCTACATGGCACGTGCGGCCTTCATCATGGACAAACTGATGCACGGCATGGGATTGCATGGAAAATCGTTCATCCCCCTGATAATGGGCTTTGGGTGTAACGTGCCTGCCGTTATGGCCACGCGCACCATTGAGAGCCGGCGCTCGCGGCTCATCACCATGCTCGTCCTGCCTTTTATGTCTTGTTCCGCGCGCCTACCTATTTATATTATGATTATAGGTACGTTCTTTGCCACCAGATATCAGTCGTGGATTATGCTGTCGCTCTATGTCTTCGGCATACTGACGGCTGTTATCGTCAGCAAGCTGATGTCAACGTTTATTATCAAGGCTGAGGACACACCGTTTGTGATGGAACTGCCTCCATACCGTTGGCCTACAGCTAAGGCCATTGGTCGCCATACGTGGGAGAAAGGTAAGGAGTATCTGAAGAAGATGGGTGGCATCATCCTTGTAGCCAGCATCATCGTGTGGGCATTAGGCTATTTCTGTCCGCAGGGCATTGCCCCGTCGATGGAGCAGTCGTACATCGGCCTGTTAGGACAGGCCATCGCCCCGCTTTTCTCGATACAGGGTTTCACCTGGCAGCTGGATGTGTCGCTGATAGCCGGTGTGG
The DNA here is from genome assembly GCA_017458125.1 of Prevotella sp. Taxonomy (GTDB): domain Bacteria; phylum Bacteroidota; class Bacteroidia; order Bacteroidales; family Bacteroidaceae; genus Prevotella. Next base: position 38,247 of record JAFTGB010000018.1, read on the forward strand.
GTGCCAAGGAGATAGTGGCTTCCACCGTTGGTGTGTTGGGCGGTTTGGAGGGTATCACCCCGCTGGTGGCCTATTGCTATCTGCTGTTCGTTTTGCTTTACTTCCCCTGCATAGCCACCATTGCCGCCATCAAACATGAGACGGGTTCGTGGCGTTGGGCACTCATCACTGCTTGTTACACTACTGCACTGGCGTGGGTGGTATCGGCAGTATTCTATCAGTTGGGAAGTCTGTTCTACTCATGATGATAAGGCTCACCTTTTATTATAGTGCATGCACGATACACTTGTTCGGTGAAGGTGAGCCGTATCATCTGGTGCGAGAAGGTCATCTTGGAGAGGCTGAGCTGTTCGTTGGCTCTTGCGTAGACATCGTTTGAGAAACCGTAAGGGCCTCCGATGATAAAAATCAGTCGGCGTGATGTCTGCTGTTTCTGTTCCAACCAGCGGGCAAACTCAATGCTGCGGTATTCGCGTCCGTGTTCGTCGAGCAGTACAACGGTGTCCGAAGCCTGCAGTTGACGCAGTATCAGTTCACCCTCTTGCTGCTTCTGCTGTTGTTCGGTAAGGTTCTTTGTGTTCTTCAGTTCGGCAATGGTGACGACTTCAAAAGGCATGTAGTGACCTATGCGCTCCACATAGTCGTTGATGCCGGCTTGGAAGTGCTTGTTGACAGTCTTACCGACTTGTAACAGTATCGTTTTCATAGTCGCTGAGACGTTTGGGATTCTTGGGAAACCACCCTTTCAGCACCCTTCTACGCTGTGCGAAGAGTTCACCGATGCCCCATAAAGCTGAGGCTCCAAAGACACCGACAATAGCCGACAATATGGTGTTCTCGATGAAGAGGGCTCCAATGATGCAAGTCAGTCCTATGAACAGGTAAACCACCCATGGTTTCGTACCATAGTGGTATTCGGTCTTGATGACGATGGGGTGCCAGATGCCGATGGTCAGAAACGTACAGACGGCGATGATGATTCCTGTAAAATACATCGATGTTATTTATGATTTACTATTTACGATTTACTATTTTAGCGGGTAGTGTGAAATCCTTCCAGGTTTTCATAGCGGCGTCGCATCATGCGCCGATAGATGTTGCGCATCCAGTACGGTTCGCTGAGAGTGACGGCCAATCCTGTAGCCAGCAGTATCCCGTAGGCCGTTTCGGTGTCGAATATGGCCTGAAGGAAAAATACTTCGGCAACAGGTAAAAGCATGGCCGTAAATGAAGCTATGCCCTGCCACTTGTTTTCCATTTGGTTCTTGCCCATCAGTTTCTCGTTGAGGGGTAGCGTCGCCTTGTTGTAGACAGCCATCTGGAACAGCAGCAAGTAGACGGGACCTGTAACGGTGAACAGATAGGCCAGCACCATCATCAGCGAGAATTTACCCGTAAAGACGGGGATGAGGGTGAAGAGCAGTGGCAGCACCAGAACGGCACAATAGAAATAGTATTTGGCGCGCAGCAGCGTCAGTATGTTCTCCTCGTGAACCATCAGCAAGTCAATGTAGTTGCCTTCGGGACACATCACTTTAGTCAGGTTGACAGCTCCAAAGAATACGAAGGCGTAGAGGCACCAGAAGTTGCGCTCGAAACTGCTGTTGTAAACCTCGGTGAAGGCTATTATCAGTGAGAAGAAAGTAATGAAGCAGATCCCCTGGATGAAGCGCGAGCGGATGGCCTTGTTGCGCATGGTGCTCTTAATCTCCAGCTTCAGGTATTCGCCTATCTGCCCGAAACGGTTCAAGGCCTTGAATTCGGACACCGTCTTCAGCTTTGTCTTTTCAGTTTTGCCGATTTCATCGTAAATGAGGTTCATCTGCAGGTGGCGGTTGACGGCGAAAAGCACCACGAAGAGCACTACGAACAGTAAGAACAAATACCAGGGTGAGCCGTAGCGTTCAATGAAGCCTTCCCCAATCTCGATAATCTTCTCTAACTGCTTGTCGGGTAGCACGAAGAGCGGTAAGAGCACCGAACCGTAGACGACTGCTGGCAGTGCCCACCACCACATGCTCTGATTGACGAGGGTGCGCACTAACAGATACCACTGGCTATTGACCATCACCATGAGGTGCAGCATCAGCAACAGTGTTAAAGCTGCCCATGTGGACACCCCCCCGCACCATACGATGAACACGTAGGGCAGGAAGAAAGTCATCCATACCAGATTGCCCGAATCGAGCAGCATGCGAATGAGGAAACAGTCAATGGCTGCGTACTTGCTGATGGGGGTCAGCAGGTAGGGCTTGACAAGCATGAGCGGTGTTTGCTGGGTCATGAACCGAAGGCCGAAGTCGAAGATGAGCAGGAAGGGCATGATGTAGAATATCATGTAGGGGCTGTCGTCTTCTGTTGCGGCTATCCATCCGAAGAAAGTACCCAAGGCGATGAACTCAATGGCAAGGAAGGCTACAACCAAGTATCCGAAGAACTTTCCGAACTGGTTGGCCTCGAACATCGGGTGCCGTTTCTCGCTGAGCCTCGTGTTCTTCCGTAGCAGAAAGAATAGTTGTATCTTATTCATGACTCTCATCTATCTCAACGTTCACCTCAGGTCAATGACTTCTGCTGAGGGGAAATCCTTGGCGTTGAAACGGAACTGGCCGTCGGATAGCGTTGCCTTCTTGAAGTTACGTATGTCTATGGTGTTCCATCCTTTCTTATGGCGGATGCGAATCTGCGAGGGGATATAGGTCTTTTGGTTTACGGTGACATACATCTCGCGGAGTCCTTTCTGGGCAGTGCTCGTCAGATGTATCTCGTAGCTCCCGCCCTTCTTGGTCATCGTGTACTTGTAGCCCTTCTTATACATATAGATGAAGTTGTAGGGGTTGATGGCCTGAATTTCGCTCTCTGACGGTGTGGCCACGTTGACCTCGTCATTTTTCTTCATATACGTCCATTGCGTCTTGCCGTCGAACCAGATGATGACATCGGGCGTAGTGACCTGAAACTTGCGGTCTTTGATGCTGATGCTTCCGTTGTCGTTCATCTGTCCGCCCTTCAGGGTGAAGTCGCAGGTGATGCCTGCCTTGTTTTGTATGGCGGCGGCAGTCTTGTCCAGCACTTGCTTGGCACTTTGACCGAAGCAAAGGAGTAAGGAGTAATGAGAAACGAGTAATGCCGTTAGCACTATCATTCTCTTGATTTCGTGATTATTCATTACTGTCATTTTCATTTTTATTTCTTATTTGCGGAAGTATCAGCTTCTCCATTGCGACAAAAGATTTTCAAGACTCATCTCGTCCATGATGAGCACCTCGCGGGGTTTTGAACCGTGGGCAGCACCCACTATTCCTGCCTTCTCCAGCTGATCCATCAGGCGTCCGGCACGGTTGTATCCGATGGCGAACTTACGCTGGATAAGACTCGTCGAACCACTCTGTTCACGAACTATCAGACGGGCGGCATCCTCAAACATCGGGTCAAGATGCTGCATGTCCACATCGCGGGTCTCGCCACCCTCGCCATCGTCCGTGTCGGGTTCAGGCAACTCGAAGGCAGCGGCGTAACCCTGCTGCTGTGCAATGAACTGGTTGATACGCTCCACTTCAGGAGTGTCAACGAAGGCGCATTGCACTCGTACGGGTTCACTGCCGTTCAGGTAGAGCATGTCGCCGCGTCCCACCAGCTGTTGTGCTCCCGTACGGTCGAGGATGGTCTTCGAGTCGATACCTGCCGACACTTTGAAGGCTATGCGGCTGGGGAAGTTGGCCTTGATGGTACCAGTGATGATGTTTGTGGTAGGACGCTGCGTGGCAATAATCATGTGTATGCCAACGGCACGTGCCAGCTGGGCAATGCGTGCGATAGGCAGTTCCACCTCCTTGCCTGCTGTCATAATCAGGTCACCGAACTCGTCTATGACCACCACGATGTAAGGCATGAACTTATGGCCGTGGTCAGGATTGAGTTGGCGGCTGATGAATTTCTTGTTGTACTCCTTGATGTTACGTGCCTGGGCCATTTTCAGCAGGTCGTAGCGGGTGTCCATCTCCTTGCACAGCGAGTTCAGCGTGTGTATCACCTTGGTCACATCGGTGATGATGGGTTCGGCGTCGTCGTCGGGTATCTTGGCCAGGAAGTGCTTCTCTATGCTGGCGTAGATGCTAAACTCCACCTTCTTCGGGTCAACGAGCACTATTTTCAGTTCTGCCGGGTGCTTCTTATATAATAAGGAGGTGATAATGGCATTCAATCCCACCGATTTTCCCTGACCCGTCGCACCGGCAACAAGCAGGTGGGGAGCCTTGGCCAGGTCGAACATGAAGACCTCGTTGGTGATGGTTTTGCCTATCGCACAAGGCAGTTCCATGGTGGTTTCCTGGAACTTCTTCGAGTTCAGAATGCTCTCCATTGAAACGGTGGCTGGTTTGGCGTTAGGAACCTCGATACCGATGGTGCCCTTGCCGGGAATGGGTGCTATGATGCGGATGCCTAAGGCAGCCAGCGAGAGTGCAATGTCATCCTCCAGGTTGCGAATCTTTGCGATGCGCACTCCCGGTGCCGGCGTAATCTCATAGAGGGTGATGGTAGGACCCACCGTAGCCTTGATGCTTGCAATCTCCACGCCGAAGTTACGCAGCACGTCCACGATGCGGTTCTTGTTGTTGGTCTGTTCCTGCATGTCGATGTAGGGCTTGCCGTCACTTTCGTACTTCTGCAGCAGGTCGAGCGTAGGGTAGTGGTAGTTCTCTAAATCGCGCTTGGGGTCGTAGGGAGTTGACAGGTCGCCGTAGTTGTCGGCCACCTGCTTGCCTTTGGCTGCCTCCTCGTCCTTGGTTTCCTCTATCTCTATCTCGATGTCGTCAGCCGGGTTGATATCGGTGTCTGCGGCGTCAGTCCTCGGTTTGTTGACCTTGGGGATGGTTGTAGCCGTTTCCGGGCCTTCATCCATGGTGAACTCAATTTCCTCGGCCTGCGGGTTGTCAAACGTGGTGGGGTCTTCCAGTGTCCGGATAGTGTCGTCACGTTCTTCGTCGGCTGTGCTGTCGCCGCGTCCGATGTTAATCTCCATAGGGATTTTCTTCAGGTAGTGCAGCGGATTGAAAATCTTGCGCAGCACGATGATGGTCTCCATGCTCAGGTAGGTCAGGAAGGCTATGGCTGTCAGCACCAGTATGGCTGTCAGACCGGGGGCACCTATCAACCCCTCAATGCGCTGGCTGACGGCACAGCCGTGGTCGCCACCGGGGTTGAAGCAGGATTCTTGGAAGAAGGGTGACAGGAACTTGGCCATCATCACCGACGACCATACCATGACGATGGTCAGGCACATGAACCATTTCAGCAGGTTCACCTTGTAGGCTCGCATCAGCCTGACTGCCACCAACAGCAGAAACACGGGAATGAGAAAGGCACTCAGGCCGAAACAGCGCTTGATGAAGAACCACGAGGCATAGGCACCAATGGAGCCGCAGGCGTTCTGAAACTCATGGTGCTCGTTCAGTATCTCGCCGTCCCTGGGCAGTTCTATCAGACTTTGGTCAGCTGCACCTGTCGTGAAATACGATGCGAAGGCCCATGCTAAATAGCCTGCCACAAAGAGCAGGCAGAAACCCAGCACGAAATTGACGCGCTCGTTATGGAATATCTTGTCAAACCCCAGGGCGTCAGTCAGTGATGACGACACGCTGTCCTTGGGCATCTTGGTTGTTTTCTTTTTCTTTGGCATACATTTATATAAATAACGAGATGCAAAATTACGAAGAAAATCTTAGATTTCATCAACATTTTGTCGTTTTTTGCTTTTTTTGCATTAACTTTGTAGCCCAAATGAAAAAAGTCATCCATAACAAATTTGACAAAACGCTAATTCCATCCCTGCCGAGGATAACTTTTGACGGGCGCGTTGTGGTGGTGCTCAGCGAGATGGAAGCCGAACGTGCCGTCAACTATCTGCTGTCACAACCCATTCTGGGTGTCGACACGGAGACCCGCCCTTCGTTCACTCGCGGACGCCTTTATAAGGTGGCCCTGTTGCAGGTTTCTACCCATGAGGTCTGCTTCCTGTTCCGCCTGAACCTTCTGGGGCTGTCGCCATCGGTGAAACGGCTTCTGGAAGATGTGACGGTGCCCAAGATAGGGCTTTCGTGGCATGACGACACAATGGCCTTGCGCAAATTAGGAGATTTTGAATCGGGACGTTTCATCGACCTGCAGAACCAGGTCAAGGAGATAGGCGTTGAGGATATGAGTCTTCAGAAACTGTATGCCAACTTCTTTGGCCAGCGCATTTCCAAGCGCGAACGGCTCACCAACTGGGAGGCTGACATACTGAACGACAAGCAGAAGACGTATGCGGCCACCGATGCCTGGGCGTGCATCATGCTTTATGAGGAGCTGATGCGGCTGGAGCAGACGGGCGACTACGAGCTGCTGAAGTGTGAAGAGTGAAAACACATTGCTACCACTATGATACAATACAAGCAGATACAGCTACGCAAGGGTAAGGAAGAGAGCTTACGCCGCTTCCATCCGTGGGTGTTCTCCGGAGCCATTCAGCGCATGGAGGAAGGCATTGAGGAAGGTGACGTAGTGCGCGTAGTGACCAATTCGGGCGATTTCATCGCTGTCGGCCACTACCAGCAGGGGTCCATCGCCGTGCGAGTGCTCTCGTTCCGCGATGTTGAGATTGATGCCGCCTTCTGGCATTCCCGTCTCTTGTCGGCTCTCCAAATGCGGCAAGCCATCGGTTTGGTGCCCCTGGCTCAGCCTTCAGCCTTTGACGTTCAGCCCTCCGAAAGCACTACTTATCGTCTCGTGCACGGGGAAGGCGATAACCTGCCAGGCCTCATCATTGATGTCTACGGACAGACGGCAGTCATGCAAGCACACTCTATTGGTATGCATCTCTGTCGCAAGCAGATAGCCAGTTCAGTTGTAGAAGTGATGAAGGGATATGTTGAGCATGTCTATTATAAGAGTGAGACAACGCTGCCCTTCATGACTGCTGACGACATGGCTGGTTTCCTTGTTGGCGGCAGTGAGGATAATGTTGCCGTCGAGAATGGCCTGAAGTTCAGAGTCGACTGGCTTAGAGGTCAGAAGACGGGCTTTTTTATTGACCAGCGTGAGAACCGCTCCTTGCTGGAGAAATACGCTCAGGGCAAGCGGGTGCTCAACATGTTCTGCTACACGGGAGGTTTCTCGGTGTATGCCATGAGGGGCGGTGCGGAGCTTGTGCATAGTGTTGACAGTTCGGAGAAAGCCATTGCGCTGACCCGACAGAACATAGCCCTCAACTTCCCTGACGACCCACGCCATGAAGCCTTCTGCGAGGATGCCTTCAAGTTTTTGGATAGCTCTCAGCTCTCAACTTCCAGCAACCAAAGGTCTTACGACCTCATTATCCTTGATCCTCCAGCCTTTGCCAAGCATCGTGGTGCCCTGCATAATGCGCTGAAGGGCTACACCCGTCTGAACCAGAAGGCTTTCGAGAAGATAGCCCCGGGTGGCATCCTCTTTACCTTCTCGTGTTCGCAGGTTGTTACCAAAGACCATTTCCGCAATGCGGTCTTTACGGCTGCCGCTTTGGCTCGTCGCAAGGTGCGCATCCTGCATCAGCTGCACCAGCCGCAGGACCATCCGGTCAACATCTATCATCCCGAAGGCGAATACCTGAAAGGTTTAGTGCTCTATGTGGAGTAAAGTCGGGCAGTATATAAAGAAGAATAATCTGCTTGAAAACAATAGCTTATATGTTGTAGCTTTGAGCGGAGGTGCTGATAGCGTGGCACTACTTTTGCTCTTGAAAGAGCACGGCTACAACATTCACGCTGCCCATTGCAATTTCCATCTGAGAGGCGAGGAGTCGGACAGGGACGAACAGTTTTGCATAGAGTTGTGCGAAAAGGCAGGCGTAGCGTTGCATCGGGTGCATTTCGATACCAAGACATACGCTGAGCTGCACAAGGTAAGCATTGAGATGGCTGCCCGTGCACTGCGTTATCGGTGGTTTGAGCAGCTGCGGCAGGACATTGGAGCCGCTGGCATCTGCGTGGCTCACCACCGTGACGACTCGGTGGAAACTGTTCTTCTGAACCTTGTGCGGGGTACAGGGCTGCGAGGCTTGACGGGCATACAGCCGCGAAATGGTTATGTTCTGCGTCCCTTTTTGTGTGTTTCGAGGACTGAAATCGAGCAGTATTTGGCAGAAAGGGGGCAGAATTACGTCACTGACAGCACCAATCTGGAGGCCGACGTCATGCGCAACAAGGTGCGCCTGCAGGTGTTGCCGTTGCTCCGCGAGCTCAATCCGGCTGTCGATGATAACATCCAGCGCACGGCGGAAAACCTGTCTTCGGCACAAGCGGCATCAGATGCCATGCTTTCCAGATACTTAGGAAATAACCAGTTGGATATAAGTGATTTCAAAGACAGTGCTTCAAGGGAATATACAGTCTTTGAATGGATGAAAAACTACGGTTTCAACGGCAGTCAGGTCCGGCAAATCTTAGCGGCCGAAACGGGTCGGATGGTCTCTTCTTCACAGGGGTTCGATGTGTTGAAAGACCGCGGACGGTTGTTGGCAGAGCCCTCTTTGAAGGCGATGAAAGCTGTGAAAATTCCCGAGGAAGGTACGTATGTCTTGCCCGAAAACGCTCTCCCGTGGGCGGAAAGTGCCAAGATAAAGGTCTGCAGATGTGCTCCCTATGTCTCCAAGTCGGCTGATGTGGCTACGCTTGATGCCCGCAGGGTAGAGTTTCCGCTCACCGTCAGAAGAGTGGAGGAGGGTGACTGGATGCAGCCTTACGGTATGGCTGGCCGAAAGCTGTTGAGCGATATGATGACCGACTGCAAGATGACACTTTTCGATAAGCGCCGCCAGCTGGTGGTCGCTGATGCCCGTGGTTTTGTGGTATGGATGGTAGGGCTGCGCACCTCTCAACAAGCTGCGGTGACGGCTGATACCACGCAGGTGCTGGAGCTGCGGCTCGTAACGGACAAGTAACATCGTGGCACCGATGCCGTAATCTTTGAGGCAGCGTGATTACGTTTCGTCGGTGCCGGTCAAGGTGGCCGAACGAACAGTTTGAACAGTTTTTGTGAGCGAACAGCCATAGGAGGATAATTATATAAATATAATTATAGGGTAAAATTTACGCTCACGCAGAAACTGTTCGAACTGTTCGTTCGCCCCAAAGTGATACCTTGTCTGCTGTGAAGTGGCAAGTGATGCTTTCCTGCGTTTGCTGAATTTAACACCCTTTCGCTTGCAAATATTTGGAGAGTTCAGAAAAAATGCTTACCTTTGCACGTCAATTGTAAAAAAAGAAAAAACATACGTATGGAGAAGAGATTTGCCGAACATAACGGCTTGAACCTGACGCAGACGAACAATGACGTGCTGCAGATGTGGAAAGAGAAAAACGTGTTCTGGCGTTCCGTGACGGAGCGCGAAGGATGCCCCCAGTTTGTATTCTTCGAGGGACCTCCCTCAGCTAACGGTCATCCCGGTATTCACCATGTGCTGGCACGTTCGATAAAGGATACCTTCAACCGCTACAAGACCATGCAGGGCTACCAGGTGAAGCGCAAGGCCGGCTGGGACACCCACGGATTGCCCGTGGAGCTGGGCGTGGAGAAAGAACTGGGCATCACCAAGGCCGACATTGACAACAAGGAGTCGGAACGCTATATCTCGACCGAGGACTACAACCGCAAGTGCCGCGAGAACGTGATGATGTATACTGCCGAATGGCGTGAGCTGACCGAGAAGATGGGTTACTTCGTAGACTTGGACAACCCCTATATCACCTACGACAACAAATACATTGAGACGCTGTGGTGGCTGCTGAAGCAGTTCTATGAGAAAGGTCTGCTCTATAAAGGCTACACCATCCAGCCCTATTCGCCTGCGGCAGGTACCGGTTTGTCGAGCCATGAGCTGAACCAGCCGGGCTGCTATCGTGACGTGAAGGACACCACCTGTACGGCGATGTTCAGGATGAAGAACCCGAAGAAGGAGATGACAGGGTGGGGCACACCGTACTTCCTGGCTTGGACCACCACGCCGTGGACACTGGCCGCCAACTCGGCACTCTGCGTAGGTCCGAAGATTGACTATGTGGCCGTGGAGACCTACAACCCCTATACCGCCGACAAGGTGACACTGGTGCTGGCCGAGGCCCGCCTGAATGCCTATCTGCCCGCCGAGGGCTGCATCACCGACGGTGGCGAGATGCCGGAATACAAGAAGGGCGACAAGCTGATACCTTATCGCATTGTAGCCCGCTATAAGGGTGTCGACCTCGTCGGCATGGAGTACGAGCAGCTGATGCCTGCCATCAAGCCCATGGGCGATGCTTTCCGTGTAATTCCCGGCGACTATGTGACTACAGAGGACGGTGCCGGTATCGTGCATATTGCTCCCAACTTCGGTGCCGACGATGCTTTTGTGGCCAAGAAAGCCGGCATCTGCCCCATCGTGCTGATTGACAAGAAAGGACAGGAGCGTCCCGTGGTGGACTTGCAGGGTAAGTATTTCGTCATTGACGACCTTGACCCGGAGTTCGTGAAGAACTACGTCAACGTCGACGAATGGAACAAGTTTGCAGGTCGTTATGTGAAGAATGCCTACGATGACACGCTGACCGACAAGGACGAGACCTTGGACATCTCCATCTGCATGGACCTGAAGGCTCAGAACAAGGTGTTCAAGATAGAGAAGCACACGCACAACTATCCCCACTGCTGGCGTACGGACAAGCCTGTGCTGTACTATCCGTTGGACTCGTGGTTTATCAAGAGCACGGCCAAGAAGGAGCGTATGTCGGAGCTGAACAAGACCATCAACTGGCAACCCGAGTCGACGGGTACGGGCCGCTTCGGCAACTGGCTCGACAACCTGAACGACTGGAACCTCTCACGTTCACGCTTCTGGGGCACCCCGCTGCCTATCTGGCGCTCGGAGGACGGTGAGGAGATTTGCATCGGCTCAGTGGAGGAACTGTATAACGAGATAGAGAAGTCGGTCAAAGCAGGCTTTATGGAGAGCAATCCGTTGAAGGAGAAAGGCTTTGTGCCAGGCGATATGAGTCAGGAGAACTACGACAAGATAGACCTTCACCGCCCGTATGTGGATTATATCTTCCTCTGCTCGCCAAGCGGTAAGAAGATGAAGCGTGAGGCCGACCTCATTGACGTATGGTTCGACAGCGGTTCGATGCCATACGCGCAGATACACTATCCGTTTGAAAACCGTGATTTAATCGACAAGAACGAAGCCTTCCCTGCCGATTTCATCAACGAAGGTGTCGACCAAACCCGTGGCTGGTTCTTTACCCTGCATGCCATTGCTACGATGATTTTCGATAGCGTTGCCTTTAAAAACGTGATTTCATCGGGACTTGTGCTCGATGCCAAGGGCAACAAGATGTCGAAGCACGTGGGTAATGTGGTCAATCCGTTTGACATGATTGAGAAGTACGGAAGCGATGCCGTGCGCCTCTATATGATGACTAACTCCGAGCCGTGGGACAACTTGAAGTTCGACCCCGAGGGAGTGGACGAGGTGCGCCGCAAGTTCTTCGGTACCTTATATAATACATACTCCTTCTTTGCTCTCTATGCTAACGTGGACGGCTGGGAGCCGAAGTGTGCTGTGGCTTCTTCACAGCAGAACAAGCCCGAGATAGACCGCTGGATACTGTCCTCGCTGAACACGCTGGTGAAGAAGGTGACTCAGGAACTGGACAACTACGACCCCACAAGGGCTGGCCGACTGATTGACGCCTTTGTCAATGACGACCTCTCGAACTGGTATGTCCGCCTGAACCGCAAACGTTTCTGGGGCAAGGAGATGAGCGACGACAAGCGCTCGGCATACGAGACGCTCTACACCTGTCTGATAACCGTAGCGAAGCTGCTGGCTCCGTTTGCTCCGTTCTATGCCGACCAGCTGTATAAGGACCTGGGAGGCGAGAAGGACAGCGTGCACTTGGATACATTCCCTAAGGTCGATGAGGCTCTGATAGACGCGGACCTTGAAGCCCGTATGGAGATGGCTCAGAAGATTACCTCGATGGTGCTGGCTCTGCGCCGTAAGGTGAACATCAAGGTGCGTCAGCCCCTACAGGCCATCATGGTGCCTGCCACTGACGAACAGCGCAAGCACATTGAGGCCGTAAAAGGCCTGATTATGAACGAGGTGAACGTCAAGGAGCTGCGCTTCGTGGAGGGTGCCGGCATTCTGGTGAAGAAGGTGAAGTGCAACTTCCGGGTTATGGGTAAGAAGTTCGGCAAGCAGATGAAAGCCGTCGCCGCTGCTGTTGACGCGCTGAGTCAGGAGCAGATTGCAGAACTGGAAAACAACGGTTTCATCGGCATTGTCCTTGATGGGCAGAGTGTGAACATTGAGGCTGCCGACGTGGACATCATCAGCGAGGATATTCCCGGCTGGCTGGTCTCCAACGAAGGAGCGCTGACCGTGGCCCTCGAAGTAGAGCTTACCGACGAGCTGCGTCAGGAGGGTATGGCCCGCGAAATCATCAACCGTGTGCAGAACCTCCGCAAGGAAGCTGGCTTGGAAATCACCGACCGCATCAACATTACGCTGGCTCCGAACGGTGCTACTGACGCTGCTGTCAGTGCCTATGGCGACTACATCAAGACGCAGGTGCTGGCCGATGCCATCCTCATTGCTCCCAACGAGGGCACGGAGGTTGACTTTGACGATTTTAAGATCAACATTAAAATAACTAAAAGCTAACTATTTATGGCAGAAAAAACACGTTACACGGACGAAGAACTCCAAGAGTTCCGTGAGATTATCAACGAAAAACTGGCACTGGCCAAGCGTGACTATGACCAGATGATGAGTGCCCTGATGAACAAGGACTCCAACGATGTTGACGACACGTCACCCACGTATAAGGCATTGGAGGAGGGCAGTGTCACACAGTCAAAGGAAGAGCTGATACAGATGGCCTCGCGCCAGCAGAAGTTCATTCAGGGCCTGAAAGGTGCCTTGGTGCGTATTGAGAACAAGACCTACGGCATAGACCGTATAACCGGCAAGCTCATTCCCAAGGAGCGTCTGAAGGCTGTACCTCATGCTACGCTGAGCGTGGAGTCGAAGATGGCAGGCAAGAAGTAGGATGGGCAACGGAGGTATCACGAAGCGGACGTGGCTGGCTGTGGCCATCGTGGTGGCTGTGCTTGTTGTTGACCAGGCCATCAAGATTTGGGTGAAGACGAATATGACGCTCCACGAGCAGATAGAAATACTGTCGTGGTTCAGAATCGTGTTCATCGAGAACGTCGGTATGGCTTATGGCATGCAAATAGGCTCCAAGCTGGTGCTGTCGTTGTTTCGCATCGTTGCCATCGGGTTCCTGACCTATTATCTGGTGCTGATGATTAGGAAACAGGCGCGCTGGGGTTATATAGCCTGTCTGGCCATGGTGCTGGCAGGAGCGGCAGGGAACATCGTCGACTCGATGTTCTACGGACTCATATTCAACGCCAGTTCAGAGTATTACACGTCTTACTTCGTGCCTTTCGGCAGCGGCTATGCGCCCTTTCTGATGGGAAAGGTGGTCGACATGTTCTACTTCCCGCTCATCGTCACCACCTATCCTGACTGGGTGCCCATGCTTGGCGGAGAACCCTTTGTGTTTTTCAGCCCTGTGTTCAATTTTGCCGATGCCGCCATTTCGGTGGGTGTCGTGCTGCTCTTGCTTTTCTACCGCAAGGAGATAGGCGAGATATCGTTCAAGAAAGACCAAGCACCGGCTGATGAAGCATAGTGTCTACATACTGATGGCCCTCGTATTGCTGTTGGTGGCCTGTAAGCCGAAGGTTCCCAAGGAGTACATCCAGCCGGGCGACATGGAGGACATCCTCTATGACTACCATATCGCTCAGGCCATGGCTAAGGCCGACCAGGACGAGAAGACCAGTTTTGACCGTAACAAATACTATCTGGCGGTGCTGAAGAAGCATGGTGTGACACGGGCAGAGTTTGACTCCTCGTTAGTGTACTATTACTCACACCTGGAGCGGCTGAAGGCAATCTATTCGGAAGTCAGTGAACGCCTGTCGGACGACGCGAAGATGCTGGGCACTTCTGTCGGTGAAATCGGGCGTTATTCGCAATACAGTTCCACTGGCGACACCGCCAATATCTGGACGGGACGCACGGAATTGTTGCTGTTGCCCAAGCCGGCATTGAACCGTTATGACTTCAGCGTCAAGGTGGATACCGCCTTCAGGAAGGGCGACTCGTTCATGTTCCAGTTCATGGCCGAATATATCTGGCAGAGCGGTTCTAAGGATGCTGTGGTGTGCATCGTCACCAAGGACGTGCGTGACAGCGTCATACAGACGGTCAACCACGTAAGTGTTTCAGGACTCACCCAGATGCGCGTACCGGCCAACCGCGACCAGAAGCTCAAGGAGGTGTCAGGCTTCATCTATCTGACTAACGGAGGCAACGACGACGCCACGGCCAGACAGATGATGTTCATTGACCAGATACACTTCATAAGGTTTCATGAAAAAGACGCAGACAATGAAAGGAAAGCAGCAAACAGTCAGGCGGATAGCCTGCAACGAGCTGGTAACCCCGGACGGCCGCCGTTTGTCACTCCACGTGGTGGAAATCTGGGAGGGATGCGTGTCCGACCTGTACCCCCTCCTCCAGGAAACAGCCGGAACCGAGTGGGTTCAGGGCAGCATCGTCCTGGAGGAAGGCCCTGACGGTAGCGTGCGGGCTTATTATAAAGGTAAGGAACTAACTTAAAAACATAATACTATGAATACGAAAGTACGTTTGGCGGTGATGAACTTCATGGAGTTCGCAGTGTGGGGTGCCTATCTCACGTGTATGGGCAACTATCTTGGAGTAGCCGGTTTGGGTGATAAAATCTCATGGTTTTATGCCATTCAGGGCATCGTGAGTATTTTTATGCCGACGCTGATGGGTATTGTGGCAGACAAGTACATACAGCCCCAGCGGCTGTTAGGGCTATGCCATCTGGTGGCAGGAGCATTTATGTTAGGTTGCTGGTGGATGGGTATGCAGGCAGGCTTCGGCAACGAGTTGGCCGACAAGTCTTTGTTCATAACGCTCTACACGCTGAGTGTGGCCTTCTTCATGCCTACCATTGCGTTGGCCAATACTACAGCTTTTACCATACTGAAAAACAACGGATTGGACACCGTCAGAGATTTTCCGCCTATCCGTGTGTTGGGCACGGTAGGCTTCATAGCCACCATGTGGTTTGTCAACTGTGCTGTCTGGGAGGACGGAAACTTTACGATGACGCTGGCCGACAACAGCCATAAGTTCCAGTACACCTACATGCAGTTCTTTGTGTCAGGGGTGCTGAGCTTCGTACTTTGCGCTTATTGCTACTCGCTGCCTGAGTGCAAGCTGGAGAAGAAAGAGGGTAGTGTGTCGTTGTCAGAGAGTCTGGGGCTCAACGCCTTCAGGCTGTTCAAGCGCAAGCAGATGGCGCTTTTCTTCATCTTCTCTGCTCTCTTGGGCATGTGCCTGCAGGTGACCAACGGTTTTGCAGGCCCTTTCATCACCAGCTTCAAGGGAGTGCCTGAGTATGCTGACACCTTTGCTGCCAACAACGCCACGTTGCTGACGTCGATAAGTCAGATCAGCGAGGCACTGTGCATACTGATGATACCTTTCTTCCTGAAGCGCTTCGGCATCAAGGTGGTCATGCTCATGTCCATGTTTGCATGGGTGTTCCGCTTCGGCTTCTTTGGCATCGGCAATCCGGCCATGCCGGGTGTCATCTTCTTCATCCTCTCGTGCATCGTCTACGGCGTGGCCTTCGACTTCTTCAACGTTTCCGGGGGCATTTTTGTCGACCAGGAGTGTGAACCCAGCATCAAGGCGTCGGCTCAGGGTTTGTTTATGATGATGACCAACGGCATAGGTGCCACCATTGGCACGCTGGCAGCCGGCGAAGTGGTCAACAGCTTCTGCCATTGGGAGAACGGTTTCCTCGTTGGCGACTGGCAGACGTGTTGGTTTGCCTTTGCTGCCTTCTCACTGATAGTCGGCGTGGCTTTTGCGCTGGTGTTCAAGCCGGAGAAGAAACCGATAGACCAGATAGTGCACTAAATGAAAGAGACGCGTTTCTTTTATGTCCCCGATGCCGCTACGGCTACGGAGTTGCCAGCCGACGAGGCCACGCACGCTCTGCGTGTGCTGCGCTTGCAGGCTGGCGACGAGATGATGCTCATGGACGGCCGTGGCAACTTCTATAGTGCCGTGGTGACCTTGGCGCATACGAAGCACTGCTTCTACGACATCCGTGCCACCTTGCCCCAGCAGCCTCAGTGGAAAGGCCATCTGCACTTGGCCATTGCACCTACGAAGATGATGGAGCGCATGGAGTGGATGATAGAGAAAGCGGTAGAGGTGGGCGTCGACGAAATCACGTTTCTCAACTGCCAGTTCTCTGAGCGCCGTGTGGTCAAGATACCCCGTGTGGACAAGATAGCCGTATCGGCCATGAAGCAGAGCCGTAAGGCTTGGAAAACCCAGCTGAACGACATGGTGAACTTTCGCGAGTGGCTCAGCCAGCCTCACGAGCGCCGCAAATACATTGCCCATTGTTATGAGGAGGTGCCCCGTACCTCCCTGTTTGACGAACTCAGGAAACCAGCAGACACTGACGACGCTTTGGTGCTTGTGGGGCCTGAGGGTGACTTCAGCATTGACGAGGTTCGCGAGGCTGTCCGTCACGGCTTCGTGTCGGTACATCTGGGCGAAAGCCGCTTGCGTACTGAAACGGCCGGACTTGCTGCTGTCATGATGATGCAACTAAGCAAAACCTGAACGACATAGAATGATGACAATACGTAACTTCTTTTTGTTTCTCTCGCTGCTGCTGGCCATGAGTCTCTCTGCTCAGGTCACGGTGCGCGACGTGTTTAAGACGATGCCTCACGCCATGATACCCTATCTGGAAGAGAACAGCAAGCTGGACTTCATAGACTTTATAGATTCCGGCATGAAGGCTGAGGTGACCAACGCCCTGAGCGGGAAGAGCATCATGCAGCGCTGTACTGACAAGTACCTGGCTCTCACGCTCAATGAGGCCTCGCAGCTTACCATGCGTCTGCTTCCCGTAAGCGAACCGGTTGACAGTGCCAGTCAGGTGATATGCCTGGTGCGCACCTATGGTACGGACATTCGCGAGAGTGTCGTCAGCTTCTATTCCGTCAACTGGCGCCAGCTGCCAGCCAGTCGTTATGTCAGCATGCCTGACGGCGTATGGGTGGCCTCGTTGGGAGACAGCGATGACGAACTGACATTAACATCTGACAACCGCTTAAACCCACCTGCAAACAAAGAGCAAAAGGTGATAGAAGGAAAGCAAATAATCCTTAAATGGAATGACGGATTTGTTAATAAACAATAAATTAGAGACCTTTTCCTGCCTTTTTCTTTGGATTGCTCAAATAAATCCATATCTTTGCAAGTGTGTTTTTCATGGTATTAGATTATTAAGGTTAATTTAAAGGATTGGTTGTCGTGAGACAATCAATTTTTTTACCCTCTCAGTTTCCGTTATAATATGTTTGACGGTAGACAAGTGAGGGGATGAAAAAAGGGAGCCTGCGAAGGTTCCCTTTTTATTGTTTGTTTGGAATAAATTGTTGTTTGTACTCTTCGGCGTTTATGCTTCAGGGATTACAGAAACCACGCTCTTGTCGTGTCTGCCCTTATGGAACTGAACAGTACCATCAACCAGAGCATACAGCGTGTCGTCCTTACCCATAGCCACATTGTCGCCGGCGTTGTGCTTAGAGCCACGCTGACGAACGATGATGTTGCCTGCTACGCACTTCTGACCACCGAAAATCTTAACGCCAAGTCGCTGAGCTGCTGACTCGCGACCGTTCTTAGAACTACCTACACCTTTCTTATGTGCCATAATGATGTTCCTCCTTGAATTTAAGCGATTACTGATTTTACTTCAACCTGGGTGTACTGCTGGCGGTGACCGTTACGCTTGCGAGAGTCCTTGCGGCGCTTCATCTTGAAGACGATGACCTTCTCACCCTTGACAAGCGGGTTTACCACTTCACATACTACCTTAGCACCACTTACGGTAGGTGCACCAACCTGTACTGAGCCTTCGTTGTCGACAAGCAGTACCTTGTCGAACTCAACAGTTTTGCCGGCCTCCACATCCTTCATGCGGTTCACAAAGAGCTTCTTGCCCTCTTCTGCCTTGAACTGCTGACCGTTGATTTCTACAATTGCGTACATTGTTTTTATTAATTGTTAACGGGTTTTTCCGCGTGGCGTGTTGCCCTCTGCAACAGCTTGTTTGAGCCACCACGGACTAAATCGGCCGCAAAGGTACTATTTTTCTTTGAGGTTTAGTGCCTTTGCATGGATATTTGTGGCTTTTGTTAATGTTATTTAACGGTTACGGCTGCTTTTAAAGACTCAATCTCTCAAGTTCTTAGCTCGTAAACATCATGTTTTCAGTGTCTTAGTATCATATTTATAGGGTCTAAACATCATATTTTGCCTGCTTGTCCGACTCGTTTATGAAGGTATGAAGGTAGAATATTAAACTTTATATATAGGAAAACATTTAGGTCGGGGGTAAATAATTTCTATAGTAAAAGTTGAAAAACCTACCTTCATACCTTCATATTGTGTCATTCAGGTGTCTCTCCACTGCAAAATTACAAAATCCCCCGCACACATCCAAACATTTCCTCAACTTTTTGCGTGACGTAAAAAGGCAATCAAAATTTGGCTTTTACGACACTTCTTCGTACCTTTGCACGGTAAAATGGCAGAAGAAAGCATCGAACAGCAGTTGGACCTGGACAACAAGGAGTGGCAACAGGCGCTCCAGATCATTCAGTACACCCGCCACTCGCTTTTCCTCACAGGAAAGGCGGGGACGGGAAAGTCGACGTTCCTGCGCTACGTGGTTCAGCATACAAAGAAGAAGTATGTCATACTGGCACCTACGGGCATTGCCGCCATCAATGCCGGTGGTCAGACGCTGCACTCGTTCTTCAAGCTGCCCTTCCACCCCCTGTTGCCCAACGACTCACGCTATAATGCAAAGAACATCCGCAAGACGTTGAAGTATAGCGGCATAACCATTAAGCTGCTGCGCGAGTTGGAACTCATCATTATCGACGAGATATCGATGGTGCGTGCCGATATCATCGATTTCATCGACAAGGTGTTGCGCATCTACTGCCGCAACATGCGCGAGCCCTTCGGGGGCAAGCAGCTGTTGCTCGTCGGCGACATCTTCCAGCTGGAACCCGTCGTCAAGGAGGACGAGTGGCGGCTCATGCAGCCCTTCTACGCCTCGGCTTACTTCTTCGACGCCAAGGTGTGGCAGCAGATGCAGCTGGTGAGCGTTGAGTTGCGCAAGGTCTACCGGCAGAGCGATGCCACCTTTATCGGCATACTGGACCGCATACGCCAGAATCAGGTAACTGATACCGACCTGCAATCTGTAAACGCGCGCGTACATTCCTTATTACCTGTTTCTCATTCCTCGCTCCAGATAACGTTGGCCACACGCCGTGACACTGTTGACTGGATAAACCAGCAGAACCTGGACCGCCTGGACGGCGACAGCACGACGTTTAAAGGTTCCATCAAGGGTGAGTTCCCGCTGACGTCGCTCCCTGCGCCTATGGAGTTGGAGGTAAAGCCTGGCGCGCAGGTCATCTTCACTCGTAACGACAAGGAGAAGCGGTGGGTCAACGGCACCATAGGCATCGTCACCGGCATCGACTACGACGAGGGCGTCATCGGTGTTTGCGACGAGGACGGCAATGAGTATGACGTGGGTGTCGAACAGTGGGAGAACATGCGCTACACCTTCAACGAGCAGGAACAAAAGATAGAGGAGGAACTGCTTGGCACCTTTGTGCAGTTTCCGCTGCGCCTGGCTTGGGCCATCACCGTACACAAGAGTCAGGGGCTGACGTTCCGCCAGGTCAAGATAGACTTCTCGGGCGGCGGAGCCTTTGCCGGCGGACAGACCTACGTGGCACTGAGCCGGTGTACGTCGTTGGAGGGACTCACTTTGGAACAGCCCATCAGTCGCACCGACATCTTTGTGCGTCCGGAGGTCGTCAGCTTCGCCCGGCGCTACAACGACGGTCAGTTGATGCGGCAGGCTTTGAGCGAGAGCAAGGCCGACCGCGAGTACCATGATGCCGTGGCCGCTTTCGATCGTCACGACTTCGACGCCTTCTTGCGCAACTTCTTCTTGGCCATCCACTCGCGCTACGACATCGAACGGCCCGTTGTCAAACGCTTCATCCGCCGCAAGCTCAACATCATCAACCGTCAGCAGCAGTACATCAGCCAGTTGGAGGACGACATTCACCGCCGTGAGGAGACACTCAAGCGTCTGGCCGCCGAATATGTCCTGTTGGGAAAGGAGTGCGAGGCCGAGCACATGAACGACGCTGCCATCCGCAACTATCGTAAAGCCCTTGACCTTTATCCCGACGCTTACGAAGCACGTCGCCGACTGAGGAAGTTAGGCGAGAAATCCCAAGGTAGACCCAGCGACAAACCGTTACTCCGTTAATTTTAGCAGTGAGGAAGATATGCGTTTTCTAAAGATGTTTGACCGTTCTGGCATGACAAGCAAGTCCGCATTCATCAAAGCGCGAATCTTTGGTGAGCCGTTTCATGTGGTAACTTTCGACAAGAGTCTGCATGAGTATTATACCAAGTTGAGCGACTTCCATGCTCAGTTCCGTATGGTTGGCAACAATTACAACCAAACTTTAAAAGAGTTGAAAAGCCATTTCTCTGAACGTAGGGCAATGGCTCTTGTATGTAAGTTGGCGAAATATATGATGCAGTTAGTGCAGATAATGCATAAAGTGACGGAATTGACAGATAAATATCAGAAATGGATACAGAAAAGTGAGAATAAGGAAATATAAGTGAATATATTTGTTAAATATTGGAGAGATTTGCGTGTTTGTGCTAAAAAGTTTGTATCTTTGTCCCAAATAATAGATTCATCCGATATGGACAAAGACATCAATCGGCTAAAAGTGGTTTTGGCAGAAAAGAAGAGAACGAACAAATGGTTGGCAGAACAGTTAGGAGTTGCACCCTCTACTGTTTCAAAGTGGTGTACTAATGTATGCCAGCCAAGTCTTGAAACCCTTCTACAAATTTCAGAGTGCTTGGGGGTGAAAGCCCAAAAGTTACTTAGGGAAGAATCCGATAATTAGTAAATATGCAGTACACTGATTTCGGCAATATAGAGGTTAGCCATGAATGGGCATTTGAAAATGTCCGTTCCATTGAGCAGTGGACACATGGTTACCATCGTTATCCTGCCAAGTTTTTACCTAATGTCGTAAAAAAGATTATAGAGGACTTTGCACCAGGCAGTAATGTCATTGCCGATTTGTTTGCTGGCTGTGGTACGACCCTCGTTGAAGCGAAAGCACATGGGAAGAAGTCTATTGGAACTGACATCAACCCCGTTGCTCAGTTAATCACGAAAGTAAAGACCACTCCTATAGAGCCTGTAGCCCTTCAGCAATCATACGATGCTTTGATTGGATTGTTTGATGGCTATGTAGAGAATGACTATATCAATATTCAGAAGCACGACAGAATTGACTACTGGTTCTTTCCGTCAGAAAAAGCGAAAGTAGCATTTCTATTTGAAACGGTCAACAATGCTCTCTTTGATAATGCAACAAAAGAGTTTTTCTATGTCTGCATATCTCACATATTAAAGAATTGCTCTCGCTGGCTGCAATCAAGCACAAAGCCACAAATTGATCCAGACAAGAAGATACCAGACCCTTTTGATGAATTCAAGCGCCATTGTCAGAAGATGATAAAAAGCAATCGTGCCTTTTACGAGGACTTGGAGACAAAAGGAAATCTAAATGTGGAATGCGACATTCTTTTGGAGGATGCTCGACACACTTCTATACAAAGCGGGAGTGTAGATGTCATCATCACTTCGCCGCCATATGTCACCTCATACGAGTATGCAGATATTCACCAACTGACAGGGTATTGGATGGACTATATTCCCAATATGCAGGATTTCAGAAAGCAGTTTATTGGTACATCCTATTCTGGTAATACCTCTATGGATGTTCCTGGAAGCGCGTTGGGGCAGGAAATCGTCAATGAGTTAGGAAAGAAAAGTAAGCATATAGCCTGTGATGTCGCTCAGTATTTCAATGACATGCAAGAAGTATCAAAGGAAATGGTGCGCATCTTAGCAAAAGACGGTCAAGCATGTATCGTGATTGGCAATACGAAGATAAAGGATGTTCACATCAAGTCAGCAGAAGTCTTTTATGATTTTCTGCAAAGTGCAGGCCTACAAGAGGTGGCTGTTATCAAGCGGAGCATCCCCCACAAACTGATGCCAACATTGCGCGACAGCGTTACAGGCAAATTCTCGAAATTGGACAATCCTAATTGCAAAAAGGTTTATCCGAATGAGTATGTTATAATCATGCAAAAGTAAGTCTTTATGGAAACCAAGTTAAAGATACGCCCATACGCAAGGCTCCTAACAATGTTAGGCGAGCAACTTATCACAAACGAGCAAATTGCCCTTGCTGAACTCATTAAAAACGCATACGATGCTGACGCAGATTGGGTCAAAGTTTGTTTTGAAGGCTTTGAATATGATTTAGAGAAGAATATCATAAAAGCATTACCTCAATCCAAGATTATTATTGAAGATAATGGATGTGGTATGACATTGGATGTTATCAAAAATAGTTGGATGAATCCTGCCACTCCTAATAAGAAATCTAAAAGCACAAAAGACATACAGCGAACTCCAAAGAAGAAGCGCATCATTCAGGGGGAAAAGGGTATTGGACGTTTCGCCATTCTGAAATTAGGTAGAGATATAAAAATCTATACTCGTCCAGAGAATGCCAATTGCGAGTATTGTATCAACTATAACTTCTCTCTGTATGATGACGACTTTCTGACAGAAGAAGGAGAAAAGAAAGATCTGTATATTGATGATATTGACATCTTGGTTACAGATGGGCAACCACATTATTTTATTCCAAGAGCTGTTGTTGTCAACAATGCAACTTATGATAAGGACAATCATCATGGAACAAGGATTGAAATATCTAACTTGAAAGGACAATGGAGCTATGAGAAAGTAGATTCCGTAAGCAAGGCTTCTCTCAAATTAGAATCCATTTTCGAGAGAATCACGCACAAAAGCAGTCTTCAACATATTGAAATCGGATTTGAATGCAATTCGAGAAGGATGCTGCTTGGTGATAAAGCGATAGAAGAATTATCAGCGTTATTACAGAACTCTTCTGTGTTGAAAATAACAGAGGGACAATATATTCAGGGTGATAGTCCTAGTAAATCAGCCTTTAAATATAAGATGAATGGTGTTCCATACATCCTTCCTATATCTGACTCACAAATCTCAGGTCTTAAATTTTTCAGAAACAGGTTTGTGGAAGGTGAGGACTTGTTTGGAAACACTCAGTTAAGAAAAAGTTCTTGTGGCAATTTCAATTTCAATTTCTTTGTTTTTGACTTTGTCGCTGACAAAGAGAGTCCTTATTACTTAAGCAAGCAAGAGAAAGAAACAATTAAAGAACATAGAATTTACTTGTATAGAGACAATATCAGAGTTGCCCCATATGGTGACCCTGATAATGACTGGCTTGAAGTTGACAAGTGGAGAGGTGTTGGTCGTGCAGGAGATTATTTGAGTAATGACCAAGTTGTAGGATTTGTAGATATAAGTAAAAACGGGAACCCGTCCTTAAAAGATAAGACCAACCGAGAAGGGCTTATCGAGGAAGGTTATGCCACCCGTGACTTTATTGTATTGCTCCATTCTTTCTTGTTGTTCATCCGTCAGCATCCTTATAAACAATATCAGGAGCGGGTAAATCAGCAGAAAGAACAAAAAATGAAGGCAATGCAAATCGTTGCATCAAAGTTTGACGAGTTGAAAGGCTATGTCTCAGGCAATACAAAGGCAATGGCTGTCTATAATGATTTAGTAAAGTCATATAAAGTAGAGCAGAAATACTATACTGAGGGACTTAATAAGACTGAAGATTTGGCTGCAGTAGGCTTGTCCGTGGAGACTGCTTCTCACGACATGTCCATGATGTTGAATAAGGGCGTTGATGCTGTTGACAATTTGATAAAGGACATAGAAGGTGGAGTGCTGACTGACGAGCAGATAGAAAACGAATTACACACTATCCGTGGAATGTTTTCTTTCGTAAAAGATAGGATGCGTGATATACAACTTCTTTTCAAATCTTCAAAGCAAAGGAGAAGGCCGATAAGGGTTAATGACTTGTTGGAGAAAGTTGAGAAGATATATAAGCGGACATTATTGCGGGAACATATTGATTATAGCATAAATAGAATAGGTTCACCAATCATTGCTTCTTGTACAGATGCCGTTGTTTTGCAACTACTTATCAATTTATTTGACAATGCAGTATATTGGTTGGCAACCCCCAATATAACAGATAGAAAGATTCTTATAACGCTGGATGGAGATAACAAGCAGCTAATATTCTCTGATAACGGTCCAGGAATAAGGGATGATGATAAGCCTTTCATATTCGAGGCTTTCTATTCTGGCAAAGAAGATGGAAGAGGATTAGGACTCTATATTGCCAGACAACTACTTCAAAGAATGGGGTATTCTATTTCTTTGGCAGAAGTGCCTTCCGAGAAAGTACTGAGTGGCGCAAACTTTGTTATTAACTTTGTAAAATCTGACGACAATGACTAATATAATTGAATTGTTCTCTGGCATTGGTGTAATTATTGACGATGAAATAAATAAGCCAGAAAGTTCTATAAAAAAAGTGATGTGCTCTTTTGAAGAAAAGAACATACCTTTTCTTGCATACGAAGATTTGCCTTCTACAGAATTGGTACATAACTTCCATTCTGTTAGTTTTGTTTTGTTGGATTGGAAATGGAATGCAGATACATCTGACGAACTACTCTTAAGAGACAACACAGCATTTATTACAGTTTTACATGAAATATGCTTTGTTCCTGTCTTTATTTTTACAGACGAGGATCCTACTAGTATTATTTCGCAATTAGAAGGAGCAGGGATGTATAGCGATACAAAAAACAATTTGATTTTTGTAAAGCATAAATCGGAAGTCGATACAACTGCAAAATTGTTTGAAGCCATTAATGGTTGGGTTAAGAGTACATTGCCTGCATATATAATTAAGGAGTGGGAATCTAAAAAGCGTAGAGCCTCTAACAGCCTTTTCCAGAGCCTTTATAATATTAATCCCAATTGGGTCAAAGTGTTTCTGGAAACATCGAAAAAAGACGATATAGATGCTGCTTTTGAACTAGACGAGTTATTGTATGAAAATTTGCATTCTCGAATGTCATTAATGAATTTGATAGACATGCCGATAAATCGAGAAGAGCCAATATCATATGAAGCAAGTGAAATTAGAAATTTAATGCAAGGTCAAAGGTTCTTGCCGGCAGAAAAGTTGCTGTCAGAAATGATTTTCACTGGCGATATCTATTTAAATGTGCAAGGTGAGGAAAGAGAATATTTTGTTAATGTTCGTCCTCAATGTGATTGTATTCCAAGGAACGGAGTAAGATTGGAAGACATTAACCTGTATTTGATAAAAGGGATGGAGAAATCTATTGACAAATGCCATTTCAATAAAAAGGATGGTAATTTTGCCGATATAGAAACACGGGTAACTGTTTTCCCAATTAATCACAAAGCAATACAATTTGAATTAGGAAATTTCTCTGTACGAAAGTTTTCAGAAATGAGAGAAAAACGGATAGGTAGGCTTTTACCTCCTTTTATAACCAAATTGGTTCAAAAGTATGCTTTGTATATGGAGCGTCAGGCTCTCCCAAGAATACCAGAGGAGGCTACAAAATGAGTTAGTGGGTAACTATAATGCACTTAGTGGGTAACTCAGAAAAGTTAGTGGGTAAGTCAAAAGAAGATATTCAATTTAAACATGCATAGATTACCAAGACATAGACAAATAAAAGTATTTGAGGGCTTCGCTGGATATGGTGGAGCCTCATTTGGACTTCGTAGGGCTGGCATAAGACACAAAGTTGTCGGCTATTCAGAAGTTGATGAAGATGCGATAGAATTATATCATTATAATTTCCCAAATGTTCGCAATTTAGGTGATATTACTCAGTTAGATCCCCATTCAAGATCTTTTCCAGATTTTGATTTATTTACGGGAGGGTTTCCTTGTCAACCTTTCTCGACCGTAGGAAAACGTCAAGGACAAGAAGACGAAAGGGGACGTGGAACACTTTTTGGAGATATTATCAGAATATGTGAAGTAAAGCAGCCTCAATACATCCTTTTAGAGAATGTAAAAGGGTTGTTAACGGGTAAGATGCGAGCCACATTTGAAATTATACTTGACGAACTTCATCGTATAGGATATGATACAAGGTATGCAGTGCTAAACTCGAAAGATTATGGTATCCCTCAAACAAGAGAACGGTTATGGATTTTTGGCTATTTGGGTGAATTGCCAGAAGGTTTTAGTATAGTTCCTCCAGAAGAACCATTACAAGGATATTTAGCGGATTTTTTAGATGATAATCCTGCACCTGAACTATACAAAACACAAAGACAGATAGCCCGAATCCACGAGATACACCACAATGACATCTTCGACGTGGAAGAGCCTTTGTGTTATGACATATATAATAGGAAAATTCGCACTGATAGGATTTGTATGACGGTTACACCGCCAGAGCATAATGTTATTCGTATTATTGAACCTATGCAAAATGGGGAAGAACGATTTAGAAAGCTTTCTTTAGATGAACACTTCCGCTTGATGGGTTTTCGTATGGATGGTGTTAATAATGAAATTCTTTTCCCCCCTACTCAAAACTACACAAAGCTTGGAAGAAGAGCAGGTAATGGGTGGGATGTGAATTTGGTAGGTATATTGTTGAACCATATTTTTTGGCAGTTATTATGAAGATAGACATTACTTCAATGTTTTTCAATTCTAGAATTGAAGGACAAACAGCAACTCCTGCATGGGGTACATCTATAGGACAAAACAAATCAAGAGATTGCCGAATTGATGACTTTAAGCAGGAAGTTGTTGATATGGTAATTGGTATGACCTATAAGAGTATTTCTGATTTTGACAATCTAGATATTTCTAGGGGCAGTTCTGATAGAGACGTAATCACTTGTTCTGTATTTAATGATATTTACATAAATAACAAGAAAATAGAAAACTCACAGTATGTCTTATTACTTGTTCGTGAGCATTCAAAAAGTCACGAAGGACGATTACTTATAAGCTATGCTCCTTATATCAAATACAAAGATGTTGATAATCAATCATGCATTGATAAAATGCAGCAGCGATTGGGATGTAACAAAGAAGGCTGCTGGTTTGTTTATGACATCTCCATTAAGAATCAGTCTGAATTACATTTTAGTGCAGTAGTTGTCAATGCTACTGCACCAATGGTATATAGCAAAACGATTAAGAGCAAAAATCGTTCAGAAGAATGGAAATCTCTTATTCCTGACAATAAAAAGGATATTCCAATACCAAAAAGTTATGGGAATTTCATTAAGGCTCTTCATACTAAGCCTTTCCTTCTCCTTGCAGGTATCTCAGGTACAGGTAAGAGTCAGAAGGTACAGGAATTGGCATTTATGACTTGCCCTGATGGAGAACTGCGGAATGAAGGTGGAACAACACCTGGGAACTATTGTCTGGTGGAGGTGAAACCTAACTGGCATGACTCAACGGAGTTGTTGGGATATTATAGTGCTTTGTCTGGTAAATATGAATTGACGGACTTTATTCGCTTTGCATATAAAGCATCGCAGAATAAAGATGTGCCATTCTTCCTTTGTCTGGACGAGATGAATCTGGCACCAGTGGAGCAGTATTTCGCTGAGTTTCTAAGCATATTGGAAACAAGGAAGAAAGTCGGAAACGAGATATTAACCCAATATCTGTTGAGCAAAGACCGTTTTAGCAACTGCGAGTTGCAGAAGAAAGTATTGGTGAAGGAAGATGGTGACATCATTGAGGGCGACAAGCAGTACAAGATGGAGTTCTTGTATTCTGAAAAGGACGCAGAAATCATTACATACTTGAAAGAGAAAGGACTGACGTTGCCCGACAACCTCTTCGTGATTGGCACGGTGAATATGGATGACACCACACACCAGTTCTCGCGGAAGGTGATTGACCGTGCTTTTACCATTGAGATGAATGGTGGCAAGATGTCGGAAATGTTCTCGCCAGAGAGCAAGATGCTGTTAGAGTACAGAGACGAGCCGATACCGCTTGAAGCATTCAAAGCAGAATTTGTAAGGGCATACGAAGTACTGGACGATGCGCGGTTTGCTAAATATAAGGATGTGATTTCTACTCGCATCCCAGAATTGTTGGGTGATTCAGATGGTACTGCCGAGGCAGATAGCATCAACGGCATACTGAATGAAACGCCGTTCCGTGTTAGCTATCGTGTGCAGAATGAGTTGGTGCTGTATCTGAGCACATTGATAGAGCATGCCAACTTCCCAGAGCCTGACCATATAGAAGGACTGATAGGAAAAGCCACACTGGCTATTCTGTTGGAAAAGGTGCTGCCGCGTGTGCAGGGCGAACAGAAGCAGTTGGAAACGCAGAAAGGAAAGAGCAATGTGCTGAAGGATTTGAAGACTTTCGTGGAAAGTCACTTTAAGCCCGAAGAGGATACAGATGCGAACTCGCTCTACAACCAAGTTCTTCGGAAGTTAAAAGAAATGGATGATAAGCTGGCGAACTATTATACCAACTTCTTCTAACATCGTATGGAACTATTGCAATACAAATATCATAATGCCTATGTCATCCAAGCCAACAGCACGGATATAGGCATGTCGTGGCGGAAGTTCAAGGTGAGAGCCAAGCAACTTCCACCAGAGCGGTATTGCAATTATGTGTTGAAGAGTGGTGGTACGCTAAAAGTGTATAATACTGACAGCAAGGATATGGACGATGTGGCTGAGGCTGACTGGCATGAGGCCCGACCCGTATTCTTTGAAGACCACAAGTATAATCTCACGCTGACGTTCTTTGATGCCGTGGAGGAACCGCGCATCATCCACCCCAACAAGGAAGTGGAGGCCATGTTTAACACGGTGCAGACGGCATCGGGCGAGTACGTCGTCAGTAGCAGTCTTGACTTTCTGAATCAACCAGGACACTTTGCCTTGGAGTTCGCCTATAAGAATACCGCCAACGAGCACATACAACACAAGATAGAGTTCGACGTGCTTTCGCCCAAACTCGACACGAAGCACGACCTTGACATCATCATTCAGCAGATAAGGGCAGAATATGGCGACTTGGTGTTCCGCTATCTCACGCTGACCTTCCAACAGTTCGAGATGGGGCGTGAAGCCAACAACGAACTGATATGGTTGTCGGTGTTCAAACAGATTGTGGATAGTTATGTGCAGGCGGTTCGTTTCATCATTCACCAACCACATAACAAGATGCGCCAATATGAGGAATACCGAAGAGCCGAGCGCATCAAAGGCTGGACACCCATGTTGGCAGAAAGATTCAGCAATGACCGCCTGAATGATGAAGAGCAGGCATTAAGGAAATATTATAGGACGGAGCAAACGGAAGCGACTTTGGATACAAGGGAGAACCGCTTCGTGAAATATACACTCCGACGCATCACTGAGCGTCTTTCGCTGTTAATACAAAGGCTTGGAGATGGAACATCGGATAGCGAGATAGACAATCTGAAGGAGAAGCAGAAGGAACTGGAAATGCTTCGGCGAAACTCGTTCTTCAATAGCATCGAACACTTTGATGGGTTCCGTCAGCAGAGCATGGTGCTTCAGCAGCGCAGCGGCTACTCGCAGGTTTATCGCTATTGGATTATGCTGCAAAACGGCCTCGACCTGATTCAAGGTGATACAAGCGTAGGTGTGCAGCCCATCTGGCGGCTCTATGAATTGTGGTGTTTCCTGAAGGTGAAGCAACTTGTTTGTAAGGTGTTAGGGATAGATGTCCATAACAAAGAGCATCTTGAAAAGTATGTCCATGAAGACACGCAGAATGCTTTCGACTTGTTTAACGGTGGCACACTTAGTGGGCATATTACTTACACTAATCCGCAGAATGAGGATTTGGTGGAGGTGGGCTATCAGTATTCGTTTGATAGAAAAGGCGATGAGCATGAGATGCGTTCTGCCACGACAGAGCAGAAACCCGATATTGTGATGCACATTCACAAGAACGAGCGTGACATCACGTTGACCTATCTCTACGATGCGAAATATAGTGTCCGTGGCGATGACGATGCAACACTGGGCAACGTGCAAGACGAGCCAAAGCCAGAGACCATCAATGCGATGCACCACTACCGTGATGCCATCTATTATGGCAAGCGTGGTGAGCAACGTTTCTCGAAAGAAATCATCGGTGGGTACATTCTCTTCCCCGGGCGTATGAACGAACAACGGCTATTGGAACAATTACAGAATCACGATGAGCAGTTGCCATACTTTCTGAAATCCATTGAAGAAGTGAATATCGGTGCCTATCCATTGCTGCCAAATGAGGAAAGCGGATTACTCTTGGAAAACCACCTTCGCAAAGTGCTCCTTGATGAGAGTATCATTGAACAACTGGAAGTGAGTGTGCCGCAGAGAGGATTATATTATACAGACACCCAGCCAAAATCTGTTGAGTCGAAGAATGTGTTTACCGCTACTGTCAGGAAAACGGATGCAGACTACCAGACATTCTTGGAGCATAAGGCTAAGAAATACGTCATGGAAACCTTGCCAAAGGTGAACATTCTCGAAGCCGTTTACCTCCTTCCGATGGTAGGCGGTGAAATTGACGGTTATTATAAAATAACACGATTAACCATCGAGGATGGCAAGATGTGTCTAAAACTGGGCGAGTTTGTATCACTTGGTAACGAGTGGGTGAACATCTTCCCAAACATGCGTCATGGTGAACTTATTACCATGAATAATGTTTTGAAGTTATACGGACAAAAGACTTGAAAATAACGAAATGGAGGAGAAAGGATATACACAAACAAATCATTTAATAGGATTAGCACCATTGGTGTTATTCCTCTCTTCTTATTTGCCATTGTTTATTTTAATTGTCGTGAGACAAGTTTATGCCAATTCTACTTACTTATCATGGGGCGGTTTTAACGTGGATGCATTGTGCTGTATGGTTAAGTATTTTGGAATGTCTCTCTTTTGTTTCGGGTTGTCTGTCTTTGGAATTGTAGGCCTAATCATAGTCTTTAGGAATCTGCAACATCGAGTAGAGAGTGGGCATACATATAGAATAATAGAAGTTTCAAGCATGAATGATGAGCCTTTAGCCTATATCGCTACATACATTATTCCAATAATGTTTGAGGATTATAGCAATCTCATTGATTGTACAACGATAATTTGTATATTCTATGTGATATATCGTCTTTATATTCGCTCTAAACTGATTATAGTAAACCCCATATTAAGTTTGAAGTGTTCTATTTATAGCGTTAGATACATAGATGGAGGCATTCAACGTCAAGGCGTTCTTATATCACATGACAATGATATCTTAGAAAATGACCAAGCTAAAATGTATAATGTAGGACACCAATTATTTTACGGATATAAAAGATAACATATATGAATATTACTGAATTATTAGAAAAAATCCAGCTTACGAAGAAAGAAGATGTTAAACTTTATTTCGTAACTAGAGCACTTAAACCAGAAGTTGCAAAACGCGCTCCAGCAAAAGACAAGTATTTGTTCAACGTATCTCAAATGGATTGCGATGATGAAGTACGTTCTTACCTGTACGACGCTTCAGTTAGACAACTTGAAAAGACCATCCAAAAGAACTATGAGATGGTCGATTATGATATCCTAACCGATGAGACGGAACACTTATTCACATATAATATCCAAAACAGAGTTTTTTCTTTCAATGATGTAGTAACCAATCAATTGATAAAAACAGCTCCTAAAATTACAAGCATAGCAAGTATCACAGAAACAGAAGAAATGTGGGCATATTGTGTAGAATTCTTCAATTTGGAAACAGAAGAAAGAATTTTCACGTTCCGAAAGATTCTTCCGAGCAAAGTGGGAGTCGATGAGAAGGCAAAAGGTTGGATTAGAGCAAAGTTTAGCCTTCAAAGTCAACAATTGTCCTTGCTGAAAGAAGAAACCGTGAATCTGGATGAACAGATAGACTGTATCTATCATCAGGAAACTTTCTACGTTATAAAGAAAGCCAACTTTGAACAGATTGTAGGACTTCAAGAAGAATACAAAGAAAAAGCACTTGAGGTCGCAGACAATATGATAAATAGTGGAAATTTCATCGGTGGAGATAAACTGAAGGAACTTATTGAGAAAAAACCATCTATTCATAAGAAACTCATTAAAGTGGAAAAATTAGGAGGATATAAGAATTTAACTCCTAGGACGCTAAATATTATGAAGAGAGTTCTAAAGAAATATGGGGAAACATTGCCGATTGTAAATGATAAACTTTCTACTGAGAGCGAAGAGAATATAGACGCAATACTTAAAGCGTTTGGCGACTATTACAAAAAGGGGGAAATCTCAGGAAAACCCTATGGAACTTTTGCTGGTAAAGAACTTCAGACGGTAGAATAGCGATTCGTGTATTAACAAAAGATTCTGTAGAATTAATAAACGAAGGAATCATATTTTGCAGGCTACAAGCGTTATATATAAAGTCGGATTAACAAACGTACAAAGTATGACAGAACAAGCATTACAACAATATCTCATCAAACAATACCCCAAAGAGGATGAGGGTTGCGAGTGGAAGGAATTCAAGAACCTGAAGAATGACTTCAGCGGTCATGAGAAGGATGATGTCATCTCCTACGTGTCGGCACTGGCTAACATGGAGGGTGGGCATCTGGTAGTTGGTGTAGAGGACAAAACGTTGAGGATTGTTGGGACGGATACCTACAACTACGATGTGCAAAAAGCACGGCTACGCTTAATTGATCAATGTACCAATCTACCTTCAGAGGGTCTACACGTAGAGGAATTTGTTACAGAAGATACTCACAAAACTGTATGGGTCATCCATGTGCCAAGACACATGAAGAGACAACCCGTTTATGCGCATAACAAGGCATGGCAGAGGCTGGATGACTCGTTAATAGAGTTGACGGATTCTCGCAGAAATGCCATCTTGGACGAGCAGGACGAAGTGGAAAAGGACTGGTCTTCACAGATTATCCATGACGCAACTATTGATGACCTTGATCCTCGTGCGGTTGCCAAAGCCAGGGAGAAATTCATTGAATTGCATCCTGAAAGAGAAACAGAAATAAAAGCGTGGGACGATGCAACATTCTTGAACAAAGCGAAACTTACGATAAAGGGACAAATCACAAATTCAACAATCATTCTCTTAGGCAGAGAGGAAAGTGAGCACTTCCTTTCACCTGCCGTTTGCAAAATCAGATGGATGCGCAAAAAGAATGGGACAGACGAGAATGAAGAGTTTGGTATCTTCTCTATTCCTATGATACTCGCGGTAGATGAGGTTGCGGGGAAAATAAAGAATGCCACATACACTTATACGATAGAGGGAAACATGTTCCCTGACACCTTATTGCGCTATGATGTTTTCACTATCAGAGAGCCTTTATGTAATGCCATCGCACATCAGGATTATAGCCTGTCAGCGAGAATAGAGGTAGTAGAATATGAAGATGAACGTCTGCGTTTTAAGAATTATGGTACATTCCTACCATTGTCCGTTGAATCTGTGGTTGAGAATGATTTTCCTGAATCAAGATACCGCAACAAGTTTTTGGTGGAAGCCATGCGTAACGTGAAAATGGTGGAGACAGAGGGCGGTGGCATTCGCAAACTCTATATGCAACAAAAGAAGCGTTTCTTTCCTATGCCAAAGTATGACTTAGGCGGACAGACGGTAATTTGTGAGATAGAGGGAAGAGTGTTGGACGAGAACTTTGCCAAAATATTGGTCAATAATCCAAATTTGACTTTGTCTGACATTATCTTATTAGATAAAGTACAAAAGCATGAACATATTTCGGAAGACTCCCTTGCGTATCTTAGGAGAAAGAAATATGTGGAAGGCAGAAAGCCTAATGTTTATTTGGCCTTCTCTGTTGTTAAGCAGTCTAAACATGTGGGATTAAAGACATCTTATATCAAAAACAAGAGTTTTGATGATGATTATTTCAAAAAGCTCATCATTGACTATATTACTAATTTTGGAAAAGCTACTCGTCAGGAATTAACTGCATTATTGGAAAATAAGTTGCCAGAATCGCTTTCCAAGCAGCAGAAGTTTGACAAGGTCACCAATCTTCTATCTTCGCTTAAGAAGAAGGGTATCATTAAAGTCATTGATAGAAAATATTGGGTAATGGCAAAGTTGGATTAACAAATCAAACACACGAAATTCACAAACAAAAAGTGATAATAGTAGCGTAAAATGGGGCTTTATGCAGATGTCGGATTAACAAATGGAATCCAATTAACAAACCAGAATTAACAAATAAGATTTGGTTATGTCATATTCGTTTTATACCTTTGCACCCAAGATGAGCGTTCTTTGGTTTGGTGAGAAATGTGTAGGAATATGTAAGTCCTCTCGTTTCTAAAGTGTTACCTGTCTCTTTTTTTGTTCAAAGGTAACTCTCTGATATTCAAATCGAAAATAGAAGTTCTACTATTTTGAGACCGTTCTCAATTCCGCATTCTGCTTTGATTTGTTTATCAAAGTCATCGCCTCCGGCGCTTGCTACCGAAGGGACGCAAGAACTCCCGACGCTGAGCCACCAGCCTTTATCAATGGCTCATTGTCGGGGGCAAAGGTACGAAAAAATTGCATAAATACTACAAGACATTATTTGCTTTTAGAATATTCAGAACGACTTTTTTGTCATCTTCAGCTAAACGTAGTAGTCGTTTCTGCCCATCATATTGGAAGTCAGAATAGGATATTTCTACAAGACGTATGCCGTGTTGCGGCAAGACCTCACGCCGTCGTTGGTCATATCGGGCCCGCTGTTCATCTCTCGGAATCCCACTTGCAGTCAATCTGTTCCAGAATTTAACGGATTCTATATGCTGACGTTCACGATATTCAATTACAAGATTCAATACAGGGTAATAGGCATCAACAGGGAGCTTTGCACCCGTATCACCGAGCAAGAAATCAAAGGGGTGATGGCGTTTAGCTGTTTGCTCAAGTATCACGTCACAGAGGTTTATTACATAGTCTTCGTCACGGTCTCCCTTCTTTATCTGCTGCGGCTTTACAGGCTTTTTACGAAGGGTATCCCGTGGACATTCCTCCTTATATGTTTTTTGCTTCTCAATAGGGGCTGGCATATCAGAGAAAAACCATTTCGTATTAAAGTCCTTTCTTTCGGGACGAATATAAGGAATCAAGTTGAGCCTATCCCTTGAATCAAGATCACGCAGCAACTGGCGTATGGGCAAGCCATTCTTTCTGTCTTGTTGGAACACTCCAGCTTTGACGAACTCAGGCATCAAATCCTTTGCTGGCACTATTTCTCCCCTGTGCTTGTCAAAATAGGCTGCAAGCACAGCATTGATTTTGTCAATTTGTTCTCTGCTCATACATTAATGTCGTTTATGAGATTTTTGTATAAAATCGGCGCGAGTCTGATTCCGCATCCGATTCAGAGGCATCGCCAAACGCCGTTCTCCCAGATACAAGTGTCAGCCCGCGCCTAAATGCGAGCATCAACTTTTTATCTTCTCGGGAGATATTTTGGCGAAATTTCTGAATCAAGAATCAAAAAGTCAACGCTTTCTTAAATAGCTCTATGTCTGTCGATCTATCCGCTCATTACTATTTCTACATTAAATTATATACCTACGAAATCCAATTCGTTCCGCTTGATAACAAGCGGATAGCGCTCAGGGTGGCGGAGACTATCGAGTTCGAGATCGACATCGAGGTCAGGCCACTCAATTGCTTCGGGACCACTCATCTGCACATTTAACACGCTACGGATGGGCGCATCCTGCATCCAAGGGATGCGGTTGTACGACAGGAAATAGTCGTGACCCAGCACAGAGAGCATGATGCCCTGGGCGTTAATCATCAATACGCTTGCCGATGTGTTGGCGGAATTGTTCTTTGAAGTTGTCTGCATATTTCTCTACGATTCTTTCTATTTCATTTAACTTGTGCTCGGGGATGCCCGTGTTCTTGGCCAGTTCCACATGAGGCTCCAGCCAGAACTTGGCCTCATGACCACCACAGAGCACGTGGATGTGTATCCGTTCCTCCTCGTTGAAGTATATCTTGAACGTATATTCGCTTTCGCGTCGGAATACTGGACTCATAATCACTTGTTATTTGGTGCAAATTTACGAAAAGTTTCCCAAATTGTGGGCATTTCTTGAGAAAATATGCAAAATAGCAGTTTTGCTTAGTGGCATCTTGCGGACATTCCCCAATTCTCCTCGAAATGCCTTTATTTATGGGTTGAACTGCGTTAATCATCCAAAATTGCTTCCGTTTGTCAGTAATATTTAGTAATTTTGCAGGCGTTATGAGCGAGAACAGACCGCTGGTCAGCTTTATCGTGACCTGTTACAACCTGCCGGTGCCCATGCTTTGTGAGTGCATCGACAGCATACTGGCACTGACGCTTCTGCCGTCGGAGCGTGAGCTTATTATTGTGGACGATGGCTCGGATACGAGTCCGATGAATGGCCTCATGCATTATGGCGACGACATTGTCTATGTGCGGCAGAAACACGGCGGTGTCAGTGAGGCACGCAATGCGGGACTTCACGTCGCGCGGGGCACCTTTGTCCAGTTCGTCGATGGTGACGACCGCCTGTTGGCCGATGGATACGGGCATTGCATAGAGGTAATCCGCCAGCATGCCGATGCCGAGGTGGTGATGTTCGACTTCACTCGCGGCGAGCCGCGGCGGGCGTCAGCCGTGCCAGTACCAGCCGTTAGTGGCAGCGAGCTGATGCGTCAGCAGAACATCCGTGGTGCTGTGTGGTGCTGCCTGTTCCGCCAGTCGGTGCGTGGCACACTGCTGTTTACGCCCGGTATCGCCTATGCCGAGGACGAGGAGTTCATGGCACAGTTGCTGCTTAGGGCTGAGGTTGTCTACGTGCTGACTGCCGAAGCCTACTACTACCGCCAGCACTGTGCATCGGCGGTGAGTAGGAGGGACGAGGCTGCAGTCTGTAGGCGGCTTGACGATACGCATACTGTCATCATGCGTCTGCACCGGTTGGAGGACCGTCTGCCACGCCCTGAGCGCATAGCCCTGCAGCGCCGTGTGGCCCAGCTGACCATGGACTATCTCTACAATACTATCATGCTGACGCGCTCGGCGGCGGTTGTCGACAGCCGTATCAACGAACTGCACGGGGCAGGGCTGTTCCCGTTGCCAGCCCGTCCTTATTCAGCCAAGTACACATGGTTTCGCCGTTTGGTAGGCTCGGCCATAGGCCGTCGCCTGCTTCTGCATACGTTGCCCTATATGAAACGCGAGCGATGATGGAAGAGAAGATATCTGTCGTTGTCTGCACGTACAACCAGCAGAGTACCATCGGACGCACGCTGGACTCTATACTGGCCCAGCGGTGTCATGTGCCCATGGAGGTAGTCATCGGCGACGACCACTCCACGGACGCAACTCTCACGGTGTGCAGGCAGTATGCCGCCCGCCATCCGGACATCGTCCGCATTGTGGAGCAGGCGAGCAACAGGGGCCTTCAGAACAACTACTTTGACTGTCTGTTGGAAACCCGTGGCCGTTACATTGCCGACTGTGCCGGTGACGACTTCTGGACGGATCCGCTGAAGTTGGAGAAGCAGGTGACCGTGCTGCAACAGCACCCGGAGGTGAGCATGGTGCTGACGCGGTGGAACCGCTACGATGAGGCTACGGGACTGACGACCCCGGGCGCGTTGCCCCCTTTCCGCGAGGCTGTTGTCGACGGGCGGAAGGCACTGCTGCCCATCGTCACTCAGACCGACATGAGCGTCTTTCACCTCTGCACGTCGCTCTACCGCGCCGACGTGTTCCGTAAGGCCTACGATGCTGACCCTGAGCTGTTCCGCAACAGTGACTTTGGCGTGGAGGACACGCAGGTGGCCTTCGTCATGGCACTCGGCGGAAGCATCGCTTATTTGCCCGATGTCACGCTCAACTACAGCACGGGGCACATCTCGGCGTCATGCCAGTGCGACGATTCTCGCCAATACCGTTTCGTGCTTGGCATCACGAAGATGGCGCACTACATCGTCACCCGCTACCACCTACAGTGCACAGAGACGGATCGCCTCTTCAGCCGCCGCCTCCTTGCACTGGCCATGCATGCTTTCAGAGCACATAGCCCCAGTCTGGCGCAGCAGACAGCAACGTTGAGACAGCAGTGGGGGGTGAGGCCGTCGTTATGCTTCAGCATCGTCCTTGCTGTCATGCGTCATGAGCGGCTTTGGCGTCTTTCGCTCAGGCTCCGCCGTATCGTCGTCGCCCTCAAGAGAGCATTGGCAAACAAGCAATAAAAAAAGAAATCACGAATAACCGTTTAAATAAAAGACTTACGACCATGACAGACGAAAGAATCATACGCATGCAGCAGCTCATTCGCGAGATGAACGATGCCTCTGATACCTACTACAACGGCTTGCCGGAGCGCATGACGGACTACGAGTGGGACCAGCGCTTTGACGAACTGCGGCAGTTGGAGCAAGAGACAGGCACTACGCTGCCCGACTCGCCGACACAGCGCGTAAGCGAGGACACGGTGCAGGGGCAGAAGGAGGAGCATGAGTTCGCGGCTCTCTCGTTAGCCAAGACGAAACGAGCTGACGAGGTGGTGAAGTGGGCCGAAGGCCGTCCCGTGTGGGTGTCGTGGAAGCTGGACGGTCTGACACTGGTGGCCACCTACGACAATGGCACGCTGACCAAGGTGGTGACGCGCGGCAATGGCCACACGGGCACCAACATCACCCATCTGGCGGGAGCCATAGGCGGTCTGCCGCAGCATATAGTATGGACGGGGCACACCGTTATCCGCGGTGAGGCCGTCATAGCGTACGATGACTTCGAGCGGTTTCTCATGGAGAGCGGCGAGGACTACGCCAACCCCCGCAACCTGGCCTCCGGTTCGCTGACGCTGAAGGACGTTGAGGAAGTGCGTCGTCGCCACATCAGCTGGATTCCTTTTACGCTGGTCTACACCACTGCAGACATTAACTCATGGGGAGCACGCATGGACTGGCTCGACAGCATGGGGTTCAGTACGGTGGAGCGCCAGCTGATCATGCAGCCCGACATGGCGGCGATAACGGCAGGCATTGACCTCTTCACCCAGGAGGTGACGACGAAAAAGAACCCTTACCCCGTGGACGGCCTCGTAGTGTGCTACGATGACACACAGTATGCCATGACTGGCAGCGTCACTGGACACCACGCCACACGCGCCGGACTGGCCTTCAAGTGGCAGGACGAGGCGGCGCAGACGGTGCTGCGTGAGGTGGAGTGGTCGTGTGCAGCCAGCACCATCTCGCCTGTGGCCGTGTTTGAGCCGGTGGCATTAGAGGGTACTACGGTTCGTCGCGCCTCGCTGTGCAACATCAGCGAGTGCGAGCGTCTGGGCATGGGCGGTCCTGGTACGCGCCTGTCGGTCATCAAAGCCAACAAAATCATCCCGAAAGTCATCGCCGTAGAGCATGCTGAGGGTACCTTCGACATACCCGAAGCTTGTCCCGTCTGCCACGCCCCCGCCGTGGTGAAAGTCAGCGAGGGCAGCGGTACGCGTACCCTGCACTGCACCAATGCTGACTGCCCGGCTAAGCAGCTGAAGAAGTTTGCGCGCTTCGTGTCGAAGGAGGGCATGAACATTGACGGCATCTCGGAACAGACACTCTCTAAGTTCATCAACTTAGGATGGGTGAGCGAGTACGCCGACCTCTACAGCCTGCGCGCCCACATCCGCGAGCTGTCGCAGATGGAGGGCTTCGGCGAGAAGTCGGCAGCCAACATCATGCGCTCCATCGACCGCAGCAGAAGCGTCGAGGCGCACCGTCTGCTCTATGCGCTGAGCATTCCCCTGTGCGGCCTCGACGTGTGCAAGCGCCTGCTGTCGGCATACTCGTTAGAAGAACTGGTGGCCGAGGCCACTCGCCGCAGTGTCGACCTCTTTGCGTCGCAGCCAGAGCCGCAGGACGTTTTTGCCCATGTTGCCGGCATCGGTCCTGAGAAGTCGGCCCACTTCGTAGCTTGGTTCCGCGATGCAGGCAACATGGCACGCTACGAGCGTCTTGTCAGTATGTTAGACATTCTGCAGACAGCAGCACCCACAGGAGAGCGATGTCAGGGACTCACTTTCGTCATCACTGGCGACGTGCACCACTACAAGAACCGCAACGAGCTGAAAGCCTACATCGAGTCGCAGGGCGGCAAGGTGGCCTCGGCCGTCAGCGGCGCCACGTCGTACCTCATCAACAACGACGTCACGTCGACCTCAGGAAAGAATAAGAAGGCACAGCAGTTAGGCATACCCATCATCTCGGAGGACGACTTCATCAGCAAATATACGGAAACGGAAGCATGAAGAACAACCCACTGGCCATCATTCCGCTGATATTCCGCTCCGTAAGGCCCAGCAGGACGGATGACATGCCGGCTTTTGCATTGCCTTTTTGGATAAAGAAAGGGTATGAGGCACTGACGTTCTTCGGCCACATCATCACCCACACCCGTCAGGAGGCCGATTGCATGAACAGCCACTATGACGCACTGAAGAACCACGAGATGATACACTTGTATCAGGCGCGGAGCACTGGTGACTCGTGGCTCTGCTTCTACTGGCTCTACCTGACGCACTGGCTGCGCGCAAGCCGCTACCGCTGTCATCTGAAGAACGCCGGATACTGGCTCAACCCCTTCGAGATGGAAGCCTACCGCCACATGGACGACCTGCAGTACCTCAGCGGCAAGCACGAGGCCACCGAATGGCGCCAGCTGGCCAGGCTGTCGCTGAAGGAGCGGCTTCAGCTGTGGAAGCAGGAGCACGGCGTGGCAGAAAGTCGGTCATAAATTTGTTTATTTGCCTCTTTTCCAGTACCTTTGCACCCCGTTATGAGAAAGCTATGCATATTGATGCTCACCCTTTGGGCTGCTGTGGCCCTGAATGGTCAGGAGCATGAGACACCTAACGCCAAGCAGGCCCGCCGTATGTTCAATGAGAGTTACCAGATGATTTTCGGCAGTCAGGGCTCGCAACTGCACTACAAAGTCAACATCATCGGTATCTACAAGACCGAGGGCACCATTTGGACAAAAGGTAAAAAGAGCAAGTTTGTGGACGAGAAGTACATTGCGTGGAACGACGACGTCACCTACTACCGGCTTGAGCGTAAGAAGAACCGCGTCACCATCTATGATGCTCACTCTGACGAGCGCGACAAGTATGCCACCAAGTTTAAGTTCGTCCCCGACAACTACACCTACAGCATCAAGGATGCTGACGAGGGCTACTACATCACGCTGAAGGCCAAGAAGGGGGTGAAGGGTATCAAGGAGGCCCGCTGCCTGTTGGACAAGCGGACGCGCTACCCCATCAATATACGCGTTAAGGTGGGCATTTTCCGCACTACCATCAAAATCAGCGGTGTCAAGATAGGCGGCATCAGCGACGAACTCTTCCAGTTTCCGCAGGAGCAGTACAAGCACTGCGAGTTTGTTGACAAAAGGGAAAAAGTAAACAGGTGAGATAACGTATTAACGCAACGTGAACAGTCAACAAACAGTCATTCCAATGGCAGACAGGAAGCAGGGTGCAGGGTATGCCCTCTTCTTCGATATCGACGGTACGCTGGTCAGTTTCAAGACTCACGCCATACCGGCGTCCACCCTGCTTGCCCTGACGCAGGCAAAGGCCAATGGTCACAAGGTTTTCATCTCCACTGGTCGCCCGCCACTCATCATCACCAACCTCGGTGCCGTCGAACACCTCATCGACGGATACATTACTATCAATGGAGCTTTGTGTTTTGTGGACAACAGGGTGGTCAGCTGTAAGAGCATACCCGAGGCCGATGTGCTTACTCTGGTGAATGATGCGCAGCAGAAAAACTACGGACTGATAGTGGTAGGCGAGAGGGATGTGGCCGTGCTCGACCCGCAGGGCGATGTTGAAAGGATATTCCGTGGCGAGATAGCCGTGGACAACCTAAATCTGGCAAAACCTTTGGAAACGGTTCTCAAACAACGCATACTCCAGCTCTCTCCATTTTTCCAGGAGGATTACGAGCGTGACATGATGCTGCGTCTGCCAGGCTGTACGTCCGGCCGCTGGCATCCTGCTTTCACCGACATCACGGCAAAGGGAGCCGATAAGGGTGAGGGCATTCGGACGCTGGCTACCCACTTGGGGTTAGACCTGAAACGCACCATGGCCTTTGGCGACGGCGGCAATGACATTTCAATGATCAAAACGGCAGGCATCGGTGTGGCTATGGGCAATGCCTTAGCGTCACTGAAACAGGTG
The DNA here is from genome assembly GCA_017458125.1 of Prevotella sp. Taxonomy (GTDB): domain Bacteria; phylum Bacteroidota; class Bacteroidia; order Bacteroidales; family Bacteroidaceae; genus Prevotella. The sequence goes on from JAFTGB010000018.1 coordinate 80,876, forward strand.
GCCGACTACGTCACTACATCTGTCGACGATGACGGTGTGCTGTTTGCTCTGCGGCATTTTGGACTGATATCATCAATGATTAGCCGTTTTTAACGCCAGATTTTGGCATGATAATCTCCTTTCCCCTACGTTATCCGTACCTTTGAGCTGTGCTCAAAGCACACTCAATCTCCCTCGCGTTCGGAAAATCGCAAAAAGATTTGCATTTTCGCTCACTTATTTGTACCTTTGCACGGATTTTCAGAAAATAACAAATAATTGCGCAATGAATATATCCTATAAATGGCTGAAGGAGTACGTGGACTTCGACCTGACACCGCAGCAGGTGTGCGACGCGCTGACGTCGACAGGTCTGGAAGTTGACGCGCTGGAGGAAGTACAGAGTATCAAAGGTGGACTGAAGGGCCTCTACGTGGGCCAGGTGCTGACGTGCGAGATGCACCCTGACTCGGACCACCTGCATGTGACAACGGTGGACCTGGGCAAGGGTGAGCCGCAGCAGATAGTGTGTGGCGCCCCGAACGTGGCTGCCGGCCAGAAGGTGATTGTGGCCGACCTGGGCTGTGTGCTCTACGACGGCGACAAAGAGTTCCAGATTAAGAAGTCAAAGCTCAGAGGCGTGGAGTCGCTGGGCATGATTTGCGCCGAGGACGAGATAGGCATCGGCAGCAGTCATGCGGGCATCATCGTGCTGCCTGACGACGCCGTGGTGGGCACGCCAGCTGCTGAATACTACCACTTGGAGAGCGACTGGCTCATCGAGGTGGACATCACGGCCAACCGTGCCGACGCCCTGTCGCACTGGGGCGTGGCCCGCGACCTGTATGCGTGGCTCAAGCAGAACGGCTACGAGACGGCTCTGCACCGTCCCGACCTGTCGGCTTTCTGTGTGGACAACCACGACCTTCCTATTGACGTGGTGATAGAGCAGGGTGAGGCTTGCCGCCGTTATGCCTGTGTAAGCGTAACGGGTTGTGAGGTAAAGGAATCGCCGGAGTGGCTGAAGCAGCGCTTGACGGTCATCGGCTTGCGTCCTATTAATAATATTGTGGACATCACCAACTATGTGATGATGGCTATGGGGCAGCCCCTGCACACGTTTGATGCCGATATGGTGAAGGGTCACAAGATAGTGGTCAAGACCATGCCCGACGGCACGCCGTTCCAGACGCTGGACGGCGTGGAGCACAAACTGTCGGACCGCGACTTGGCCATCTGCAACGCCGAGGAGCCCATGTGTATTGCCGGTGTCTTCGGTGGCAAGGGCAGCGGCACATACGAGACGACAAAGAACGTGGTGCTGGAGTCGGCTTACTTCCATCCCACATGGATACGCAAGTCGGCACGCCGCCACGGACTGTCAACTGACGCTTCGTTCCGCTTTGAGCGCGGCGTAGACCCCAACGGCACTATTGACGCCCTGAAGTATGCTGCCCTGCTGTGCAAGGAACTGGCTGGCGGCAAGGTGTCGATGGAGATTAAGGATGTCTATCCGGAGCCGATAAAGAACGCTATAGTAGAGCTGGAATACAATTATATCAACCGCTTAGTCGGCAAGGAGTTAGGAGTCGACGTCATCAAGAGCATCTGTCAGTCGTTAGAGATGAAGGTGCTGGGCGAGACGCCAGACGGACTGACCCTTGAGGTGCCTGCCTATCGCGTGGACGTGCAGCGTCCGTGCGACGTTGTGGAGGATATCCTGCGCATCTACGGATATAATAATGTGGAAATACCGACACAGCTCAAGTCGAGCCTCGTTGTCAAGGGCGATGAGGACCAGAAGCACAAGATGGCAAATCTTGTCAGTGAGCAGCTTGTGGGTGCCGGTTTCAACGAGATACTGAACAACTCGCTGACGAAGTCGGCATACTATAGCGAAGACGCTTCACTCGTAAAAGTCATGAACCCGCTCAGCAGCGACCTGAACGTGATGCGCGGCACGCTGCTCTACGGCGGACTGGAGAGCATAGAACACAACGCAAAGCGCAAGAACGGTAACTGCCGCTTCTTCGAGTTCGGCAACGTTTACCGCTTTTCCGCAGACAAGCGCAACGATGACGACCCCATGCAGGCCTACAAGGAGGAGCACCACATGGCACTGTGGCTGACGGGCAAGCGCGTGGAAGGTTCGTGGGCTCACCCGAACGAGGACACGTCGTTTGCCGAGCTCAACGCCCATGTGCAGAACATCCTGACGCGCATAGGCGTACTGCCGGGCATGCTGGTGCAGAAGAAGTCGGAGAACGCCTGGTTTACAGCAGGCCTGACGGTGGAGAACCGTGGTGGCAAGCAGCTCATCGAGATGGGTGTGCTGACGAAGAAGCTGCAGCGCCAGTTCGACATCGACACGCCCGTCTACTATGCCGAGCTGAACTGGACGGCACTGATGAAGGTGGTGCGCAAGCAGAAGGTGGAGTTCACTGACATTCCCAAGTACCCCGCCGTCAGCCGCGACCTCGCTTTACTCATCGACAAGAGTGTGGAGTTCAGCCAGATAGAGCAGATAGCCCGTCAGACGGAGCGCAAGCTGCTGAAGAAGGTGGAGCTGTTCGACGTCTATGAAGGCGACAAGCTGCCCGAGGGCAAGAAGTCGTACGCCGTCAACTTCATCCTACAGGATGCCGAGAAGACGATGGGCGACAAGCAGATTGACGCCATCATGCAGAAGCTCATCACCAATCTCAAGAAGCAGCTGAATGCTGAGCTGCGCTAACTTGACAATCGGACAATTTCACCATTTGACTATTGTCGCCAGCAATCGTAAAACTGTAAAATCGTAAAATAGTAAAATCAAACAATGGGAAGAGCATTTGAATACCGCAAAGCTACAAAGCTGAAGAGATGGGGCCACATGGCCAAGACGTTCACCAAGATTGGCAAGCAGATAGCCATCGCTGTCAAAGCCGGCGGACCAGACCCCGACATGAACCCAGCACTGCGTGCCTGCATTGCCAACGCCAAGCGCGAGAACATGCCGAAGGACAACATTGAGCGTGCCATCAAGAACGCCATGGGTAAAGACCATGCCGACTACAAAGAGGTGACCTACGAGGGCTACGGCCCCCACGGCATTGCCATCTTCGTCGAGACACTGACCGACAACACCACCCGTACTGTGGGTGACGTGCGCTCGGTGTTCAACAAGTTCAACGGAAACCTTGGTACGCAGGGCTCGTTGTCGTTCCTCTTCGACTACAAGGCCGTGTTCACGTTCAAGAAGAAGGATGGCTTGGACATGGACGAGATGATACTGGACCTCATAGACTACGGCGTTGAGGACGAGTACGACGAGGACGAGGAGGAGCAGAGCATCACCATCTACGGCGACCCCTCGTCGTTTGCTGCCATCCAGAAGCATCTGGAGGAGAACGGTTTCGAGGTGACTGGAGCCGAGTTTACCCGCATCCCCAACGACCTGAAGGACGTGACTCCCGAGGAGCGTGAGACCATTGACAAGATGGTGGAAAAGCTGGAGGACTTTGACGACGTGCAGACCGTCTATACCAACATGAAGCCCGAAGAGCTTTGACAGTAACCAACAAACAATAACCAATAAACGTTATGAGGCATTCCTTGCGCAGCTAACGTTTATTGGTTATTGTTTTTTTGTATAGTTGCTACTGGTAGTCTTTAGAGCGGAACGTGGTGTTGAGAAGCAGCGTTCCCCGCTGTTTCTGCGAGTAATAGACATAACCGAAATTGTAGCCAGCCTCTTTGTAGAGGTTGAGGTCGGGGCTGTTGCGCAACTCGCGGAGCAGAATGCTGCGGAAGTCGTGCGACTCAAGTGCCTCGGCGTTGTCCAGCACACCGCTCAGCGTGTAGTAATAGGTCAGCGTATGTGTGGACTTGTAGAACACCAGGCTGTCGATGGTGACGCCCTCAGTGAGCAGTGCCGGACACTTCTTGGCAGTGTAATCCTTAGCTTCGCGCTCACAGCGATCCTCCAAACTCTCCTGACAGCCCGTTAGCACCAATGCTGCCAGCATCATAATCAATGTCTTTTTCATATTTTCTCAAAACTACAAACTCAAAACTTTAAACTCTCATCTCTCCTAACTCACACGGAACCGTCATCCAGAACGTGCAGCCTTTACCGAGTCCCTCACTATGGACGCCGATGTGGCCACCACAACGCTCGGCAATGGACTTACAGATGGCCAGTCCCATGCCCGTGCCCTGCACAAACTCGTTCAGCTTGACAAAGCGGTCGAAGACAATCTTCTGCTTCTCCTTGTCAATGCCCATACCACTGTCCGTACAGTAGAGGTACAGACCGTCGTCCTCGTGACGGTAGCCCACACGAATGAAACCCTTCTGCGTGAATTTGACGGCATTGGTGACGAAGTTGGTAAGCACCTGCTGTATGCGCCCGATGTCGAGTTTGACGGGGAAGGAGTCGTAGGGGTTGTCCTTGATGAACTCTACCTCGGGGTTCTGGACACGCTGCTGAAGTGTCAGGCAGATGTCGTCGAAGGCCGTTGCGAAGTCGATGCGGGTAGGTTGTATAGTGGTAGGTCCGTCGGTGATGGACGAGGCTTCGATGATGTCGTTGATGAGTCGTTGCAGCATGTCACTGCTATTGCGAATGATGCGCACGTACTCAGCCCGCTCGTCACTGTCCAGTGCCTCCAGTATGCCCGTGAAACCGACGATAGCGTTCAGCGGTGTACGCAGCTCATGGGTCATTGATGCTAAGAAACCGTTCTTCAGCTGCACGCTGTTGGCGGCCAGCTGCTGTTCGTCAGCCAGTTGCTGGCGCGCGTCACACAGGGTGGTAATGTCGGTGGCCAGTCCTTGGTGTGCCACGATGGCTCCCCGGCTGTCACTCACGGGGTGGAAGGTGATGCGCAGCATTCGGCCTAACGGACACTGGCTGCCGTCGGTCATACGGGCAAGCAATTGATGCGAGACCGTCGTCGTGTCGGTCAGCAGCTGTCTGGCTGTTTCACGCTGGTCAGCGTGGAGCATGTTCACAAAGCTGTCGTGGCTGAACGTGTATTTCGGCTCCTCTGGTGTGCGGAAAAAGGTGATGGTACGTTCGTTCACGTCGTTATTCATCAAGTAGTTGTCGCTGTGTCGCAGCAGGAAACCGAGGCGCTCGCGCTGGATGGCCGTCTGTTGCTCCACCTCGCGCAGTCGCCGCCGTTGCCGGTGAGCCTCATGGTCCAGGTTGTGCTCCTTGGTGAGGTCTACGGACGACACGGCATAGTTGGCTATCTGGCCCTCGGCGCCGAATAGCGGATGCACGTTGAACTCGGCGTAGCGGTCAACGTCCAATTCCGGGTACTCGATGTGCTGGCATACCAGCAGGTCTTCGCGGGTGTCGTGAGTATAGATGTTGCGCAGGTGGGGGATGTCGAACATGCAGACGGTCTCCCAGAAACGTTCCGACTGCGGGTTCTCGCTGCTGATGCCGTACAGCTGTTTCATGGTGTCGTTCATGCCGATGAGCCAGCCGTCGTGGTCGTAGAATGACATGCCGACGAATGGCAGATTGGACAGACGCTCGTACTTGCTCACCAACTGGCGGGCAGCATGGTTCTCCTCAATGTCGTGCGTAACGTCATGGATAGCGTTGACCACGTAGACGGGGTGGCCGTCAGCGTCGGTCTCGGCTATGGCATAGCCTTGGAAGTTGAGCCATTGAGGCTCCGTATCGGTACTGGCGTTCCACTGTTTGTTAAGCTCGAACTGCCGCTCGCGACCCTGCATGAGCTGTTGCATCTTCTGGCTGAACTCGTCGCGTTGGTTGGGGTGTATGCGCTGAGTAAACTCCTCCAGCGTCATACCAGTGGCGGGCAACAGGTCGCCGTCGTAGCTGTTGGTGAACCGGTCGCGGGCTATGTCGTACTCCATGAGTCTGAAGTTGCCCATGTGCAGGGCACGGAACATCATCTCGGACAGTTCCGACGAATTGCGCACGGCACTCCTGACGTGGCTCTTGGCCAGTCGGGCAAAGAGGATGATGAGCACGGCTGACAGCAGGATGGCCAGTGTGACGTAGATGGCCATGGGCGTCGTGCTGTCATGGACAAGCTCGGGGTGCATCCACTTGTCGAGTATCTGCTTGAGTTCGCCACTTTGCTTCAGTCGTGAGAACTGGTCGTCAATGAGGTCAATGAGTTCCTTGTCACGTCCAATGATGTGTACCTCGCTGACGGGGATGCCCACGTCGTTGAGGTAGATGCCCTCAAGGTTAAGCTCCTTGATTTTCCACTTCAGCGGCTCCTCGCCCCATACGAAGAACTTGCTGTCGCCGGCCAGCAGGCTGCGTAGTGCCACCTTTGGCGACTGGTACTCGATGCGGGCCAGCAGGGCTGAGTCGATGTCCTTGAAGTACATGCCGGTGTAGTCGCTGGTCTTCAGCACCACACCCTCCTTCTCCAGTGTCTTGATAGAGACAATGTCGGAGGTGTCGCGCGCCATGGCTACGCGGATACGATTGTAGTTGATAATCTGGGTGGCGTGGAAACTGCTGCCCTTGAAGCGGTTGACGTGGGCGAAGATGAGGTCGGCGTCGCCACGCTCGAAGGTCTTGACGGCGTTGCTCCACTCCTTCATGACAAAGGTGCAGGGTATGCCTATCTGGTCCATGATGGCTTGTATCACTTCGACGTTAGTGCCTGAGGGCTGTCCGTGGTCGTTGAGGAACTCATAGGGAGGCTTGTCCCAGTCGCAGGCTATGACGATGGGACGTTGGCTGTTATACTTGTCACTCAACTGTTCTGACAGAACAGGAGCCACACACAACAGCAGTGTGGCGAGGGTGGTGATGAATCTTAGCTTTCCCATACACTTAACTGAGTTTGCGACGCTAGATGACAGTGGCCTGACAGGGAATGGTCATGTAGACTGTAGTGCCGGAGCCTTCCTCGGAGCTGATTTCGAGCGTGCCGCCCATCTGCGACACTAACTCGTGACAGATGGCCAGTCCAAGCCCCTTGGTGTTGCTGGCACTGCCCGTTGTGTCGTTGATGTGCGCCAGCACGTCGGCCGGCATGCCTTCGCCTGTGTCGTCGACAGTGATGATGAGTCGGCGACCGATGTACTCGTAGCGAGCACGCACCACGCCGCTCTCCGTGTGCTGTGCGGCATTGGCCGTGACCTGACGGATGGCGTGTCCTATGTTGACCATGTCGATGTCTATCTCTAATTGCTCATAGGGGTTCTCGACGACGTAGCGCGTGTGGGCGTTCTCATACTTCTCCCAACCTTGCTGGCACAGGCTTCCGAATTGCTCGGCGAAGTTGGAGGGTTTGCGGTTTATCTCGACCATGTGGGCCTCTAAGCGCGAAAGGTATAGAATGTTGTCGATGAGGTGGAGCAAGTAGTCGGAGTTGCGCAGTATACCTTCGCGCAGTACCTCTTCATGTTCAGCGGGAACCGTGTCGCCTAACTGTGCCACATGGTCAATCACGGTGTTCATGGGCTTACGTATTTCCTGGACCATGTTCTTTACAAAGCTGTTCTTGGTGTTCTCAACCTCCTGCACTTTGGCCGTTTCCAACTCCATCTGCTGTGCTATCTGACACTGCTCACTGATGTCGCGGCACAGCCCGTAGTAACTGGTGACCAGTCCTTCACTGTCATGGACAGGACACAGGTAAAACAGCAGGTTGAGCACTCGTCTGCCATGGATGCGCAGGGTGGTGCAGATAGCGGTTTGGAAGGTACGGTCGGCACCCTCGTCCATGTCGTTAAGCATACGCATGGCCTGCTTCTTGGAACGGTCGTCCACCAGCGTCATGCAACGCGTCTGGGTCAAGGCGTGCTGTACATGGTCAGTACGGTTTAGTATGGTCAGCGTGTGCGAGCTGGGCGAGTAAGTCACCAGACGTACGTCACTCTCCTGCAGCACGCGGTCAATGTTGGTGTTGTAGTCCTTGAGCATGTTGGCGGCCGATTCCAGCATGGCAGCATCGTCGTGCTGTCGGCCAGTGCCCATGACTGCCGCCGATACGTCGTGGCAGACGGCAAAGACTCCTAACGGATGTGTCTGCTCGTCGGTGACGGTCAGCAGGCGCACCTCGTTATACAGCTTGCCCTTGCATTTGATGCTTTTGACCTTGCGCTCAGTGGCGGGTATGCGGTCGAAATCGATAATCTGTGTTGCATAGAAGTCCTCCGGATGCTCCATGTTGTCGGTGCCCGTGTCAAAGATGTCGTCCAGCGTTACTTGCTCACGGATGATGTCGTCTTTGTCGCAGCCGAACATCTTGCATGCGCAGGGGTTGATGGCTGTCAGCACGCCTTCCCTGTCGAAGAACAGGATGCCCACTAATGGATTGTAGAAGATAGACCAGTAGCGCAGCGTCTTCTCGTTGGAGAGCCGTTGCTGCAGCAGCTGGTCGGTGATGTCCTTTTTAGTGCCAACGATGACGGTGGGCTTGCCCTGCTTGTCGCGGATGAGCACTGACAGTGCTACTAAGTAGTCGCGTACCTCTTTGTCTCCGTTCTCCATGTCGCGTGCTTTCAGCTGGAGAGTTATCTCCTTCTCCTCGTCGCTCTTCTCTTGTACGCTGAGGTCGTCCAAAGCCTCTTTCAATCGTTGGAAATCACCTGGCTCATAACGCTGCGAGAACTCGTCGATGGTGTACGTGCATGCCACCTTGCCGGCCTCGTTGCGCCAGTCAAAGGTGCGGGCATTGATGTCGTACGTCCATATATGCACATGGCTGGTGTGCAGAATGAGGGCCAGACGGCTGTTGCGACGCTCGTTCTCACGCGTCAGCCTGCGGGCCTGTACGCGGTAGGTGATGCCGTATATGGCTGTTATCAGCATCACCAGGGCTACCAATGCCGTCACGTACCATATCCAGGGTGCTGTCTTCTGCTCTAATCGTTCGGGGTAGAACCATTTGTTCTGTATGGGAGTAATCTGCTCGGCGGAGTACAGGCGGGTGTAAGCCTCGTCAAGCCGGTCTAACAGGTGGGTGTCGTTTGACATGAACTTGTACTGTCCGTGCTGCATGTTGACCGGGAGCAACTCCAGGTTGTCGGTGTGGTAACGGCGCATCAGCCACTTCAGCGACAGCGTGTTCCACACTATCATGCCCTCGCCCTTGGCGCTGACCTCCTGGATGGCCTCGCGCATGTCCTCAACAGGCAGGGCGTTGGCGCCCCATCCGTACTCAATCATCAGGTGGTGGCATAGTGAGCTGTCGTTGACAATGACCTTGTGGTCGCTCAAGTCGTGAAAACGCCTGATTTGTGTGGCTTTGCCCTTCGGAGCCACCACACTCTGGGTGAACAGTGTCACGGCGTTCTTCGAGTAGTGGCCGAACTCATCGTGGAAGCCCACGGCCAGTCCTAACATCAGGTCCGACTTGCCGTCGCGCAGGTCGCGGAAGGCTTCGTTGGCCGACTTCATCTTGATGACGTAGGGAATGTCTAACTCCTTCATCAGCATACGGATGAGGTCAACGTTGAAACCGTCCGGCTTGCCGTTCTCGTTTAGGAACGAGTAAGGCCACAAGTCCCATACGTCCTCATACACCAAGGGATGCGCTTCCGAGTACGTCCTGACGTTGTCCGCAGGTGTGGCTTTTGCCTGAAGTGTGGCTCCCAGCAGCAAGAGAAGTAGCAGTCTGCTCAGTTTTATTGACATAAATATGGTTAAGAATAATTCTTTTCGACATGCAAATATACGAAAAACTTTCCATTTGAAATCCGAAATGTCTGAAAAAAAATATATTCCTGTTACTGCCGTCATCGTTTACGTTAATTTTTCTTCAAAAAAGAGCGAATGTTGCAGGTGTTTGAAATTAAATTGTTATATTTGCATCCAATTGCAAACTTACAACTAAAACAAACCGATTTTATTATGAAACAATTTAATGACAAGAACTTCGTCTTAGAGACTGAAGTAGCTCAAGACCTCTATCACAACCATGCAGCTAAGATGCCCATCATCGACTACCACTGTCACCTGATACCTGAGATGGTGGCCAACGACCATCGCTTCAAGAGCATCACCGAACTGTGGCTTGGCGGCGACCATTATAAGTGGCGTGCTATGCGTACCAACGGCGTCGACGAGCGTTACTGCACGGGCAAGGACACCACCGACTGGGAGAAGTTCGAGAAGTGGGCAGAGACCGTTCCCTATACGCTGCGCAATCCGCTCTACCACTGGACACACTTAGAGTTGAAGACAGCTTTCGGCATTGAGAAGCTGCTGAGCCCCAAGACCGCTCGCGAAATCTTTGACGAGTGCAACGAGAAGCTGAAGCAGCCCGAGTTCTCTGCCCGTGGCCTGATGAAGCACTACAACGTAGAGTGCGTCTGCACCACCGACGACCCCGTGGACGACCTGCACAACCACATCGAGTATGCCAAGCACAAGGCTCAGGACGACCCCATCATGATTCCCGCATGGCGTCCTGACAAGGCCATGAACATTGAGAAACCTGAGTTTGCTGCATACGTCAACCAGCTGGAACAGGTCAGTGGTGTCACCATCACCAAGTTTGCCGACATGGTAGATGCCCTGCAGAAGCGTCACGACTTCTTTGCCGAGCAGGGCTCTAAGCTCTCCGACCACGGCATCGAGGAGTTCTACGACGAAGAGTACACCGACTCGCAGATTGAGACCATCTTCGAGAAGGCCATGCGCGGCCAGCAACTGTCGAACATGGAGATTCGCCAGTACAAGAACTGCTTCCTCACCCGTATGGCTGAGATGGACGCAGAGGCTGGCTGGACACAGCAGTTCCACTACGGTGCCATCCGCGACAACAACACCGCCATGTATAACAAGCTCGGTCCTGACACCGGCTTCGACTCTATCGGTGAGTTCAACACGGCCAAGGCTATGTCGAAGTTCCTCAATAAGCTGAACATGGAGGGCAAGCTCACGCGTACCATATTATATACGCTGAACCCTTGCGCCAACGAGGTCATCGCTACCATGCTCGGTAACTTCCAGGGTGGAGAGCCCGGAAAGATACAGTTCGGTTCGGGCTGGTGGTTCAACGACCAGATGGACGGCATGATTCGTCAGATGAACGCCCTCTCGGTGCTTGGCTTGCTGAGCCGCTTCGTAGGTATGCTGACCGACAGCCGTTCGTTCCTCAGCTATCCGCGTCACGAATACTTCCGCCGCATTCTCTGCAACTTGTTGGGCAACGATGTCGAGAAAGGCTTGCTGCCTGACGACCGCGAACTATTAGGCAAGATGGTGGAAGACATCTCCTACAACAATGCCAAGAACTATTTCAAGTTTTATTAAAAACAGCTGAACAGAATAAAAAATGTAGCCATGCGAGTGGCTACATTTTTTTATTTCTTTGAACGTAATTCCCAGAAAGCTACGGCAGCGGCCGCCGCTACGTTGAGCGAATCGACCCCGTGAGCCATGGGGATGCGCACGGTGTAGTCGGCCTGTTGAATGGTGTGTTTCGGCAGTCCGTCGCCTTCCGTCCCCATGATGATGGCCAAGTGGGGCTCCTGTCTCAGCCGTGGGTCGTCCAGACTGATGGAGTCGTCGGTCAGTGCCATGGCAACGGTCTTGAATCCCTTGTCGCGCAACGTGTTGATGTCGTCAATCCACGTCCAAGGCACAAGGAACACGCTGCCCATGGAGACACGTACGGCACGTCGGTTCAAGGGGTCGCAGGTGTCGCGGGTCAGCACTACGGCGTCGATGCCCAGTGCTGCTGCCGAGCGGAAGATGGCTCCAATGTTGGTGGTATCGGTGACGGCTTGGATGACGACGATACGCCGTGCACCGCTGATGACGCTGTCCACCGTAGGCAATGGTTTGCGTCGCATGGCACAGAGCACACCGCGTGTCAGCGTGTAACCGGTCAGTTGGGTCAGCAGTTCGCGACTGCCGGTATAGACGGGGACGTCCGGATGCAAGCGTTCTATGATGTCGCGGGCGTCACCCTCAATGTGCTTGCGCTCGCAGAGCAAAGCCACGGGTTGCCATCCGGCATCCAGTGCCACCCTGATTACCTTCGGGCTTTCGGCTATGAACAGTCCCTTCTTAGGTTCCAGCGTCATGCGCAGCTGAGCTTCAGTCAGTGTGCTGAACACCTGTATGCCCTCGTCATGAAGGGATGTAATCTCAACGATGGCCATAGCCGCTACTTCTTATTTCTTCAGGTCGAAGCCCAGTCGGATGCCGTCGTAGTTCTTGCTCAGTTCACCCACCTTCTGCACCGTGCTGTCGCCGCTGAGTGCTGCCATGGTCTGCAGCACGGTGAGCAGCTTCTTCGACTCGAAGAGCAGGGCGATGCCGTGATACTCGCGCTTGGCATAGCAGTTGACACTGAACAGCAGAGTCTTCAGTGTCATCTTGGCTTCAGCCTCGTCGAAGGTGTACTTCCCGCTGAACGTCTTGCCGGCAATAGTTGCCGTGTAGGTCATGTCCTCTTTGAAGGTTATGCGCGTGTTACCGCTGCTGATGCCTGCCTTGCTGAAGTAGGGCTCCAGTTTCTTCTCTATCTTCGTGGCAGCCACCTCGCCACCGGCCTTGGCCAGCAGGTTCTGGCTGGTGAAGGCACATCCGGGCCCGGCGTAATTCCAGGTGCCTATAAGTCCTTTCTGGGTCACCTTGTCCATGCCGATGACACTGGAGAACATGTTGGCAATAGTGCCACCGCTACCCATGGAGCTCAGGATGGTTCCTAAATTGGACGATGAACTGCACGATGTGGCAGCCATGCTGACGATGACGGCAGCCGCCAGGGCGGCAAGGGTTGTCTTTTTACTGTTCATTGTTTTGTTCTTCTGCTTTAAATTGAAGTTCGTCTTTTCCTTCCTCCTTCTCTATGCGAATAACAGCTCCCTTAGGCAGCTCACCGTTGACGATGAGTTCGGAGATGCCGTCTTCGATGTAGGTTTGTATGGCACGCTTCAGCGGACGGGCACCAAACTGTACGTCGTATCCCTTCTCGGCCACAAACTGCTTGGCCTCGTCGGTCAGGTTGATTGTGTAACCCATGTCGCCGATGCGCTTGTAGAGTCCTTTCAGCTCAACGTCAACAATGCGCTTGATGGCGTCGAGGTCCAGCTGGTCGAACGTGATGATTTCGTCCAGACGGTTCAGAAACTCCGGCGAGAACTGCTTCGACAGGGCCTTCTGCACTATCTGGCGGGCGTGCTCCTTGTCCTGCTCGTTGAGCATGAGCGACGACGACGAAGCGGCAGCGAAACCAATGCCGCGTCCGAAGTCCTTAAGCTGGCGCGTGCCGGCGTTGGAAGTCATAATGATGACCGTGTTGCGGAAATCCACGAAGCGGCCGTTACCGTCGGTCAGGCGTCCTTCGTCCAGCACCTGCAGCAACAGGTTGAAAACGTTGCCGTGGGCTTTCTCTATCTCGTCCAGCAGGACGATGGAGTAGGGGTGACGCCTGACGCGCTCGGTCAGCTGTCCGCCCTCCTCGTAGCCCACGTAGCCCGGAGGTGCTCCGATGAGTCGGCTGACGTTGAACGACTCGGTGTACTCGCTCATGTCGATGCGGATAAGGGCATCGGCAGAACCGAACATAAACTCAGCCAGCTTCTTGGCTAAGTAGGTCTTGCCTACACCCGTTGGTCCTAAGAACATGAACACGCCAATGGGGTGGTTGGGCTCCTTCAGACCTACGCGGTTACGCTGGATGGCACGCACCATCTTGTCGATGGCCTTGTCCTGTGCGATGACCTGCGACTTCAGTTCCTGTGCCATGCCCTTCAGACGGATGCCTTCTTCCTGCGCCATGCGCTGCACGGGCACACCCGTCATCATGGACACCACGTCGGCCACGTCGGCAGCACTGACAGACTGGCGCACGTCAACCTCACCCTCCAACCAGCGGCGGTTCAGGTCGGTGAGTTCGCGCTCCAGCGTGGTCTGGCGGTCGCGGTAGCTGGCAGCCAACTCAAAGTTCTGGCCAGCCACGGCCAACTGCTTCTTCTCCTTGACCTGTTTGATTTCCTTCTCCATCTCAGCTATCTCGGGCGGGACGTTGGCATTCTTCAGATGTACGCGCGAACCCGTCTCGTCCAAGGCGTCAATAGCCTTGTCGGGCATGAAGCGGTCGCTGACATAGCGGGCTGTCAGTTTGACACAGGCTTCCAAGGCCTCGTCGGTATAGGTGACGTGGTGGTGGTACTCATAGCGGTCGCGCACGTTCTTCAATATCTGCAGTGTCTCCTCGTCGGTGGTGGGCTCTACCTGCACTTTCTGGAAGCGGCGCTCCAGTGCGCCGTCCTTCTCTATGGAGTTACGGTATTCGTCGAGCGTGGTGGCTCCGATGCACTGTATGGTGCCGCGGGCCAGCGCCGGTTTCAGGATGTTGGCGGCATCCATGGAGCCCGGCGTGCTTCCGGCGCCTATCATGGTGTGTATCTCGTCGATGAAGATGATGGTGTCAGGGTTCTGTTCCAGCTCCTTGACCAGCATCTTCATGCGCTCCTCAAACTGTCCGCGATACTTCGTGCCGGCCACTACACCCGTCATGTCGAGCGTCAGCAGGCGCTTGTTGAAGAGCATGGGCGAACAGTGGTGCGAGGCTATCATCTGGGCCAGCCCCTCGACGATGGCACTTTTGCCCACGCCGGGTTCGCCGATGAGAATGGGGTTGTTCTTCTTGCGGCGGCCCAGTATCTCGATGACGCGCTGGATTTCGCGCTCACGTCCCACGCAGGGGTCCAGCTTGCCCTCGGCAGCCTGCTGCGTCAGGTCGGTGCCGAAGCTGTCCAGGACGGGGGTCTTTGACTTGCTCTGGCGCGTCTGCGTCGTCGTGGCACTCTGGCGGCTATTCGATGCCTGCTGCGGGCCGTTGGTGGTCTCTTCCTCCTCGTAGTCTTCGTCGGGGAGTCCTATGCCGTCCTTGACGGACAGCAGGGTCAATACGTCTTCGTAGTTCATGTTGTTCTGTTCTAATACGTGTTTGGCACCCGTGTCTGTCGAGTCGTGCAGGATGGCCAGCAGCAGGTGCTGCTCCTCCACGCGCGTGGTGCGCTGTAAGCGTGCTTCGAGTACGGCCAGCTTCAGAATATTGCTGGCGCGCTCGTTGAGCACCAGTTCATTGGTTTTGATAGGCATGCCAATCTCGTCTTCACGCACGCGGTCCTCCAGCTGCGTCTTGACGTTCAGCGGGTTGACGTCGAGCCGCCGGAACACGTTGACCACGGGACCGTCCTTCATGCGCATCAGTCCCAGCAACAGGTGTTCTGGCCCGACGCTTCTGCTGGCCAACCGTGTAGCTTCTTCGCGCGAGTAGGCGAGTATCTCGGATACCTTGGGTGAAAATTGACTGGTCAATTTATTTACGATTTTGTGATTTACTGTTTACGATTTCGTTTATTACAAATTCCGTGCCAAAAACTTGTTGTGTGTAATGTTGGCAGGCAGTTCCTCGGCATAGTGGGTCACCATGATCATGGTTTTGTTCGGCCGCTGGCAGAAGGTTTCTATGACGTTCTTCACCAGACGGCGGTTCCACAGGTCGAGCCCGTGCAGGGGTTCGTCGAGCACTATCAGCTGCGGGTCCTTGACGAAGGCTCGGGCCAGCAGCACCAGCCGCTGCTCGCCGCTGGACAGCTGCAAGAAGGGACGGTCGGCCAGATGGGCGACACCGAAGATGTCCATCCACCAGCGGCACTTCTCGTAGTCGTCGCTGTCGGGCACGGCATAGAGCCCCACGGAGTCCATCAGTCCGCTGGCCACAATGCGTATGGCAGGCAGGTTGCGCTTGTAGGAACGGTGCATCTCGGGCGACACGTAGCCTATGTGGCGCTTGATGTCCCAGATGCTCTCGCCCGACCCGCGCGGGCGGTCGAAGAGGGTGATGTCGCAGGCGTAGGCCTGCGGGTTGTCAGCGCAGATGAGCGACAGCAGTGTCGACTTGCCACTGCCATTTTGTCCTGACAGCGACCACCGCTCACCGTTCATGACCGTCCAGTCCAGGTCTTTCAGTATGGTGCGCTCGCCGTAGCGGATGCTGACGTCATGCATGTCGACGACGCGCTGACACTGGTAGTCGTTGTCCTTCAGGGGCAGCGTCAGTATGGCCTGCCGCTTCTCCTCCGTCAGCACATGGTCAGGCACTGCCTGCTGGGGCGACAGCTCAATGACCTCGGTGACATACTCGGGCAGGTCGTCGGTCTTCGACAGCACCAGCATCACCTCCATGTCGCGCTCCGTGGCCAGCAGGAGCAGCAGCTCCTTCAGCTGGTCGCGCGTCTCGGCATCCAGCCCGATGAAGGGGTTGTCCATGATGAGCAGACGGGGGTTGGCGAAGAGCGTCTTCGTCAGCTGGAACTTGCGCAGCTCACCGCTGGACAGCGTGATGATGTACTTGTCCAACAGCGGCTCCATGTGGAACAGGTCGTAGAGGTGCGCCTTCAGCCGGCGGCGCTCGTCGGTGTCGGCACCGGCCAGCAGGTAGGCGCGCTGCAACAGCTCGCCGACGGTGGGTGTCTCGTGGTCTATGTCGTGCTGGTTCCACCGCAGCTGCAGGTAATACTGGCCGTCAACGTTGACGCCATAGCTGTCGGTGAAGGCGATATAGCGCACGCGGTCTGAGGCTATCTGCTTGCGCAACCGGTCGATGTATAGCGTCTTTCCGCTACCGTTTCTTCCTACTACTGCTGTTATCTTCATGCTCGCTTACTTATTATTTATTCTTGACTGGTTCTTGATGACGAAGTCCTTCCACCCCTTGTAGTGCACCTGACTCTCAGGACGGTTCATCTGCATGTAGTGGCAGTAGGCCGCACCAAGGGCGTCGGTGGCATCCATAAACTTCGAGAGGGCGTCGCTGTCGAACTTGAGCAGCCGCTGCAACATGCCGGCCACCTGCTCCTTCGACGCTGCGCCGTTGCCCGTGATGGCCATCTTGATTTTCATAGGGGCATACTCGTGCACGGGGACGCCATGGTGGACGGCGGCGGCAATGGCCGTGCCCTGGGCGCGCCCCAGCTTGAGCGTTGTCTGTACGTTCTTCTGCAGGAAGGGGGCTTCGATGGCCATCTCATCGGGCAGGTAGCCGTCAATGATGCCGGTGACGCGCTCAAAGATGTGGCCCAGCTTCAGGTATCCGTCGCTGAACTTGCGCAGGTCGATGACACCCATGGTCACCAGTTCGGGCTTGCGGTCGACAACCTTGATGACGCCGTAGCCCATGATGTTGGTACCGGGGTCGATGCCCAGAATGATTTTTTCCATATTTTGCCCGCAAAATTACGAATATTCGCTTAAACGGCCAAACTAAAAAATCACTTTTTATTTGTTTTTCTCCCCACTATGTCGTACCTTTGCAGGTATGAAACAGAATGTCTGCATTTTTACCGGGGCACGTCCCAACTTCGTGAAGGTGGCTCCCATCGTCCGCGCCATGGAGAAGAGCGACGCCGTCAGCTGCCAGTTAGTGTATGCCGGACGCAGCGACGACCCTACGTTGGAACCCACATTGTTCAGCGACTTGCAGATGCCCGCGCCCGACGCGTTCCTCGGCGTGGACTGCGAGAACCTCAACGAGCTGACGGGACGCGTCATGTCCGAGTTTGAGAGTTACTTGGAGCAGCGCCCCACCGACACGGTCATCGTCGTGGACGACCTGGCATCGACCATGGCCGCCGCCATCGTCACCAAGAAGCGCGGCCTGCGTCTGGCTCACTTAGTGGCCGGTACGCGGTCGTTCGACATCAGCATGCCCAAGGAAATCAACCGACTGGTCATTGACGGACTGAGCGACCTGCTCTTCACCGCCGGTGTCGTCCAAAGCAGCATAGCCACGCGCGCGGGCGCAGGCGTAGATAAAATATATATGGTGGGAAACATACTGATGGACACCTTGCGCCAGAACAGCACACGCTGGCAGCGCCCGGCCTGTCTGGAGGGCATAGCCGACGGCGGCTATCTGCTGCTGACCATCAACCGCAAGGCCTTGCTTGCCGACCGCGACAACCTGCAACGCATGCTCACCGTCATCAGCCAGTTGGCTGACGACATGCCCGTCATTGCTCCCCTGCGCCCATTGGCTGCCTGCACCGTAGCTGCATTAGACTCGCGCGTGACGCTTGTTCCAGCGTTAAACTACTTGGAGTTCGGCTACCTGTCGGCCCACGCCAAGGGCGTCATCACCGATTCGGGCAACGTGGCCGAGGAAGCCACATTCAACCACATTCCCTGCATCACCCTCAACTCCTACACCGAACACATCGAGACCGTCAACGAGGGCACCAACGTCTTAGTGGGTGAGGACGCCGACACTCTGCGCCAAGCCCTGACCGATCTCATGGCCGGCCGCTGGAAGCCGGGCACACTGCCCGACCGCTGGGACGGCCGCACCGCCGAGCGCATCGTGCAAGTGCTGAGCTGACTCGTTATCTGAGGAAACTGCAATAGGAAGAAACAGCGTCTTCTAACCATTTCATATTCAACGTATTGAGATTTGATGCCCCGAGGCACCAAATTCGCTACCAGTTTTGTTGTCTTCATCGAGAAATTCGTAATTGATAATCAGTGCTTTAGCCTCAAAAAAGTAGGAAACTCGAAATACGTTTTCTATACGCTTTCCAAAAGGCCACTTTTAACGTATTTAACGTTCTTTTATTGGTGCAGTGGCTTCATTTGGGTCTTATGGGTGCAAAAGTACAAAAAATCGCTCATCATTCGCACAATTATTCGAAAAAGTTTGGAAGTTTGAGAATTTGTGCTTATTTTTGCAGTCGTAAAGTTTAATAAAGTGAAGATAAAAGTGAATATTACATATAAATATCACTCTGCTGAATATTAAATATTATGCTTATGGCAGACTTTTATGAATATTCTACGCCAGAACTTGTTCGTTTGCTTGGTGAACGCTTCAAGGAATATAGGATGCGTTGCAATCTCACTCAGAAGGAGGTGGCAGAGCAATCCGGTATCGGACTGACCACTATCCACAAGTTCGAGAATGGTACGGCAGGCAATCTGTCGCTGTCAACATTCATTCTGCTCCTGAAAGTGATTGGTCAGGTGGATGCCCTTGACGATGTGCTGCCAGAATTACCTGAGTCGCCATATCTTGTTCGCAAGGAGGAGAAAAAGGCCCAACGTATCAGACACACCAAAAAGTAATCTGTTATGACGAAGACATTGAAGGTTATTCTATGGGGTGAGGAGATAGGCCGTCTGGCATGGGATGAACGCAGAAAGCGGTCGTATTTTATCTACAACCCAGAATGGTTGAAGAAAGGACTGAACATCTCTCCTCTGGTTGCTCCTATAGATGGAGCCAGAGGGCTGATGCCAGTTTGGGGCGAGGATGCCAGGATTTACCAAAAACTGCCTGCATTCGTTGCCGACTCATTGCCTGATGCCTGGGGTAATCAGCTCTTTGATTTGTGGCGACTGCAAAACCATCTGTCCAATGCAGACATTACGCCATTGGATAAGCTCTCGTTTATTGGCAAGCGAGGCATGGGTGCATTGGAATATCAGCCTGAGTATGCCCGTGAGCGCAAGGCTGAGAAGATAGACATGAAGTCGTTAGCAGATTTGGCAGCGCGTATTTATGCGGAACGTGAGCAGGCGCATATTCTCCCTGAGGAATCCATCACCATGCAGTCATTGCTGACTGTCGGTACTTCTGCAGGAGGCCGTCAGCCTAAGGCCATCATCGCCATCAACCAGAAGACGGGCGAGATTTGTAGTGGTCAGATATCAGGTCTGAAGAACTATGACTACTATCTGCTGAAGTTCGGTAACACACAGTATAGCTCGGCTGAACTGGAAATGACTTACTATGAACTGGCGACGATGGCAGGAATCCAGATGATGCCATCCAATTTGTATGCCGTTGAAGGCAATAACCACTTTATCACTAAGCGTTTCGATCGTGACGGTGAGAGGAAGATATATACTCAGACATTGGCAGCCATCAACTCAGAGGCAGAAAGTTATGGACAACTGATAGATACCTGTCGTAAACTTCATCTTCCTGAGTCAGACTGTCAGGAGGTGTTCCGAAGGATGGTGTTCAATATTTTGGCCAATAATACCGATGACCACAACAAGAACTTTTCGTTTATCATGAACGAGGATGGCAGTTGGAGATTATCGCCTGCCTACGATATTAATTATATCATAGATAATGGAGGTTTCTTGCCCAACAAAGACCACTGCATGTATATCAGGACAAAGCTTCGGAATATCACCCGTGACGATGCCATCCAGTTTGCCCGTGACAACGGTATACGGCGACCTGATGCCATCATCCGCGATGTGGTTGCATCACTGAAGCAGTTCAGAACCATTGCCACGAAATACGGTGTGTCTGATGAATGGACGGGTAGGGTAGAGACAACTATCATTGACCATCTGAAAGCATGGGGAGAATGGAAAGAAGATGAGTAGCCTTTTTATAGCCATATTCCTGTTGAGCATCGGGGCCAGTTTTGTGCAGCGCACTACTGGCTTCGGCTTTGGCATCTTCATCATGACAATGCTGCCGTTCTTCCTGCCTACATACGGCGAGGCCACAACTCTCTCTGGACTTCTGGCCATTACCACCTCGGCTGTCATCGTGTGGCGAATGAGAAGCTATGTCACTTGGAAACGACTTTGGCCGATACTGCTGACGTTTATTGTTGTGTCGACAATAGCCATCTTTGCTTTGACCCGCATTGAAGACCACATATTGAAACGGATCCTGGGTGTGGCTCTCATCCTTATCAGCATTTATTTTGCGCTGTTCAGTCAGAAGATAAAACTGCCGACAACGAAGCGCGTCCAGATGGGTGCTGGTACACTTAGCGGACTAATGGGAGGCTTCTTCGGCATGCAAGGTCCGCCAGCCGTGCTCTTTTTCATCCAGAGTGAGCCTTCGAAGGAACATTATATGGCGATGGCGCAGACTTACTTCCTGATTGGCAATGTGATGATGACCTTTGTTCGTGCCTATAACGGCTTCTTTACCACGACCGTCCTGACAGACTACTGTTTCGGACTTGGTGGAGTCATCATCGGAACAACCCTTGGAGCCTACGTCTTCAAGCGCATTCCCAATCGCATTTTCCGATACATCGTTTATGCGTATATCGCCATAAGCGGCGTGATTATTCTAATGACAAATTGAAATGGCAATACAGGTGACATACAGGAGAACCAGGAGGCTGTCGATTCCCTCGTTGGAAGGAAGCCAGAAGAGAAATAAGGTAGATATGTAAGATGGAAGAGGATGAAAACGATGATTGTGATAAGAGAAGCGACAAAGTCGCAAGCATCAGATATTGCCCAGCTGATAATGATGGCTATGACAGATGACTGTTGCCAGCATTTCTGTGGAGTAGGGCATGGCTTAGAGGACTTCCTAAAGATGATGACCTCATTGGTAGAGCGCGAGGATTCTCAGTATAGCTACAGGAATACGTTTGTGGCGATGGCTGATAACAAAGTGGTGGGTATTGCTGTCAGCTATGATGGTGGCAGACTACATGAACTTCGCCAGGCATTTATCAAGGCCGCCAAGGAATACATCGGCAAGGATCATTCTGGCATGGACGATGAGACACAGGCAGGTGAGCTCTACCTTGATTCGTTAGCCGTTCTACCAGAATATCGTCGCCAAGGCATTGCCCACTGTCTTTTGCATGCCACGAAGGAGAAAGCCAACAAGATGGGACAGCCTTGTGTCGGATTGCTGGTAGATAAGGGCAATCCTGCTGGCGAGGCACTGTATGCTTCAGTAGGATTCCAATATGCGAATGACAGCTGGTGGGGTGGTCATCCCATGAAACACTTGGTGTTAAAGTAAGAATCATGTTTGACCGGCTCTGTATAAGAATCATAAGAAGAACTGCTACTGGGATAATACTCAGAAGGATGTTTCTTATTAGAACATGATACAAATCCAAGTACCAAGGTTGCTAATAAACAGTAGACGTATTTCATTTCACAATCTCATTACATTTTCTTATCGCATCCTGTATGATGTCATAATGGTCAAATGCCAGATGTGGCAAGTCCGACAGTGGCCACCATTCAGCTTTGACTGCATCATCTTGGCCAATAACGGCTATAGGTTCATCAACGATGGCTAGATAAGCGACAGTGATAGTCCTCCCTCTTGGGTCTCGATTAACCTTAGAGTATGCTCCAATCTGATGCACATCCGACACTCGAAGTCCCGTTTCTTCTTCTAGTTCACGTATAGCACATTGCTCCGTGGTTTCATCCATATTCATAAAACCACCGGGGAATGCCCAGCATCCCTTGAAAGGTTCATCGCCACGTTCAATCAGCAGAACTTTCGGATCAGGTTCTTTAGTTATAACGATGCAGTCAGCAGTAACTGCAGGTCTTGGATATTTGTATGTGTATGCCATAATAATTAGCTAATGCGTTTATAGAACTCTTCAACGACCTCTTTCATTTCTTCTGTTAGGAAAGAAATAATGGATTGTTCAATCTCTTTAGGGATTCCCCAAATAGCTTCGGATATACTTCCTACGATAGCGCCAAGGGTGTCAGCGTCTGCACCAAGGCTAACAGCTTTACGAACAGCATCTTCAAAAGAGGTACTATCACTGATTATCCAAAGAGCAACAGGGACAGTACCTTGACACGTTTCGTCAAAGCGATTGACGACATCAGCCCTGCGAATATCCAGATCATAGCCGGAAAAAAGAAGGCATTCTTCAAGTATATTATTAATGTATAGGGGTGCTTCATGACCATACTGCAATGCCTTGAAAATAACCATTGCCACAGTCTGTGCTCCTTTAATTCCTTCGTCGTGATTGTGTGATGGTATAGCGGTGGCAGCAGCTGCATCCAAGACTTCATCGAGAGTGTCAAACCAGTGCGCCACAGGACTCACACGCATAGCAGCCCCATTACCGAACGAATTATAGGGTAGGGGATTCTCACTGTGCACCCATTGGTCGAACCTGCCGCCATAGCCTCCCATGGGATGCGGATAACGGTTACACCAGTCATGGATGGACTCGCCAAAGTCCCGTCCATGCAACAAAGCATCTGCCACCGCCACCGTACAGATGGTATCATCCGTAAAACCGTTCTTCTTAGACAGCCATTCAAAATCGTAGTCGTTCGTCGGGTTAAACTCCCAACGGCTACCTACTATATCTCCAATTATTGCTCCTAACATATCATTAAGGGTGTTATAAAACAACAAATCCGTAAAATGCTCCTTACCCGCAACAGACAGGAGATACTCTTTACCCATATATGCAAAACCAGATCCTAATGCGAGCAACAACTCGTTGACATGACGCACCATTGCTTTCTTCAGGTTGTCTTCGTCAAGTTTTATAGGAATTCCACTCTCACTGGTTCAGTCCCTATGGCGGCATCCAATGAGTTCTGGATAGACTCTCTTACCAATGAAGTATAGAGGTCGTCCTTGAAATGTTCGCTCATTGGGTCGCTCAACTGCTCTCTGCCAGTTTCTCGCCTCAAATGCCATTTACAGTCTTTTTCTATACTCATTCTTGTTAATAGCAATTACTACAATGTTTTTAGTTCCTGCCTACAAAAGTAGTGATTTTCTGCGAAAATACCAAATCGGGCGGTAAATCTTAACGTTTTTATATGTATAGGGATGAGGTCACGTGCGCTCCTTCTCGAAGGTGATGCCGTCGTAGAGGGCCTGGGAGCCATCGCTGCTCTCGGGGATAAAATGGAGGCGGACACCACGGATGTGTTTCTTGGCTCGGAAGTCCTCGAGGCGATCTACTTTGTCGCTCTCTATCTCGAGTTTCATCAGGCCCCAGTCGCGCAGACGGACACGGTCGCCCTGGCGCAGATGGCGGTTGATGACTTCCGAAAGCCGTATGATGGCGGCGGTCATCACGCCCTCGCTGATGGGGTTCTGCTCGCAGGCCTCCTTGATGAGTTGGTCTGAACTGATGGTCTGCTGATGCACGGCCACGGCCTTGTATTTGCCGAAAGTGGGGAGCTTCGGCTTGGTCTCTTTCTTGATCCTGTATTTCATCGTTCCTTTTTGGGGAACAAAAATACGAATAAGCGAGCAAAAAGCCAAAAGAATTTTGTGGTTTTTCGAGCGGGAGTATTTTCGAGCGTCTAGCTCAAGGATATGAATTATTGTTTTGAAATAACTATTTTGTTTCTGCTTCTACTAAAAGAACTTTATATTATTGAATATTATTAGTTTAGGCGATATATTGCATCTATTTTACCTCTATTTTTCTTCTATTTTGCCTCTACTCTGCCTCTACATAATGTCTGTTTCACTGGATAGCAGCCAAATTGCTAGGAACAGGCGTTCAAACTCCATCGCTACAGCCTGCTTCCGGGATATCGGAAGCCTTATGGCTGCTAAATTCCCTAGAGAATTTACAGGTTTGCTTGCGGTAAAGTCTAAGAAAGGTGCCGCTTTAGCGGTAAATTCTCTGGAGAATTTCAAAGAAAGGTGGCTTCTTGGTTAGTGCGAGGTAGGGGTGAGGCATCAGTTTTGAGGGTGCAAAGTTGCATGTATGGGCGGTGCGAAGTTCTGTTAAGACGGAGAAGGGTAGAGGTAAGGTAGAAGGAAAGTAGAAGATTTGTAGAGATAAAATAGAAGAAAATAATTGGCAAAATCTTGCATAATCCACTAAAAATAAGTAATTTTGCAGCCATATCACGAGTGATTTAGTAGAGGCAAACTTAAAAATACGAATTTATGAAGATAAGTTTACTGAAAATATCGCGCAAGAAGATGGTGATCAACCGTCTGGAGTTGAAGGATCTGGCAGAGATGATCCGCAAGAGTCCTGAGGAGCAGAAGGTGTTCAATCTGCGCCTGAACTATCAGTTCTATCAGCCGCAGCGACTGGACGATGGACAGATAGTGCTCGACTCGCAGAACCATACGGTGAACTTGCCGCGCATACTCTTTGCCGCAGAGTGCATCAATTATAAGGAGATGCAGAAGGGACTGAGGTACAACGGGCTGGTGGTGGTAGAGGTGAACGGCCTGAAGACGTATGAGGAGGCCGTCGCCATCAGGAACCAGGCGGCGCGGATGGACGAGACGGTGATGGCTTTCTTAGGGGCGTCGGGCAAGTCGGTGAAGATTGTGTGCCGGGGCGAAATGTTCGGAGTAATGGCATTGCCGGAGAAGGAAGAGGAGGTGAGGCAGTTCCACAAGAACCTGTATGAGACGGCGCGGAGGGCCTATCAGAACCAGTTCGGGCTGGACATCGAGTATCTGGAGCCGAGGCTGGAACGGACGGTCTATCTGAGTGCCGACCCTGAGATGTACTTCAATCCCGATGCACGACCCTTCAAGGCGGATACTGCCAAGCACGAACAGCCGGAGCCGACGCCTATCTCGTGGGAGAGTGACATGCTGATGCCTGGGCGCACCGTGAAGCGGACCTATCATTTCAATTGGGTCTTTATACTCCGCGAGGTCTTAGGCGGCTACTTTGACTTGCCCGACGAGGACCGCCAGATGCAGCTGCTGCAGCAGATTGCCCGTAAGTCGCTCGAACAGGGCATACCGCTCGCTCATGCTCAGGGCATGACGCTGGAGCATCCGCTCTTCCACAACGACCCGGAACTGGTGAAGAGCGTCTTTGCTTCCACCTATGAGATTCCGCTGATGGAGGAGTATCGTAAGAAAAATAAGATAAAGCCGCTGAAGAGCGTGCCGCAGGAGACGCTGCAGACGATGCGGACGGAGATATTTCTTACTGCCAACTACGACATGCGCAAGAACCTGATGACCGGTGTGGCCGAGTATCGCATGAAATACGCTGAGGACCAGACGTTTAAGCCGCTGACCGAGGAGGTGCGCAACGATATGACCATCGAGGCCCGCGAGCAGGGACTGAAGTCGTGGGACCAGGACGTGAACCGTTTCATCGACTCTACCCGTATCGAGCAGTACGACCCCGTGAACACGTGGCTCGACAGCCTGCCGGCATGGGACGGGAAGGATAGGATAGGGGAGCTTGCGCTGCGAGTACCTACGGAACAGCCGCACTGGGAGAAGTACCTGCGGTATTGGTTGGTGGGGATGGTGGCGCAGTGGCGTGAGAGCGATAAGCAGCTGACTGGCAATGCGTTGACGCCGCTCCTGATAGGTCGTCAGGGCTGCGGTAAGACACGCTTCTGCAAGATTCTGCTGCCGCCAGAACTGCGTGACTATTACAACGACAAGCTGAATTTCAAGAACGAGTTTGACCTGAACATCGCGCTGACCTCGTTTGCGCTCATCAACATCGATGAGTTTGACAAGACCACCTCGTCGCAGCAGATTGTGCTGAAGTACCTGTTGTCGTCGAGCGACGTGAAGTTCCGTCCGCCTTACGGCAAGACCATCAAGCAGTATCGCCGCTACACCTCGTTCATCGGAACTACGAATCAGCAACAGCCGCTGGTCGATCCCACGGGTTCGCGTCGTTTTGTTTGTGTGGGCGTCCCGGCAGGCAAGAACATCGACTTCACCGACAATCTCAACCATCGCCAGCTCTATGCCCAGGCTCTCCACCTCTTTAATAAGGGTGAGCGCTTCTGGCTGGAGGATGATGAGATACAGACGCTGATAGAGGAGAACGTGCCCTACCAGCGCACCATCGACCTGGTGGAGATGATTAACGAGACGTTCCGCAAGCCCAAGGACGGCGAGGGCCGGTGGTGGAGCACATCGGAGATACTTGCCACGTTCTCAGGGCGTTACGCCTACTTCGATGCCAAGCGGGCCACGCCTGCCGTGCTGGGCAAGGCGATGAACAACTACCGCTTCAACTTCCGCCACCGCATGGTGAACGGCTGTTCGGAGTACTGGCTCTGCGAGAAGTGAGGCTCCCTAATTGCGTCAATCTCGCGCTTCTCCGTCTTGGGACTGCTCAGATTATAACATACTTGCACCAGACACTCGATGTGGGCTCCATGACGCAATACGCCTTGGATGATGTAAAATGTGCAGATGTTAAGAACTACAAGATTAGGGAGGGTACAGAAACAGTTGAGAAACTGGCTTTTGTTGGTTGTGACAAACTTGAATGCCTTTACATACCATATACCTGCCCGGAGGAGTCATTTGATGCTATTCTAGGTGGTTCAGACACGGTAGGGGCAATCTGTTTCTGGGACAAACCGTATGTCCCAAAGGAATTGGATCCCAATGAATCATGGTCTGATGACGAGGTGTTCATTGATGATAAAGACGTGGTCTATACAATTGACAGAAAGCGTCTGCTTTATGCCCGTAAAGGTTTTATGGATAATGAATATTTCGTTCCAGAAGGGACATTGACCATCTGTGACCAGGCATTTTTCACGGAAAACGTGCAGAATGCGCAACTTTTTATAGTTCATCCCAACGAATAGAATATGATTCTAACAACTTTGCGGGTATTTGTAGTTCTGCAGCGGTTTTGCGCCAGTCTTTGATTGCAGCACGCACCTCATCAATAATTTCTGATGCTTCTTGGTGTTCAAGCATGTAGCTTTCACTTGCAGAGAGTAACGCGTTGATGTCTGACTCTTCTGTGTATGAGTCAATAAGCAAGCATTGATGTGACTTCGCTCCTGGATTGATGTCGTATGCAGGAGAAAGTGTCCAGCCTTTCGGGGTAAGCAGGAAACCGTGATTTCGGAAGTGGTCATCGGTATTGCCAAACATGACGTTGAAGGCCACTCTGCGATAGAGTTCACGGAGATTTTGCCGTACATCAGTACACCCACGAAGGATGAAATCAACGATGTCAAGATAGCCGTTACCTGTGCTGCTGCCAGCTCCATCATCAAGACCAAGTAACGACATAGTGGAAGCAAAATGAATGCGACGGCCCTCTTCTGTTCTATCGAAGCGTTCAGAAAGAAGCAGATCACGGTCTTTTGAAATCTTGATGGTGCGCGTCTTTGCCACGTTGATACCTGCCTTGGCCGCAAGTTGATGCGAGAAGTGCTCAATAAGCTCAGTATTCTCCAGATCCTTTTTTGATGGGAACTTTGCCACGTACAGTTTTCCGTCAGTATCAACCACGTTGGCCTTAGGACGAGCGCCGCCAAGTGAGGTTCCCGGATCAATCAACTGGTCGAGCCAGCGTTGTTCCGGTAATTCATTACGCTCCTCTGCCAACTCAATCTCATGACAAGCATCGCATAAGGCACGAAGACTTTCAATCGGGGGAACAAGGTATTTTGCACTCGCGTTGATATAGTCATCACCATCTTCCTCTTTGTAACGTATGCCTCCCATACGAGTGAAGTCCTCGATACCAATAAGATAGTCGTAATTAGTGAGCATACGCTTCGGTCTGCCTTCCTGTTGGGCTATCAGTCGCTCTCTGCGGTCAAGCAATAAACGTCCCCAGCGATCGGGGAATGAATCCTTGACGAAGCCGAACACATTATCATTGCCACGAGGATGCTGCAACGAAGGGACATTCAGCAGGTCACCGCTCAGCAGAATGCCGCCATGCTGTTTCAGCCACTGGCGCGAATACTCAAAGACAAAATGGTCTTTGCCGCGAACGTGTTCGTAGCCTAATGTTCCAATCTCTTCGGTAGAGGTTAGGAAGTCAAAATCTGCGTAAACTATAATCTTTTTCATTTCCTCAACAATTCTGCATCCTGAAGCTGTCTGCCAAGAGCATCGTCAGCAGCCAACAGGGTGATGTCATTTTCCAGATTCAGCGCAAAGAGTACGCGAGCATAAATCCCCATGGAGACCGTCGGGTCACCATGTTCCACCTTTGAGACAGTCAGGCGTGTCACCGTAGCTCTGTCTGCAATGTCCTGCATAGACAAATGCCTGCGCTTGCGGGCCAACATGATTTGCTCGCCCATAATCTTCAAGTTCTGGCTTAATGCTCTTGGCATCGTTTTACCAAATGTATTTTTACCCATAATTGTATCTTATTGAGCGCAAAGATAAATAAAAATGTTTAATATAACAAACAATTTGAAGAATATTTGTGTCTTAACACATGTTTTTGGTTCTTTTGGTCTGAAAATTGCGCTCCATCTGTCGATATAGTGGAACTTTTGCTGTTTTTCACCTTCGGATATTTGTTAAAAGACAAATATTTTTGCCTCTGTGCTCATATTTTTAGCAAAACATAATCATTTCTTATAAAAAATCGCTATCTTTGTACCCAGTATTATGTAATAACGTATAACATGGAAGGTAAAGATTTAAACCGACTGAAAGTGGTACTTGCGGAGAAGAAGCGCACCAATAAGTGGTTAGCCGAGCAAATCGGCGTTGACCAAGCCACGGTGTCCAAATGGTGTACCAACAGTGCACAGCCCAACTTGGAAAACTTGATGGAGGTTGCCAAATGTCTCGAAGTAAACGTCAATGAACTTCTACGCATGTAGTGTAGGCCAATATTGGCATAGTTTATACCCTTGTTGATGAAATAAGAAATAAAGAAGTGAAGTACAAGACGTCATGGATAGAGTTTGAATGGCGTTTGAAACAAACTGTTATCAAATAAATATGATACAAGAGAATACACCTGCTAAGGTTGGATTATTGGAGCTGTTGCTCGCGTCATCAGGAGTACAGTTTGATATTAGTCTTTCAATGTAACGATATAGAACTTATAAGAGTAAAGCCAAAGTCATGAAAGCAAAGAACACCTTCACCATCCACACAGATTTGATAGATGGCACTTTATCCGGAGTAAGGAATATTTATATGGGGGCAAACTCTACTTGCCACCTCTATGTTATACCACGTAATGAAATCAACATAGCCAACAGTATAGCAGATATAGCAGGACAACCTGCCTTTTATATTTTGCTTGGTGATGCCAATGCATTAAAGCCAGAGGCGTACATAGGGCAAACGACAGATTTTGCCAATCGTAAGAACGACCATGTTCAGAAGAAGGACTTCTGGAAAACAGCTCTTGTCTTTGTCTCAGATAACCATAAGATATACGGAGTTGATGTAAAATACCTGGAATATCTTGGCATTGAGGCTGCGCAAAGCGTTGAATCATTCGCATTACTCAATGGCGCAAATCCACGTAAACCAAACATTGCTCCCTTCCGTGTCAATGACATGGAAGTGTTCTTCCGTGATATTCAGTTGCTCATTCGCTTTTATGGATGCAGAATCTTTGACGCTCCGATAGCGAAGCCACAGCCTGAGCATCTGTTTTATGTTCACGCAACTGACTGTCCAGCAGAAGGAGTCGGCTATTATGATGAGAACTCGAAACAGTTTGTTCTTGTTAAGGGATGCATGATTGCCAGCCAAATTGTTTCAAGTTACAAGTCTATAGCTTCACGCCAAAAGTTTATTGATGAACATTGTAAGATGGAGAAAGGACAAATTATCCTTCAGCACGATGTGCCGATGGATACTCCAAGTGGTGCAAGTGGAATAATACTAGGTCGTCCAAGCAATGGTTGGGATGACTGGAAAGATGTAGAGGGTCATAAATTAGGTGAAGTCGTAAAACGATAACAATACATATGATACAGTTGACAAATCTGAAAAAAGTATTAGAAGATATAGGTTTCGTTAAAGAATCTATTGGCGAATACTATAAGCACGAGTATGACGCTTGTGCTATTGGCGTGGATTTCGATAACAAGAAAATAATATATCCGGAAGATAAAGGGCTTAAGGTTCATGACAAAACGACAAGCAACTTTGAGCATCCAGAAAACTTCGTAGTTCTTGAATGCGTGTGCCGCTTATTAGAAAAGGGTTACAGGCCTGAGCATATAGAATTAGAACCTAGATGGACTTTAGGACGTGGTCAAGAGGCAAAAAGTGGAAAAGCAGATATCCTTGTCAAGGACGCAGAAGGAAAGTCGTTAATTATAATAGAATGTAAAACCTCAGGAACGGAGTTTAACAAAGAGAAAAAGAATACTGATGACTATGGCGGACAACTTTTCAGCTATTGGCAACAGGAAAATGCGACACGTTGGCTTGCCTTGTATGCTTCCGATTGGCATGATGATAGTTTGTCGCATAAATGCCTTGTCATCAGTTGTTCTGATGATGCCAACATCGTCAAGATGGCGGAAAAGGACAAAGATGTCAAGATATATATTAATGCTCGGAATGACAAAGAACGTTTTGAAGTATGGCAAGAAACCTATCAAAAGCAATGGCTTGATGATGTGATCTTCAACGAGGAGAGCCAAGCATATAACATTGGCATTCCTCCATTGAGAAAAGGAAAGCTGAAAGACTTTACTCCCGATGACAAGATTGTAAACCGATTTGAGGAAATCCTACGCCATAACAATGTGAGCGACAAGGAGAATGCTTTCAACCGCCTTGTGGCTTTGTTTATCTGTAAATTGGTGGATGAAATTAAGAAACAGGACTTTGACGTAGTTGACTTTCAATACAAACAAGGACAGGATACTTACGAAAGTCTACAAGACCGCTTGCAACATCTTCACCAGCAAGGCATGGAAGAGTTCATGAAGGAGAAAATCTTCTATGTTGAAGCTGACTATGCAGAACGTCTTTTCAAACAATACACAGGGCGACAGCGCAAAGCAGCGATTGAAGATCTAAACCGCACCATCCGCATTTTGAAATTCTATAGCAACAATGATTTTGCATTCAAGGATGTACATAACGAGGAACTTTTCTATCAGAATGGTAAAATTCTAGTCGAGGTGGTTCAACTGTTCCAGCCTTATCGTATTGTATACCCTAGCAAGCACCAGTTCCTGGGCGACCTCTTTGAACAGTTGCTTAATAAGGGTTTCAAACAGAACGAGGGACAGTTCTTCACACCAACACCTATCACTCGGTTTGTTTGGGACTCGTTGCCACTACAAAACTATATAAGTGAGAACGACTTGCCACGAGTGATTGACTATGCTTGTGGTGCGGGGCACTTCTTGACTGAAGCTGTCGAAGCTATCAATGAAGTACGTCCCGATGGCGATAACTCTTGGGTGGAAAAACACATCTATGGCATAGAGAAAGACTATCGATTAGCTCGCGTGTCGAAAATCTCTATGTTCATGAACGGAGCAGGTGGCAGTAACATAATATTTGGTGATGGCTTGGAGAACTATCCCGAAAAAGGAATAACCCCTGCCTCGTTTGACATCCTTGTAGCCAACCCTCCATACGCCGTTAAAGGTTTTAAACAACACCTTAAACTCAAAAACAATTCGTTCGCCATCCTCGACAAGATTAGTACGGATGGCGATGAAATAGAAATGCTGTTCGTGGAACGTATCGCACAACTGCTAAAGCCAAAAGGAATTGCAGCGGTGGTTCTTCCATCCTCCATACTCAATGACACGTCTTCAAGTGGCATTGCAGCGCGAGAAAATTTGTTGCAGAACTTCTATCTACACGCTATTGTGGCCTTTGGCAGTCAGACGTTTGGAGCCACAGGAACCAATACAGTCACCTTGTTCCTCGAACGCTATAATGAGCCACCGCGACTTGCACACCTTGCAAATGATACCGTTGAAGGAATTATGACAGATGGCGATGATTCAGACTGGGAAGACAAGCAAGTTTTAGATGCATACGTTGCCCATCAGAAAATCGACAAAGAGTCCTATCTTTCATTCTTACAGAAGGAACTTACGAGAGAAGATTTGATGGCAGATGCCTACCTGAAGGGATATGCAGAAACGTTCAATGCTGCCGGCATTAAATATCCAAAGAATAGCACTGGCGAGGAAAAGGAAAAGATACGCAAGGAGAAGTTCTATTCGTGGGCATTGGCTATAGAGAAAGAAAAGTTATATTACTTCTCACTCGTCTATCAACAGCAGACATTGGTAATTACTGCACCAACCGAGAATAAAGAACAGAAGGATTTCCTCGGATATGAATGGAGCAACCGAAAGGGGCAAGAAGGTATAAAGATAAAGGTACCAGGTGGTAAACTCTACAATGCCAGTGACCGATTTGCAAGAGGTACACTGGCTTGCGCCGTAAGAAATTCTTTTTCTGGGGCTGTTACAAATCTTAATGATGACGTTAGTGATTACGTAATAACATATAAACTGTCCTCGTTAATGAATTTTGTTGGAACAGATTTCAACCTTTCTATTAAAACAACTATAGCAAGTAATTTCGATATTCAAAGTAGATTCCCTATTGTGAGGATAGGAGAAGTTTCCTTGATTAATCAGAAAGAAATCAACCCTACGCAAACTCCAGAAAAGGAATATACCTACATCGATATAGCATCAATCGAAAATGGAACAGGTAGAATCAATGTAGGGCAAAAGATACTGGGCAAAGATGCGCCTTCACGCGCAAGAAGATTGGTAGAAAAAGGTAATACTATTATATCTACTGTTAGACCCAATCTAAAAGCCTTTGCTTATGCAGATAGAGATTTTGAAGATACGGTATTTTCCACAGGTTTCGCAATACTAATGCCAAAGGACAAGAAAATTCTGTTGCCTAAACTCCTGTTTATCTACTTTATGAATATGGACACTCTCATGAAACAAATCATGGAGAAAATGCCTAAAGGTCAATATCCCAGTATTAACAAGAGTGACATTGAATCTTTGAAAATTCCTCTTCCTCCGATTAACGTTCAAGAGGAAATAATAAAAGCGTGTGACATAATAGACGAGGAATACAATACTAGTCGCATGAGCATTGACACCTATCGTCAAAAGATTGCGGAGATATTCGACAGACTTGAAGTTGTCTCCAGAAATCGGGGGGGGTAAAAATCAATGAGTTATGTAAATATGTTACGCTCAGAACAACGGATATCGACATGAATACATACATCACCACAGACAATATGCTCCAGAACTGCGAGGGAATTCGTCCTTACGATGGTACTGATAATATCCCTTCTGCCATCGCATATCAGAAAGGCGACATTCTGCTATCGAACATCCGCCCCTATCTGAAGAAAATATGGCTGGCTGATCGGGATGGCAGCTGTTCACCAGACGTGCTGGTACTACGCCCTAATACAGATAAAGTGGATGAACGGTTCTTATATTACAGCCTTCGCCGTGATTTTTTCTTTGACTATATTATGAGCGAAGCCGGTACGAAAGGTTTGAAAATGCCACGTGGAAATAAAGATGGTATTATTCAATATCGAATTGCCCTGCCAGATTTGAGCGAGCAAAGAAGGCTGGCAGACGAAATTGCTAATTGGTATGAAAAGATTGAAAATGCGCAGAATATAATGACTAACTGTTCCGAACGTAAAAAGGAAATAATCCGTCAATATCTGTAAATTATGACACAAGGCTTTGTTTTTTCATGGGCAGAAAATGCAGAAGGAAAGATGGTACATGTTGATGATGTACCACGGGGATTGAATTGTGGTTGTACCTGCCCTAATTGCCATGAAACGCTTCTTGCCCGTCATGGTGAGGTAAATGAACATGGCTTTGCTCATCATAGTGAAACTCGTGGAGCTAATCTGAAAATTTGCTACATGGTGATTATGTATAAATTAGCTGAACAAATCGTTCAAACAAAGAAAAGAATTCATGCACCATCGTATTATGGTATATTTAAAGAGACGGACATTGAGTTTGAGAGTGTTATAATAGACAGTCAATATGAACGGGAAGATAAGC
The DNA here is from genome assembly GCA_017458125.1 of Prevotella sp. Taxonomy (GTDB): domain Bacteria; phylum Bacteroidota; class Bacteroidia; order Bacteroidales; family Bacteroidaceae; genus Prevotella. The sequence goes on from JAFTGB010000018.1 coordinate 115,350, forward strand.
AACCAGATGTAATTGCTACAACCAAGGATGGCAAACAGTATCTGATAGAATTTGTGTTCAAATATAAAGTCCAACACAAACAGGCACTTGATTACAAGAATCTTACATGTATAGAAATCGACTTGTCGAGTCAATCGTTGGAATCGCTAGAGAAGTTCCTTCTCTCTTCATCAGAGGATAGAAAATGGCTAAATAGTGAAGATTACTTTAATCGAATCGAAGAAACTTATCGCAAGGCAGGGAAAGCCATCAGAATAGTTAACGAAACTGAATGTGAGCATTGTGATTTAAAATACGATTGTTGTGCAGTAACTCAATCATACTCTCCCCTTGTTATTGAGAATAACGGTATCAGATATCGACTATGCAAGACCGAGTTTTACGAGCAGAAGCAAAAGGCCAGGAAAGAACGTTTGGAGGAAGAAGAGAGAGCTCGAAAAGAACGGATTGAATGGCAGAAGGAGCAAAGACGTTTGCAAGAAGAGAGGCTGAGTAAAGCAAGGATACAAGAAGAAAGGAACTGGATGAATATTGTTCCAATAGATTCTTCTGCTAACGTTTATTCTTCAGATGAAAGGATGACTGTCGTTGAGGGAGAGCAAAGGAACTGTCTTAATTGTCAGTCTAATCTAACATGGGCTAATAGAGATGGATGGGCCAACTGCGGCTGCTATATTAGTCTGGGGCTACCAAAGCAAAGGGTTAATCCTAATTATGCTAAGCAATGTCTAAGATTTAGACTAAAGCACTAACAAGTAACATTTCGAAATATGGCATTACCAATTAACATAGAAGATTTTGACGAGTATATTCGTCAATGTAAGCCGTTACAACGTGAAGCAGCATACGCCTGGAGCACGGCTATTGGACTTCAGGCGGTGGACGGGCTGAAAGTATCTGACTATTTGCTGGAACTTGCCCGAAGAAATATAGAGGGTGAAATCAGTATGGAAGAGGTTAATAAACTCTTAGATGAGTATTATGAAGAGAAACATAGGATAAGGGATACTTGGAGAGAATATGAGACCTATACAAAGATTGATGTTCATCCAGCCCCCGAAGGCAGTAAACGGGGAAGGCCAATATAATATCTACCCCTCGTTCTCGGCGATATGAATATCAAAGGGTATGGAGTTATATACAATGACATCAAAGGTGATAATTAAAGAAGAAAAGGCCAAAAAAGAGAAATGCAGATTTATATATGCATAAATAAGAATGCCAAACTCATTCATAATCATTAAAGGTCAGCCCAAGGCTTTGCAGATAGAGCAGTTTCGGATGGGCGATAATGGTGTGTACGACGTGAAGTTCAAGTCTTCACCTCGTACATATCATTATAGGTATAGTGATGTGGTTTGGTTGAAGGATGCCGTGTGGCATGATCATCTGCATTGTAAGGTTTACATCGGTGGAAGAGAACAGCATAACGTTGAAGACATTCGTTCCTTCCAACATAGTGAACAAACGCATTGGCGTATTACATTCAGCAATGGATATGTGCAAGACTACCTTCATGGTAGCATTCAAGTGGTAGAATCGTGTCTGTCAGACGACATCGCAAATAATGCTTTTGAATTCTTAAAGCGTATTGCACAGGTTAATGAACTGGGAAAGGATGAAGAGCATGGTGGCATCCTTCCTGCACTTTATGAAAAGATAGATTTCATTGATAAGGAGTTGGCCGCAGCCCCATATCTTAACCCAAATGAATATCATGTCAAGAGACATCGTGTATCAGATCTGATTTTTCCTTTCGGTTGTAACTCCAGTCAAGAAAAAGCTGTTACCGCTGCCTTTGAGAACCAAATCAGCGTGATTCAAGGGCCTCCAGGAACGGGAAAGACGCAGACCATCCTGAATATCATTTCCAACATCTTGGTACAGGGAAAAACGGTGATGGTGGTCTCGAACAATAACTCAGCAACAGCCAATGTGTTGGAGAAATTGCAGAAGTATGGACTGGACTTCATCGTGGCTCCATTAGGAAAAAGGGAAAACAAGGAGGCCTTTGTTAATAACCAACCTGTTGTTCCAGATGAATTACAAACATGGAGTTTGTCGATGACAGATTCGTTCCAAGAGAAACGAAGAGCGGGTGACACTCTGAAGCAACTGCGGAAAGTGTTTGAGTTGCAAGAGAGTTTGGCTTCTGCAAAGCAAGAGCTGAAGGCAATAGAGCTGGAGTGGGAGCATTTTAAGCAGGACAATCAGATTGATGAAGAGGCGTATTCGCCTAAAAGAACTGCAAAATCCCAATGCATTATGAATCTTTGGCTTCGCTATCAGGCTTATGCTGAAAGGGATGTCATTACATATGGTACGTTTGGCAAATTAGTGGAACGCATCAAGTGGGCTTGGATGAATTTTACCAGGAAATATCTTCTTGGCGTAAAGTCACCATTAGACAAGACCAATATTCAGCCGACCATCTTGGAGTTACAGGCATTGTATTATATTGTGCGGATGAAGGAACTGACCGATTTCATAGATGACCATGTAAGTCAGCTCGCCAGTTATGACTCAAAGACATTGTCTTCAGCACTAACAGACCATTCAATGGCCGTTCTAAAAAATGCTCTCAATAACAGATACAGCAAGGAGCAGCGCCGGATGTTTAATGACGTGAAAGAATTGCGCCTTTATGCAGAAGAATTAGTGAATCAATATCCTGTTGTTTTGAGTACAACGTTTTCTGCAAGGACAGCTGTCCATGATATGGTTTATGACTACCTCATTATGGATGAAGCTTCGCAGGTCTCTATTGAAACTGGTGCTTTGGCTCTTACTTGTGCTAAGAATGCTGTCATTGTGGGTGACACCCTCCAGCTCCCTAATGTGGTTACGGATGAAGATAAGTTGAAGCTGGACACCATATTCAAAGAATACAAGGTGCTGGAAGGCTACAACTGCGCAGAGTACAGCTTTCTGCAGTCTGTCTGTGCAGTCATGCCAAACATCAAGCAAACCTTGCTCAGAGAGCACTACCGCTGTCATCCCAAAATCATCAACTTTTGCAATCAGCGTTTCTATGGTGGGAATTTGTTGATTATGACAGAAGACAATGATGAATCCAATGTAATGACAGCCATCAAAACAGCTCCAGGACATCATACGCGTGGTCACTATAACCAGCGCGAGATAGATGTGGTAAAGGAGGAAATCATGCCAAACTTGCATGATGAAACGGATATTGGCATCATCACACCTTATAACCAACAGGTGAATGAATTTAATCATCAGATTCCCACTATAGAGGCCGCCACCATTCATAAGTATCAGGGGCGAGAAAAGGACACCATCATCATGAGTGTTGTGGATGACGAGATAAGCGATTTCGCAGATGATCCCAATTTGTTGAATGTCGCCATATCAAGAGCGAAGAAACACTTCTGTCTGGTCGTTTCTGGTAACGAACAGGAGCGAGCAGGAAACATCACAGATTTGGTAGACTATATCGCCTACAACAATTTCTCCGTAACGGAGAGTAAGATCAGCTCTATTTTCGATTATCTTTATAGTCAATATACAGCTGAGCGTATGGCTTTTCTTGCAGGTCATCGTAATATTTCTGAATATGATTCGGAGAATCTGACATTCTCATTGATAGAGGATATCTTTCATGAGTACCCCGAATTCTCTCACTTGGGGGTGTTCTGTCACACTCCGCTAAGGACTGTGGTAAGAGATTGGTCGCTGCTTAATGATGAAGAGAGTAAATACATCTCTCATTATTCGACTCATCTTGACTTTCTCATAGTAAACCACGTCACCAAAAAGCCTGTTTTAGCGATTGAGACCGATGGGTATAACTTCCATCATGAAGAAACGGACCAACATCGACGTGACGAAATGAAGAACCACATTCTTGATGTATATGGTTTGCCTTTGCTTCGTCTGTCAACGACTGGTAGTGGAGAAAAGCATAAGATAATAAATGCCTTAAAAGATCATATTCTGCATGCTATTTCTGTCAAAATTCATAAAAATTGCGAAGATGGAGATAAATTTCTATAATAATTGGAGTATTCTATAGTTTTGCTATATATTGGAGAGATTTTTTCAACTATTATATATATCACTTTCCCACGCAGAATCTACTTTCCGACGCAGAAGTTACTATCTGCAAATATAAGTGGCTGATAATCAATGTAAATGCCTTTGTTTTAGGGTAGCTAAAGTGACTCCGAGGGACAGTGGAGGGACGCAAAATAGGCAAAAATCTGCAAATATGACTGCCTTCAAAAAAAGAAAATGCAAACATCTGCAAAATCGATTTTCCAGTTCTTTGCACGTTTACACTTTTTAACGCAGATTTTTGCACATTCTTGCAATCGCTGTGAAGCGAGCAAGGAATGAGTCTTGTATGTCCTTTAGTGATGCTCATTGTCATTTCTAACCCTTTTTATAGTAACGGCACTTGATGACATTTTATTGTTCCATGTAAGATGAATACGCTTTTGTCCCTGGGGGACAAATTCGAGTAGTGATTTGTCCCCCGTCAGTCTTCCGTCGTATTCGAGTTTGTCCCTTGTAAAGTAATGCTGGTTTCGTAGCCGGAAGATAAAAGGTTTAGTTTAGGTTATGGATATTTAATATGGGAATAAACTAAACCGAACCTTATCCAATTAAACCGAGCTTCCCCTTTCTCTCTTTTGGACGGCAAATAAAATTATATCCTCAGAAACCTTCGTGCGCGTATGCGTGTATAATAATAAGGACTGCCGTTTCTGCTTTCGTGAGTCGATGAAATTAGGTTGCAAAGGTAACTGTTGTTCCTTCATCTACCCAAGGTGATCCATTGGTATGGCTCAAAATCTCCACACCATACGGGTTGTATTTGGAGCCATAACCTTGTGCTGATGGTTACAACACCTTGTAAAGCAACATAATTTCTAATCACTCCCGAAAGTAGAGAAATCTACAGTAGGGAAATAAAAACTTCAAGATAATGGCAAATCAAGCAACAACCACCTACAAGGTGACAGGTACACGCAAGGCAGTGAACGACCTGTGGAGCACACTCCAAAAGATGGAGGTGAACAGTAAAAACATCTGGCTTTACCAGTTGGCAGAGCACTACGGCATCGACTACGAAACAAAGCAAATCAGTGTTCGTGGTCACATCTATTGGGCAGAGTATGAGGAAGACCCAGCCAATGACTACTATCTACTATCCTTTGAGACAGAAACAGCATGGGATGCTTGCAACGAGTTATTCGAGGAGATTAACCATCTGCTATGGGATGAACTCTCTATCTCATACAGAGTCTGTGAATGTGGCTGTGAGGTCTATTATGTGCATGATGAAGGCGACTTCTTCCCTGAAGAGGTAGCAGTCAGTTCCAGCGGTGAACCATTCGAGGATGCTTGTGATGACATCTACACCACCCTCAAAGATGCTATCAATGATTGGTGTGAGAAGATGAACATCGAGCAAGGTGAACGAACTGACGAGGAAATGATGAACTTCATCAATGAGTATGAGTATGACGATGATGACACCTACTTCTACATCCGTCAATTTACCTTTGAATAACTAACCTGCGGTGGTATGCGGTCGTTACTGATGGCATACCATCGCATAATACATACAACTATGTACACAGACGAAGATAACAGCACCGATTTGATTGGAGCGTTTTGTGAACTCCTATTCCCAAGGAAAGGTCACAGCAACGGCATCATCGTTGATGACTATGGTACTGAATGGCTTGTTCAGTTGACCAACGGCAAAGAAGTCCCTGTTTATAAAGACGAAGTTTTCATTGTATAGATTTTTGAGAGTCCATCTGTCGCATTTGACATTTGGGCTCTCTTTCTTTTGGACGGCAAAAACTGTTGTAGTTCCACATGTGGTTTGGAGAGCAATTCTGCAAATGATGATTCGATGATGATTTCAATCACCATCAAATCATCATAAAAATGACTCATTTAAGCCAGCTTTTCTACCAAAGAAGCTGTTCAAGTTACCCTTATAAGCTTATTTTGGGAATATGATGATTTCGTGATGATTTCAATCACCATCAAATCATTAGTTCTAATATCAGGCTTGACGTACAAATCTACCACATTCTTTCGTTGATGTAGTAGATTTGTACAAGAACCTTTATATGTTGAGTGTTTTCGGTGCAATGCTATCAACCATTGAATTTAGATTCCACCCACAATACTCAATAAACCTCTTATAATCCGTTTGGGAAGAAAACCGTCATTTTCATATTAGATTCGTTCTCTTGTAAAGGAAAGGCTTACTTGACCTTCTTCTTCGAGTTCATTCTTTTCCTCTTTCCTTTCCTGCAAGAGATCTCATGCAGCTGTCTTACAGACCGCGTTGCTGAACATCCTAATCGCTTTTCCCCTATCTTCTGTTGTAACCTACCACTGCATTGCCTCTTTAGCATGTCAATGGACATCCTTCGTTTACCATACTTCCTGATGAATATGGATGATACGCTACATCTTCGCATTGTCCTTCTCCGTCTGATAACCAAGACGTGCCCCCAATGAGCAGTTGACTGTCGAGCATCCTCCTTATCGTATCTGTCACTGAATTGTTCTTATTCCGACTTCCTCATTTATGCCTTTTCCGGGCGAAGCGAGTACACTTACTTTTTCCGTCGCAAAGTTAGTGCAAGCCGTATTCTGCAAGTACCAGGTGCCTTATTCCTCGGATTTTTTCAAAAACTTTTTGCCGTCTGTGCCAGCCAATAAAAACTTTTCCAGGCCCAAGGGTGAAATAATTCGGTAATTCCTTGCATTCCCATACTTCCCTTGCCAACTCTTAAAGCAACGTAAAAAATAAATGTTTCACTTCTAAAAA